>CAZVHQ010000022.1:0-57035 GCA_964627225.1 uncultured Mesoterricola sp.
GTCAACGTGCCCCGCGGCTTCAAGATCACCGTCGGCAAGTAGCCATGGCCGTGCCTCCGGTGATCGAGTTCCGTGATGTCCACAAGTCCTTCGGCGCCCTGGAGGTCATTCGCGGCATCACGTTGACCATCGACCGCGGCAGCGTGGTCGTGGTCTGCGGCCCATCCGGGTCGGGGAAATCCACCCTGATCCGGATGGTCAACCGGCTCGAAGTTCCGACCCGGGGCGACATCCTGGTGGACGGGATCAGTTCCACCCACGCCCGGGGCGAGGAGTTGCGCCGGCTCCGCACCGGGGTGGGCTTCGTGTTCCAGCAGTTCAACCTGTATCCGCACATGAGCGCCCGCCAGAACGTCACCCTGGCCCTGCGCAAGGTGCTCGGGAAGACCCAGGCCGAAGCCGACGCGGTGGCCGACGAGGTGCTCGACCGGGTCGGCCTGGCCGACAAGGCCGGCAATTTCCCGGGCCAGCTTTCCGGCGGCCAGCAGCAGCGGGTGGCGATCGCCCGGGCCCTCGCCACCGGGCCCGATCTCCTGTTGTTCGACGAGCCCACCTCGGCCCTGGATCCGGAAATGATCGGCGAAGTGCTCACCGTCATCCGCCAGCTGACCCACCAGGGCATCACCCTGGTGGTGGTCACCCATGAGATGGGGTTCGCCCGGACCGTAGCCGACCGGATCCTGTTCCTGGACCAGGGCCGGATCGAGGAGGACGCCCATCCGGACGACTTCTTCGGCGCGCCCCGAAGTCCAAGGGCACGGCAGTTCCTCAGCCAGATCCTGTCACCCTTGCACACGGTGGGGGACTGAATGGGCCTCTCCATCGACTGGTCCGGCGTACTGACCGGGCAACCCCTGCACTGGCTCCTGTCGGGCCTGGCGGTCACCCTGGCCATCACCCTGGTCGCCAGCGGGATCGCCACGGTGGTGGCCGTGGGCCTGACGGCCCTGAGGCTGTCGCCGGTGGCTCCGGTGCGCCTCGCCACCCGGGCCGGGATCAGCGTGATCCGCAACACCCCGTTGCTGATCCAGCTGCTGGTGTGGTACTTCGTCGGCTTCGGCCTGCTGCCCCCGGGGCTGAAGGCCTGGATGACCGGCGACCACCCCTGGAGCGTCCTGCCGGGCCAGGTTTCGCTGTTCGCCCCGGAGTTCGCCGCTTCGGCCTGGGGGGTCGGGCTGTTCATCGGCGTCTTCCTTGCGGAGGAGCTCCAGGCCGGGCTCAACGCCGTGGCCCCGGGCCAGCGGGAGGCGGCCGCCAGCCAGGGCTTGAGCGGCTGGGACACCCTCGCCAAGATCCTCCTGCCCCAGGCCCTGCGCAACGCCTACCAGCCCGTGGTGGGCCAGTACCTGAACCTGATGAAGCTCACGTCGGTCACCTGCAGCATCGGCCTGGCGGAGATCACCTACCAGGCCCGGCAGGTGGAAAGCTTCAACAGCCACGCCTTCGAGGCCTTCGCCGTGGCGACCGTGCTCTACCTGGCGATCGGCTTCTGCCTGGAGCGGGTCCTGCTCGCCGGAAGGAGGGCCTGAGATGGGCCTCGATTTCACCATCATCGTCAAGAACTGGGACTACTTCCTGTGGGGCAGGACGTTCCAGGGCGACGTGGGCGGCCTGCTGCTCACCGTGCTCATGGCCCTGGCGGCCGGAACCCTTTCCCTGGTCCTGGGCATCGGCCTGGCCCTGGCCGGATGGCTTGGCCCCCGGCGGCTGCGCACGGTGCTGACCATGCTGGCCGACCTGGTCCGGGGCATCCCCCTGATCCTGGTCATCTTCTGGATCTACTTCCTGGTCCCGGCGCTGTTCCGGACCAAGGTGCCCGGGGCGCTTTCGGTGATCCTGGCCCTGGCCTGGTTCAGTTCGGGGGCGGTGATGCACACCACCCTGGCGGGCCTGGACGCCCTGCCCAGGGGCCACCGGGAGGCGGGCATCACCAGCGGACTGAGCGAGGGCCAGGTGTTCACGGCCCTGCTCCTGCCCCAGGCCCTGCGCAACCTGGTGCCTTCGTACGTGGCCCTGTTCGCCTCGATGATCAAGGACACCTCGCTGGCGTTCATCCTGAACGTCCCGGAACTCACCATGACCGCCAACCAGGTGAACACCCGGGCGCAGATCTACCCGGCGGAGATCTTCCTGTTCACGGCGGCGGTCTACTTCGTGCTCTGCTCCGGCCTGTCCTGGGCCGCCCACGGGCTGGCCCTCGGGCTGCAGCCGGGACATGGGGTCTAGCTTCCGCCTTCCCGCAACCCGCCCCAGGCACGGGCCCCTTCCGGCTCGATCAGGATCAGGATCAGGCTTCGGGCAGGGGCAGCCCTGGTGTTGCTATTATTATGGACATACACTAACCGGCAGGGGGTGAGCATGGATGGTGATTTGCCTGAGTCCGACTGGAAGACCCTGCGCAAACTCCATGACCTCGCGCTGGAGCGTTTCTGCCAGCGCGTGCTTACCGACATTGAGCGGATCAATTCGACTCCGGGCAAGAAGGCTCACGCCCGTTACCTTGAAATATTTCAAGTTATTGAAGAGCAGGACAAGGAAATCGAATGGATCTTCAATGACCTCACCCGGTCCAACGCCATGGAGCACCTGTGCGCCATGCACACCCGCGGACTGCTGGCCGAGAGCGAATTCGCCCTGCTGTCCCAGGTAACGCAGGACCAGGTGAAGGCCTTCCTGGAGGATCCCCTGTTCTAGCGGCCGGCCGCCTGGAGCAGCTCCCTGGCCCCGGCCCGCCAGTTCCGGTAGTGCAGGGTGAAGGCGCAGCCGCAGATCACGCAGCCGGCGCCGCCCAGGGCGACCGTGAGCGGCGCGCCCAGGCGATGGGCGAGCAGGCCCGCCAGCAGTCCGCCCACCGGGGCCATGCCCAGGAACATCATGGTGTAGATGGACATGACCCGGCCGCGGAAGGCGTCGGGGACCATCATCTGGATCAGGGTGTTGGTGGCGGCCATCTCCACCATGTAGGTGTAGCCCACCGCCAGCATGAGCGGGATGGACAGCCACAGCGAGCGCGACCAGGCGAAGGCGATCAGGCTGAGCCCCAGGAGCAGCGACGTGGCCGCGATCCAGCGGCCCAGCCCGTGGAAATGCGGCCGGCAGGCCAGGGTGAGCGCCCCGGCCAGGGCGCCGGCGCCGCTGGTGCCCATGAGCAGGCCGAAGGTGCGGGAGCTGCCGTGGAACACCTGGGCGGCGAAGATCGGCATGAGCACCCCGTAGGGCGTGCCCAGCAGGCTCAGCAGGCCGAGCAGGAGCAGCAGGCTGCGGATGGGCAGGGTGCGCCGGACCATGGCGAAGCCTTCCGCCAGGCGGCGCGCATGGGACTGGGGCTCGGTCGCCACCGGGGCTTCCCGGGGCGGGAAGGTCATCGCCAGGAGCCCGGCGATGACCGCCAGGTAGCTGACCGCGTTCAGGAAAAAGCACCAGCCTTCGCCCACCACCGCCACCAGCACGCCGGCCAGGGCCGGCCCGGCGATGCGCGCGCCGGTCACCATGGAGGAATTGAGCGCCACCGCGTTCATCAGGTCGGGCCGGGGCACCACCCGGGCCACGAACACCTGGCGCCCCGGGTTGTCGAAAGCGTTGGTGACCCCCAGCAGCAGGGCCGAGATGAACAGGTGCCAGATCCGCACCTGGTGGCTCAGGGTGAGCAGGGCCAGGACCAAGGCCAGGGTCATGGCCACGGTCTGGGTGGTGAGCAGCAACCGGCGCGAAGGCACCCGGTCCGCCACCAGCCCGCCCACCGGGGCCAGGATGAACACCGGGATCAGGTTGCAGAAGGACATGAGGCCGAGCATGGCGGCCTTCCCGGTCAGCCGGTAGACCAGCCAGCTCAGGGCGACCATCTGCATCCAGGTGCCGATCAGCGAAACGATCTGGCCACTGCAGAAAAGACGGTAGTTGCGATGCCGCAACGAGCGAAGGGAGTCCGGCAAAGCGATCATTGCTTAATCTTGCCACAACAAGAGTCCCGGTGGCCGATAGGATGCTCTGTCGCCCAGGAGGCCCATGTCGCCGACCACTCCCAGCGCAGCGCCCGGCTCGCCGGGCTGAGCGGGGCGCTCCGGGACGATCCCATGGGACCGGAATGGCGCCTGTCTTGGCATAAGCCGTTGTCTAGAATTAACCTGAACAGATCCTTGCGGCCCCGGCATAAGGGGCCGTAGTGGAATAACCTGAACTGCACAGGTTATTCCGCAACGCCCCCTAACCATTGCCATTAACCCGTGTTCCGGCATAGGGTGGCGCAACAAAATGCCCGGAAAAGCGCTGGTCATTTCGTAACGCCACCAAAATCATATAGCCGGGCCGGGTTGTCCACCAGGATGCGCCGGCGCAGCTCCGGGTCCGGCGCCCAGTCCTGGAGCAGGTTGCGCAGCAAGCCGGTGTCCGGCATGCGGCCCATGGCCACGTGCGGCCAATCGCTGCCCCAGACCATGCGCTCCGGCGCCGCCTCGATCAGCGCCTGGGCCAGCGGGGTCATCTCCGCGGAGTGTTCCCAGTCGTCGGCCAGCCGGTAGGCGCCGGACAGCTTGACCCACCAGCCGTGCTCCACCACCAGTTCGCGCATGGCGAGGAAGGCGGGATGCTTCAGCCCCAGCGCGGCCGGCATGTGGCCCATGTGGTCGAGCGTCCCGGGGCAGGGCAGCCTGCGCATGCGCGGCAGCAGCCCGGGCAGTTCCCGGCCGTCGGCCAGGAACTGCATGTGCCAGCCCAGCGGGGCGATGCGCCGGGCCAGGGTCTCCATGGCGTCGAAGCCCAGGCCGCCGCCCGGGAACGACACGTTGATGCGCAGCCCGCGCACCCCGGCGGCGTGCAACGCTTCCAGCTCCCGGTCGGTCACCTCCGGCCCCACCACCGCCACCCCGCGCAGCCGGTCCGGGTGGCGGCCCAGCACCTCCAGCAGGTAGCGGTTGTCGGTGCCGTAGACGCTGATCTGCACCAGGACCCCCCGGGAGCATCCGACGGCGTCCAGATGGTCCAGATACCGGGCCTCGGGCGCCGGCGGCGGGGTGTAGCTGCGCCCGGCGACCATCGGGTGGCCGGCGCCGTCGGCGATCACGTGGGCATGGCAGTCGCAGGCTCCGGGCGGCAGGTGGAACGCGGCCGGAGCGATCACGTCCAGGGGGGGGAGGCAAAGGGGGGCGCCGGGGAGGGCGGCTTCGGGTGGCATCGGCGATCTCCTGGGAAAGTGCCATGATGGGAACCGGTTGACGTAGAATGATGGGTGAATGATTTTATGTCTTTTCAACAAGATGGGGGGATCGATGAAGACCGTTCAGCTCGCCTATGGTAAGACCGGGCTCAGCATCGCCGTCCCCGATAGTGCCCTGGTCATCGAGCCGCGGCACCTTCCCGGCCTGGCCGACGAAGCCGGGGCGGTGGCCGCGGCCCTGCGCAACCCCATCGGCACGGCCCCGCTCAAGGACCTGGTCAAGTCGACCGACACGGTGGCCATCGTCATTTCCGACATCACCCGGCCGACGCCCAACGAAAAGCTGGTGCCCTGGCTGATCAACGAGCTCAAGCACGTCCCCCTGAAGAACTTCGTGATCGTCAACGGCGTGGGCAGCCACCGCGCCAACAGCCGGGAAGAGCTGATCCAGATGCTCGGACGGGACATCGTCGATACGGTGCGGATCGAGAACCATGACGCCTTCGACGACAGCAAGCTGGCGCACGTGGGCCGCAACAGCTACGGCTCCGAAATCTACCTGAACAAGACCTACGTGGAGGCGGACTTCAGGATCGTCACCGGCTTCATCGAGCCGCACTTCTTTGCGGGCTTCTCCGGCGGCCCCAAGGGCATCAACCCCGGGATCGCCGGGATCAAGACCATCCTGGACTTCCACAACGCCGTGATGATCGGCCATCCCAACACCACCTGGGGCCTGATGGAGGGCAACATCCTGCAGGACGCGGCGACCCAGAACTGTCTGATGGCCAAGCCCGGCTTCATGCTGAACGTGACCCTGAACGGCAACAAGGAGATCACCAACGTGTTCGCCGGCGATGTCATCCAGGCGCACCGGGTCGGCTGCGAATTCGTCAAGGAAAATGCCATGTATGCCGTGGACCAGCCGTTCGACCTGGTCATCACCACCAACTCCGGCTATCCCCTGGACCAGAACCTCTACCAGACCGTCAAGGGCATGAGCGCAGCCGCCCTGATCGTCCGCCAAGGCGGCGTGATCGTCAGCACCTCGGAATGCTCCGATGGCGTGCCCAATCACGGCAACTACGCCAAGATCCTTCAGATGCGCGAAACGCCCCAGGAGCTGCTGGAGATGATCGAGGATCCCTCCTTCAGCATGTTCGACCAGTGGCAGGTGCAGGTGCAGGCCATCATCCAGAACAAGGCCGACTGCTACCTGTACTCGACCCTGGACGACGCCACCGTGCGCCAGGCCAAGTTCAAGCCCCTGGCCGATGCGGAACAGGCCCTGGCCGCGCTGATCGAAAGCCGCGGGCCCGGCGCCAGCGTGGCGGTGCTCCCCTATGGCCCCCTGACGATCCCCTACGTCAAACCCCGCTGAGGCCATGCGGGCCGTCCCGGACGCCCACCCAACGCACTGGAGCCTGCGCACCAGCCGGCTGGCCGTCGCCGTGGGCGCGGTGCTCATCCTGCTGGTGGTGGCGTCCACCCTGGGCTCGATCATGGTCCTGCGCCGCCAGGAGACCGACGTCTGGCGCAAGCAGATGGCCAGCCATTCGCTGATCCTGGCCGATCACGCCTTCCAGAACATGACCACCGCCTACCTGGCGCTGGACGGCATGGCCGAGCGGATCCGGGCCGTGGGGATCCAGGATGAAGCCGGCATGGCCCGCTTGGGCACCGCCAGGATCCACCAGATGCTCAAGGACCAGGTGCAGAACGTGCCCCAGGTGGACGTGGCCAGCATCGTGGCGGCCAACGGCGAGGTGATCAACTTCAGCCGCAGCTATCCGCCGCCGCCCATCAACCTGGCCGACCGCGACTACTTCCAGGCCCACTCGAAGCACCGGGGCGTGGACAACTTCATCAGCGTGCCGGTGCGCAACAAGGGCAACGGCAAGTGGGTCTTCTACATCAGCCGCCGGCTGGAGAACGCCCGCGGGCAGTTCCTGGGCCTCGTGCTGGTGGGCATCTCCGTGGACGTGTTCACCGACTTCTACCAGCGCTTCGGCACCAGCCTGGGCGAGGGCGCCTCGCTCGCCCTGTACCGCAGCGATTTCACCGTGCTGACCCGCTGGCCGAGGCTCGACTCGCTGATCGGCAAGCGCAACACGCTGGGCTCCACCTACACCATCGTCGGGCTGCAAGGCCGGACCGAGGGCGTGGCCTACACCACCGGGCCGCGCCAGGCCGAGGATGGCCGGTCCGTGGCCCGGCTCGGCGCGGCGCGGGTGGTGGAGCGCTTTCCGCTGATCGTCAACCTCACCGTCAGCGAGGACTTCTACCTGGCCAACTGGCGGCACTCGGTGAAAGTGATCGCGGCCATGGCCAGCGCCAGCATCCTGGTGCTGGTGCTGGCCCTGACGGTCCTGGTCCGGGCCATCCGGCGCCGGGAGTCGGACCTGCTGGAGACCCTGGAGCTCAAACGCCAGGCCGAAGCGGCCAATGCCGCCAAATCCACCTTCCTGGCCACCATGAGCCACGAGATCCGTACGCCCATGAACGGGGTGCTGGGCATGTCCGAACTGCTGCTGCACACCCGCCTGGACCCGGAGCAGGACGAATACGTGCGCACCGTGCTCAACTCCGGCCGCCAGCTCATGGCCATCATCGCCGAGGTGCTGGACTTCTCCAAGATCGAGGCCGGGATGATGCGCCTGGAGAGCGTGCCGTTCAATCCCCGGGCCCTGGTGGCCGACCTGGCCTCGCTCTACACCGAGAACTGCCGCAAGAAGGGCCTGCGCATCGAAAGCGCCGTCGCCGACGACGTGCCGGTCTCGGTGCTGGGCGACCCGGTGCGCCTGCGCCAGGTCATCTCCAACTTCATCAGCAATGCCGTCAAGTTCACCGAACAAGGCGGCGTGGCCATCCAGGTCGCCTGCCGTGCGGCGCCGTCCGGGCCGCAGCGGCGCCTGCGCTTCGCGGTGCGCGACACCGGCATCGGCATCACCGCCGCGGACCGCGACCGGCTGTTCACGCCCTTCACCCAGGCCGACGGCACCATCACCCGCCGCTACGGCGGCACCGGCCTGGGCCTGGCCATCAGCCGCAGCCTGGTGGAACTCATGGGCGGGCAGATCGGCGTGGACAGCCAGCCCGGAGCGGGTTCGGAATTCTTCATCGAGGCCGATTTCCCCCTGGCGGACCCCGCCCCCGACCAGCCCGGCGTGCCCGAGGTCCAGGGCGTCCTGGGCACCCCCGCCCGGCCCATCCACGTGCTGCTGGCCGAGGACAACGTGATCAACCAGAAGCTGGCCGGCACCCTTCTGGCCAGGCTGGGCTGCACCTTCGAACTGGCCGGCAACGGCCTGGAGGCCGCCGCCGCCGCGGCCCGCGGCGGCTTCGAACTGGTGCTGATGGACTGCATGATGCCCGATATGGACGGCTACGAAGCCACCCGGCGCATCCGCCTGCACGAAGCGGAAGCATCCCTGGCCCGCCTGCCGATCATCGCCCTCACCGCCAACGCCACCAGCGACGACGTGGCCCGGTGCCTGGAGGCTGGCATGGACGACTTCCTCAGCAAGCCATACTCCACCCGGGCGCTGCGCGAGAAGCTGGCACGGTGGACCCGTTCCGGATCTGCTTCTGAGACTTAATCCATGGAAAAAAATCGATTACCCATGAATAAAATTTGAATTAGTCGTCCCAGCCTTTCATACTAAAAGCCATCAGCAAATGGTCTCCAGCCGATGGGCATCCGGGCTGCGCTGGAGTTTCAGTCGATCGAGGTGCACCATGAGCTTGAACATTGTGGGCAAGAGCGTCCAGCGATTGGATGCCGTCGAGAAGGTGACCGGCAAGGCGCGCTATTCCGAGGATTTTTTCGAGCGTGACATGCTGGTGGGGAAAGTCCTGCGCAGCCCCTACGCCCATGCCCTGGTCAAGCGCATCGATGTCAGCAAGGCCCAGGCCCTGCCCGGGGTGGAGGCGGTGCTGCTGCCCAAGGACCTGCCGGCCATCAAGTTCCCCACGGCGGGGCACCCCTGGTCGCTGGATGTGGCGCACCGGGATGTGGCCGACCGGCTGATCCTCACCGGGAAGGCCCGGTTCGTCGGCGACGCGGTCGCCGCGGTGGTGGCCACGGACCTGCTGGTCGCGGAACAGGCGCTGCACCTGATCGAGGTGGAGTACGAGGTGCTGCCGTTCGTGCTGACCCCGGAGGACGCCATGAAGGAAGGCGCGCCGGTCATCCACGAGGAGCGGCCGAACAACATCCTCAGCTCCTTCGGCACCCAGTACGGCGATATCGAGGCCGAACTGGCCAACGCCGACCGGGTGTTCGAGGGCGAGTACGAAACCAGCATCGTCCAGCACTGCCACCTGGAAAACCAGACCGCCTTCGCCTACCAGGACACCCACGGCCGGATCGTCGTCAACTCCTCCACCCAGATCCCGCACATCGTCAGGCGCATCGTCGCCCAGGCCCTGGGCCTGCGCTGGGGCATGGTGCAGGTGATCAAGCCGTACATCGGCGGCGGCTTCGGCGCCAAGCAGGACGTGGTGATCGAGCCGCTGGTGGCGGCCATGAGCCTGGCCGTCCATGGCCGGCCGGTGCGCTGCACCTTCACCCGCGAAGAGGTGTTCATCGATTCGCGCACCCGCCACTCCATGAAGATCCACCTGCGCATCGCCGCCTCCAATGCCGGCAAGCTGCACGGCATCGAGGTCAAGGTGCTGAGCAACACCGGCGCCTACGCCTCCCACGGCCATTCCATCGCCATGTCCACGGGGACCAAGTTCCGTCCCCTGTATCACTTCCGCAGCTTCAAGTTCGAGCCGAAGACGGTCTACACCAACCTGCCGGTGGCCGGGGCCATGCGCGGCTACGGCGTGCCGCAGATGTTCTTCGCGCTGGAAAGCCTGCTGGAGGACATCGCCCGGGAACTCAAGCTCGACCCCATCGAATTCCGCCGGATGAACCTGATCAGCGTCGGCCACCAGGACCCGCTCACCAAGAACGTGGTGCGCTCCTTCGGCATCCCCGAGTGCATCGCCAAGGGCAAGGAGCTGATCCGCTGGGACGAGAAGAAGCGCGCCTACGCCAGCCAGACCGGCCACCTCAGGCGCGGCGTGGGCATGGCCTGCTTCAGCTACGCCTCGGGCACCCATCCGGTCGGGCTGGAACTGGCCGGCGCCCGGATCGTCATGGCCCAGGACGGCTCGGTCACCCTGCAGGTGGGCGCCACCGAAATAGGCCAGGGCAGTGACACCGTGTTCGCCCAGATCACCGCCGAGGTGCTCGGCCTGCCCATGGACATGGTCCACGTGGTCACGGTGCAGGACACCGACATCACCCCGTTCGACACCGGCGCCTACGCCTCCCGGCAGACCTTCGTCACCGGCGTCGCCGTGCGCAAGGCGGCGCTGGAGGCGCGCGACCAGGTGCTGGCCATCGCCGCCCGCAAGTGCGGCCTGAACCCGGAAGAGCTGGACATCCGCGGCTGCCAGATCGTCGAAAGGGCCCTGGACCGGACCTTGTGTTCGCTGGAAGACGTGGCCATGGACAGCTACTACGACCGGATCTACGCCGATCCCATCAAGAGCGACGTGTCCGCCAACGTGCGGGTCAACGCCATGTCGTACGGCGTCACCTTCATGGCGGTGGAAGTGGACATGGAGACCGGCAAGATCGAGGTGCTGGAACTCTACAACGTCCATGACTCCGGCGTGATCATCAATCCGAAGCTGGCCGAAGGCCAGGTGCACGGCGGCGTCAGCATGGCCCTGGGCGCCGCCCTGCTGGAGCAGCTGCTGTTCGACCCGGCCACCGGCAAGCCCCTGAACAACAACCTGCTGGACTACAAGCTGCCGACCATGCTGGACACCCCCAGGATCCATGCCGCGTTCGTGGAGACCGTGGATGCGGCCGGATCGTTCGGCTCCAAGTCCCTGGGCGAATGCCCGGTGATCTCGCCCGGGCCGGCCCTGCGCAATGCCGTGCTGGACGCCACCGGCGTGGCCTTCAACAAGATCCCCCTGTATCCCCAGGTGGTGTTCGAGAAGTTCAAGGCAATGGGATTGCTGTGTGAGAGGAGCGTGGAAGATGTTCAACATCTCAGTCCTGCAAGAGCCTGAAACGCTGGAGGCCGCGGTGGCCATGCTGAAGGCCGACGCGGACCTGCGGGTGATCGCCGGCGGCACCGACGTGCTGATCCGCATCCAGCACGGCGGTGACGGCTGGTCCCGGCTGCTGAGCCTGCGCAGCATCAAGTCGCTCGAGACCATCAGCCTGCGCGGGGACGGCACCATCGTGATCGGCGCCACCGCCCCGTTCGCCAAGATCTTCCTCGACCCGATCATCCGCGAGCACCTGCCGAGCCTGGCCGAGGCCGCGGTGTCCATGGGCGGCCCGCAGATCCGCAACGTCGCCACCATCGGCGGCAACATCTGCAACGGCGCGGTCTCCGGCGACAGCGCGTCCACCCTGTTCGCCCTGGACGCCCTGCTCAGGCTGGAAAGCGCCGAGGGCGAGCGGATCATCCCCATCCACGAGTTCTACGCGGGGCCCGGCAAGGTGCACCTGCGGCCCGGCGAGCTGCTCACCGCCATCCTGGTGCCCCGGTCCAGCTACCAGGGCACCGGCGGCCACTACATCAAGTTCGCCATGCGCAAGGCCATGGACATCGCCACCCTGGGCGTTTCGGTGGTGTGCCGGGTGCGCGCGGGGAAGTTCCAGGACCTGCGCATCGGCCTGGGCGTCGCCGCGCCGGTGCCGATCCGCTGCCTGGAGGCGGAAGCCTTTGCCCGGGGCCTGGAAGTCACCCAGGCCAACTGCCGGGAGATCGGCAGGCTGGCGGTCAAGGCCTCCAAGGCCCGGACCTCCTGGCGCGCTTCCAAGGATTACCGGGAACACCTCATCGAAGTCCTGACAGAACGGGCCGTGCTGGAAGCGGCCAAACGCGCCGGAGGCCTCCATGCTGAATAGCAACACCGCGGGCATCGCGACTCTGAGGCAGCTCGCCCTCACCGTCAACGGCAAGCCCTACGCCTTCCAGGTGGATATCCGGGAGACCCTGCTCGACGTGCTGCGGAACCGGATGCAGTTCACCGGCGTCAAGCAGGGCTGCGCCGTGGGCGAGTGCGGCGCCTGCACCGTGCTGGTCGACGGCACCCCGGTCAATTCCTGCATCTACCTGGCCATGTGGGCCAACGGCAAGACCGTCACCACCATCGAAGGCCTTGAGAAGGACGGGGAACTGTCCGAAGTGCAGGCGGCGTTCGTGGAAGAAGGGGCGATCCAGTGCGGCTTCTGCACCCCGGGCCTGGTGCTCTCCACCACCGCCCTGCTGGACAGCGGCCGGACCTTCACCGAAGATGAGATCCGCCGCGAACTGTCGGGCCACCTGTGCCGCTGCACCGGCTACCAGAAGATCTTCGACGCCGCGGCGAAGGTCCTGAACAAATAGAGGATTCCCCCCATTCCAGGTATTCTGTCTGCCCGTGGGCTTTTGCCCATCTTTGTATATACATATCTGTACATCTTGAAGGAGTCAGACCCATGCTGGTCACCACCATCCCGCCCGATATCGACATCGCCCGTGCCGCCACCATGCTGCCCATCGATCAGATCGCCGCCAAGCTCGGCATCGACCCGGAGGCCATCGAACCGTACGGCAAGACCAAGGCCAAGATCTCGCTCAACTTCTACAAGCAGGTCCAGGACAATCCGGTCGGCAAGCTGATCCTGGTCACCGCCATCACCCCCACCCCGGCCGGGGAAGGCAAGACCACCACCACCATCGGCCTGACCGACGCCCTGAACCGCCTGGGCCGCAAGGCCGCCCTGTGCATCCGGGAACCGTCCCTGGGCCCGTGCTTCGGCATCAAGGGCGGCGCGGCCGGCGGCGGCTATGCCCAGGTGGTGCCCATGGAGGACATCAACCTGCACTTCACGGGCGACTTCCACGCCATCGGCGTCGCCCACAACCTGCTTTCGGCCACCCTCGACAACCACATCACCCACGGCAACGCGCTGCGCATCGATCCCACCCGCATCGTCTGGAAGCGGGTCATGGACATGAACGACCGGGCCCTGCGCCACATCATGGTCGGGCTGGGCGGCACCGCCAACGGCCAGCCCCGGGAGAGCGGCTACGACATCACCGTGGCTTCGGAAGTGATGGCCGTGTTCTGCCTCGCCGAGTCCCTCACCGAGCTCAAGGAGCGCCTGGGCAGGATGGTGGTCGCCTCCAGCTACGACAAGAAGCCGATCACCGCCGCGGACCTGAAGGTGCACGGCGCCATGGCCGCCCTGCTCAAGGACGCGCTCAAGCCCAACCTGGTGCAGACCCTGGAGCACAACCCGGCGTTCGTCCACGGCGGACCGTTCGCCAACATCGCCCACGGCTGCAACAGCCTGATCGCCACCAAGCTGGCGCTGCGCCTGGCCGACTACACCGTGACCGAAGCGGGCTTCGGCGCCGATCTGGGCGCCGAGAAGTTCATCGACATCAAGTGCCGCCAGGCCGGCCTGGGCCCGGACGCGGTGGTGCTGGTGGCGACGGTGCGGGCCCTCAAGATGCACGGCGGCGTCGCCAAGGACCGGCTGTCGGTGCCGGACGTGGCCGCGGTGGAGAAGGGCATGGCCAACCTGCTGAAGCACATCGAGAACATCAAGGGCTGGGGGCTGCCGGTGGTGGTGGCGGTCAACCACTTCAGCAGCGACAGCGACGAGGAGGTGGCCGCGGTGCAGCAGGGCTGCGCCGCCGTCCACGTGAAGGCGATCCGCGCGACCCACTGGGCCGAAGGCGGCGCGGGCGCGCTGGACCTGGCCAGGGAGGTCGTGCACCTGACCAGCGCGGCCGAGCCCCAGCTCCAGTTCACCTATGAAGACGAGCTCCCGCTCTGGGAGAAGGTGCGCACCGTGGCCCAGCGCATCTACGGCGCCGACGACATCATGGCCGACATGAAGGTGCGCAACAAGTTCAAGGCCCTGGAAGAGGCCGGCCACGGCAGGCTGCCGGTGTGCCTGGCCAAGACCCAGTACTCGTTCTCCACCGATCCCGCCCTGCGCGGCCGGCCCAGGCACTTCGACGTGGTGATCCGCGACGTGGCCCTGTCGGCCGGGGCCGGGTTCGTGGTGGTGCTGACCGGGGACATCATGACCATGCCGGGCCTGCCCAAGGTCCCGGCCGCCGAGATCATCGACATCGATGACGACGGCAACATCATCGGCCTGTCCTGATCCTGCTGGCGTCCACCTGCCTGCGCCTGCCGGATGGCCCGGCACCGGTCCGCGCGGGGAGTGGCAGCTTTTTCGCGGAGCCGCGGTTCCTGCTGCTGTGGTCGGTGTTCTTCGTGAACATCGCCACCGGCATCCTGCTGATCGCCCTGGCCCGCCCCATGCTCGAGGAATCGGCCGCCCTGGCCCATGGCTCCGCCATCCCGGCGGTGACCGCCGTGGCTTTGATGGGGCTCTGCAACGGCCTGGGCCGCCTCGGCTGGTCCAGCCTTTCCGACCGGCTGGGCCGGACTGCCACCTGGATGCTCATGTTCCTGGTCCAGGGTCTGGTGTTCTACCTGCTCCGGGGCAGCGCCTCGCCCCTGGCGCTGGCCGTGGGCCTGTGGCTGATCGCCAGCTGCTATGGCGGCGGTTTCGCCATCTGCCCGGCGCTGGTGGCCGACACCTTCGGCCCGGCCCGGGCGCCTGGCATCTATGGGCTGTCGCTCACCGCCTGGGGCGCCGCCGCCCTGCTCAGCCCGCCCCTGGCGGCCTGGCTGCGGGAAGCGCTCGGGTCCTACACGGCCATCCTCGGCTATTGCGCCCTGGCCAGCGTGGCGGGGTTCGCCCTGGTCATGGCCCTGGGCCGGACCCTCCGCCAGCCGGCGCCAGCGGTCTGATCGGCTCCAGATTCAGAGGATGATGCAGCTTTCGCAGCACCTTGGCACCGGCTCCAGCGCCGGCGGCTTACCGGCCGGCCTGGTGATCCGTTCCCTCGGCTGGCCGTGCATCAGGCGGATGTCAAGGGTCTTTTCGGCGGTTCGGAACTTCCAATCGTCGGTGTAAGCGTTCAGGCCCCCTTTCGGAGGCCGGATGCATAGGAATTCTTTGTTTTTTCTCAATCAGAATTTCCCTGGCGCTCCACCGGCAGCCCCAAATCCCGTCCAGGGCCACCGAGCCAAAACCACACGAATAAGGCAAAAAACGTTAGTTCAGCCATTTCATCCTCCAAAACCAAGGAATTGCCGCAGGGCAAGGTCGAGACCCAGCACCCACAGGCAGATGAGAAACCAGCGGCGGAACGTCACTTCACTGACCCGCAGCCGGACCCGCCCCCCGACCCACATACCCAGCAGAGCGGGGGCCACGGCTAAGCTGGACAACCCAAGGCCACTAAGCCGGAAGGCGCCCCCTCCCAAGAGTCCCGCCGCCAGCGCGATCGTGGAAACGGTGAATGACAGGCCGAGCGCCTGGATAAGGTCCTCCTTGCCCAAGCCGAGAGCCTGGATAAACGGAACGGCGGGAATGACGAAGACACCGGTTCCTCCCGTGATCATGCCGGTGGTCAGGCCGACCAGGGGCGCCCAGCGGTTTTCCAGTCGTTGGGGAACGGTCATCTGCCGTGCCAACAGGCCAAACCCCGCATAGACCATCAGCGCGGCTCCGAGTCCGGTGGTAAGCCAGCCGGAACCGCCGTGGACCAACAACCGGGACCCGGCCAGGGTGCCTACGACGATGCCAAGCCCCTGGCGAAGTTCCTTGCGGCCCACGCTATGGTGGACATGGACCTGAAGGAACGCCCGAGCATCGAAATCGTCAAGGCGGTGGCCGGGGGTTTCGCCGAGATCGGCATCATCTCAGACGCCGTCGATCCAGGCTGCCTGAAGCTGCTGCCCTTTGCCACCGACCGGCTCGTGTTGGTGGTTGCCCGTGCCAACCCACTTTCTGCCCGCCGGAGCATCGCGTTCCGGGAAATCCTTCGACAGGACTTTATAGGACTGAGTCGAGGCAGCCCTCTGCAGGACTTCGTCGAGGACAAGGCCGCCCGAGCCGGCCACCCCCTTTCATTCCGGGACCGGACCCCTACCTTCGAGGGGATTGGCCCACTGGTGGCGCAGGATGTGGGCATGGGCATCCTGCCTCAAACCGCAGCGGGCCGGTGGCGCAGGTCCATGGCCATCCAACCGATCAAGCTCACCGACGCCTGGGCGGTCCGCCACCTTTCCTTGTGCATGCTCCAGTTCGAGGCGCTTGCTCCGCACACCCGGGAACTGGTCAGGCACTTGACCGGATCTGGCCCTGGCATTACTTCCGTCCGCCCTTCAGTCCGATGACCAGCGTTCGTTTGGCCTGGGTAACCTGGGCTCTCCGGAACTGGCCCGGCATGGGCGGCCATCAGCGGGCATGTTCCATCTCCAAGGTGGAACTCAGGCCACTGCGGGCGGAAGGACCCCATCCCGTTTTGCCTGTATCGCCCGGCTCAGCCAGTCGAGGAGGCTTACGCCGCGCCGATGGGTCGTGCCGGCGAGGGTCAGGATTCGTTCGGCGAACCTGCCACCGGTGCGCGCTGCAAATTGGCCTTCGGGGTCCGCCGGCTCCGCATGAGGGCAGTCCGGGAAGCCGCAGCGGAAGGTGGTCGTTGCGGAAGCAGCCTGGGCGGGATCCCGCACATCCAGTTCGAAACTCATCTCCTGGTCGGTCAAATGGAGCAGCACTTCCGTGGGCTCGAAGTACGCATGGAGCCAGCCGCCCAGGGACAGCAAAAGGCCGAGGGGGATCGCTCGGTGTCTGGTGCTGGATGGGATTTGCATGAATTCACCTCGATCTGGCGACCTTCGAATAAGGCAGGAGTCCAGTTCGGACGGAATCAAAAATGAATTAAAAATTATAATAGTTCCCCTTGCCCTTTGTTTGTCCGGTTGCTGCCACCCGAGTGCGGCGCCATGGATCGGCCCGAAGCTGACGCCGGAGATGAGTACGGGTTTTGGGAACGGGGAGGAGCGCAGATCTAAAATTGGACGTGAAGGACATCCCAATAGCCAGCACTGGGCCCCCCATTTGGAAGCATGGATGCCGTGGCGTTTGCGCGGAATTCCATTGCGCATGATCTCCGCGCCCTGCGCGAGGCCATCGGGCTGACCCGGGCCAAGTTGTCCAGGGGGTTGAAGCAGTCGCAGGCATTCGTCAGCGGCGCCGGGAGCGGCACGTCCTGGCGGTGCTGAAGGCGTGGGGCTTCCCGAAGACCGCAGGCGATGAATGGGTGTCTAAATATTAAAAATTGCATTGAATCGGGGGACTTGCCCTTGACCCTCTGGACAAGCGCATTTTTGGGGCGTAAATGAGACGCTTTGTTGGGCTGAAAAATATTGTTCATTTACTATATTTTTCATACAAAATTAATGAGTCTCAACCGCTCCTTGCTCGTCTTTCCGGCCGGTACGGTCGGATTGACCCGGTACATGGCCAGGAACGGGGCGCCTTTCAGGCGGGCGGACGTCAGGGATAACCATGGATGGCCTGGATGTGGATAGAACCATAAGATTGTCTGAATAGAGTGCATATTATGCATTTTATTATAATATATTTTACATATATAATTACATATATTTTATAAAGTAATTGATGAATTTTTTACTGAATTTAGCATCATCGAATATTTGGTAAAGGGGTTATTTAAATTGGGTTGGCTGCAAACAGCGCGGTTTGCATGCCGTCATCGGTTAGGCGGGTGAACAGCGGAAAGGCCTGGACATCGGCAAAGCCTTGCAAGGGCTTGTGGGCTCAGCCCCGACCGGCCAACGAAGCCGCGGTCTTTTCCGGATCGGGCAGCCCACCGGAGGGCTGGCGCGGCCGCGCCACACTAGCCCCGTGAACGATAAAACATAAATCTAACGTGGGCCCCTGGCACCGTCAGACCCTGGCACGAGCAGCACGGTTGCTAGATGCCGTGCATCTTGTAGAAGTACCAGGCGGTCAGGGCGAAGCCGACCCCGATCACCAGGAACCGCACCGTGCGCCGGCCGACCCGGTGCGCCATGCTCGATCCGACCAGGGCGCCCAGGCAGGCGGTCACGGCCATCATCACGGCCATCCACCAGACGATGTTGCCGGGGTGGAACATGAACTCGTACAGGAGGAAGGCCAGGATGGCCACGCCGTTGATGGAGATGGCCAGGAAGTTCTTCAGGCCGTTCATCTGGTGGATGTCCTTGAGCCCCAGCAGGCTCAGGGCCGCCAGCATGAGGATGCCGTTGCCGGCGCCGAAGTAGCCGCCGTAGACCCCCACCAGGAACTGGAAGGCGATGGCCCCGGTCCACCAGGCGGTGGTGCGTTCGCGGTCATGGGCGCCCTTCAGATACCGGGCAATCGGCTCGTTGGCGGCCATGAGCAGGGTGGCGACGAGGATCAGCCAGGGGATCAGGTGGTCGAAGATGATGTGCGGGGTGGCCAGCATGAGTCCCGCGCCCACCAGGGCGCCGGCGATGGAGGGCGGCACCAGGCGTAGGGCGAAGGCGTGGGTGCCGGCCAGGTCCTTGCGGTGGCCGTAGAAGCCGCCGATGGAGCCCGGCCAGAGCGCCAAGGTGCTGGTGACATTGGCCTGCTGGCCGGTGAGGCCGACGCCCAGCAGGGCCGGGAAACTCACCAGGGTGCCGCCCCCGGCGATGGCGTTGACGCCCCCGGCGACGAACGAAGCGACCAGGATGGTTGAAGCTTGCAAGGTATTCATTGTCTTACAAGGTTATCCGCGGTTCCAGCGGCCGACCATGAAATCCTAAAACGGTATATAATATTTATTTTAATTTAACGAAACGGCAAGCCATTCTGTGACCAGAATTTACTTGAAGGATATGTATACTTGAAGGCAGGGACCCCGGACTCGCCCAGAACAGTAGGTCTGTAGCGATTTTTTACCCCCTGGAGAGGCCGTAGACTCATGTTCACGCTTCTGATCAACGGCACCGCTCACAGCACCGACCAGGACCGGAACCTGCTGGTCTACCTCCGGGATGAGCTCCGGTTGACCTCGGTCAAGGACGGCTGCTCCGAGGGCGCCTGCGGCGCCTGCATGGTGCTGGTGGATGGCAAGGCCAGCCGGGCCTGCCTGTTCACCACCGCCAAGCTGGATGGCCGCAAGGTGGTCACGGTGGAGGGCCTCTCCCAGCGCGAGCGGGATGTCTACGCCTGGACCTTCGCCAACGCCGGCGCGGTGCAGTGCGGCTTCTGCATCCCCGGCATGGTGATCAGCGCCAAGGGGCTGCTGGACGCCAACCCCGATCCGCAGCCGGCCGAGGTGAAACAGGCGCTCCATGGCAACATCTGCCGCTGCACCGGCTACGCCAAGATCGAGCAGGCCATCCTCTGCGCCGGGAAGCTGCTGCGGGAGGACCTGCCGCTGCCTGCCCTGAACCCGGGCTACGGGGTCGGCGAGCGCATGCCCCGCCCGGATGCCCGGGCCAAGGTGCTGGGGACCGGGGAATACGTGAACGACATGTTCGTGCCCGGCATGCTCCACGGCGCCGCGCTGCGGGCGCCCAAGCCGAGGGTGAAGGTGCTGGCCATCGACACCGCCGAAGCCAGGGCCATGCCGGGGGTGGCGCTGGTGATCACGGCCGGGGACGTGCCCGGCGACCGGTTCCAGGGCCATATCGTGCACGACTGGCCGGCGATGATCGCCGTGGGCGAAGAGACCCGCTACGTGGGCGACGCCCTGGCGCTGGTGGCGGCCGCGACCCGGGACCAGGCCAGGGCGGCCCTGGCCAGGATCAAGGTTTCCTACGAAGAGCTGCCGCCCCTGACCACGCCGGAGGCGGCCCTGGCCGAGGACGCGCCCAGGCTGCATCCCAAGGGCAACCTGCTGGCCCGGACCGTGCTCTCCCGGGGCGACGTGGACGCGGCCATCGCCCAGGCCGCGCACGTGGCGCACCACGTCTTCCGCACGCCGTCCACCGAGCACGCCTTCCTGGAACCGGAAAGCGCGCTGGCGGTGCCCGAGGCGGACGGCACCCTGACGGTCTACACCGGGACCCAGAGCATCTATGACGACCACCACGGCATCGTCGGCACCCTGGGGGTGGCCAACGAGCAGGTGAAGGTGGTCGGCAAGCTGGTGGGCGGCGGTTTCGGCGGCAAGGAGGACCTGTCGGTCCAGCACCACGCCGCCCTGCTGGCCTGGATCTCCGGGCAGCCGGTGAAGCTGACCCTGGGCCGGCAGGAGAGCATCCGGGTCCACCCCAAGCGCCATGCCATGGAGATGGAGTTCACCGTGGCCTGCGATGCGGATGGCCACCTCACCGCCATGAAGGCGACCCTGCTGGCGGATACCGGCGCCTACGCCTCCCTGGGCGGCCCGGTGCTGCAGCGCGCCTGCACCCATGCCGCGGGGCCGTACAAGATCGCCAACGTGTCGATCCTGGGCCGGGCGGTGTACACCAACAACCCGCCGGCGGGGGCGTTCCGCGGCTTCGGGGTGACCCAGTCCTGCTTCGGCATGGAATGCTGCCTCAACGACCTGGCGGCCCAGACCGGCCTGAGCCCCTGGGAGTTCCGCTTCCGCAACGCGGTGGAAGCCGGGGACGTGCTGCCCAACGGCCAGATCGCCGATCCCGACACCGCGCTCAAGGAGACCCTGCTGGCGGTGAAGGAGGTCTTCGAAAGCCGCCCCGACGCCGGCATCGCCTGCTGCATGAAGAACTCCGGCATCGGCGTGGGCCTGTCCGACGTGGGCCGGGTCAAGCTCAGGGTCGAGGGCGGCAAGGTGGGCATATACACCAGCGCCGCCTGCATCGGCCAGGGCCTGGCCTCGGTGCTGATGCAGTTCGTGGGCGAAATCACCGGCATCCCCTGCAACCTGATCGAGGTGGCCCGGCCGGACACCGCCACCACCCCCAACGGCGGCACCACCACCGCCTCCCGGCAGACCGTGTTCAACGGCGAGGCCGCGCGGCTGGCGGCCCTGGACCTGAAACGCGACCTGGACAGCCAGCCGCTCGCCGAGCTGGAAGGCCGCGAGTACTACCGGGAATACTCCGGCGTCACCGATCCCTTCGGCTCGACCAAGCCGAACCCGGTGAGCCACGTCGCCTACTCCTACGCCACCCAGGTGGTGCTGCTGGACGCGGCGGGCAAGGTGGAGCGGGTGGTCGCCGCCCACGACGTGGGCCAGGTGGTGAACCCGAACAATGTGGAGGCCCAGATCGAAGGCGGCGTGGTCATGGGGCTGGGCTACGCCCTGACCGAGGACTTCCCGCTGAAGGATTCGGAACCCTCCGCCAAGTACGGCACGCTGGGCCTGTTGCGTTCCAGCCAGGTGCCCCCGGTCGAGAGTATCCTGGTGAAAACCAAGCCGAGCGGCGTCGCCTTCGGCGCCAAGGGGGTGGGGGAGATCACCACCATTCCCACCGCTCCGGCCGTGGCGGGGGCCTATTTCCGCCGGGACGGAGTGTTCCGCACCCGGCTGCCGCTGCCCGGGACGCCATACAGCCGCAAGAAATAAACGGATGGGATGAAACGGTATGGACATGGAACTGGTCAAGGCGATCACCGAGGGCCGGGATGCGGTGGCCCTGGCCACCATCATCGAGGTGAAGGGCTCCTCGCCGCGCCACGCCGGCACCAAGATGCTGGTGGGCAGGGGCGGGGTGCTGGGCACGGTGGGCGGCGGCCGGGGCGAGGCCATGGCGCTGGAGGCGTGCCGGCAGGGCCTGGAACACCGGGGCAGCGCGCTGCTCCGGGTTGAAATGGTCGGCGACGACGTCACCGGCCCGGCCATGGTCTGCGGCGGCAGCAGCACGATGCTGATCGAGCTGATCGAGGACCGCGCGCCGTACCTGGGGGCGCTGGAGCGGCTCGGGCGGGGCGAGCGGGTGCTGCTGGTCAAGCGCATCCGGGCCGCCGCTCCGGGGCCGGCCGAGGTGGCGGTGGCCCTGCTTGACCAGGACGGCGCCACGGTCTGCGGTGTGCCGGCCGAAGCCGAAGCGGCGGCCCGGGCCTTGGCCGACGGCCAGGCCTGGTTCGACGAGGCGGCGGGGGTCTTCTACGATCCGGTGTTCCCGGAGGAGAAGCTGCTGATCCTGGGCGGCGGCCACGTGGCCAAGGCGCTGGCCGGCATGGCGCCCCTGCTCGGGTTCCAGGTCACGGTGGTGGACGACCGGCCCGAGTTCATCGCCAAGGAGCGGTTCCCCGAAGGCGTGCGCAGGCTGCAGGCCGCCTTCGAACCGGCCGTGGCCGAGTTCCCGTTCGACGCGGCCACCTACGCCGTGATCATGACCCGCGGCCACCAGCTGGACCTGGCCTGCGTGCGCGCGGTGGTCAAGCGTCCGTACCGCTACGCCGGCTTCATGGGCAGCGCGCGCAAGACCCGGCTGATCCTCGACCAGCTGGTCAAGGAAGGCTGCGACCCGGCCCAGGTGGCGGCCCTGTGGGCCCCCATCGGCATGGACATCGGCGCCGAAACCCCCGCCGAGCTGGCCGTGGCCATCCTGGCCGAGCTGGTGGCGGTGCGCCGCAACGCCGGCATCGTCGCGGACCTCCGCCGCGCTCTGCCGGGCCGGCGCGGCTGAGGGCTGGATGGACCTCAAGGGCTGCCTCCTGCCGTTCCTGCCGGCATCCGGCGGGGTGGTCGCCCTGGTGGGTGCCGGCGGCAAGACCAGTGCGCTGTTCGGCCTGGCCGGGGAACTGGCCGGGGCCAGCCCCGCCGGGGTGCTCATGACCACCACCACCCACCTGTATGATCCGCGCCTGGAGCAGGGGCGCGGCTTCGACCAGCTGGCGCTGGATCCGGCCCTGGCCGAGGCGCGCGGCCCCTGGGGGCCGGGGCCGGCCCCGGGCCCGGCCCGGCGGGTCCTGCTCGCGGCCCAGGAGGAGCCGGCCCTGGGCAAGCTCCGGGGCATCCACCCGGACCGCGTCGCCGAGCTGAAACGCGCCTGGACCTTCGTCCTGGTCGAAGCCGACGGATCCAAGCGCCGGCCGGTCAAGGCCCCCGCCGCCTTCGAGCCGGTGGTGCCGGCGGCGGCCGATCTGGTGCTGGGCCTGATCGGCCTGGGCTGCCTGGGCCGGCCCATGGACGGGGCCACCGTGCACCGGCCCGAGCTTTTCGGCCCGGTGACCGGCTGCGCCCCGGGCGCGCCGATCGGCCTGCCGCACCTGGCCGCCCTCTGCCGTTCGCCCCTGGGGCTGTTCAAGGGCGCTCCCGGCGCTGCCCGGCGGGTGCTGGTGCTGAACCAGGCGGATCTGTGCGGGCTGGAGCCCGCCGCCCTGCTGGAGGGGCTGCAGTCCGGCGGGCCGGTGCCGGCGGACCTGATCCTGGTTTGTGTGCTGCGGGAGCGGCCCGGGGCCAGGGTCCTGGCCCGGGCGCAACCGCAGTAGAGTAATGACTGGAGACGACCGGACATGATGATCAGTGGAGACCTCGTGGTGGTGCGCGGCGCCGGCGACCTGGCCACCGGCTGCATCGTCCGGCTGGTGCGGGCCGGGTTCCGGGTCGCGGCGCTGGAGACCGCCGAACCCAGCTCGATCCGCCGGACGGTGTGCCTGTCCGAGGCGATGTACCAGGGCAAGGCCGAGGTGGAGGGGGTGCGGGCCATCCGGACCGGATCCTTGGAGGAGCTGAAGGAGGCGCTGGAGCACTTCGGCCCGGGGGGGCCGGTGCCGCTGCTGGACGATCCGCACTGCGCCGTGCTGCCGCACCTGCGGGCGCTGTGCCTGGTGGACGCCATCATCGCCAAGCGCAACCTGGGCACCCGCATCGGCATGGCCGACGTGGTGGTGGCCCTGGGGCCGGGGTTCGAGGCGGGGGTGGACGCCGACGCGGTGGTGGAGACCAACCGCGGCCACGACCTGGGGCGGGTGCTGCTGCATGGCCGGGCCGAACCGGATACCGGCACCCCGGGCCTGATCGCAGGCAAGGGCCGGGAGCGGGTGCTGCACGCGCCGGTGGCGGGCCGGGTGACCAACCTGAAGCAGATCGGCGACCAGGTCAAGGCGGGCGAGCCGGTGCTGGCGCTGATCGGCGCGGAGGGCCGGGTCGAGCTGGCCGCCGGGTTCGACGGCATGCTGCGCGGCCTGATCCGCAATGGCTACCAGGCCAAGGCCGGCCTGAAGGTGGCCGACGTGGACCCCAGGGGCCGCCGGGAGCACTGCTTCACCATCTCGGACAAGGCCATGGCCATCGCCGGCGGCGTGCTCGAAGCCGTGCTCATGCTGGGGACGCGGCGATGATCTACCTGGACAACGCCGCCACCAGCTTTCCCAAAGCCCCGGGGGTGGCGGAAGCGGTGCTGCATTGCCTGACCGAGGCGGGCGGCAACCCGGGCCGGGCCAGCCACCGCCTGGCCCGGGAGGCCAGCCGGATCCAGTTCCAGGCGCGGCAGGCGTGCGCCGCGCTGTTCGGCATCCGCGAGCCGCAGCGGCTGGCCTTCACCAAGAACGCCACCGAGGCGCTCAACCTGGTCATCCTCGGCCGGGTGCCGCCCGGCGGCTGCGTGGCGGTGAGCTCCCTGGAGCACAACGCGATCATGCGGCCGCTGCGCCACCTGGAGGCGGCACGCGGGGTCCGGCTCCTGGTGGTGCCCTTCGATGCCTGCGGCCGGCCCGATCCCGAAGCCCTGCGCGCGGCCCTGGCGGCGCGGCCGGACCTGATGCTGCTGACCGCCGCCGGCAACGTCACCGGCTGCCTGCCCGAGGTGGGCGAGATCGCGGCCCAGTGCCGCGCCGCGCGGGTGCCCCTGTGCCTGGACGCCGCCCAGGCCGCCGGCCACCTGCCCCTGTCGGTGGCGGATCTCGGGGTGCCGCTGCTCTGCTTCACCGGGCACAAGGGCCTGCTCGGCCCGGGCGGCACCGGCGGCTTCTGGGCCGCGGAAGGCTTCGAGCCGGAGCCGCTGATCCGCGGCGGCACCGGCAGCTCGTCCCACAGCGAGGTCCAGCCGGAGATCCTTCCGGACCGCTACGAGGCGGGTACCGCCAACCTGCCCGGCCTGGGCGGGCTGCTGGCCGCGGCGCAGTGGCTGGAGGCCACCGGGATCGCAACCCTCCAGGCCCGGGAAGCCGCCCTCACCGAGCACCTGCTGCGCGGGCTGCTGGCCCTGCCCGGGGTGGCGGCGCCCGGCCCCGGGCCCGGCGCAAGGCGCGCTCCGGTGGTGTCCATCACCGTGCAGGGCCGCGACCTGGGCGAGCTGGCGCTGGAGCTGGACCGCCGGGAGATCGCCCAGCGGGTCGGGCTGCACTGCGCCCCGGCGGCCCACCGCGGCCTCGGCACGCTGGAAGCCGGCGGCACCCTGCGCTTCTCACCGGGCTGGAACAACACCGAGGCGGAACTCGACGAGGTGCTGACCACCATGGAGACCCTGCTGACATGAGCGAACCCGCCCTCACCCAGTTCACCCGGTTCTCCGGCTGCGGCGCCAAGCTCGGCCCCGGCGTGCTGGAAGAAGCCCTGTGCGGGCTGATCCAGCCGGCCTATCCGGAACTGCTGGCCGGCTTCGCCGGCAGCGAGGATGCCGGGCTGTTCCGGCTCGGGCCCGATCTGGCGCTGGTCCAGACCGTGGATTTCTTCCCGCCGATCGTCGACGATGCCCGGCTGTTCGGGCGGATCGCCGCAGCCAACGCCCTTTCCGATATCTATGCCATGGGCGCCCGGCCGATCACCGCCCTGGCCCTGGTCTGCCATCCGCTGCAGGCCCTGGGCATCGCCCCGCTCAAGGCCATGCTGGCCGGCGGGCTGGAGGCCCTGGTGGAGGCCGGCTGCGCCCTGCTGGGCGGGCACAGCATCGAGGATGCCGAACCCAAGCTGGGCTATGCGGTCACCGGCCTGGTGGACCCGGCCAAGGCCTGGCGCAACAACACCCTGCGGCCCGGGGCCAGCCTGATCCTGACCAAGCGGATCGGCACCGGGCTGGTCAACATGGCGGTGCGGGCCGAATGCGCCCTGCCGGAATCCCTGGCGGCCGCCCACCGGTCCATGGGCACCCTCAACCGGCTGGCCGCGGAGGTGCTGGGGCGCTTCCCGGTCATGGCCTGCACCGACGTCACCGGTTTCGGGCTGGCCGGGCACGCGGTGGAAATGGCCTGTGGCGCCCAGTGCGGCCTGCGTCTGTACTACCGGGACCTGCCCCTGCTGCCGGGAGTGCTGGACTACGCGGCCCAGGGCCTGGTGCCGGAGGGCGCCCGCCGGAACCGGGCGCGCCTGCGCTTCATCCGCAACGCCGAGGCGGTGCCGGCGCTGGCCCTGGACGTGCTGTTCGACCCCCAGACCTCCGGCGGCCTGCTGGCCGCCGTGCCCGAAGCGGTGGCCCAGGAGGCCCTGGCCGCGCTGGCCCAGGCCGGCGTGGACGCCTGCATCGTCGGCGCCAGCGGCGGCCCGGCGGACACGGTGGAGGTCATCCTGTGATGGACCTCATCGCGACCTTCCCCTCCAGCCAGGCGGCGCTCGGGGCCGAACAGGCCCTCAAGGGCGAAGCCACGCCGGTGGAGCTGATCCCGGTGCCGCGGCAGATCCGCAGCGACTGCGGCTTCTGCCTGCTGGTGCAGGGCGCGGAAGGCGCCTGCGAACGGCTCCGCGCCTGCGGAGCCCAGGAACTGTGGCGGGTCACGGCCACCCAGGCCGGCCCCTCTTCCAGAAAGGTATACAGCTATGAACGATACCCGTAGGACCGTGGACGCCCGGGGCCAAGCCTGCCCCCAGCCGGTCATCCTCACCCGCAAGGCCCTGGCGGAAGGCGGTTTCGACCTCCTGGAAGTGCTCGTGGACGATGCCTCCTCCCTGGAGAACGTGGTCCGCTTCGTCGGCTACGCCAAGTGCGCGGTCGAAGCCGTGGAGACGGAGGGGACCACCAGCCGCATCCTGATCCGGCCCGCGCCCCCCGCCCCGGCCACGGCGGAACCCCGGGTGTTCGCCACCCCGGGGCCGGCCCCGGCTCCGGCCCCGGCCCCGCAACCGGCCACCGTGTTCATCGCCTCGGCCGGGATCGGCGCCGGCGATGACCAGCTGGCGGCCCTGCTCATGCGCGCCTTCCTGTACACCCTCACCGAGTCCGAGACGCTGCCCATGCGGATCATCCTCATGAACGGCGGGGTGCGCCTGGCCGTGGAAGGCTCGGAGTCGCTGGTCAACCTGCGCCGGCTGGCGGAACGCGGGGTGGAGATCCTGGCCTGCGGCACCTGCCTGGAGTTCTACCAGCTCAAGGACGCCCTGGCGGTGGGCCGGGTCTCCAACATGTACGAGATCGCCGGCCTCCTGCTCCAGGGCAGGACCTTGAGTCTTTAGCGCGAGGCCACGTAGGCCTTCAGGCCGTCGGAGGTGGCCTTCATGGCCTTTTCGCCCTTCTTCCAGTTGGCCGGGCAGACCTCGCCATGCTTTTCCGAGAAGTCCACCGCGTCCAGCACCCGCAGCACTTCCTCCACGTTGCGGCCCAGGCTGTTGTCGTTGACCGTGATGTGCTTCAGGATGCCCTTCTCGTTGACGATGAACAGCCCGCGCAGCGCCACGCCGCCGGCCAGCAGGACGCCGTAGTCGGCGGCGATGGTCTTGTTCAGGTCGGAGACCAGGGGGAAGCTGACGCCCTTGATGCCGCCCTCCTTGCGATCGAGGTTGGCCCAGGCGAAGTGGCTGAAGTGGGAATCCACTGAGACCCCGATCACCTGGGTGTTGCGCGCCTTGAACTCCTCGATGGCGTCGGAGAAGGCCAGGATCTCGGTCGGGCAGACGAAGGTGAAGTCCAAGGGGTAGAAGAACAACACCACCTTCTTGCCTGCGAACTGGGAGAGCGTGAAGGTTTCGACGAACTGCCCGTTCACCAGGGCGGTCGCCTTGAAATCCGGTGCGGGTTGGGTGACGAAAGCAGCCATGAGGCCTCCATGTGGACGGTGCGGTTCTTGGAAAATACAGACTACCCTTGCGGTCGACCCGGTGCAACGATTTTCATCGTTGAAATGGTAAAATACCGGCAACATCAGGCAATTCACGGTTTCTGGCCCGGCGTTCCAATCCGGCCCTTGGTTTCGGCGGCCACGATGTGACGCAGCGCACCCCAACGGTTTTCGCCCGGGGCGATAATCAGTGCAATCTCAAAGGAATGGAGCGCCACATGACTGTCAAGACCCCGAGCAAAATCAAGCCGCAGACCGCGATCTTCTCCAAGGGCTACGACCCGCAGAGATCGGAAGGCGCGGCAGTGCCCCCGGTATTCAGGACTTCGACCTTCATCTTCAAGACGGCCGCCGAAGGCAAGCGCGCCTTCGAGATCGCCTACGGGCTGGATCCGATCAAGGCCGGCGAAAGCCCGGCGCTCATCTACACCCGGGTGAACAACCCCAACAGCGAAATGCTGGAGGAGAAGATCACCGCCTGGGACGGCGCCGAATCCGCCGCGCTGTTCTCCTCGGGCATGGGCGCCATCTCCGGCACCTGTCTGGCCTTCCTGAAGCCGGGCGATACGCTGGTGTTCGCCGATCCGGTCTACGGCGGGACCGAGTACCTGTTCCGCCACCTGCTCCCCGCCTTCCAGATCAAGACCATCGCGTTCCCGGCCGGCAGCACCAAGGAGCAGATGGAGCGGGTGGTGGCCAATGACCCCACGGTGAAGGTCATCTACATCGAATCTCCGGCCAACCCCACCAACATCATTTCGGATGTGCCGGCCGCCCGGGAACTGGCCGACCAGTATTCCACGCCGGAGCGGCAGATCCTGGTGATCGTCGACAACACCTTCATGGGTCCGATCTTCAGCAAGCCGCTGCTGAACGGCGCCCACGTGCTGGTCTATTCGGCCACCAAGTTCTTCGGCGGGCACTCCGACGTGGTGGCGGGCGTCGCCATGGGCAGCGCCGCCCTGATGGGCCAGATCAAGGTGATGCGCACCATCCTGGGCTCCAATTCCGATCCGGATTCCGCCTGGCTCATCAACCGTTCGCTGGGGACCCTGCAGCTGCGCATGGAAAAGCAGCAGGAAAGCACGCTGCGCATCGTCGATTTCCTCGCCCGGCACCCCAAGGTCCAGAGCGTGGCCTACCCCGGCAGCCCGTCCATGGGTGCCCGGCAGCAGGCCTTGTGGAAGCAGCAGTGCACCGGCTCCGGCAGCATCGTCTCGTTCTGCGTCAAGGGCGGCGAGCCCGAGGCCTTCCGGGTGCTGGACGCCATCCGGCACATCAAGATGGCGGTGAGCCTGGGCGGCATCGAAAGCCTGATCGAGCACCCCGCCACCATGACCCATTCGGACATGACCGCCCAGGAAAAGGCGCACACCGGCATCACCGACAACATGATCCGGCTGTCCGTGGGCCTGGAGGACACCGACGACCTGATCGAGGACCTGCGCCAGGCGCTGGAATCGATCTAAATAAAAAGGCACCCCGAAAGGGGTGCCGGTTGTTTTTCGGGTCTCGCCAGGCGTTGGAGGATGGTAATCCACTCCTGGGGAAGGGGCTCACGCAGTGGTAGCCCCGAGGTTTGGGTCCTTCAGACTCTTTGTCTACCCAACGCCAAGCATAGGCCTGCGGTGCGGGTCCACAAGGGGAGCCCGGGGTCTTTTTCAAGGGCGGGCGAGCAGGCTTTGCAGGCGGGCGAGGTCCCGATCCGCCGGATTCAGCCGCCTGGACCAGCGCAGGTTTTCGGTGGCCCGGGCCAGGAGGGCTTTGCGTTCGCCCGGCGCGCATCTGGCTTCGAGCACCTCGCTCTGGCCCAGCAGGGCGTGGCCGGAGGCGGAGGTGGGCCGGCTTTCCAGGGCGCGCTTGAGCAGCGTCTGGGCGCGCCGGAGGCTGGCGCCGGGGTCGATCTGGTGGTGGAGCTCCCACTCGGCGCGGAGCAGCCAGGCCTTGGCGGCGATTTCGCAAAGGCTGCAGCTGGCCTGCCGGCCGGCTGGGGGCTCGAACTGGGCGGTCACGGTCTCCAGGGTCGTCCGGGGATCCTGCCCTCTGGAGGCTTCCACCCGGGCCTTGAAATTCAGCAGGTCGCCCTGGAAGTCGCGGAACCGGGTGACGGTATGGCCCGGGTCCTTCAGGGCCTCCGCCAGGGACGGGCCGGGATCCTCGCCCCGCTCGAAATCCCGCTCCGCCTGGAGCCAGTAGAGCACCATGTGGTCCATGCGCAGGTCGAGGTTCCGGGGCTCCCGGGTGCGGGTCCAGTAGAACTGCAGCGCCAGGTCCAGCACCGGGCGCGCATCCTGGCCCAGTCCGCGCAGGCGCATGGCTTTCAGGGTGCGCACCTGGAGCCAGTCGCTCTGGGCGTCCTGGTTGTCCGGGTCGAGCACCAGGGCGAGGTCGGTCCGCTGCTCCAGCTCGCCCAGGCAGGCCTGGGTCAGGTCGCCGCTATCCAGCGCGATGGCCGCCAGGCCGAGGGCGGCGGTGCAGGCGGCGTGGTGCAGGCGCGGCTCGCTCTGGCCGCGGGCCAGGGCGTCCCGGGTCAGGTCCAGGGCCTCCTGGTAGCTGGCCTCGGCGCCATCGGCGTCGCCGGCATCGAGCCGTTCCCTGGCCAGCCGGACGAGGCTGTCGCAGCCCAGGATGGCCGACTCCAGGTGCCAGGGGTTGGCCTTCAGGGCCTCCTCGGCCAGGGTGGCGGCCCGGGCCTGGTTGCCGTGCAGCACGTCGCCCAGGGCCTCGGCGAACTCCCGGGGGTGGCTGGTCTGCATCCGGGCCTCCTGGAGGTACTGGCCGGCCCGGGCCAGGGAGGCCTGGGGCGGCGGCGGCTGTCCCTCGAAGCCGGCCTGCACGACCATGGAACGGTAGGTCTCGAGCTGGATCTGCGCCAGCAGGAAGGCCGCGTCGGGGGCCTGGAAGCCGGCGGACCAGGCCTTGCCGAGCTCGGTCTGGGCCATGTCGTAGTTTCCCAGGAGGAAATGGGCCCGGCCCAGGGCGAAGCCGGTGGGCCCGTCGACCCGGGCGCCGATCGTCCCGGCCTTGGCCCGCAGGGCCGCCATGCGCGTGCGGGTGCGGTTGGCGGCGGGCCGGAGGTCATGGACCGGCAGCAGCCGCTCGTTGCGGATGCTCTGTTCGAGGCTGCTCGCTTCGAGCGCGATGAGCTGGGCCACTTCGCCGTCCTTGAGCCGCTGGCGCCTCAGGTAACTGCCCAGGAGCGGCAGGGTGCCGGTCAGGCAGATCGCGGCGGCGGCCACCGACACGGTGCGCCGGCGGTTGCTGATCCAGGCGCGCAGGCGCCCCTTGAGGCCCGGCTCGGACCGGGATCCGCCGTTCAGGGTTCCCAGGACCCCCCTCAGTTCCGCCGCCAGTTCCAGGGCGGTGGCGTAGCGATCCTGGGGGGAAGGTTCCAGGCACCTGAACAGGATGGCTTCCAGCGCGGGCGGAATGTCGGGCTCCAGGGACCGGGGCCGGGGGAACCGGCGCTCGCGTTTCACCCGGAGCATTTCGGCGGTGGTGGTGGTCACGCAGGGGGGGCGCCCCACCAGGGTGAAATACAGGGTGCTGCCGATGCCGTAGACATCCGTGGGCGGGCCGACCAGGGTCCGGTCGCCCCGGACCTGTTCGGGCGCCATGTAGGCGGGGGTTCCGGTCATGGCCAGGGGCTGGGTGACCGAGGGGCCGTCCAGGGCCATGGCCAGCCCGAAATCGCAGATGAACGGGGTCCAGCCGACGTGCTCGGTCCACTTCAGGAGGATATTGGAGGGCTTGATGTCCCGGTGGATCAGGTTCAACTGGTGGGCGCCATGCACGGTTTCCGCCACCTGGGCGAGGATGCTCACCACCTCGTCCAGCCGGAGGTCCGGGGCGGCGTCCTCCAGGTTGGGCCCGCGGATCAGCTGCATGGCGATGCGCGGCGTGCCGTTGCTCGCGTCGACATCATAGATGCGGCAGATGTTCGGGCTGTCCAGGCGGGCATGGAGCTGGGCTTCATGCATGAACCGGATCATGGCCGCGGGTTCGAGGTGCTGGAGGATCTTCAGGGCCACCGGGCGGGCCAGGACGATGTCCCAGGCTTCGTAGACATCGCCCATGGCGCCGTGGCCGAGCAGGGGCCCGATGACGTACCTTCCTTCTTTGCGCCCTTGGGCGTCGAGCCAGGCGGGTTGGAGGAGGGAATCTGCCAAGGTGAATATCCCGGGGAAGACGTTGCGCTCGGGAATGTTGCATACATTAAATCAACAAATGCCAACCGTGCGGGCCAATGGAATAATAGGCCAAAATGAGGCGCAGGATATATAAAATTTATTTCCTGGAAGGCCGGAATGAAAGCAATCCGGAAACTGAAATATAAATAATAAATTTATAAAAAAACTTAGGGGTGGTGCGCGCCTGATCAGCCCATGAGTAATTGTTCCAAAGCGGCGGCATCGGTGACCGGAGGCGCACAAGTCCGACCCCGGCAAAGCAACGCGGCGGGGCGGGCGGAATCGTTCCGGACCATCCGGTGCAGGGGCAGGTCCGGGTCGGCCGCCGCCAGGGAGATGGCCAGGTTGGGCAGGAAGGGGCGCCGGGCCGCGGCCAGCAGGGCCCGGGTCGCGGGGTGCCCGGGATCGCCGGTGATGACCAGGGTCATGGGCGCCGCCGCCAGGTCCAGCACCGCCAGCATGCCCAGGAAACCGCCGGGGGCCCGTTCCATGAGCGGGCCGGCGCAGCGCAGGGCCCGCTCGGCGCTGTCCTGGAACTCCGGCCGCTCCAGATGCCCGGCCAGCCGCAACAGGGCACGGGCCGCCAGGGTGTTGCCGCCCGGAAGGGCACCGTCGTGGAACGGCTTCTGCCGGAACAGCAGGTCCTCCGAAGGGTCCGGGCTGCCGAAAAAGCCGCCCTGGGCGGGGTCCTCGAACCGTTCGCGCATGGTGTCCGCCAGGTGGCCCGCCCAGCGCAGCCAGGACGGGTCGAAACAGGCTTCATACAGATCCACCAGGCCGCAGGCCACCGCGCCGTAGTCCTCCAGGAACCCCGGGATCTGCGCCCGGCCCTGGCGCCAGGTGCGCAGCAGGCCGCCGCCCGGGGCCATCTCCCGCAGCAGGAAGGCCGCCAGGGCCAGGGCGGCATCCAGGTAGCGCGGCTCGCCCAGCACCTGGAAGCCGCGGGCGAAGGCGGTCAGGGCCAGGCCGTTCCAGGCGGCGAGCACCTTGTCGTCCTTGCCGGGGCGCACCCGGGTGTCCCGGGCGGCCCGCAGCCGGGCACGCAGGTCCGCCAGGCCGCCCAGGCCGGGCGGCGCGTCGAACCGGTGCAGCACGCTGGCACCGTGCTCGAAATTCCCCGCCTCGGTGACGCCGTAGGCCTGGCAGAACCGGGCTCCGTCCGCCGCGCCCAGGGCGGCTTCGATCTCGGCCGGGGTGAACACGTAGAAGCGGCCCTCGGCGCCTTCGCTGTCGGCGTCCTCGCTGGAATGGAAGCCTCCGGCCGGGTCGCGCAGATCGCGCAGGAGGTAGTCCAGGGTCTCCCGGGCGATGGTCTGGTACTCTGTCCGGCCGGTGGCCTGGAAGGCGCCCAGGTAGCAGGTGGCCAGCTGGGCATTGTCGTAGAGCATCTTCTCGAAGTGCGGGACCAGCCAGCGCTCGTCGACGCTGTAGCGGGAGAAGCCGCCCCCCAGGTGGTCGAACATGCCGCCCTCGGCCATGGCGTCCAGGGTGCGCACGGCCATGGCCCGGTCGGCCGGGCTGCCGCGCCGCAGGATCAGTTCCACCGCCATGGCCTGGGGGAATTTGGGTGCCGGCCCGAAGCCGCCCCAGCGGGGGTCGAAGCTCCGGCGCAGCTGGGCCAGGGCGGTCTCGACCAGCTCCGGACCGGGCAGGGTCGCGCCCGGCGCCGCCGCCTGGCGCGCCAGCGCCGCCGCCAGCTGGGCGGCGTCGCCTTCCACCTCTCCGCGGCGCTCGCGCCAGGCCCGGGCGACCCCTTCCAGTACCTGGGTGAAGCCGGGCAGGCCGAAGCGTCCGGTGGGCGGGAAGTAGGTGCCGCCGTAGAAGGGCTTGAGCTCCGGGGTGAGCCAGACGCTCATGGGCCAGCCGCCCCGGCCGGTGATGGCCTGCACGGCCGCCATGTACAGCTCGTCCAGGTCGGGCCGCTCCTCCCGGTCCACCTTGATGGGGACGAATTCCGCGTTGAGGATCCGGGCCACCGCCGGGTCCTCGAACGATTCCCGTTCCATGACGTGGCACCAGTGGCAGGCGCTATAGCCGATGCTGAGAAAGATCGGCCGGCCTTCGGCGCGGGCGAGGGCCAGGGCCTCGGGGCCCCAGGGGCGCCAGTCCACCGGGTTGTGCGCGTGCTGCAGCAGATAGGGGCTGGTGCTGTGGATGAGCCGGTTGGCCGGGCTTTGAGGCATGGTTGACTCCTCGGATGTACTATTGTCACCCAGGTGCCACTCCTTTTAATTGAGACTTGGCCTTTTTGGCGGTAAGATCATGGGTTCATCCCAACCTGGGATGGCTCCGCCTGCTTCCGGGAACCATGTTCGATACCCTCTCCGATAAACTCACCCGCGCGATGAAATCATTGCGGGGCCAGGCCAAGCTGACCGAGCGCAACATCGAGGAAGCGCTCCGGGAAGTGCGCATGGCGCTGCTCGAAGCGGATGTGCACGTGCAGGTGGCCCGCACCTTCCTGCAGCGGGTGAAGGAGAAGGCGCTGGGCGTCGAGGTCCTGCAGGGGCTCAACCCGGCCCAGCAGTTCATCGACGTGGTCTACCAGGAACTCACCGAGATCATGGGGGGCGTGGCCCCCGAGCGGCCCCTGGAACTGGCGGTCAAGCCCCCGACCGTGGTGATGATGGTCGGCCTGCAGGGCTCGGGCAAGACCACCACCTGCGGCAAGTTAGCCAAATATCTGAAAAAGAACGGACATTTCCCCCTGCTGGTGCCCGCCGACGTGAACCGTCCGGCGGCCATCGAGCAGTTGCACGTGGTGGCCAAGGACGCCGGGGTGCCCAGCTTCCGCACCGAGTCCCGGGATCCGGTGGAGATCTGCCGCGAGGCCGTCCGGTCCGCGGCCGAGAAGGGCTGGGACGTGGTCCTGCTGGACACCGCCGGGCGCCTGCACCTGGACGAAGGCCTGATGGACGAGCTGGCCCGGATCAAGTCCGCCTGCGCACCCGGCGAGATCCTGTTCGTGGCCGACGCCATGACCGGCCAGGACGCGGTGCGTTCGGCCGGGGCGTTCCACGAGAAGCTGGCCATCACCGGGGTGATCCTGACCAAGGCCGACGGCGATACCCGCGGCGGTGCCGCCTTCAGCATCAAGCACATCACCGGCATGCCCATCAAGTTCGTCGGCAACGGCGAAAAGCTGGACGACTTCGAGCGCTTCCACCCCGACCGGATGGCCCAGCGCATCCTCGGCATGGGCGACATGCTCACCCTGATCGAGCAGGCCAAGGACAAGATCGACGAGAAGCAGGCCGAAGGCATGGCCAAGCGGTTCGTCAAGAACCAGTTCTGCCTGGAGGACATGCGCGCGCAGATGCAACAGATCCAGAAGCTCGGCAGCATGCAGAAGATCCTCGGGATGCTCCCCGGCATGGGCCAGATGAAGCAGCAGCTGGAAACGGCCGTCACCGACAAGCGGGTGAAGCACCTGGAGGCCATCCTGAACTCCATGACCCCCAAGGAGCGGCAGAACCACAACCTGCTGGACGGCAAGCGCAAGCGCCGGATCGCCGCCGGCAGCGGCCGGCCGGTGCACGAGGTAAACCAGCTGCTCAAGCAGTTCCTGGAAATGAAGAAGATGATGTCGCAGATGAACAACCCATCATTCATGAAGCGCATGCAGGGCATGCAGAACATGCCGGGCATGGGCAAACCGCCCTTTTCGCTTTAACCCCGCCTACCCTTTTTTCAACACCAAGGAGTCCCCGATGCTTTCCATCCGTCTCGCCAGGAACGGCGCCAAGAAGCGGCCCTTCTACCACATCGTCGTTTCCGAGAACGACCGCATCCCCACCGGCCGCGCCATCGAGATCCTCGGTTTCGTGAACCCCATCGCCACGTCCGGCGAGACCATCCGGATCGACGCCGAGAAGGCCAAGGCCTGGATCGCCAAGGGCGCCCAGCCCTCCAAGACCGTGCTCGAGCTGTTCAAGAAGAACGCGATCCTGCAGTAGCCGCACTTTCCCCCACCAGGCCGGGCCCAGGTCCGGTCTGGCTGGTCATGGCGTGATATTTCCGGTGGAGCTTGCATGGACTTTGAAGCCTTTCTGATCGATGTCCTGACCCCCCTCCTGGACGCTCCCGAGGCCCTCAAGGTGGAGGTGAAAGCCGAAGGCCGCAAGGCCGACGTGCTGATCTACGCCGACCCCAAGGACCGCGGCCGCATCATCGGCAAGAGCGGGCGCATGATCTCGTCGCTGCGGCTGCTGGTGAAGGCCGCCGGCGAGAAGGCCGGACTGAACGTGGTGAACCTGGAGCTGTACGACGGCGACGAGGCCCCGCGGGTGCGCCCCGAGGCGTCCTGACATGCTGCTGCTGGGACACCTGGCCAAGATCCAGGGGCTCAAGGGCGAGTTCCTGATGCATGAACTGATGGACGATCCGGCCAGGCTGACCGAGCTGGCCTGCCTGGTGCTGGCGCCGCCGTCCCAGGACCTGGAGGCCGAGGCCGAACCGGCCCCCCCGGCCCGGCGGGTCAAGCTGCGCGGTTTCCGGCTGCACCAGGACCGCGCCTGCGTGGCCTTCGAGGAAATCCCCGACCGGACGGCCTCCGAGCCCTTCAAGGGCTGGGCGCTGTGGACCACCGACCCCCTGGCCGAGCTGCCCGAAGGCGAATCCTACCGCCATGACTGGACCGGCTGCGACGTGTTCATCGCCGGGGTCAAGGTGGGCGAAGTGCTCCGGCTGGAGCCCACGCCCATGGGCTACGACATGGTGGTCATGCGCGACCTGCGCCCCGGCCGGCGCGGCCAGCGCGACATCCCCTACATCAAGGCCTGGTTCCAGGTGGACCTGGCCGCGCGGCGGATCGACCTGGACCCGCCGGAGGGGCTGCTGGACCTGGATTCGGCGGCGGAATGACGCGTCGCTGAGAGATCCCTTCACCTGAACGAGCCCACCGGAACCCCATGGGCGTCGTTGAGCTCGATCCGTCGGACTTCCAGCACCAGGTTGTGCGCGCCCTTGACCCGCCGCTGGGCGCCGCCGGCCGGCAGGTGCCAGTGCGGGATGGCCGGGCCGGAGCCGGGCCAGGATGCCGGGCACAGGCGGCAGCAGCGCGGCTCGGGCCAGCCCAGGCTGGCCGCGGCCCGCCCGTCGGCCGAAGCGGGCCACGCCGGCCCCATGGCGGCCAGCCAGCAAAGGCATGTTTTCCCCATCACCAGCCACCGGACCAGCCGCATCTCGGGTTCTCCGGTACTCAGGTGATCTTGAAAAGTGAAAAGTTCCTCAATCCTCCCGGGCGTGGCCGGTCGCGGGAATCTCGAAGCCGTCGGCACGGTACTCGTTGATCTTGTTGCGCACGGTGCGCAGGGCGATGTCCAGTTTCTGGGAGCAATGGGTGCGGTTGCCTTCCAGGGCGGACAGGGTCGAAAGCAGCCAGAACCGCTCCAGTTCGGGCAGGCTCAGGCCGAGCGGGAGGGCCACCAGGGTGCCCAGCGGCACTTCATGGAGCGGCTGCCGGGGGTCGGCCACATGGATGCGGGCACCGTGGGCGGGCTGCTCCGGGAGCGGCGGTTCGGGGTCCTGGACCGCGCGGGCCTCGGGCTCCGGCGGGTCCGCCGGCAGCCCCTCCATCTGGGCCGGATCCAGCAGCCAGCTCAGGTCCTGGGCGGTCAGCAGGCTGCCCGGATTGAGCACCACGCAGCGCTGGATGGCGTTTTCCAGTTCGCGGATGTTGCCCGGCCAGGGGTGCCGGGTGAGGGCCGCCTGGAAGCTGGGGGCCAGCCTGGGGGTGGGGCGGTCGTTGTCCCGGGCGTAGCGCTCGGCGAAGTGCAGGGCCAGCAGGTCGAGATCGGCGGTGCGTTCCCGCAGGGGCGGCAGGCGCAGGGGGATGACGTTGAGCCGGTAGTAGAGGTCCTCGCGGAACCGGCCTTCCTTGACCTCGGTGACCAGGTCGCGGTTGGTGAGGGCGATGATGCGCACATCCACGGCGATGGGCCGGCTGCCTCCCAGGCGATCGACGGTGCGCTCCTGGATGGCCCTCAGCAGCTTGCCCTGGAGCGCCAGCGGCAGCTCGCCGATCTCGTCCAGCACCAGGGTGCCGCCGTCGGCCTGCTCGAACCGGCCGGGCTTGGCGCTGGTGGCGCCGGTGAAGGCCCCCTTCTCGAAGCCGAACAGCTCGGATTCGAGGAGGTTTTCCGGAATGGCGGCGCAGTTGATGGCGACGAAGGCGCCCTTGCGCCGGGGGCTGGCGGCATGGATCAGCTTGGCCAGCAACTCCTTGCCGGTGCCGCTCTCCGCCTGGATCAGGATGGTGGCCCGGCTGTCGGCGGCGCGCCGGGCCAGGGCCAGGGTTTCCGCCAGGACCGGGTCCTGGGTGAGGATCACCGGCGCTTCGCCGGGCTCCTCGGCCTTGAGCCGGCCGTCGCTGCTGATGGCCTTGCGCACGGCCTGGACCAGCTCGTCGGGGCTGAACGGCTTGGACAGGTAGTCGAAGGCGCCCAGGCGCATGGCTTCCCGGGCGGTGTCCAGGCTGCCGAAGGCGGTGACCAGGAGGACCGGCAGGCTGGAGTCCAGGGCCTTGAGCCGGGCGGTGAGCTGGAGGCCATCCATGCCGGTCATGCGCAGATCGGTCACCACCGCGTCGAAGGCGCCGGGGCGGGTCATGCGCAGCGCGTCCTCGCCGCTCCGGGCCTGCTCGGTCACGAAGCTCGCCCGCTTCAGGCTCATGGCCATGCCTTCCCGCATGCCTGGATCATCGTCCACCACCAATACCCTGAGGGGATTCGCCATGTTCATTTCCAATCAGTCAGTTCTACAGGTTTATCGGCCCGCTCGGCGGAACCTGGATTTTTGGCCGGGGTTTATTGAGCCGCTTGGGGCCGGCGTTGCTGGCCAGCTCCCCGCGCACCGGGTCGCCATGGCGCGCGATGAGCAGGTACAACTGGCGCCGGCTCACCCCGAGCCGGTTGGCCGCCTCCACCCGGTTGCCGTAGCTGCGCCGGAGCGCCCGGTGCAGCAGGAGCCGCTCCAGCACGTGCAGATTGGCGGCCAGGTCCTCGGTCTCCAGCGGCAGCCCCGGCGCGGCCGGCTCCTCGGGGAGCTGGCCCAGGAGCTTCCAGCGCACCAGCCGGTTGCGCAGGCCTCTGAGGTTGCCGGGGCAGGGCAGGGCGGCCAGTCGGGGCGGCAAGGCGCCGGTGAGGCCCTCCTCCGCCGCCATGGCGGCCAGGCAGCGCGGCACGCTGCCGGGATCGTCGCCCAGGGCCTGGAGCCGGAACGCCAGGCAGCGGCCGGCGGCCTCCCCGGGGTCCTGGTGGGAGGCCAGCACGCCGTCCGGATGGGCCGTGATCCAGGCCGCCAGGGTGGCGGGGTCCAACTGCTCGGCGTCATCCAGCAGGGCGGCGGCGCGCTGGGCGGCCATCCAGCCGGCGACGGTGCTGACCCCGGTCCCGGCCTCGCCATACACCCAGAGGGGGCCCGGGTGCCGGGCCAGGGCGTCCAGCGCGTTGCGCCACTGGGCCGAACCGGGCAGGCAATCCATGGGAATCATGGACACACTCCTAATGAGGGATGACGAAGCCCAGCACGGCGACCACGTGGCACAGGCTGCCGGCCAGCACGAACAGGTGCCATATGGCGTGGTGGAATTTCAACCGGTGCCAGGAATAGAACACCACCCCCAGGGTGTAGCAGAAGCCTCCGGCCAGCAGCCAGGCCAGCCCGTCCCGGTGCAGGGCGCGCCACAGGGGCATGGCCGCCACCAGCACCATCCAGCTCATGGCCAGGTAGACGCCGGTGGAGAGGATCTCGAACCGGCCGGTGAACACCGACTTGAACGCCACCCCCAGGGCCGCCAGGCCCCAGACCACCCCGAACAGGCTCCAGCCCCAGCCGCCGCGCAGGGTGGACAGGCAGAAGGGGGTGTAGGTGCCGGCGATCAGCAGGTAGATGGCGGAGTGGTCCAGGATGTGGAACACCCGCTTGGCGCGCTGGTTGCGCAGGGCGTGGTAGAGGGTGGACATGGTATAGAGCAGCACCAGGGTGGTGCCGAAGATGACGGCCCCCACCACGTGGCGGGCGCTGCCGTGCGCCGCGGCCGAGCCGGTCAGCAGCACCAGGGCCGCCACGCTGAAGGCGATGCCCAGGCCGTGGGTGATGCTGTTGGCGGTTTCCGCGGCCACGCCGTCGGCGTGCGAGATGACTTCCATCATGGCTCCTTGCGGATATTATCGCATGCCCGTTTGCTACACTGGTGCCAGGAGGGCCCATGGCTCCGACGCTCGCAGACATCCGCATGGCAGCCGAACGGATCCGGCCCTTCGCGCATCGCACGCCGGTCGTGACCTGCGCCAGCCTGGACCGGGCGGTGGGCGCCCAGGTCTTCCTCAAGTGCGAGAATCTGCAGCGGGTGGGCGCCTTCAAGTTCCGCGGCGCCTGCAACGCCGTGTTCTCCCTCACCGACCAGGAAGCGGCACGCGGCGTGGTGTGCCACTCCTCGGGCAACCACGCCCAGGCCCTGGCCCTGGCCGCGCGGCTGCGCGGGGTGCCGGCGCACATTGTCATGCCCAGCAGCGCCCCCGGGGTGAAGAAGGCGGCGGTGGCCGGCTACGGTGGCCAGATCACCTTCTGCGAACCGACCCTGGCGGCCCGGGAAGCGGCCCAGGCCCGGGTGGTGGCCGAAACCGGGGCGACCATCGTCCACCCCTACAACGACCTCCGGGTCATCGCCGGGCAGGGCACCGCGGCGCTAGAACTGTTGGAGGACTATCCCGACCTGGACGTGATCCTGGCCCCGGTGGGCGGCGGCGGCCTGCTGAGCGGCACCGCCATCGCCGCCCAGGGCGTGGCGCCGGCGATCCGGGTCATCGCCGCCGAACCCGAGGCGGCCGACGACGCCTGCCGGTCCATGGCGGCGGGCCGGATCATCCCTTCGCTCGATCCCAAAACCATCGCCGACGGCCTGCTGACCTCCCTGGGCGACCTGACCTTCCCCATCATCCGGGAGCGGGTGGAGCGGATCGTGCCGGTGAGCGAAGCCGGCATCGTGGCGGCCATGAAGTTCGTGTGGGAACGCGCCAAGCTGGTGATCGAACCCTCCGCCGCCGTGCCGGTGGGCCTGCTCTGGGAGCGCCGGTTCGACCTCACCGGATTGCGGGTGGGGGTGATCCTGTCGGGCGGCAACGTGGACCTGGAAAAGCTACCCTGGTAGCCCCTCCCTGAAACCCTTGCCCAGCCAGCCCTTGGCCAGGACCAGCAGGATCGAGGTCAGCATGGCCACGGCGCCGAAGACCAGCCACATGGTCTCGGTGTTGAGGGTGCCCTTGGCCGGGTCGGGGCACCAGCGGGCCAGGGCGGCGCCGGAATAGATGGGGACGAACATCTTGGTGAGGAACCAGGGGAACTGGGCCACGCCCATGTAGGCGCCGGTGCGGCCCTCCGGGGCCAGCTCGGCGGCGTACTGCAGGAAGCGGGGCTGCCAGATGGCTTCACCCACGGTCATGAGGACGATGAAGGCGAACAGGCCCGGCACCGTCGGGCCCAGGGCCAGGAAGAAGGTGGGGGCCGCCATGACGGCGGTGCCGAGGATCATCATCGAGTAGACCCGGGTGCGGGTGGTGACGGCGGCCACCACCGGGCAGAGGAGGAAGACCAGGATGGCGTTCAGGCTGGTGGCGGCCTCGAAGCGGGCGCCGACCCAGGAGCCGGCGAACGCCCGGTTCACGTACTGCGGCAGCACCAGCCAGTTGTAGGCGAACAGGGTCTGCACCGGAACCAGGAAGAAGATGAAACAGGCGAATTTCCCGTCGGCCAGGGGATGGTTGCGCAGCCAGTGGCCCAGCCCCCCCAGCAGGCCGGCCGAGGCGGGCGGCGCCGCGGCCGGCGCCGGGCCTTCCCCGGCCATCGCCGTCGCCGCCGCCACCGCCTTCCGGCTGAGCAGCAGCGCCGTGAGGACCAGCCCCGCGGCGGTGGTGGCAGCATAGAAGGCGAAGGCGCCGCTGATCCGGTAGCGCTGGCGGATGGGCGCCATGAAGCTGGGCAGCCAGGCGCCCAGGTTCATCACCGCGTAGAGCATGGCGAAGCCCATGCTGGCGCTGGCCGGGGTGGTGAACCGGCGCACGGCGGCATAGCCGGCCGGGACGTAGATGCCGTAGCCCAGGACCACCAGCAGGATGCCGGCCATGGCCGCGGCGATGAAGGGCGTCAGCAGTCCGCCGGCGGCCAGCCCCAGGCGCGGCGCCAGGGCCAGCAGCGCGCGGCCCAGGAGCATCAACGCCAGCGCCAGCAGGATGGCCCGGCGCAGGCCCCAGCGGTCCGCGCTGCCGCCGAAGAAGAGCATGCTGAGGGTGATGCCCGAGGTGAGCGTGCCCACCATCCATCCGGCATGGACATCCGTGAGCCCGGCATACTCGTTGAAGTACATGGCCAGGTAGATGAGCATGCCGAAGTAGACGAAGCCCTCCATGAGGGTGCTCAGGTACACCGCCCAGAGCGCCCGGGGCGCGCGCATGAGGCCAATGAAGGGCTGGAGGAATTCCCCAAGGGGGGAGGTGTTCGCGGTCATGGGTGATCCTCGATGGGTGTTTGGAAAAAGGGGTTTGAATGGGGCGGTGCAAGTTGAAAAACACAATAAGATTGTTTCCGTCCGCTGGCCAGTGGGAATAGGTCGCTGTACCATCTCCCCCACGCGGTCCGGAACCCTCCGGACCGGGTCCAGGGAGATGCCCGATGAAGCTGGTGACCTTTCGCAGCGACGGCCAGGAGCGCATCGGCGCGGTCATGGAAGGAGGCGGCATCCTCGACCTGGGGGCCGGGGAGCCGCGCCTGGCCGTGGACATGCTCACCCTGATCCGCGACCAGGACCAGCTGATGCCGCTGGCCCGGGAACGGGCGGCCCATCCTGCGGCCGCGCTGCTGGAACCCGCCGGCGTCACCCTGCTGGCGCCGGTGCCGCGCCCGGTGGCCATGCGCGACGGCTACGCCTTCCGCCAGCACGTGGCCACCGCCCGGCGCAACCGCGGCCTGGAGATGGTCCCCGAGTTCGATCTCTTCCCGGTCACCTACTTCACCAACCACCAGGCGGTCATCGGCCCCGGCCCCATGGAGGTGCTGGAGCACCACCTGCGCCGGCTCGACTACGAACTGGAAGTGGCCGTGGTCACCGGCCGCCCCCTCTGCAACTGCACCCTGGATGAGGCCGACGCCGCCATCTTCGGCTACATGATCATGAACGACTGGAGCGCCCGCGCGCTCCAGACCGAGGAAATGAAGCTTTCCCTGGGGCCCTGCAAGGGCAAGGATTTCGCCACCTCGCTGGGGCCCTGGCTGGTGACCAAGGACGAGCTGGAGCTGGCGCCCTCGCCCCAGGGCCAGGTGCTGCATGCCCGCATGACCTGCGCGGTGAACGGCAGGCCGCTCAGCGATGGCGATGCCGCCAGCATGAACTGGACATTCGCCCAGATCCTGCAGCGCACCGCCTACGGGGCCCGGGTGAGCGCCGGGGAGGTGCTGGGCAGCGGCACGGTGGGCACCGGCTGCCTGATGGAACTCAACGGCTCCAAAGTCACCGACGACCTCTGGCTGCAGGTGGGCGACGTGGTGGCCATGGAGGTGGAGGGCCTGGGCCGGCTGGAGAACACCGTGGTCCGGGGCCAGGGCATCGACCTGCCGTTCACCCTGGTGGCCCAGGGGCCGCGGCTCATGCATCGCGTGTAGGGAGAAAAGCCCATGCCGTTCAGGACGCTGTTGCCGGAAGACCTGGATCCGCTCCGTACCGGGGCCCTGCTCACCGGAGGGGTCGGGCCCCGGCCCATCGCCCTGGCCAGCACCCGCTCCCCGTCGGGCGTGCGCAACCTGGCCCCGTTCAGCTTCTTCAACGCGTTCGGCAGCAACCCGCCCATGGTCGCCTTCGCCCCCAACCGCCGGGGCCGGGACGGCACGGTCAAGCACACCTACCTCAACGCCGTCGCCACCCGGGAGTTCGTCATCGCCGCCGTGAGCCACGCCATGGTCGAGCAGATGAACATCGCCAGCGCCGAGTACCCCGGTGGGGTGGACGAGTTCACCAAGGCTGGTTTCACCGGATTGCCGGCCCTGCGGGTGAAGCCGGACCTGGTGGCGGAATCGCCCTTCCAGATGGAGTGCCGCCTGTTCCAGGTGGTGGAGCTGGGCAAGGGCCCCGGCAGCGGCCTGCTGCTGGTGGGGGAAGTGCTGGCCTTCCATGCCCGGGAGGACTGCTTCGACGGCGAGAGCCTGCAGCCCGGCCGGCTGGACCTGGTGGGTCGCAACGGCGGCTCCTGCTACACCCGGGCTTCGGGGCCGGCGCTGTTCGAGCTGCCCAAGCCGGCGGGCCAACCCATCGGCTTCGACGCCCTGCCGGAGCCGATCAGGGCCAGCGCGATCCTCACCGGCAACGACCTGGGCCGGCTGGCCAACTGCGGCGAACGGCCCGATCTGGACCGGGCCGAGCGCCGGGAGGGTGATCCGCCGGACGCGCCGGGTCTGGAGCGGGCCATCCAGTGCGCCGTGGCAGGCGGGGATCTGCCCGAGGCCTGGCGGCTGGTGGCCCTGCGCGTGCGCGGTCCTCGCTAGATCAGTTCCCGGATGCGCCGGCTGGCGTTCTCGATCTCCCTGGCGAGTTGGACCAGGCCGTCCGGTCCAGGCTCCAGGTTGCCCGCCAGCTTGCGCCCGCAATCCCCCAGGCGGGCCAGGGGCTCTTCCAGGCGTGCCGCCTCGTCCGCCCGCCACCCGCTGGTATCCATGGCGGCCAGCTGAAGCACCTTGCCGTCGGCGGAGGTCGCGCCCTGCAGGCGCACCCGGACGGCCGGCCCGGTTCCCGAGAGGCACACCTCGCAGGGCCGGTTCTCCCGCAGTTCCAGCCCGCGCTGGACGAAAGCGGCGAACGTGGCCCGGTCGGAGGGGCGCAAAAACGGGTCGAAGCGCCGGAACGTCAGATCGCCCCGGTCGCCCTTCAGCAGGCGCGCGCCGGCGAGGTTGAGTTCCAGGATGGTGCCCTGGGCGTCCACCGAAAAAAAGGCCACCGGGGCGGAATCGTAGAGCTCCTGGAAACGCTCCCAGCCGGCCTCCGCGGTCAACTGGGCTTCGCGCAGGGCCTCGTTCTGCATTTCCAGTTCGATCTGGTGCACGCGCAGTTCGTGCACCAACCGGGCCGTTTCCAGGCCGTCCAGTTCGCCCGGGTCCTCCTTATCCAGCCGCTCTTCGGCCAGACGGCGCAGGTGGGCGGGATCAAGGGGCTCGGGTTGCTGCCAGTCCATGGTCGCACCAGGAGAAAACCGACCGGTTCAAGAATCATAGTGACGCCTGGAGATTATGCAAGAAATCCACGCTTGCGCATGAGCGCGCCGGTGTCCACGTCCCGGCCCCGGAAGCTCCGGAAGGCCGCGCTCTGGTCCACGGTGTTGCCGACGGTGAGGATGTGCCGGCGCAGCCGTTCGGCCACGGTGCGGTCCCACGGCCCGCCGGCCTGCTGGAAGGCTTCCCAGGCGTCGGCCGTCAAGGCGTCCGCCCAGAGGTAGGCGTAGTATCCCGCCGCATACTCGTCGCAGGAAAAGATGTGGTTGAACTGGGTGGGCCGGTGGCGCATGACGATCTGTTCGGGCATGCCCAGCCGGGCCAGTTCCTCCCGCTCGAACGCGGCCGGGTCGATGGCTGGTCCGTCGGCCAGGTGGAACTTCAGATCGAGCATGGCCGAGGCCAGGTATTCCATGGTCTGGAAGCCCTGGTTGAAGGTGGCCGCCCGCTGGAGGCCGTCCACCAGGCGGCGCGGCATGGGTTCCCCGGTCTGGTAATGCAGCGCGAACCGTTCCAGCAGTTCCGGGGTCTGCAGCCAGTGCTCGTTGAGCTGCGAGGGGAACTCCACGAAGTCGCAGGGCACGGCGGTGCCGGACAGTTCGGGGTGCTTCACCTCCGACAGCAGCCCGTGCAGGGCGTGGCCGAACTCATGGAACAGGGTCACCGCGTCGTCCCAGGAGATCAGCACCGGGGCGCCGGGCGCGCCGGGCACGAAGTTGGCGTTGTTGGAGACGATCGGCGTCACCGGGCGGTCCAGAGCCTCCTGGCGCCGGTAGTTGTTCATCCAGGCACCGGAACTCTTGCCGGGCCGGGCGAACGGATCGAAGTACCAAAGCCCCGCGGGCCGGCCGTCGGCGTGCGCCGCCGACCAGACCGAGACGTCCGGGTGCGGCACCGGCAGTTCCTGGCGCGTGAAGACCAGCCCGTAGAGCCGGCCGGCGGCCCAGAACATGCCTTCGCGCAGCCGGTCCAGCTGCAGGTACGGTTGCAGCTCCTTCAGGTCCAGCCGGTACTTGGCCCGCTTCAGCTGCTCCATGTAGAAGCGGTAGTCCCAGGGGGCGATCCTGAAGCCGGCGATCGCCTCGATCTCCGCCACTTCGGCCTGGACCCGGGCCGCGGCCGGGCGCCACACGGCCTCCATGAGGGCCGCGGCCCGCTCGGGGCTGCCGGCCATGGTCGGTTCCATGGACCAGTGGGCGTGGCTGGGGTAGCCCAGCAGCCGCGCCCGTTCCAGGCGCAGCGCGAGGATCTCCGGGATCAGGGCGTTGTTGTCGGTGGCGCCGCCGTTGTCGCCCCGGCTGATGAACCGGCGCCACACCTGTTCGCGCAGGCCCCGGTGCTCGGCATGGGCGAGGAACGGCTCCACCGCGGAGCGGGTGTTGGCGATCACCCACCGGCCCTCCAGCCCGCTGGCCGCGGCGGCGCGGGCGGCGGCCTCCCGGAACTCCGCGGGCAGCCCGGCCAGGTCCGCTTCCCGCTCCACCACCGTGAACTGGCTGGTTTCCTCGGCCAGCACGTTCTGGCTGAACCGGGTGAACAGCGCCGCCAGGCGCTGGTTGATGGCCTTGACCCGGTCCTTGCCCGGGCCGTCCAGGCGGGCCCCGCCGCGCGCGAACTGGGTGTAGGTATGCCAGGCGAGCCGCCGCTGCTCCGGGTCCAGGCCGTCCTGGTGCCGGTAGACCGCTTCGATGCGCTGGAACAGCAGCGGGTCCTGGATGATCTCGTCGGCGAAGGCGGCCAGCCGGGGCATCACCTCCTCCTCGATCCTCGGCAGCTCGCCCAGCTTGAGGGTGCTGGCGTGCACCTCGAACAGGGTGCTCACCCGCTCCAGCATCCGGCCCGAGCGTTCCAGGGCCGCGAGGGTGTTGGCGAAGGTGGCGGGGCGGGGGTTGCCGGTGATCCGCCGGATGTGCTGGCGCTGGTCTGCCATGGCCCGTTCGAAGGCGTCGGGGAAGGCTTCGGGCACCACCTCGTGCCAGGGCGGAACGCCGCCGAAGGGGCCCTTCCAGGGCGCGAGCATGGCTGCGGAGGGCGTGGGGGGATGGTCGGCCATGGCGTACGATACCCGCTCCGGGCCTGATCCGCGATTCAAGATCCCGGCCGATGCCGGCTGCGGAGATATCACCGAATTTCGGGAAGCCCTCCTGATTGAAGGATTGACCGTTTCACTTTGATGGACTCGGGCCCGCCAACGCCTTCGGACCGGCGGGAAACCGTTGCCAGGCCTGGAATCGGGTTCTGGCGCGGAAGCTGCATCCAGCTGGCCGAAGCCATGTCGCGAGGAGTCGAGGCCATGTTGCGCAGTTTGAAGGACCTGGAAGATTTCACGGTGAGCGCCAGCGATGGCGAGATCGGCAAGGTGGGCGATTTCTATTTCGACGATGCCTGGTGGGCCGTGCGCTACGTGGTGGTGGACACCGCCGGCTTCTGGCAGGAGCGGAACCAGGTGCTGGTCTCGCCGGTCGCCTTCGGCAAGGCGGACTGGCCGACCCGGCGCTTCCACCTGGCCCTGACCCGGGAGAAGGTGCGGCACAGCCCGGCCGCTTCGCTCGACAAGCCGGTCTCCCGGCAGTTCGAGCAGGATTACTTCCGGTTCTATGGCTGGCCGACCTACTGGGTCGGTGACGGGCTGTGGGGCAACTGGACCTACCCCGGCCAGCTGGCCATGGCCCCGCCCGCCGGCCTGAGCGAGGACCTGGAGCACGGCGACCCGCATCTGCGCAGCCTGCGTGAAGTCGCCGGCTACCACATCCAGGGCGCCGACGGCGAGATCGGCCACATTGCCGATGTCGTGGTGGACGACCGGACCTGGGCGATCCGCTATCTGGTGGTGGACACCAGCAACTGGTGGATCGGCAAGAAGGTGCTGCTGTCGCCGCACTGGGTGGAACGGATCAGCTGGGCCGAGAACCAGATCTACGTCAACCTGCCCCGGGCCGACATCAAGAACAGCCCCGAATGGCTGCCCGGGCAACCGGTCAACCGGGAGTACGAAGTGCGCCTCTACGACTATTACGGCCGGCCCGCGTACTGGCTCGACCAGGCCAAGGACAGCCAGGAGGACGGCGTCGGCGACTCGCTTTCGGGGAAATTCGGCGATCGCGGCTGAGCCGCACTAATCTTCATAGCGAAAGTGGGTGAACCATGAACCAGGAAAGACCATCCTCCCTGAACACCTCCCTGCTCTGCTTCCTCGCCGGCGCCGTCGCCGGCGCGGTGGTGGTCGCGCTCACCACGCCGAAGAAGGGCGCCGAACTGCGCGGGGACCTTTCGGCGCTGGGGCGCCGCGCCAAGCGGCAGGCCGCCGCCCTGGCCCAGCAGGTCAAGGACGCCCGGAACGCCGCCTTCCACGGCCAATCGGGTCCCGGCAACCGGGCCGCGGACGCCTGGGCGGACCTCCAGCAGGGCGCGTCCCAGGTGGCTTCGGACGTGAAGCAGACCAGGCACGACGTCGCCATGGATCTGGGCAGCTGAACAAGCCTTTCCCGCCAGTCCGGCCGATGATCGGGCCGGGCTGGCGGGAAGCTTTTCGATCAGAACGTGTAGGTGACGCCCAGGTTCAGGCTGTTGAGGTCGGTGCTGTTGGCGCCGCTGTGGAAGGTGTAGCGGGCCTGCAGGCCCACGTGCCGGTCGAGGTCGTAGCCGACCCCCAGATCCGGCCCCAGGGAGGCGTCGGTGTGGGAATAGCCGTACTGGTCGGTCCAGTGGTAGTCCAGCACGGACAGGCCGCCGAGGAAGTAGAGCCCGCGCCGGTTCTGGTCCAGGTGGTAGGTGTAGTCCCCCCCGAAGCCCACGCTGGTATCGGAGGAACCGTGGTGCTGGCCGTACAGGGTCAGGTCAGCCCTGGCCATGATGCCGTGGCCGCTGCCGAAGTTCCACTGGGCATGGCCACCGCCCTGCAGCCCCACGCTCGCGGAATCCGACAGATCACCCGTGGGGAAAGAGAGCGCGCCCTGGACGCCATACTCGGGTGTCGCGCCGAGCAGGAAGGCGCCGGAGGCGATGACGATCAAGGCCGGCATGATTGCTTTAAATGTTTTCATTTCACCCTTTCGATGGTGTTGGGCGCCCGATGGGCGTCCCGCGACACGCAGCAATTGCCGCGCCATATTGTAGGTGCCTTATTTAACTACTACTTGAATTGATGGATGGGCGGGCTGGCCCCTCAGATTGAATGGATCGTGCAGCCGGAACGAGAGCCTGCCCGGAAATGCGTTACCCTTGGGCAGGGCGATCATCCAGATCGCCCTTTCTTGCGTATCCAGGTCCCCCATGTCGCACAGCTCCGTATGGCAATCCTATCGACGAAAAAGGTGGCGTCTGCTCTGGGCCGCCCTGGCCGGATTGGCGGTGCTCGGGTGCAGCCTGGTGGTCGCCGCGCAGCGGCATTCGGCCAAGCCGGCCTTCCTCGGCCTGGTCGTGTTCATCGGCGCGGTCTACTGGGCGACGTCGGCCCTCGCCGACTTCCCTTGCCCCAAGTGCGGCAAGCCGTTCAGCCACTCGGTTGATTTCAGCAACGGGTTCACCCGGGCCTGCGTGCACTGCCAGCATCCGAAATGGTCTGATCCGGCCTGATCCTGAGGAGGATGAACCATGCGGAATGGTTCCGGAGAACCCGTCGTCAGCAGCCTGCTGGAGAACGACCTCTACAAGTTCACCATGTGGCAGGCCCTGCTGCACAGCCATCCGGGGGCCCAGGCCGAGTATGCCTTCGTGTGCCGCAACGAGCCCGCGTACCCGCTGGCGGAGCTCAAGGATGAGCTGGAAGCGCAGCTGGACCATCTCTGCACCCTGACCTTCCGCCAGGATGAGCTGGACTACCTGCGCGGATTGCGCTTCATCAAAAGCGATTTCGTGGACTTCCTGACGATCTTCCGGTTCCAGCGCCGCTTCATCCACGTGGACGCCCGGGATGGCCGCCTGAGCATCCGGGCGGCGGGGCCGATCGCCCATGTCATGGCCTTCGAAGTCTTCGTGCTGTACATCGTGAACGAGCTGTTCTACCGGAGGCTGCCGGCCGGTCCGGAGCTGCTGGAGGCGGCCAGGGCGCGCCTGCGCAACAAGGTCGGCATGATCCGGGAATACGCCCAGGAACCGGCCCAGGGCTTTCCGTTCCTGTTCATGGATTTCGGCCTGCGCCGGCGCTATTCGGGACCCTGGCAGGAGGAGGTGGTCGGCACCTTCGCCCGGGAACTGCCGGAGCATTTCCGCGGCACCTCGAACGTGTTCCTGGCCCGCAAGCTCGGCCTGGTGCCCGCCGGCACCATGGCGCACGAGTACCTGCAGGCCTACCAGGCGTTCGGTTCGCGGCTGCGGGATTTCCAGAAGGCCGGCCTGGAGGCGTGGGTCCAGGAATACCGCGGCGACCTGGGTATCGCCCTGACCGATGTGGTGGGCATGGACGCCTTCCTGGCCGACTTCGATCTGTACTTCGCCAAGCTGTTCGACGGCCTGCGCCATGATTCCGGCGATCCCATCCAGTGGGGCGAACAGGCCATCGCCCACTACCGCAAGCTGCGGATCGACCCCCGGACCAAGCGCCTGGTCTTTTCCGACGCGCTCAACCTGCCCAGGGCCTTCGCCATCCACCGGCACTTCCGCGACCAGATCCCATCCACCTTCGGCATCGGCACCGACCTGACCAACGACACCCCGCACCGGGCGCTGAACATCGTGATGAAGATGATCGCCTGCGGCGGCCAGCCGGTAGCCAAGCTGTCCGATTCCCCGGGCAAGACCCTCTGCGAAGACCCGACCTACCTGGCCTACCTGCGCCAGGTCTTCCGTCATCCCAATTAAGGCTTCGGCAGGCCATCGAGGAACTGCTTGGCCTGCATGCCCTGGGGGCTGGCGGGGGCGATCTCGACCACCTTGGCCCAGGCCTTGGCGGCGGCGGCGTTGTCCTTCTTGTCCTGGGAGTAGACGATGCCCAGGTTGAACAAGCTCTGCACGTGCATGGGATTGATTTTGCCGGCCCGCTGGAAGTTGGCGATGGCCTTGTCGATGGCACCCAGCTGGCGGTACATGACGCCCTGGTCGGTCAGGACGTCGGGATTGGCCGGGTTCAGGGCCAGCGCCTTCCCGTAGGCGTCCACGGCATTCTGGGCCTGCTGCAGGTCGAAGTAGTCGTTGCCCAGGGCGATCCAGGTCTTTTCGTCCTTGGGTTCGGCCTGGACGCGCTTCAGGTTGGCGGCGATCCGCTCCTGGTATTCCATGGGGTTCGGCTTCGGGGCAGCGGCCGGGGAGGCCGGGGCGGCCGCCACGGGGGGGGCGTCATCGTTGCCGCGGCTGGCGCCGACGAAGTAGCCGCCCAGGAAACCGGCGAAAACGCCGATGGCAAGACCTGATAAAAGATTCCGGTTCAAAGCTGCACCTCCAGGACCGCGGTTCTTGGTCGGAAGTTGCATTTTGTCATGTTATTTCCAGCTGGCCCAGTAGTTCTCGTTCTCCACCCCGGCGGCGGCGGCGGTGGCCCGCAGGGGGTGGAAGGTATCCACCATCACCGCCACTTCGTCGGTCCGTTCCTTCAGGCGCGAAGCGGCGATGGCGTTGGGGTGGGGGCCGTGGTTGATGCCCTGGGGGTGCCAGGTGACCATGCCGGGGCCGATGCCCTCCCGGCTGAAGAAATGCCCGGCGGAATAGAACAGCACCTCGTCGAAGTCGATGTTGGAATGGAAGAAGGGCACCCGCATGGCGCCGGCCTCCTCCTCGAACGGACGGGGCAGGAAGGAACAGATGACCAGGTTCCGGCCCAGGAAGGTGCTGTGGGCGCTGGGCGGCAGGTGGTAGCGCGGGCTGACCACCGGCCGGATGTCCTTGACGTTGATCCGCCAGACCGTCAGGTCGCCCTTCCAGCCCACGGCGTCGTTGGGGTTGAACGGGTAGAACACCTTGGTGATCTCCCGCTGGCGCTTGATGTGCACGGCCCACTCGGCGCCGTCGTCCGCCGCCGCGGGCTGCGGCTCGGGGGTGTCGATCATGGCCGGGTCGAACTGGGCGTGGGGGCCCAGCTGGTTCCGGTCCGGCACGCTGATCTCGCCGGCGCTTTCGATCAGAAGGTAGCGCTGGGCGTGGCCATCGGGCAGGAAACGGTAGGTGGTGCCCCGGGGGATCATCAGGTAGTCGCCGGTGGCATAGGCCATGGCGCCGAACGTGCATTCCAGCCGGCCGCCTCCGGCATGAATGTAATACACATCGTCGCCATCGGCGTTGCGGTAGAAGAAGTCCATGGCGAGGGGCGCTACCCAGTGCAGGGCCACATCCTCGTTATGGAGGAAGCATACCGGGCTGAAGGCCGGTTCCTGGCTGCCGAACATGGAGCCGCGCTGCTCCTGGCCCCAGGCCAGCTGGTTCAGGTCGTAGCTGCGCGGGCGCAGCGGGCCTTCGATCCGGGTCCAGGCGGTGACCGGGTGGCGGCGGTAGAGGTGGGTGGTCCGGCCGTAGAAGCCCTGGCGGGCGAATTCCTCCTCGAACGTGCCCTCGGGCAGGTCCACATGGGCCTGGCGGGCGACGGTGCCCTTCCGGATGGGAAAAAGAGCGGTTTCATTGGTCAGGCGCATCGGTTTTTCCCCCCGGGGGTGCTCTGGCTGCTAGTGTAACCGGGGTGAAAAAGAAAATCGCGAGCCAGTCTCAATCCACCATGGATCTGTTATGCTCCCGGCTTGCTTAGAGCCTTTGCATGGAGGCGATGGAATGCCGAAATCAACTTTTTCCTTGAGTCGATCGGAGCGTGGGGCGGTTGCGGACAATCCCCTGGGCCTGGAGCGCATCGACCATTTCCAGATGACCGGCACCATCGACCGGCTGGAGCCGCTCTACCGCCGCCTCGGCTTCGCCCGGGTGGCCTCGGGCAAGGCCCCCTGGGGCAGGCTGGTGCACCTGCGCCAGAGCCGGATGGACGTGATCATCCTGGAAGCCGACGACACCCACCGGGCCGGGCAGTACTACCAGGCCCATGGGGAGGGGGTGTGCGCCATCAATTTCCAGGTGGAGGATCTGGACGCCGCGCTGGGCCGGGCCCGGCAGGCGGGGGCCAAGGTGATGGTGGAAGCGGAGACCCACCGGCTCGGCGCCGGTACCTTGCGTTTCGCCGCCATCAAAGGGGTGGGCGACGTGCTGAACTACCTGGTGGAACGCCGGGGCGACCTGGGCGCGTTCTGGCCGGACCTGAAGCCGGATCCCGGCCTGCCGCTGTGCGCGCCGGGCCTGGTGCGGGCCGACCACCTCACCAACAATGTCGGCCCGGGGCAGATGGATGACCTGGTGGCCTTCTACGAGCGGGTGTTCGGTTTCACCGTGACCCGCGTCTTCGACATCCACGGCCAGCTGGGCACCGGCCTCCGCTCCAAGGTGGTGCAGAGCGCCAACAACCGGGTGATCATCCCGATCAACGAGCCCACCGACCCCAAGAGCCAGATCCAGGAATTCGTCAAACGCCACCACGGCTGCGGCGTGCAGCACATCGCCATGTCCACCAACGACATCCAGGAAGCCATCCGGGTGCTCGAGGCCCAGGGCATCACCTTCCTCAAGGTGCCCGACACCTACTATGAGCTCCTGCCCGCGCGCATCGAGAAGGGCGGCTTCCAGGTCACCGAGAACCTGAAGGACCTGCAGCGACTGGGCATCCAGGTGGACGGCGACGAAACCGGCTACCTGCTGCAGATCTTCAGCGAAGACCAGATCGGGCCGCTGTTCTTCGAGATCATCCAGCGGCGCGGCAACATGGGTTTCGGGGAAGGGAACTTCCAGGCCCTGTACGACTCCATCGAGCTGGACCAGCAGCGGCGCGGGGTACTCTAGCGTGCGGTGAAGACGGCCGCCACCATGTCCCGCGTCCCGCCCAGCTTCAGGAAGGAGCGCAGCAGCAGGTCCAGGGATACGGAGCGGTCGGCGGACTCCATTTTCGCCACCCGTGATTGGCTCGACCGGAGGCGTCTGGCCGCCTCGGTCTGGGTAAGTTGCTGCTCGATCCGGCGCGCCCGCAAGGCCGAAGCGAACGCCACCTTGACCTCGACCAGGATTGTCTCCTCCTCGGTAAGGTTCAGCCGTTCCTTGGGGGTCGCGACGCTCCAGCCGGCGGCTTCCAGTTTCGCCTGTTTGGCCTTGTCCATGGCGTTCCCCTCACTTGATGGCGTGTTGGTAAAGGGCCAGCCTCGCCTAGAGCAGGGCACCGGTCTCCCGGCGGGCTTCCGGAGAGAAGGGAGGCGTGGTGATCTCGCCTCGAAGCCAGACAAGGGGTTTGTCCTTAAGCCTGGGATGATGAGAATATGTCAAAAATGGCATATAGTCAATCCTTTTCCCCGAAAAAATCGCTACAGCAAAAACGAAAATATAGCGAATTCTCTAGGTAAAGCAAGGGCCGCCCGGTTGTCCCAGGCGTTCCTTGCCAGCGCCCCCCTACCGCGCAATCAGCTCCGGAATCGCCGACAGCGGCACCACCCGGTCGGCGGCGCCGAGCTTGATGGCTTCCTTGGGCATGCCGAACACCACGCAGGACTCCTCGTCCTGGGCCAGGGTGCGGGCGCCGGCCTGGTGCATCTCCAGCAGGCCGCGGGCGCCGTCGTCGCCCATGCCGGTCATGATCACGCCGGTGGCGTTGCGGCCGGCATACTTGGCGCAGGAACGGAACAGCACGTCCACCGACGGGCAGTGCCTATTCACCGGCGGCGCGGCCACCACCTCCACCACGTACTGGGCGCCGCTGCGCTTGACCACCAGGTGCTGGCCTCCGGGGGCGATGATGGCCCGGCCCGGGATCACCCGGTCGCCGCTGCGGGCTTCGCGCACTTCGATCTCGCAGATGCGGTCCAGGCGCTGGGCGAAGGCGGCGGTGAACTTCTCCGGCATGTGCTGGACCACCACCAGGCCCGGGCAGGTGCGGGGCAGGGAGGACAGGACGTACTCCAGCGCCTGGGTGCCGCCGGTGGAGGTGCCGATGGCGGTGAACCGCTCGGTGGTCACGGCCATGGCCTCGAAGCCCGGGGCGAGCACGGCGTCGGCGGTAAATTTCTGGGGCGCGCGCGGCGCGGCCTGGGGCGGAATCTTGGCCTGGGGCGGCATCTTGGCCACCCGGGCGCCGGCGGCGGCGCGCACCGCCGCCACCAGGTCCTGGGAGGCGTCCACCAGGTAGTTCTTCACTCCCAGGCTGGGCTTGGTGAAGATGGCGAAGGCTCCGGCGGCCAGGGCCTGCATGGTGGTTTCGGCGCCCTTCTCGGTGAGCGAGGAACAGATGATCACCGGGGTGGGGCGCTCGGCCATGATCTTGCGCAGGAAGGTGATGCCGTCCATGCGCGGCATCTCCACGTCCAGGAGGATCACGTCGGGCCATTCCTTCTTCATCTTCTCCATGGCGAAGATCGGGTCCATGGCGTGGGCGATGATCCGGATCTCCGGGTCGCGGCTCAGCACCTGGACCATGACCTGGCGCACCACGGCCGAATCGTCGACGATGATGACCTTGATATCCCTGGGGCTGTTGATCATGCTCGCCGCTCCCGTTCCGGCAAGGCCAGGGGTTGGCCCTGGCCTTGCCTTACCCATACTTCGCCGCTCCAGATGTCGAATACCACGGTGCGGTTGGCCCCGCCAGCCAGGTCATAGTTCAGGATGTTGAAGCCGCTGCGGGTGAGCACGGCCAGGCCCATATGGATATTCTTGGTGCCGATGTTCAGGCTTTCGCCCAGGGTGAGGCCCGGGAACATGTTGCTGCCGCCGAACATCTTCACCTGGAAGGCCCCGGGCGGCAGGCCGTGGCCGGCGAAATGCTCGCCGATGATGGGGATGACCTCCTCGGCGTACTTGCCGCCGCGCGGTTCGGTCAGGGACGGGCACCGGGTCGGCAGCAGGTAGTGGCACATGGCGCCGATCTTGAGCCCGGGATGCCAGAAGGTCACCGCCACGCAGGAGCCCAGGATGGTGCGGATGCGCGTCTGCTCGTCGCCGAAGGCGTAGTCGCCCGGGTTGAGGAAGATCTCCCTCGATCCGGTCTCAAGCGCCACGGTACACCGTAGGGCGGATCTGCTTGACCCGTTCGGAAACGCCCATGAGGTTCTCGGAATGGCCGACGATCAGCAGGCCATGGGGATGCAGCTTGGGCAGCACCGCCTCGACCACCTTGCGCTTCTGGTCGTTCTGGAAATAGATGAGGATGTTGCGCAGGAAGATCAGGTCGAACCGGCCCAGGTCGGGGATCAGCTCGTTCAGGTTGACCTGGGTGAAGTGGACCCGCTCGCGCAGCTGCTTGCCGATCAGCATCATGCCGTCCTGGGCGCCCTGGCCCTTGAGGCAGAACCGGTGCAGGTAGTCCTTGGGAATCCCGCCGTTGCGCTCCAAGGGATAAAGCCCGGCCTTGGCCCGCTCCAGCACCCGGGTGCTGATGTCGCTGCCGATCACTTCCCAGCTCGAGCCGCCCAGCACGTCCGCCAGGACCATGGCGATGCTGTAGGCCTCCTCGCCCGAGGACGAGGCGGCGCTCCAGACCCGGAACGGCGTGGGCAACGGGCGCAGGCTGGCGATGTACTCCTTCATCACCTGGAAGTGCTCAGGTTCGCGGAAGAAGAAGGTCTCGTTGGTGGTGAGGTAGTTGATGGCCAGCTGGAGCTCTTCGGTCTCCAGGGGGTGCCGGATGATCTTGTAG
>CAZVHQ010000023.1:0-55846 GCA_964627225.1 uncultured Mesoterricola sp.
TCACCGGCCTGGGCCTGGCCCGGGCCGAGAACCTGGTGGAGGCCACCCAGAACCTCGACGTCTTCGTGGAAGTCTCCGGCCTGCTCAAGGCCCTGGCCACCACGCTGATCAAGCTCTGCTCCGACCTGCGCCTGCTGTCCAGCGGCCCCGAGGCCGGACTGGGCGAGCTGCGCCTGCCGCCGCGCCAGGCCGGCAGCTCGATCATGCCCGGCAAGGTCAACCCGGTGATCCCCGAAGCGGTCACCCAGGCCGCCATCATGGCCATGGCCCACGACCAGGCGCTCAGCCTCGCCGCCGCCATGGGCTCCCTGGAACTGAACCCCTTCATGCCGCTGGTGGCGCACAGCCTGCTGGAGAGCCTCGACCTCCTGGCCCGGGGCTGCGACATCCTGCGCCGCCACTGCGTGCAGGGCCTCGAAGCCGACGAGGCCCGCTGCCGGAGCCAGGTGGAGAACGGCACCGCCGCCGCCACCGCCCTGCTGCCGCTGATCGGCTACGAGCAGGCAGCGGCCCTGGCCGCGGAAGCCCGGCGCACCGGCCTGGGCCTGAAGGCCGCCGCCGTGGCTTCCGGCCTGCTGACCGCCGAACAGTTCGACCAGCTCACCAGCCCCGAAGCGGTGGGCCGGCTCGGATGGAGGACCCCCGCCCCATGAGCATGCAGCCCGCCCCCAAGTCGCTCCGCCTGCACATCGGCCTGTTCGGCCGGCGCAATGTGGGCAAGTCCTCACTGCTCAACGCCATCACCCGCCAGCAGGTGAGCATCGTGTCAGCACAAGCCGGCACCACCACCGACCCGGTGGAAAAGCCCATGGAACTGCTGCCCCTGGGCCCGGTGCTGTTCGTGGACACCGCCGGCGTGGACGACGAAGGCGCGCTGGGCGAACTGCGCATGGCCCGCACCCGGGCGGTGCTGGACCGGGTGGACCTGGGCGTGATCGTCACCGAACGGGGCGCCTGGGGCGAATTCGAGGCCGGGCTGCTGGAGCAGCTGCGGGCGCGCAACGTGCCGGCCCTGGTGGTGCGCAACAAGGCCGACCTGGGCCTGCCCACCCCGGAAGAGCTCGGCGTGCCCCAGGTGGCGGTGAGCGCCCTCGGCGGCAGCGGCATCCTCGATCTGCGCGAAGCGCTGCTGGCCCTGGCGCCCGCCGATTTCTTCGACAACCGGCGGCTGGTGGCCGACCTGGTGCCGCCGGGAGAGCTGGCCGTGCTGGTGGTGCCCATCGACAAGGAGGCCCCCAAGGGCCGGCTGATCCTGCCCCAGGTCATGGCCATCCGCGACCTGCTGGACGGCGAGGCCATGGCCATGGTCGTGCAGGAGCGCGAGCTGGCCAGCGCCCTGGCCCGGTTGAACCGGCCGCCGGCGCTGGTGGTCACCGATTCCCAGGCCTTCCTCAAGGTGGCCGCCGACGTGCCCCGTTCGGTGCCCATGACCTCGTTCTCCATCCTCATGAGCCGGTTCCAGGGCGACCTGGCCGAGCAGGTGCGCGGCACCCTCGGCATCGAGCGGCTGCGGGGCGGCGACCGGGTGCTGATGGCCGAAACCTGCAGCCACCACCCCGTGGGCGAGGACATCGGCCGGGTCAAGATCCCCCGCTGGCTCACCCAGTACGTGGGCGCCAAGCTGGAGTTCAGCCACGTCCAGGGCCGCGACTTCCCCGCCGATCCGTCGCTCTACCAGCTGGTGGTGCACTGCGGCAACTGCACCGGCAACCGCCGGGAGATGCTGTCCCGCATCCACCGCTGCCGCGAGGCCCAGGTGCCCATCACCAACTACGGCCTGACCATCGCCTACTCCCTGGGCATCTTCGAGCGCGCGCTGGGGCCCTTCCCGGCCGCGCTGGAGGCCTTCCGTGCAAGTTCTTGACGGCATGCCAAACGACCTAGATTTACTGCCAGGTTTTGAACCCGGACCACCCCGAGGCATCGCGCATGGCCGCGCTGCCGCCGGTGCCATTCGCCTTCGACCGCTGAAACGCCCGGAATCAGAAGTGTTTGCCCTCCCTGACGGCCTGGTACCGGGCCTCGATACTGCCCATATTGACGGTAATGAGATCGAAGACCTCGTTGCGTGCCTTCTTGATATTTTCAAGTTTATTCTTCGCTCCCGCGCTCTGGGGTTTTCTGTTCGCCTCGAGCCGATCTCTCTCATATGTTGTCAACATGGCGTGGTAACAAATGAGTAAATCATGATAATCGGCGAGGAGGGTTGTGAAGTCTTTGTCCGCGAGGAGAGCTTTCTTCATGGCTTGGCGGGCTGTCGTCATCTCGCCGGCATTCTTGGAATAGTGTGCCTCCATGCGCAAGGCCAGCTTGTCGAAATTGGCCTCGTTGAACACCGGCTGGGTTTGGGAAGCGTAAAGGGCGACCACCTCGGGCTGGTCCTTGATATCATCCGGTACGGGATAGGCCAGTGCGCATGAGGCAAGGGCGAGGCTCAGAATAGAAAGTCCAAAAGGACGGGAGAGTGACATTGAAGCTCCTTTGCAAAGGGAGACCGGAGCCTCCGTGCCAATAATTATTAATATTTTTTAAGGAGCCGTCAAGCATCGGGCGGGCTGAGGGGTGCTCAAGGAGCCAGGAGCGTTAAAAGCCCTGGTGTGGGTCCAGGCCGAAACCCAGCTTTCAGCTGAACCGCCACGGAAAGACGCAAGCCCGTGTCGAAAGCTCCAGGCCTTCATCCGCCATTCCTCCGCGGCGAAATGGACATGAAAAGTTTGAGAAGAATGACTTCTTGCTCTTTTCCAGCTGCTCCGGGCGGAACTTGAACAGCCCTTCCGGGGCCACCGTCCAGAAGTAGCCCTGGGCGGACCTTGCATTACCAGGGTAATGGATTAACCTTGTAATGGAGGGCGGTGCGGCCATGAGCCTTGCAAAATCCAGAATCACGGCACAGGGACAGGTTTCCATTCCAGTGGCGGTCATGCAGCAGTTCGGCCTGGCGCCAGGCGAAGTGATCGAATGGGAATCCCGGGATGGCCAATTGACCATCCGCAGGGCTGGCCAGTACACCCTGGCGGATGTCCGCAAGGCCCTCGACCTTCCCAAGGGCGTCCACAAGACCGATGCGGAAATCCGGGAAGGCATCAAGGCGCGGATGCGGGTCAAGCATGCGCGCCATTGACACCAATGTCCTGGTCCGGGTTCTGGCGGGCGATGATGCGGTCCAGAGCGCCGCCGCGGCAGCGTTCATCCAGGCGGAAGGCCCTGTGTGGGTCTCCCATGTGGTGCTGGTCGAAACGATCTGGGTGCTTGAATCCGTCTATGAGCGGAGCAAGCCGCAACTGGTCGACGCCTTGCACCGGATCCTGGACAACCGGGAACTGGCCGTGGAAGGCACGGCCGTGGCCTGCGCCGCCCTGGACCGCTACCAGGCCAGAGGGAAACTGGACTTCGGCGACTGCCTGATCCTGGAAATCGCCCGCAAGGCCGGCCATCTGCCGCTGGCCACCTTTGACAAGGCGTTGGCAAAGGCTCCAGGAACCCATCAGCTCTGATGAGAGTGACGGCCCGCCTCAACGCACGTCTGCTTCCTCCCGGTATACAGCCACGATAGTGACCATTTTACCCTCATGCAGGTATAGGATCCGCAGCGGCTTCACCAGGGCCTCCCGGAACGGCTCTCCCGCTTCCGCGGATACCGGCCCAAGATCAGGGAATGCCGCTAGCTGATCGGTCTTCCGGAAGACCCTGCCATGAAGGCGCGAAGCGGCACCGGGATTGTCCACCGCAATGAATTCGAGCAGATCCTCCAGATCGAGCAGGGCTCGTTCGGACCACTGGACTTTCACCGGGCGAACTTGGCCAGGCGTGCCTTGGCATCCTCCTGGGAGACCACCCGGCCAGCCCTGAGATCCGCGACGCCCTTGGCCACCAGATCAAGGATCTGCAGACGGCGCTGGAGACTGTTCCAGGTTTCCACGCCGACCATGACCGCGGCTTCGCGGCCATGCTCGGTCACCATCACCGCGGCACGGGTTTTCTTCAGGCTCGCGATGACCTCGGTGGCCCGCCGCTTGACCTCAGTGACCGGCACAAGCTTCATCATCAGATTCCCCCAGCTGCAAGAGTGATCTTTCCGTAGCACTTTCGCAAGGAAAGCCTTCATAAACAAAGCGGAAATCCGGGAAGGCATCAAGGCCCGGATGCGGGCCAAGCACGTCCGCCCTTGCCGGCTCCGGGCACCCATCAGCTCTGATTCCGGCCGGGCGGCGGGTTCCGGGCCTATGATGGTGCATCCCCTGGAGGCCCCCGTGGTCCTGCCCGATACCTTGAATTTCGGCCTGATCGGCGCTGCGCTGCTGGTCCTGCTGCTCCTGGCGCTGATCGCCAAGAGCACCGTCTACATCCCCAACAACCGGGTCGGCATCGTCGAAAAGCTGATCAGCGGCCGCGGCTCCCTGAAGACCGGATTCATCGCCCTGGCCGGCGAAGCCGGCTTCCAGCCGGAGATCGTGCGCGGCGGCTGGCACTTCTTCGCGCCGTTCCAGTACCGCATCCACAAGATGCCCCTGGTCACCATCCCCCAGGGCAAGATCGGCTACGTGTTCGCCCGGGACGGCCAGGACCTGCCGGCCACCCAGACCATCGCCAGCAACGCCTCCGCCAACAACTTCCAGGACGTCCCCGGATTCCTGCGCAACGGCGGGCAGAAGGGGCCCCAGCGCATGATCCTGCGCGAAGGCACCTACGCCATCAACCTGGCCCAGTTCGTGGTCATCACCGAAGACCACATGTTCTACCTGCCCCTGGACAAGAGCGAGGAGGTCACCTTCCAGAAGATGCTTTCCATCATCCAGGACCGTAAAGGCTTCCAGCCGGTGATCATCAAGGGCAACGACGACGCCGTGGGCATCGTCACGGTGCATGACGGCCATTCCCTGTCCGACGGCGAGATCATCGCCCCCATCGTCGGCGGCGATCCCAAGGCCGGCGCCTTCTACCACAACAATTTCCAGGACGCCGACAAGTTCCTGGCCGCGGGCGGCCAGCGCGGCCGGCAGCTGCAGGTGCTGGTGGACGGCACCTACTACATCAACCGGCTGTTCGCCACCGTGGAACTGATTCCCAAGACCGTGGTGGAAGTGGGCTACGTGGCCGTGGTGGTGAGCTACACCGGCAACAAGGGCCAGGACATCAGCGGCGCCGGCTTCGCCCACGGCGAGCTGGTGGCCAAGGGCGAGCGCGGCGTCTGGGCCGATCCGCTGCTGCCCGGCAAGTACGCCTTCAACACCTACGCCGGCAAGGTGGTGATGGTGCCCACCACCAATTTCATCTTGAAATGGGTCAAGAACGAGAAGGGCAGCCACAGCCTGGACGAGAACCTGTCCGAAGTGAGCCTGATCACCAAGGACGCCTTCGAGCCCAACCTGCCCCTGCAGGTGGTGGTGCACATCGACTACCGCAACGCGCCCCTGGTCATCCAGCGCTTCGGCGACGTCAAGCAGCTGGTGGAGCAGACCCTCGACCCCATGGTCTCGGCCTTCTTCAAGAACATCGGCCAGACCCGCACCATCATCGAGCTCATCCAGCAGCGCAGCCAGATCCAGGAACAAAGCCACGCGGAGATGCGCGAGAAGTTCCTGCTCTACAACCTCGAGCTCCAGGAAGTGCTGCTGGGCACGCCCACCAGCGGCGAACCCGGCGGCCCCATCGAGACCATCCTCACCCAGCTGCGCAGCCGCCAACTGGCCGATGAGCAGGTGACCACCTACGCGCGCCAGCAGAGCGCCGCGGTCAAGCAGCGCGAGCTGCGCGAGGCCGAGGCCACCGCGGAACAGCAGACCAAGCTCACCCAGTCCGCCATCGCCATCGAAGTGCAGAGCAACGAAGGCAAGGCCGCCCTGGCCCGGGCCCAGCAGGAGGCCACCCAGATCACCACCATCGCCAGCGCCGAAGCCGAGAAACTGCGCATCATGGGCGAAGGCGAGGCCAAGCGGATCAAGGTCATGGCCGAAGCCAACGCCGACCAGACCGCCCGGGTGGGCATCGCCCAGGCCGTGGCCATCGAGGAGCAGGTGCGCGCCTCGGGCGGCGCCCAGTTCCAGATGACCCGGCAGGTCATGGAACGGTTCGCCCAGGCGGTCGAGAACTCCAAGGTGGACGTGGTGCCGAAGATCAACATGGGCGGCGGCGGCAACCTCCTGGTCGATCTGCTCACCCTGCTGATGAGCGGCAAGGCCGCCGAAATGACCGGCGTCCAGACCGGGATGGAGCCCTCGGCGGAGGTCAAGGCCCTGCGCCAGGCCATCCTGTCGGCCATGGGCAAGCCCGGGGACTTGCATTAGGCAGGCTTTGCCCCAAGCTGGTGGCGGAGAAGCGGCCATGGTCCAGCGATCCGTCTGCCCCTATGATTGCCCCGACACCTGCGGCCTCCTGGTCGAAGTGGCCGGCGGCCGCGCCGTGGCGGTCAAGGGCGATCCCGAGCACCCGCACAGCCGGGGCACCTTGTGTCCCAAGATGACCCAGTACCAGGACACCGTGCACTCCCCGCGCCGGCTCACCACCCCCCTGCTGGCCACCGGCCCCAAGGGCGGCGGCAGCTTCGCGCAGATTTCCTGGGACGAAGCCATCCAGCGCATCGCCGAGCGCTTCCGCGGCATCATCGCCGGGCACGGCGCCGAGGCGATCCTGCCCTACTCCTACGCCGGCACCATGGGCCTGATCCAGCGCAACGCCGGCCATGCCTTCTTCCACCGCCTGGGCGCCTCGCGCCTGGACCGGACCATCTGCTCCCCGGCCAAGGCCGCGGGCTGGGCGGCGGTGATGGGCCAGACCCCCGCCCTGCCGCCGGACACCCTGCGCCATAGCGACCTGGTGCTGCTGTGGGGCATCAACGCCCTGGCCACCAGCCTGCACAGCCTGCAGTGGGTGCGCGAGGCGCGCCGGGCCGGTGCCAAGGTCTGGCTGATCGACACCTACGAGACCCCCACGGCGGCCGTTGCCGACCGCACCTTCAAGGTGCGCCCCGGCAGCGACGGCGCCCTGGCCCTGGGCATCATGCATCTGCTGGTGCGCGACGGCCGCCAGGACAGCGCCTTCATCGCAGCCCAGGTCCAGGGCTTCGCGGAGCTGGCCGCCCAGGTGCTGCCGCACTATCCGCCGGAACGGGTGGCGCAGCTCACCGGCCTGCCGGTGGCCGAGCTGGAGCAGCTGGCCCAGGCCTACGGCCAGGCCCGGGCGCCCTTCATCCTGCTGGGCAGCGGCCTGTCCCGCTACGGCAACGGCGCCATGAACATCCGCACCATCGCCTGCCTCCCGGCCGTGGTGGGAGCCTACGCCCGCGCCGGCGGCGGCGCCTTCGCCGGCGTCAACAACGGCGGCGATTTCAACCTGGCCGAAGTGACCCGGGAGGATTTCCTGCCCCACCCGGTGCGCACGGTCAACATGAACCGCCTGGGCCAGGCCCTGGACACCCTGGAGGGGCCCCGGATCATGGGCCTGTACGTCTACCACGCCAACCCCGCAGCCGTGGCCCCGGACCAGAACGCCGTGCTGCGCGGCCTGGCCCGCCCGGACCTGTTCACCGTGGTGCACGAGCGCTTCCTCACCGACACCGCGCGGTACGCCGACCTGGTGCTGCCGGCCACCTCCTCCCTGGAGCACGGCGATCTGTACCGCTCCTACGGCAGCTATTGCATCCAGCGGGTGCGGGCGGTGATCCCGCCGGTGGGCGAAAGCCGCTCCAACTGGCAGGTGTTCCAGCTGCTGGCCGAGGCCATGGGCTTCCAGGAGCCGTTCTTCCGGCAGAGCGCCGACGGCCTCATCGACCACCTGCTCAGCCTGGACAGCCCGGTGCGCGCGGGCCTGGACCGGGCCGCCGTGGAGGCCGGCCGCGCCGTCGAACTGCGGCCGGTCCGCGGCGGCTACCTCACCCCCTCGGGCCGGATCGAGATCCTCAACCCCAGGCTGGACCCGCCCCTCCCGACCCACCTCGAGCGCCACGCCGAGGCCGCCACCCTGCCGTTCTCGCTCATGACCGCCCCCGCCCTGCTCGGCCTCAACTCCTCCTTCCAGGAGCGGGACCAGTTGCGCGAGCGCCAGGGCGGCATGCGCCTCCTGATGAACCCCGACGACGCCCAGGCCCGGGGCCTCCAGGACGGCCAGCCGGTGATCGCCTGGAACGACCTGGGCGAAGTGCGCTTCCAGCTGGCTGCCAGCGCCAAGGTGCCGGCCGGCCTGGTGGTGGCCGAAGGCGTCTGGTGGCGCGTGTTCGCCCCCGGGGACCGGACGGTGAATGCCCTCACCTCCCAGCGACTCACCGACCAGGGGGGCGGCAGCACCTTCTACGACAACCGGGTGGACGTTCGATCAGCCTGAAGGGAACCTTGCGCATCAATAAAGCAATAGTTTATTGATGACGAGCTTATCCTCCCCCACCGACTCCGCTCCGGATCCGCGTCCGGCCTGGGCCGGGGCTGGCGCCCGGCTCCTGGGCCGCTACCGGCTGGGCCCGCCCCTGGGCAAGGGCGGCATGGGCGAAGTGTTCGAGGCCTGGGACGGCCTGCTCAACCGCCGGGTGGCCCTGAAGACCCTCAGCGTGCCCCACGCCTCGGCGATCCTGCGCTTCATGCGCGAAGCCCAGATCCAGGCCCGGGTGAGCCATCCGAACGTCTGCCGGATCTATGACGTGGACGCCTCCGGGGAGGTGCCGGTCATCGCCATGCAACTGGTGCAGGGGCCCAACCTGTACCAGGCGGCCCCGGAGCTGTCAGTGGCCGCGCTGGTGGAGATCCTGGGCGCCGTGGCCATGGCCATCAACGCCGCCCACCGGCTCAACCTGATCCACCGCGACCTGAAGCCTTCCAACATCCTGCTGGAGCCCGACGGCATGGGCGGCTGGAGCGCCTATGTGGCGGATTTCGGCCTGGCCAAGGACCTCGCCGCGGACGGCTGCACCGAGACCCAGGCGCTGATGGGCACCCCGGAGTACCTGGCGCCGGAGATGAAGCTGGGCAACCCCGCGGCGGTCGGCCCGGCCACGGACATCTATGCCCTGGGCGTCACCCTCCAGACCGTATTGAGCCTGCGCGGCGCCGAAGACCTGCCCCGGGGCCTGCGGGTCATCATCGGCCGCTGCCTGGAGGAGCGGCCCCAGGACCGCTACCCCAGCGCCGGGGAGCTGGCCGAGGACCTGCGCCGCTTCCTGGACGGCGAAACCCTGCTGGCCGAGCGCGGCCGGTGGCGCCGGGGCGCCGGCCGGTTCACCCGCCGGCACCCCACCTGGACTGCTTCGCTCTGCCTCACCCTGCTGCTGGGCACCGGCTTCCTGGCCTGGTCCGGACACCTCACCGCCCAGAGCCAGCGCCAGGCCGCCCTGGCCCAGCGCTTCACCCTGGAGGCCCGGGATCTGGAAAACCGCCTGCGGATGGAGCGGCTGATCCCGCCCCACGATCTGCGGCCCGCCTTCGCCCAGCTGGAGCGGGGGCTGGATCGCATCCGGCAGGAGATGGCCCGCCTTGGGCCGGTGGCCCTGGGCCCCGGCAACCTCGCCCTGGGGCGCGGCTACTGCTACCTGGGCGCCCTCGACCGGGCGCGCGGGGTGCTGGAGGCGGCCTGGCAGGGCGGCTACCGCACCCCGGACGTGGCCTACGCCCTGGCCCGGGTCGCCTGCTATTCCTACTTCAAGCTGCTGGACCGGGCCGAGATGGGCGACCTCGAGGAGGCCCTGGAACCCGCCCTGGCAAGGCATCTCCAGGAGGCCCGGAGCTATTTCCAGCAGGCCCAGGGGCAGACCTGGGAACCGGCGGGCCTGGGCGCATCGCGCCTGCTCTACCTGGAAGGCCAGTTCGAGGCCTCCGTGCAGCAGGCCAGGGCCGCCTTCAAGGCCAACCCCTGGCTGTGCGAAGCCAAGATCCAGGAGGCCTTCGGCCTGGCCGCCCTGGGCGGGGCGAGTCAGCAACGGGGCGATCTGCGCAAAGCCCGAAGCCTGTACCAGGAAGCCAGCCTGGCCGCCCAGGTGGCCCGCAGCATCGGCCAGAGCGAGTTCGACTGCTACCTCGCGGACATGGAGTGGCGCTTCCACTGGATGCAGTGCCCCGTCCTGAGCCCGGCCGAGCGAATGGCCCAGATGGACCAGGCGGAGCGGCTGGCGGACCGCCTCCTGCTGCTGCAGCCGGACACCGTGCGGGCGCTCTGCTCCAAGGTGTTCGTGCTGATCCGCCGGGCCGACCTCATGGTGGACCAGGGCCAGGACCCGGAACCGGAACTGCGCCAGGCCGAGCGGCTGCTGGCTCCCGCCGCGGAACGCCCGGTCTATGACCGCATGGTGCGGCTCAAGCGCATGCAGATCCAGGCGGTGCGGGACAAGTCATCCCTTCCTTAGGATCTTGCTGAAGAACTGCCGGGTCCGCTCGTGGGTGGGGGCGTTGAAGAACGGCTCGGTGGGCGCCTCGTCGATGATCAGCCCGTTGTCCATGAACACCACCTTGTCGGCCACTTCCCGGGCGAAGCCCATCTCATGGGTGACGATCACCATGGTCATGCCGTCCCCGGCCAGGGCCTTCATCACGTCCAGCACCTCGCTGATCAGCTCCGGATCCAGGGCCGAGGTGGGCTCGTCGAACAGCATCACCTCGGGATTCATGGCCAGCGCCCGGGCGATGGCCACCCGCTGCTGCTGCCCCCCGGAGAGCTTGGACGGATACTCATCGGCCTTTTCCGGAAGCCCCACCTTCTCCAGCAGGGCCATGGCCTGCTGGCGGGCTTCCTGGACCGGCAGCTTCTTCACGTGGATGCTGGCCAGGGTGATGTTCTCCAGCACCGTCTTGTGCGGGAACAGGTTGAACTGCTGGAACACCATGCCGGTCTTCTGGCGGATCTGGTGCAGGTTGGCCCGGCCCTTGAGCGGGATGCCGCCCACCTCGATGCTGCCGCCGTCCAGGGTCTCCAGGCCGTTGATGCAGCGCAGCAGCGTGCTCTTGCCCGAGCCGCTCGGGCCCAGGATCACCACCACCTGGCCTTCGTCCACCTCCAGGGAGACCCCCTTCAGCACCTCGTTGGTCCCGAATTTCTTGTGAATGTCCTTGATCTTAATCACTGCGGGCCATCCTTAGTTCCAGCACCCGGACCAGACGGGAGAGAATGAACGAAAGCACGAAATAGAACACGGCGATGGCCATCCAGACCTCGAAGGCCCGGAACGTTTCGGTGACGATGTTCTTGGCCGCGTAAGTGAGTTCGCTCACGGCGATCACCGAAACCAGCGACGAGTCCTTGATCAGGCTGATGAACTGGCCGGCCAGGGGCGGCAGGATGCGCTTGAAGGCCTGGGGCAGGATCACCAGGCGCATGGCCTGGCCTTCGCTCATCCCCAGGGACAGCGCCGCCTCGCGCTGGCCCTTGTGGATCGACTGGATGCCGGCCCGGATGATCTCGGTGATGTAGGCGCCGGAGAAGATGGACAGCGCCAGCACCGCCGAAACGAAGGCCGACAGCGGCAGGAACACGCCCAGCCCGAAGTAGATGAACAGCAGCTGGATGAGCAGCGGTGTGTTGCGGATCCATTCCACGTAGACCGCGGCCAGGACGTTCAGCAGGCGGTTCCGGCTGATCCGCGACAGCGCCCCCGCGACCCCCAGGATGGTGCCGCCGATGATCGACAGCAGCGAGATCACGAAGGTCATCCGCAGGCCCGCGAGCATCTGCGGCAGATACTCCACCAGCACACCGAAATCCAGTTTGTACATCACCACTCCACAGGGAAAGCGTCGCCCCGGCTATTTCTTGAGGGGAACCCCGTTCCACCAATCCATGGAGACGAACCAGTACTTGTACATCTTGCCGTATTCATCGCTCTTGGCGAACCGGGTGAGGAAGCCGTTGAGGTATTCCACCACCTGCGGGTTGCCCCTGGGCACCGCGATGCTCAGGTGTTCCGTGGTGAACGGCTCCAGGATGGCGTAGGTCTCGGCCGGGTGCAGCCGGTGGTAGATGGCCACCCAGGGCACCTCGTGGATGACCGCCTGGGCGTGCCCGTTCAGCAGCTCCAGCCCGGCCAGGGCCGAGCCGTCGAACTTCTTGACCGTGGCGTTCTTGAACATCTTCGAGGCGGTCTGGTCGGCCGTGGTGCCCTGGGACACCGCGATGACCCAGCCCTTCTGGTCGAGATCCTGCCATTTCTTGATGTTCGGCACGTTCTTGTTCACCAGCAGGGCCTGGCCCGAGGTGAAGTACGGCATGGTGAAGTCCACCACTTCCTTGCGCTTGTCCGTGGCGGTCATGCCCGCGATGACCAGATCCACCTTGTTCGACTGCATGGCCGGGATCAGTCCGGAAAAGGCGTAGTTCTGCCACTCCAGCTTGACGCCCAGGTCCTTGGCGATCGCCTTGGCGATATCGATGTCGAAACCCACCAGCACGTTCTGCTTGTCCACCATCTCGAACGGGTAGTAGCCGCTGGCGGTGCCCACCACCAGGGTGCCCTTGTGCCTGATCGCCGCCAAGCCATCCGCCCGGAGCGCCCCGCCGGCCAGCACCGGCAGCATCAGCCCGGCCACCACGGCCATGAACATGCGCTTGATTCCTGAAACCATACCCAACCCCCTGAAGTAAATTAAATCATATGCCTGCGAATCTCGCGCTCGGCGAAGGTGACGTGCTCGAGCATCGCCCGGGAGGCCCCCTCCGGGTCCCGGGCCTTGATCGCGGCGAACACCCGCACGTGCTGGTTGATGATCTCCTCGGCGTTCTGGGCGTCGTCCAGCAGGAGCTGCTGGGTGCCGGCCGAAACCGCCTTGGACCACTCCTCGTGCACCGTGCGCAAGAGCTTAATTAACAAATTATTATGGGAGGCTTCCGCCACGGCGTAGTGGTAGGCGGCGTCGAAATCCTCGCCCCGCTCCGAATCGCCGCTCTGGATCCGGTCCTTCATCTTTTCCAGCAGCATTCCGATCTGTTCCACCTCTTCATCGGTGGCCCGTTCGGCAGCCAGGGCCGAGGTGGCCGCCTCGAAGATCCGCCGGACCTCGAACATGTCCAGCAGCGAGCCCCGTTCCAGGGCCAGGAACATGGCCAGGGGCCGGATCACCTCGTGGCCGAAGGCATCCCGCACGAAGGTCCCCTCGCCGTGGCGGATCTCGATGAAACCGAGCATCTCCAGGGAGCGGATCGCCTCCCGCACCGAAACCCGGCTCACCTGGAGGGTCTCGGCCAATTCCCGTTCCGGCGGCAGCTTGTCCCCGGGCTTGAGCTCCCCGCCGGAAATGAGCTGCTGGATCTGTTCGGCGATCTCTTCATAGAGACGCCTGGATTTGACCGGAGTGAAGGTGATTCCCACGTCGTTCCTCAGTTTGATGCTATCAGGCCCCGAACCGGCCCCGCTGTCTTTTATCCATAAATTGGCCCAATGATCTAGTGGTCCTACCACCATACCTATGCTAGCCTACCTCCATTCCCAACCCATGAAAGGAGCCCCATGAAGATCGTGGTGTGCATCAAGCAGGTCCCCGGGACCACGGACGTCGAAGTGGACCCCAAGACCGGCGTCCTCAAGCGGGACGGGGTCGATTCCAAGCTGAACCCCTACGATCTGTATGCCCTGGAAACCGCCATGCGCATCAAGCACGGCCACGGCGCCACCGTGCAGGCCATCACCATGGGCCCGCCCCAGGCCGCCCAGGTGCTGCGCGAAGCCTACATGATGGGGGTGGACGAAGCCGTGCTGCTCACCGACCGCAAGTTCGCCGGCGCCGACGTGCTGGCCACCGCCTATGCCCTGTCCCAGGGCATCCGCCAGTCCGGCATGCCCGACCTGATCATCTGCGGCAAGATGACCACCGACGGCGACACCGCCCAGGTCGGCCCGGAGATCGCCGAGTTCCTGGACCTGCCGCACGTGGCCAACGTCCTGCGCATCCTCGAGGTGGGCGCCGAGGCCATCACCGTGGAGATGGACATGGCCGCCACCGTGGAGATCGCCAAGGTCCAGTATCCCTGCCTGATCACCGTGGAGAAGGGCATCTGCCAGCCCCGGCTGCCGTCGTTCCGGCTCAAGCTGGCGACCCGCGACCGGGCCGTGGCGCAGCTCACCCTGGCCGACCTGGCCGATGCGGACGCCGGCCATTACGGGCTCAACGGTTCGCCCACCCAGGTCAAAAGGATCTTTCCGCCCGAGGTCAACGCCGACCACGAGATGTGGACCGGCACCGGCCCCGATCTGGCGGCCCGGCTCGGCGAGCGGCTCCAGCAACTGAAATTCGTCTGACCAGGAGAACGGCCATGGCACGCATCATCATCCACCAGGAAGCCATCACCGACGCGGCGGCCCTCAAGGCCATCTGTCCCTTCAACGCCCTCGACACCGTCAACGGCTACCTGGAAATCAACGCCGGCTGCAAGATGTGCAAGCTGTGCGTGAAGAAGGGTCCGGCCGGGGTGTTCGAGTGGGTCGAGGACGAGCGCCCGGCCATCGACAAGTCCCTGTGGCAGGGCATCGCCGTCTACGTGGACCACCTGGAAGGCAGGATCCACCCGGTGACCCTGGAACTGCTCGGCAAGGCGCGGGAGCTGGCCGGCAAGATCCATCAGCCGATCCACGCGGTGTTCATCGGCAGCGGCATCCGCGCCGGCGCCGAGGAGCTGCTGCACTACGGCGTGGACCAGGTGCACGTCTACGACGACCCGGCCCTGAAGCACTTCCGCATCGAACCGTACACCGCCGCGTTCGCCGACTTCATCACCGCCGTCAAGCCGGCGATCGTGCTGGTCGGCGGCACCACCATCGGCCGATCGCTGGCGCCGCGCACCGCGGCGCGCTTCCGCACCGGGCTCACCGCCGACTGCACCTTCCTCGACGTGCAGCCCAACACCGACCTCGACCAGATCCGCCCGGCCTTCGGCGGCAACATCATGGCGCACATCTTCACCCCGAACCACCGGCCCCAGTTCGCCACGGTCCGCTACCAGATCTTTTCCGCCCCGCCCCGCACCGAGCGCGGCCAGGGCGTGATCCACACCCGCAGCCTGGCGCCCGAAGCGCTCAAGTCGGGCATCCAGGTGCTCGACGTGCGCCGCAAGGAGACCACCAAGGGCCTCGAGGACGCCGAAGTCATCGTCGTGGCCGGCCGGGCGGTGAAGAAGGCCGCGGACCTGGCCATGGTCGAGCGGCTGGCGCAGCTGCTGAACGGCAAGGTGGCCGCCACCCGGCCCATGATCGAGGCCGGCTGGGTCGATGCCCGGCAGCAGATCGGCCTTTCCGGCCGGACCGTGAAGCCGCGGCTGATCATCACCTGCGGCGTGTCCGGAGCGATCCAGTTCGTGGCCGGGATGAACAACGCCGATTGCATCGTCGCCATCAACAGCGACCCCAAGGCCACCATCTTCAATGTGGCCCACTACGGCATCCTCGGTGACATCTACGAGGTGCTGCCCGCCCTCATCCAGCGTCTCGAAACGGGACACGATGCCACCCCCATGGAAGCGCTCGCGGCCGTCACCGCATAGGAGGAACCGATGCACTACAAAGCGGTCGAACAAGGCGATGTGGATTTCCTGATCGAGGTCTGCGGGGCCGACCGGGTGTTCCGGGGCGAGGCCATCAGCGAGGACTTCAGCCACGACGAGCTGGCCGGCATCCACCAGGTTCCGGAGGTCCTGGTGGAGGTCGCCAGCACCGAGGAGGTGTCCAGCATCATGAAATACGCCAACACCCACCACATCCCAGTGACCCCGCGCGGCCAGGGCACCGGCCTGGTGGGCGCGGCGGTGGCGGTGCACGGCGGCATCATGCTGAACCTCTCGCGCATGAACCGCATCCTGGAACTGGACGCCGACAACCTGACCCTCACCGTCGAGCCCGGCGTGCTGCTCATGGAGATTTCCAAATACGTTGAGGAACGGGACTTCTTCTACCCGCCCGACCCGGGCGAAAAGAGCGCCACCATCGCCGGCAACATCAACACCAACGCCGGCGGCATGCGCGCGGTGAAGTACGGGGTGACCCGCGACTACGTGCGCGGCCTGGAGGTGGTCCTGGCCAACGGCGAAGTCATGGAACTGGGCGGCAAGGTGGTGAAGAACAGCTCCGGCTATGCCCTGAAGGACCTCATCGTCGGCTCCGAGGGGACGCTCGGCATCGTCACCCGGGCCACCCTGAAGCTGCTGCCCCTGCCGCGCAAGACCCTGAGCCTGCTGGTGCCCTTCCCCAGCCTGGAGATGGCCATCGACACCGTGCCCCGGATCATCAAGTCCAAGGCCATCCCCACCGCCATCGAGTACATGATCCGCGACGTCATCCTGGCCTCGGAGAAGTTCCTCGGCAACGAGTTCCCGGACAGTTCGGCCGACGCCTACCTGCTGCTGACCTTCGACGGCAACAGCAACGAGGAGATCGAGGCCGCCTACGAGAAGGTCGCCCACATCTGCCTGGAGGCCGGCGCGCTGGACGTGCTGATCTCCAACACCCAGGAGCGCCAGGACTCGATCTGGAAAGCCCGGGGCGCCTTCCTGGAAGCGATCAAGGCCTCCACCACCGAGATGGACGAATGCGACGTGGTGGTACCACGCAACCGCATCGCCGAGTTCGTCAAGTTCGCCGAGGGGCTGCAGCGGCAGTTCGACATCCGGATCAAGAGCTTCGGCCACGCCGGCGACGGCAACCTGCACATCTACGTGCTGCGGGACGAACTGCCGTCGGTGCTGTGGCGGAAGAAACTGGGCGAGGTGTTCGACCAGATGTACCGGAAGTCCCGGGAACTGGGCGGCAAGGTCTCCGGCGAGCACGGCATCGGCTACGCCAAGCTGCCCTACCTGCGGGAGGCCATGGGCCCCGGAGGCATGGCCCTGCTGCGCGGCATCAAGCAGGCCTTCGATCCCAACCTGATCCTCAACCCGGGCAAGGTGGTCGGCTAGGCGACGACGTTCAGCGTGAAGCTGAGGCTGCCCTTGCCGGTATTGGCGAAGGCGTAGGGCCGGTCCGCCGCGAAGGCGATGGATTCCCCGGCCTTGAGCACCTGGGTCCCGGTTTCCCGCTCCAGGGTCAGCTCGCCGCGGATCACGTAGATCATCTCCCGGTAGCCCGGCAGGTCCGGCTCACCCTGATAGCGGTCCCCCGGGGCGATGGTCCATTTCCAGAGCTCCACCGTCCGCGAGGCGGGGAAGCTTTGCAGCAGATCCACCTTGGTGCCGGGGCGGCCGCCCTGCCACAGCCGCAAGCCCTTTTCCGGCAGGTTGTCGTGGGCCACGTGATCGTTCACCAGTTCGGAGAAGGTCAGGTTGAAGGCGGCGGCGATGTGCCCCAGGGTGGCCAGGCTGACGTTGCTTTCCCCGCTTTCGATCATGCCGATCATGCGCCGGCTCACTTCGGAACGCTCGGCCAGCTGTTGCTGGCTCCACTGCAGCGCGCGCCGCTTGTTCACCACGTTGCCCGAGATGGAGCGGAGCAGTTTCTTGGGATCGAACGGCATGACGACCTCGAAGGGAAATATATTGCGCATCATGGCGCCATGGGCAGTATACTGCACATAAGCGAAGGAGCTACCATGAGCTTGACAGGCACAACCAAATCGATCGAGTACATCGAGCAGGAGAACCAGTACGGCGCGCACAACTACCACCCCCTGGACGTGGTGTGCACCCGGGGCGAAGGGGTCCATCTCACCGATGTGGACGGCAGGCAGTACATGGACTTCCTGGCCGCCTACTCGGCCGTCAACCAGGGGCACAACCACCCCAGGATCGCCGCCGCCATGATCAAGCAGATCCAGACCCTGGCCCTCACCAGCCGGGCGTTCCGCAACGACCAGTTCCCGCCCCTGCTGGAAAAGCTGTGCAAGATCACCGGCTTCGAAAAGGCCCTGCTCATGAACAGCGGCGCCGAAGCGGTGGAGACCGCCATCAAGGCCATGCGCAAGTGGGCCTATGACGTCAAGGGCGTCGCCCCGGGCCAGGCCGAGATCATCGTCGCCGAAGGCAACTTCCACGGCCGCACCACCACCATCATCGGCTTCAGCACCGACCCCGACAGCACCACCGGGTTCGGCCCCTTCACCCCCGGCTTCAAGATCGTGCCCTACGGCGACCTGGCGGCCGTGGCCGCCGCCATCACCCCCAACACCGCGGCCATCTTCATGGAACCGATCCAGGGCGAGGGCGGCGTGCTGATCCCGCCCGCCGGCTTCCTCCAGGGCCTGCGCAAGCTGGCCGACCAGCACCACTGCCTGCTGGTGCTGGACGAGATCCAGTCCGGCTTCGGCCGGACGGGCAAAATGTTCGCCTTCGAGCACGAGGGCATCCGCCCCGACGGCATCACCGTCGGCAAGGCCCTCTCCGGCGGTTTCTACCCGGTGAGCGCGTTCCTTTCCAGCGCCGAGATCATGGACGTCTTCACCCCCGGCATCCACGGCTCCACCTACGGCGGCAACCCGCTGGCCTGCGCCGTGGCCTCCGCCGCCCTGGACGTGCTGATCGACGAGAAGCTGGTGGAACGCTCGGCCGAGTTGGGCAAGCACTTCAAGGCCCGCCTGGAAGGGATCAAGTCTCCGAAGGTCAAGGCCATCCGCTGCCGCGGACTGTGGGCCGGGATCGACCTGACCGAAGACGCCGGCCCGGCCAAATCCTATTGCTACGCCCTCAAGGATCGCGGCATGCTGTGCAAGGACACCCACGTGCGCACCATCCGCCTGGCGCCCCCGCTCGTCATCACCAAAGAGCAGATCGACTGGGCGGTGGACCAGCTTGAAGCCGTGCTCGGCTAAAGGGAGAACACCATGGCAGTCAATCTGAAGGGCCGCAGTTTCCTGACCCTCATGGACTTTTCCGTGGAGGAGGTGCGCTACCTGCTCGACCTGGCGCGCGACCTCAAGGCCAAGAAGCGCATGGGCATCACCAACGGCCTGCTGAAGGGCAAGAACATCGTCCTGCTGTTCGAGAAGGCCTCCACCCGCACCCGCTGCGCCTTCGAGGTGGCGGCGCTGGAAGAAGGCGCCCACGTCACCTTCCTGGACAGCAACAGCTCCCAGATGGGCAAGAAGGAATCCCTGGAAGACAGCGCCAAGGTGCTGGGCCGCTTCTACGACGGCATTGAGTACCGCGGCTACCGGCAGGACGTGGTGGAGAACCTGGCCCGGTTCTCCGGCGTTCCGGTCTGGAACGGCCTCACCGACGTGGACCACCCCACCCAGGTCCTGGCCGACTTCCTCACCATCGAAGAGCACGTAACCAAGCCGCTCGGCAAGGTGAAGCTGGTGTTCGCCGGCGACATCCGCAACAACATGGCCTGCGCCCTGATGTACGGCGCCGCCAAGACCGGCATGCACTTCGTCGGCCTGGGCCCCCGGGAGCTCAAGCCCAGCGAGGCGATCCTGGCCCGGGTGCGCGAAGCCGCCCGGCTCACCGGCGCCGTCATCGAGATCACCGACGACCTGGACGCGGCCAAGGGCGCCGACGTCATCTATACCGACGTCTGGGCCTCCATGGGCGAGGAGGACCAGATCCCCGAGCGGGTGCGCCTGCTCACCCCCTTCAAGGTCACCATGGACCTGGTCCAGCGGACGGAAAACCCCGACCTGGTCTTCCTGCACTGCCTGCCCGCCTTCCACGACTTCGAGACCCGGCTGGCCAAGGAGATGAAGGAGAAGGGCTACGACATCCGGGAAGTCACCGACGAAGTCTTCCGCAGCCGCCACTGCAAGGCCTTCGACGAGGCGGAGAACCGCATGCACACCATAAAAGCGATCCTGGTGGCTACGCTGTAGGCGCGCTGATCCAATCGAGCGTCTTCAAGCCGGGGGCCCTGGCGAATTCCCGCTGGTTGTGGGTGACCACCGTCAGCCGGTGCGCCAGGGCCACGCTGGCGATCACCAGATCCCGTTCGCCGATGGGCCTGTTCCTGAGCGCCATCCGAAGCCGGGCATGTTCCCGGGCGGCCTCCCCGTCGAACGCCAGCACCAGCATGGGCGCCAGGAAGGCCTCGACATCCTTCACATGCCTGGCGGAATGCTGGCTGTTGAGCGCGCCATACCAGAGCTCCGCCTCGTTCATCGCGCTGATGGCCACCTGGTCGGGCGTCAGGGCCTGAAGCTGGGAAAGCACCTCGGGACGGTGCTTGAGGGCGAAAATACAGGTATCGCTATCCAGCAGGAACTTCACAGGGACTCCAGCACCGTGTCCCGCTGCGGCGTCGGCGGCAGCGGCTCGGGGGCCGTGAAGTCGTCGCCCACGGGGCCGAAGCTCTCCCAGTAGCCCTTGGGCCAGCTGCGCATCGCCGCCGGGCGCAGGATCACCGCGTCGCCATCCCGGTAGCCGACCGCTTCGGGAGCGTCGATCCGCAGTTCCTTCGGCAACCGCGCGGCCTGGCTGCCCCCGTGGCGGAACAGCTTGATCGGGTATTCGGGAAATGCCTTGACGAGGGCCATGGCTCAGCCTCCAATGTAGATACTAATATCTACATTTTCCCCGTCAAGGGAAAGGGGGATGATGGTTCGTGGAGTATCGGACGCTTGACGACTTGAACCGGCTTGCCGAGGACGACCGGGCCGCGCTCCTGGGCCTGGCCGGGCTGGGCCTGCCCACCAGCAACAGCCACCTGGCCCGGGTCATGGCCGGCACCCGGGGTTTCCCCCAGGCCCAGGCCTGGGCGGCCAACCCCCGGCTGCTCCAGGAGCGCCTCCTGCGCCTCCAGGGCCTGGGCCTGGCCGAAACCACCCGCCAGGGATACTGGGTCTGCGCCGAACCGGCCCTGGAATCGGCGGCCCGGATGGCCTTCGCCCAGGGCGTGCTGGGCCGGCTGCACCAGGGCGCCGTGACCGGCACCGGCCACGGCGCGGTGCTGCCGGAAGCCCGCATGCGCTGCCGGGCGGAGCTGCGGCTGGCCTTCCTGGAAGGCAGCCACCAGCGCTGGCTGCCCCTGCGCCAGCGCTTCGAGCAGCAGTTCGGCGACACCATCAGGCACCGCGACCCGCTCGGGCTCATCTGCGGCGGGCCGTTCGAGCCCGTCTGGTTCGAGACCCTGGACCCCGCCGCCCAGGCCTACGGCTGCCAGGCCCTGCTCCTGGACCAGGCCCTGCACGGCCTGCGTTCGCGGGCCTTCCTCGACTGGATGGAGATCCAGGCCGCCACCCCCCGGGCCACCCCGTCCGCCCTGCCCCTCATGCTGTTCCTGATCCTGCAAGGCCGTTCGGCGGAACTGGGCGCCTGGAAGGCCGCCCAGCCGGCCGGGACGCGCAACGGCTACGCCTGGCCCGCCCTGGAGGCCCTGGAGGCCCTGGCCGCGGGGCAACCGGCCCGAGCCGCGGACCGGTTCGGCCAAAGCCTGGCGCGCCTTGAGCAGGCCAGCGGCCGGCGTGCCGCACTCCTGCCCGGCCTCTACGAGCCCTTCCACATCCTCGCCCTGCTGGCCCTCCGCGACCCCCGGGCCCGGGAGCGGACTTTGCTGCTGGCGCGGCGCGACCCCCAGGATCCCATGCCGGCCGCCCTGCACCGGCTGGGCCAGTCCCTGGCCGGAATCCCCCTGCCGCCGCCGAAGCCCCGGGTCACCCCCAACACCGTTCTCAACCTGTTCATGGAGGCCCTGGGCGCCTACCTGGGCGGCGAGCCGCTGGCTCCGGAGCAACCGGACCGCCTGCTGCGCGCCTGCGCGCCCCTGCCCTTGGGCTGGTTCGCCAAGGAGCTGCTGGAACTGCGCAACCGGCTGCAGGGCCAGCCCGCCCGGCCGAGCCCGCTGCTGGACCTGGTGCCCCAGCAGGCGCCCTGGGAGCGGGCGCTGGCGAGCCTGCGCCGGCTGGGCCAGGACCGCCCGCCGGCCCCCATGGAAAAACCAGGAAAACATTAAGGCAAATGCTTATAATGTTTATTCAATCGTTTCCGGCGCGCCCGCGTCCCGGCGATTGCCCACCACCCCCATCGAATCCATCATGAAGGGTCGGCCCTCGCCGACTGGAGAAGCGCCCATGGACCCGGCCACGCCCAGCCAATCCGCCCGGATCAGGATCGCCGTCCTGTCCATCGTGGTGGGCTGCCTGGTGCTGGGCATGAAATACTTCGCCTACCACGTATCCCAGTCGGCCGCCCTCAAGTCCGACGCCATCGAGAACGTGGTGAACGTGGTGGCGGCGGTGTTCGCCCTGGGGGCGATCATCTTCGCCGACAAGCCCGCCGATCGCGAGCACCCGTACGGCCACGGCAAGATCGAGCACTTCTCCGCGGCCTTCGAGGGCGGCATGATCAGCCTGGCCGCCGTGCTCATCGGCTACGAGGCGTTCCGCTCCATCATCGAAGGCGTGCCCATCAAGAACCTGACCCTGGGCCTGGGCATCAACTTCGCGGCCGGCGTGCTCAACGGGCTCCTGGGCCTGTTCCTCATCTGGCAGGGCAAGCGCCATGAATCCAGCGCCCTGACGGCCGACGGGCACCATGTGTTTTCCGATTTCTACGTGACCCTCGGCCTGGCAGCGGGCCTCCTGCTGGTCAAGGCCACCGGGCTGACCTGGCTCGACCCGGCCATGGCCCTGGCGGTCTGCGCCGCACTGGCCTACACCGGCTTCAAGCTGGTGCGCACCTCCAGCGCCGCCCTGCTGGACACCGAGGACCCGGCCATGGTGCAGCGCCTGGTCGAGGCCATCAACCGGGTCCGGCCCAAGGACATCGTCGCCATCCACGAACTGCGCACGCTGCGCTCGGGCCGCTACATCCACGTGGACATCCACATGGTGATCCCGGAATTCTACGGCATCGGCCAGGGCCACGAGCTGGCCGACCAGTTCGGCAAGGCCGTGCTGGACGTGGCGGGCATCGAGGGCGAGCTGCACACCCATGTGGATCCCTGCCTCAAGGCCTTCTGCGACCAGTGCGAGGTGGACCCCTGCCCGGTCCGGACGAATCCGCAAACTAATGAATCTAAAATAACTTTCGATCAAGCCATATCGCAGGGTCCCATATAAAGGACGTGTTGGCATCGGATTCGCTCTGGATCCGGCCGTGTCAACATGCTGACCTTCCTCGATCGCCTCCTGCCGTACATGGCCCGCCTTTCCAAGCGGGTGGACCTGGCCGCGCCGGTGTTCGTGCTGATCGTCATGGTGGTGATGATCCTGCCGCTCCCGGCGTTCATCATCGACATCCTGATCGTCTTCAACATCACCATGTCCCTGGTGATCCTCATGGTCGGCATGTATGTCGCCCGGCCCCAAGAATTCAATGCCTACCCTTCGGTCCTGCTGATCATCACCCTGTTCCGCCTGGCCCTGAACGTGGCCACCACCCGGCGGATCCTGCTGTTCGGCGGCGAGCAGGGGCCCGAGGCGGCCGGGCACATGGTCCAGGCCTTCGGCCAGTTCGTCGTGGGCGGCAGCTATGTCATCGGCCTGGTGGTGTTCCTGATCCTGCTGGCGATCCAGTTCATCGTCATCAACCACGGCGCCGGGCGCATCGCCGAAGTGACCGCCCGCTTCACCCTGGACGCCATGCCCGGCAAGCAGATGGCCATCGACGCCGACCTCAACGCCGGCTACATCGACGAAGTGGAGGCCCGCCGGCGCCGCAAGGACCTGGGGGCCGAGGCCAACTTCTACGGCGCCATGGACGGCGCGGTGAAGTTCACCCAGCGCGACGCCGTCGCAGCCCTGATCATCCTGGCGGTCAACATCGTCGCCGGCATCATCATCGGCATTGTCAAATACAACCTGCCGGTCATGCAGGCCATGGAGACCTTCACCCTGCTCACCGTGGGTGACGGGTTGGTGACGGCCATCCCCAGCCTGCTGATTTCCGTGGGCGGCGCCATCCTCACCACCCGCAGCGGGTCCACCTCGCCCAACCTGGGCACCGAGGTGATGGGCCAGCTGGGCGCGGACTTCCGGCCCCTGGCCATCGCCGCTTCCGTGCTGTTCCTGTTCGGCGCGGTGCCCGGCCTGCCGCTGGTGCCGTTCTGGGTCATGGGCGTGGTGTTCGGCGTCATGGCCTACGCCACCTGGAAATTCGCCGGGCAGAAGGCCAAGGAGAAGGTCGAGGCCGAGACCAAGATCAAGCCCGCCGAAGGGCCGGAGCGGGTGGAGGCCCTGCTCAAGGTCGATCCGCTGGGCCTGGAAGTGGGCTACGGGCTCATTCCGCTGCTGGATGCCGCCCATGGCGGCACCGTGCTGGAGCGGATCAAGGCGCTCCGGCGGCAGATGGCCCAGGACATGGGCATCGTGGTGCCACCCATCCGCATCCGCGACAACCTCCAGCTGCCGGCCAACACCTACCGGCTCCTGCTGCGCGGCGAGGAGATCGCCCGCAGCACCGTGGCGCCGGGCATGTTCCTGGCCATGAACCCCGGCACCGCCACCGGCGACATCCAGGGCACCGCCACCACCGAGCCGGCCTTCGGCCTGCCCGCCTTCTGGATCGCCGAAAACCAGCGGGACCACGCCCAGCTCATGGGCTACACCGTGGTGGACGGCGCCACCGTCATCACCACCCACATCTCCGAGCTGGTCAAGCAGCAGGCCCCCGAACTGATCGGCCGGATCGAAGTCCAGCAGCTGCTCGATGCCCTGAAGGACACCTACCCCAAGCTGGTGGAGGACCTGGTGCCCAACGTGGTGCCCCTGGGGGTGATCCAGAAGGTGATCCAGAACCTGCTGCGGGAGCGGGTGCCGGTGCGCGACCTGGCCCGCATCCTGGAGGCCACCGCCGACGCCATCGGCATCACCCGCGACCCGCTCACCCTCACCGAGTACGTGCGCCAGCACCTGGGGCGCTCCCTCACCAGCCCCCACCTCTCGGACAACAACGAGCTGGGCGTGCTGATGCTCGACCCCAAGCTGGAACAAACCATCCAGGCCGGCATCGAAACCACCGACCGGGGCAGTTTCCTGGCCATCGACCCGGGCAAGCTGCAGGAACTGCTCAACCGCATCACCAACGGCATCGCCAGCCTGCTGCCCGGCGCCCAGCCGGTGCTGCTCACCAACCCGGTGGTGCGGCCGCACCTGCGCCACCTGCTGGAGCGCGCCATGCCCCACCTGGTGGTGCTGAGCCACAGCGAGGTGCCCATGGATGTGCGGGTCATCAACCTGGGTACCGTCGCATGACCCCTTCCCACCGCCTTGATCGGATCTCCCCATGCGCGTGAAGACCTTCGAAGCGAGCTCCATGCAGGAAGCCCTCAACATCGTCAAGCAGGACATGGGCGAGGAAGCCTTCATCCTGTCGACCCGCACCAAGCAGCGCAAGAACGCCCTGGGCATGAGCGAGGAGCCCATCATCGAAGTCACCGCCGCGGTGGATGAAGCTGCCGAGGTGCCCCGGCCCGAGTCCAGCCTGCCGGTCAGCGGCATCTATGGCCTGCGCCCGCCCCTGGCCGGCCGGGCCGCCGAAGCGCCGCGCCGGCCCAGCCCGATCCGCGACCAGGCGCCGCTCCAGCTGACCGCCCCGGAACGGCCCGCGCCGCCGCCCATGCCGCCCAAGGCGCCGCCCCCGCCGCCGGTGGACCTCCAGCCGCTGCGCCGGGAGCTGCTGGAGATCAAGGGCGCCGTGGAGGCCCTGAAGGACCAGGAGAGCCGCAACCAGACCATCCTGCGCGAACTGGACCAGATGAAGGTCCAGCTCAACCGCATCCAGAAGCAGGGCATGCCCCAGGCCCAGCTGCACCTGCCCCAGACCATGCTCGGCCTCTACGGCGAACTGGTGGCCAACGACGTCGACCCGATGATCGCCCTGCGCCTGTGCGAATACACCCAGCGCACCCTGCTGGAGCAGGGCCCGGAAACCGTCGATCCGGAGCAGGCGCGCCTGTTCATGCGCCGGGTGATCGCCGACTTCATCCCGGTGGCCTCGCCCATCCAACTGGAACCCGGCAAAATGCGGGTGGCGGCCCTGGTCGGCCCGACCGGCGTGGGCAAGACCACCACCATCGCCAAGCTGGCCGCCTACGCCAAGCTCGAGCTCAAGCAGAAGGTCGCCCTGCTCACCCTGGACACCTTCCGCATGGCCGCCGTGGACCAGCTGCACCAGTACGCCGAGATCCTGCAAGTGCCCCTGCACGTGGCCCTCACCGTCGAGGACCTGCGCGCCGCCATGCGCTTCTACCAGGACCGGGCCCTGGTGCTGATCGACACCCCCGGGCACAGCCCCAAGGATTCGGAGATGCAGAACCAGCTGCGCCGCTTCCTGGACGAGCTGCCCGAAGTGGAGACCCACCTGGTGCTCTCCGCCACCACCAAGCCCAGGGACCTGGCCGACATCGCCCAGCGCTTCGAGCCGCTCAAGCCCGGCCGGATCATCTTCACCAAGCTGGACGAGACCTCCACCTTCGGCCCCCTGCTATCCACCCTGGTCCGGGTCAAGCGCCCCCTGAGCTATCTGGGCACCGGACAGGAGGTCCCCCAGGATCTGGAGCTGGCCACCAGCCGGCGCGTGGCGGACCTGATCCTGCCCCAGGCAGCGCTATGAACCTCTACCCCCTTCCCCAGGCGCAACCATGAATGACCAAGCCAACCGCCTCAGAGCGCTCGCCCGCAGCCAGGTGCCGGAAACCACCCTGTTCAGCTCCCGGGTGATGGCCATCGCCTCCGGCAAGGGCGGCGTCGGCAAGACCAACGTGGTGGCCGGCCTGGCCATGGCGCTGGCCCAGCTGGGCCAGCGCGTGGTGGTGCTGGACGCCGACTTCGGCCTGGCCAACCTGGACATCCTGCTGGGGCTCAGCCCCGAGTTCACCCTCGAGCACGTGCTGCGCGGCGAAAAGCTCATGGAGGAGATCCTGCTGGAGGGCCCGTTCGGCATCCGCATCATCCCGGCCAGCAGCGGCATCCAGGAACTCACCCGGCTGGACGCCGCCGCCGAGATGCGGCTGATCCAGGGCCTGCAGCGCATCTCCGCCACCAACGACTGGCTGCTCATCGACACCGCCGCCGGAATCCACGACTCCGTCATCAAGCTGCTCATGGCCGCCCAGGAAGTGCTGCTGGTCACCACGCCCGAACCCACCGCCCTGGTGGACGCCTACGCCATGGTCAAGGTGGTGCACCTGCGGGACAGCCAGAAGCCCTTGTGGCTGCTGGTGAACAACGCCCAGAACCAGGATGAGGCCGAGGAGACCATCGAGCAGCTGCAATCCGCCACCCGGCGCTTCCTGAACCGGGAACTGCACGTGCTGGGCATGCTGCCCACCGACCCCTTCATCCTGCAGGCGGTGCGCCAGCAGCGCGGCGTGCTGGACCTGTTTCCCCAGGCGCCCGCCTCCATGGCGCTGCACGCCGCGGCTCGACAATTGCAGGAGAAGATCCCCTTACAAAAGGACGGATTTGCTGCATTCTGGAAAGGACTCAGCACCGAGGAGCTATGAAACCAGGGGAGCAGCCGGGGAACAAGGCTTCCGCCGCCAAAGGGGCCCAGCGCCCGGCGACAGCCGTACCCGCCGCCCGGGCCGCCGCCATGGCCTACGGGCGCAACGCCCAGCTGGCGCCCACGGTGGAAACGCCCCCCAGCGCCCCCCAGGAAACCCTGGAGTTCCCCGCCGAGGGCCAGGAACGCGACGTGCTGATCACCGAATGCCTGCCGCTGGTGAAGTTCATCGCCCACCGCATCTCCTCCCGGCTCCCGGCCCACGTGGACGTGGACGACCTGATCCATTCCGGCATCCTCGGCCTGATGGACGCGGTCAAGAAATTCGAGCCCGACCGCAACGTCAAGTTCAAGACCTACGCCGAGCAGCGCATCCGCGGCGCCATCCTGGACGGCCTGCGCGACCTGGACTGGGTGCCGCGCAGCCTGCGCCGCAAGAAGAAGGACATCGAGACCGCCTACCACCCGCTGGAGCAGCAGAACGGCCGCGCCGCCACCGACGAGGAGGTGGCCGCCCACCTGGGCCTGACCCTGGACGACCTGCACCATTCCCTGGACGACCTCAAGGGCGTCACCCTGGGCACCTTCATGGACGCCGGGGAGAACGGCGAAGGCGAAAACCTCATCAGCTTCGTCCCCGACCCCGACGGCGAAGACCCGCACGTCCTGCTTCAGGCCAAGGAATTGAAGAATCTGCTCAAGACCGCCGTGGACCGCCTGCCCACCAAGGAGCGGTTCGTGGTGCAGCTTTACTATTTTGATGAATTAACCATGAAAGAAATCGGCACCCTGCTCAACATTACCGAAAGTCGGGTATCGCAATTGCATACCAAGTCCATGCTCCGGCTCCGGGGCAAGCTCAAGGAACGCCGGATCGAAAGGTAACCAGGAAGCCAAATGGCCAAGATTCTCAGCCAGGAAGAGGTCGATGCCCTCCTGAAGTCCCACGCCAAGGGGACCAAGGCGGCCGCGCCCGCGCCCGGGCCTCCGGAGAAGCAGGCCAGTTCTGCCCCCTCCCCCCGGGCAAAAAAAGCCCAGTCCCAGAAGAAAGTCACCCTCTACAACTTCCGCCGCCCGGACCGGGTCAGCCGGGAGCAGATGCGCTCGCTGCATTTCATGCACGACCGGTTCGCGCGCAACTTCTCCAGTTCGCTTTCCGCCTACCTGCGGACCATCACCGAAGTGAACCTGGTGAGCGTCGAGCAGCTCAGCTACCAGGAATTCCTCCTGTCCGTGCCCGACCCCACCTGCTTCAACGCCATCTCGATCCGCCCGCTGGAAGGCGCCTTCGCCCTGGAAGTGAACCCCCAGCTGGTGTTCCCCATCATCGACAAGATGCTCGGCGGGCCGGGCGACGCGCTCAAGCACCTGCGCACCATGACCGACATCGAGCAGTCGATCTTCGACGGCGTGCTCAAGCTGGCCCTGGACGACTTGCGCGAAGCCTGGCGCGGCATCATCGACCTGGAGTTCCGCATCCAGGCCCGGGAGACCAGCCCCCAGCTGATCCAGATCGTCGCCCCCAACGAAGTCGTGCTGCTGGTGGTGTTCGAAGTGAAGATGGGCTCCGTGGTGGGCATGATCAACCTGGCCATCCCGTCCATCATCCTGGAGCCCGTGGCCAACAAGTTCGACCAGGAAATGTATACCGGCTACAAGAAATCCTCCACTTTCGAGGAAGCCAAGCTGCTGATGGAGAGCCTGCGCAAATGCGACATGGATGTGGCCGCCGAGATCCGCGGCACCAACTTGCGCCTGTCCGACGTCCTCAGCCTCCAGGCCGGCGACCTGATCCCCCTCAACAAGCGGTTCGACGCCATGCTCGACCTCACGGTGGACGGGATTCCCCGCTACCAGGGCTACATGGCCTTGAACGCCAACCAGAAGCGGGTGTTCCAAGTGACCACCACTCCCCAGGAGGGATGACATGGATCCCGTGATGTCCGACCTCAACCAGAAGATCGGCAGCTGTTTCGCCGAAAGCATGTCCTCGGTGTTCTCCATGCTCACCGGCCGGGAATTCGCCATCAAGCCCCAGGACGGCGACACCCTCGACCACACCGGCGTATCGGTCCTGCACCAGTCCCCGGTGGTCTACGTCAAGGCCCACTACACCAAGGGCATGACCGGGATCATCCTGTTCGCCCTGCCGCTCAAGGAGGGCACCATGCTGGTGGACCTCATGCTGGGCGGCGACGGCACCCCTTCCCCCGAGCTGGCGGGCGATTCCCGGGACGCCCTGGCCGAGACCTTCAACCAGATCATGGGCTCCGCCAACCAGGCCCTGAGCGACCTGGCCGGGGAGACCCTGTCCATTTCCAACGTCGAGATCTTCTCCTCCCAGGAGGCCGAGGCCGCCGCCCTGGAAGAAACCCTGGGCCCCGGCCCCTTCTACGACCTGCCCCTGGAGACCGTCCAGGAGACCCTCAGCACCCTCATCCACCTGCTGATCCCCGATCTGCTGGTGCAGCAGATCAAGCGCAAGCTCGGCATCGGCGAACCGCAGGCCGTCGCCGCCCCGGCCGCCCCGGCTCCGGAGGCGCCCGCCGCGCCCGCGCCCACCGCACCCCGGGCCGCGCCCGCCGCCCCGGCGCCCGCGCCCATGACCCAGCCGCTCCGGCCCGCGGCCAATGTGGATACCGGCAACCTTGACCTGCTCATGGACATCGAGCTGCCGCTCATGGTCCGCATGGGCCAGACCGAAATGGGGCTGGGCGACCTGCTCAAGCTCACGCCCGGCTCCATCCTGGAACTCAACCGCGCGGCCGACGCGCCGGTGGAGCTGCTGGTGAACAGCAAGCTCATCGCCAAGGGCGAGGTCGTCGTGGTGGACGGCAATTTCGCCTTCCGCATCACCGAGATCGAAAGCACCGACACGCGCATCCGCAGCCTGGTGTAGGAACGTGGTGCAACGGACACAGTCTGTGGTCCCGGGGCCGCCACGCAGTGTGGGACGAAGACTACATTGGCAATCCGGCGGTACCCGCATATGTTGGGAAGACTAGCAGACGCGCCGAGCCGTTGCAGAACCCACTTAATTTTCCCAGCCGAATGGAGTGAACCATGTGTGGAATTGTCGGTTATATCGGGACCCAGGCCGCCGCACCGATCCTGGTGGAGGGCCTCAAGAGTCTCGAGTACCGGGGCTACGACAGCGCCGGCATCGCCCTTGCCCCCGGCGACGGCCAATTCCGGGTCACCCGCGCCTCCGGCAAGCTGGCCAACCTGCAGGCCCGGGTCGACATGGGCGACACCACCCCCCTGGGCATCGGCCACACCCGCTGGGCCACCCACGGCCGTCCCACCGAAGAGAATGCCCACCCGCACCGCAGCGGCGACGGCCAGGTGGTGGCGGTGCACAACGGCATCTTCGAGAACTTCCTGGAGCTCCGGGCCGAGCTCAAGGCCCAGGGCCAGACCTTCGCCACCGAGACCGACACCGAATGCTTCCCGGTGATGGTCGCCCAGATCCTGCGTTCCGAGCCCGATTTCCGCTCGGCCTTCCAGCAGGCCGTGGGCCGCATGCGCGGCATCTATGCCATCGCCTGCCTCCACGCCACCGATGCCGGCCGCATCCTGGTCGCCCGCAGCGGCCCCCCCCTGGTCATCGGCCTGGGCGAAGGCGAGAATTTCGTCGCCTCCGACGTCATCCCGCTGCTGCGCCACACGCGCCGGGTGATCTACCTGGAGGACGGCGACCTGGCCGAAATCCGCGCCGACCGGATCGAGATCTTCCGGCAGGACGGGACCATCGTGCGCCGGCCGACCATCACCATCCCCTATGACCCGGTGGCGGCCGAGAAAGGCCGCTTCAAGCACTTCATGCAGAAGGAGATCTTCGAGCAGTCCATGGCCGTCTCCAACACCCTGGTGGACCGCCTGCCCGTGAACGGCGAAGCCATTCCGCTGGAATTGCCCTTCAGCGACGCCGAGCTGAAGGGCTTCCAGCGCATCGTCATCCTGGCCTGCGGCACCAGCCGCCACGCCGGCCTGGTGGGCCAGTTCTACTTCGAGCAGCTGGCCAGGATCGGCGTGGAGGTCGACTACGGCTCCGAGTACCGCTACCGCGACCCCGTGGTGATGGCCAACACCCTGGCCATCGGCATCACCCAGAGCGGCGAGACCGCCGACACCCTGGCCGCCCTCAAGGAGGCCGCCGCGCGCGGCGCCCGCACCCTTGCCATATGCAACGTGCTGGGCTCCACCGCCACCCGCCAGGCCGAAGGCAGCTTCCTCACCCATGCCGGCCCGGAGATCGGCGTCGCCTCCACCAAGGCCTTCACCACCCAGCTGGTGGCGCTCCTGCTGCTCGCCCTGCGCATGGGCGAACTGCGCGGCACCCTCGAGCCCGCCGCCCGGTCCGGTCTGCTGCAGGCCCTGCGCGAACTGCCCGCCGTGCTGGAGCGGATCTCCGGCCTGGACCGGGAGATCACCCGGTGGGCCCAGAAATGGCACGAGGCCACCGACTTCCTCTACCTCGGCCGCGGCCCGCTCTACCCCATCGCCCTGGAAGGCGCCCTGAAGCTCAAGGAGATCTCCTACATCCACGCCGAAGGCTACCCCGCCGGCGAAATGAAGCACGGCCCCATCGCCCTCATCGACCAGCACCTGCCCATCGTCGCCCTGATGCCGAGCGACGCCCACCGCGAAAAGACCCTCTCCAACCTTCAGGAAGCCGCCGCCCGGGACGGCCGCATCCTGGCCCTGGTGACCGATGGCGACCATGGCCTGGATGACATCGCCGAGGACATCCTGCGCCTCCCCGCCGTCAACGACTGGCTGGCCCCGATCCTCTATGTCGTGCCGCTCCAGCTGCTGGCCTACCACATCGCCGTCATCCGCGGCTGCGACGTCGACCAGCCAAGAAACCTGGCCAAGAGCGTCACCGTCGAGTAGCCCCTGCCCGGCCCGGCAAAGCCGATTGTATTAATTAATTTTTTATATTACCTTCTACCTTGACCCAAAGGGCAGCCAAGGTGGAAAGAGGACCATTCTATCGATCAAACACTTTCTGGATCTTCATGGGCATCCTGCTGGGGGTGGCCGTGGGCGGCTTCCTGCCAGCCGACCGGCACCCCTTTGCCAATGAATTATTTCATTTCATGGCCAAAGCCTTCATCACCCTCATCCAGGGCCTGATCATTCCCCTGCTGCTTTCCACCATCATCGTCGCCCTGGCCCAGGCCGGGGACCTCAAGGCCGTGGGGCGGATGGGCGGCAAGGCGCTGGTGTATTTCGAGGTCGTCACCACCTTCGCCTTGTTCATCGGCCTGGGCATCGCCAACGTGCTGAAGCCCGGGGCCCACCTGCCCCTGGACCCGGGTGCCACCATCGGGTTTCAAGCCGGGCATGGGCCGTCCGGCTGGGAGATGGTGCTGGGGATGCTGCCCAGCAACCTCGTTTTGCACGCGGCCGAAGGAGACATCCTTCCGGTGGTGATTTTCGCCACCCTTTTCGGGCTGTCGCTGGCCCGGACCGGAGAGCGGGGCAAGCCGGTCCAGGCCTTCTGCGACGGGGTGGCCCAGACCATGTTCAAGTACACCGGCATGATCATGCGGCTCACGCCCCTGGGCGTATTCGGCGCCATGGCCCACACCGTCAGCACCATGGCCGGAGGCCAGGCGGCCCCCGGCCTCCGGGGCTGGACCGCGGTGTTCCACCTGATGAAGCAGTATTCAGTGCTGGTGGGCAGCCTCTACCTGGCCTTGGCCTTGTTGTTCCTGCTGGTGTTCGTGCCGGTGATGTGGGTCTGCGGGGTCCAGGTCCGCGGCTTCATCAAGGCCGTCCGCAGCCCGGCCCTCACCGCCTACTCCACCGCCTCGAGCGAAGCGGCCCTGCCGGTGCTGCTGGAGGAGATGGTGGCGTTCGGCGTGCCCAGGCGGGTGGCCAGCTTCGTCATCCCCGCCGGCTATTCCTTCAACCTGGACGGTTCCACGCTCTACCTGGTCCTGGCCTCCCTGACCATCGCCCAGGCCGCAGGCATCCGCCTTTCCCTCGGCCAGCAGCTGCTGATGCTTCTGACCTTCGTGCTGACCAGCAAGGGCGTGGCGGGCGTGCCGCGGGCCACCCTGGTGATCATCGCCGGCACCTGCGCCAGTTTCGGCCTGCCGGGCGAGGCGGGCGTCGCCTTGCTGCTCGCGGTGGACGGCATCATGGACATGGCCCGGGCCGCCGCCAACGTCATCGGCAACGGGCTGGCATCGGTGGTGGTGGCCAAGTGGGAAGGGGTGTTCAGGAGCCCCACGGAAAGCGCCGAAAGCCCGCCGCCGCCCCAAAGCGATTGATGGCAGGTGGCGATTCCCCCGCGGACGCCACCATCGGCCAACTCCTGCTCGACAGCCGCACACGTCGCGCTATAATGGTTCTTCGACCTTTTTTGGCGCGTAGCTCAGGGGTTAGAGCACTACCTTGACACGGTAGGGGTCGGTGGTTCGATTCCACTCGCGCCAACCAAAAAGAGCCTAGAGAAATCTAGGCTCTACTTGTTTTTATCCGGCAATGTGATCCGTCAAAAAAGCGGGAATGGGAAACCATCGGGAAACGATGGTCTATGGACAACCCTGAACCTTCCTGGATTCAGGCAATCAAAAACCTCACTCTTCTTGGTCGTCCAGCTCCCTCCCCAGCTGTTCGGCGTTCCGCTCCGCGTTCTTGGCGATGATCCAGACCACCGGGGCCAAGACATCTTCCTGGAGAACCAGCCGGGCGTGAACCGACCGGGCCAGCAGGGCGTTGTCCTCCGCCCTTTCAAGCAATCTCTTGGCCTTCTTGGCGTTCATGAGAAGCTCCTAGAAAATTACAAGGGTGCCTGAGCCTGAAACTTATTGGGGCCCAATTTATTGATATTGTGCAACTTCGTGACGGGTGGCACTTCTGATGGATGCCGATTCGCAAATCCCCCGGGCGCCCAGGGCGCAACGATCCTCCAGCGCCTTCGCGCCGGCGGGGGATCAGGATTCCCGCCGAGGTGGACGAGCAACTGGTCAAGGCTGCCGCAGACCGGGGGATCAGTGTTCATGCAGCTGTGCGTGAAGCCGTTCTTTTATGGCTGGTAGCTCAAGGAGAGCAGCATCACTCGGAGTAGAAGCAGGTTATTCCCGGTTTGGATAACCCGTCAATGAATTTCTTTTAAGTTTCATTTTGACTACTCAACAGAAATTCAATCTGCACAAAAGGGAATTGTTGGGTCCGGGAAGACCCAGAAATTCCCTTCCGAGCAAGTCAATCTAGCAATTATTGCGACTAGCGCAATTTCCCTGTGTGATTCTCATTTTCGGATATCGGAACCCTGTCAAGGGCCCTTTTGGGGATCAGATCGGCTTGGGCTGCGGATCCAGGTCCTGCCGTTGCCTGGGGTCCAGGGTGGCCAGGTATTCCTGGCGCCTGGCCTCCCCCTCATCCCACGCCCGGCGCTGGGCCGGGTTGGTCAGGGGTGAGAGGGGCGGAGGGTCTTTCTCTTGTTGGCGCTTAGGCATGAGCCGCTTTCATGCGCTTCATTTCCCGGCGAGTCAGCGCCATCTCCAGCGCGAAGGCTTCGTCGTAGCGCACCCCGTAGCGGTTGCCGGCCTGGATCTCCCGTTTGCCGGCGGGGCGCAGCAAGCGGCGGCTGGCCGGGATGACCTCTCCGGTTTCGCTCACCCGATCTTCGATCTCCTCGAACTCGTCCGGCCACTCCTCCAGGGAGTAGGGCCATTCGTCATAGCAGAGAACGCCAATCTTCCGGGCATCGAGGCCGTGGGCCTTGAACGCCGCCTCGATCCGCTGGGCGATCAGTCCGCAGTGCCAGCGGGCCCCATCACCCTTGGTCTCAACCTGGGCTATCCACTTGTAGCGCACGAAGTCCACCTCGGCCCAGGCGTCCAGCCATGCATCGGGGACGGACTCGATCTGCTCCTTCTCTCGTTCGTCCGAGGTGTTGATGGCCCCGGTGCCGGCATAGATCGTCCGGGCGCGGAAGGACGCGGCGCCCAGGTCGTAGGCGTTGTCGGCCAGGAAGGCGATGGGGCAGTCGAAGGTGACGGCGCCCCCGGAGGCTGAGCTGATGGACAGCGGGGTGTTGATCAGAGTGCCGGTGGAGGTGTAGCGGACCACCGCCATGGCCGACGTGCCGAAGATCACCTGATAGGTGGGGGCAGACCTGCCGCCAGGCGCGACGTTCAGGAAAACGTTGCCGGAGCCGATCATGTTCAGCCCGCAGGCCGAGCCAGTGCTGCCGATAGTTGCGGCCGTCCCAATGCCAACCGTGACGTTGAAATAGTGCCCGAATCCGGTTGCCTGCGGACTGCCAGACCCGATTCCGGAAACGTTCTGATCCTTTACCGCAATCCCTGCCGGAACCGTTCCGGCGACGCGGGTAAGCGAAACAGAACTATCCACGATCGTATCGATATCGACAAACCCATGGCCGGTGGTGGCCTGGAAGTCAATGATGGTGGCGGCGTTGCCAAAGGTGATCAGAACATTGTTCTTGATGGCGATGCCATAGCAGTTGTTCTCCATCGTTTTGACCAAGGTGCAGGTGTGGAAGTCGATCCAGCAGTCCCGGATAGTCAGGCCCATGCCGGACCACTGAATGTGGGTTCCGGCGCCCTGCACGTCGCCCATCCAGCAGTTTCGGAAGGTCACGCCCTTTCCCGGGACGCCGTTGGTGTAGCGGTAGACCGCATACACCAGGGTGGTCCAGTTCGGCTCGAAAGAGCAGGTATCGAAAGTCCAGGCCGTGCCCGAGTCCAGGATGGCGGCCGTGCCGTAATTGACGAATTCGCAGCCACGGAAGGCAATGGAGTTGGCCGGGGTGCCTGTTCCGTGCTGGCCCCGCACATTGTAGGTCCCGCCGCTGAAGTTGACGTTGGTGAAGTTGCAGGTGTAGGCGTAGTCCAGGTCAAGCAGGCAGCCCATGGCATAGCCCACGGTGGGGACCGCCAGGGTGCAATGCTCGATGGAGAAGTCGTGAGCGAGGTTGACCGCGCTGATCAGCGCGCCGGTGGCGGCAGCGTTGGTTCCCATGATGGCCAACCCATAGATCCGGCAGCCGCTGCTGGCGTCCAGGATGATGCCCTTGGTGTTCGCGCCGGTGATCTGGATGGTGGAGGCCGGCTTCGAACCGCCGGTCTTCCCGCCGTCGCCCATCAGGATGATGTTCTTGGCGGCCCCCAGGTTCAGTTGCCTGAACAACCGCCGGGCGGAGGACCCAGAACTTCGGATCGGCCCCTCCGCACTCGCCGGTGAAACGGTCCTCGTTCTCAGAACGGGCAAAAAGGCTTATTCGCTCCTGAAATTCCGGTCCTGACCAGCTTTCGGTGGGATCCGCAGGTGCCACCACCAGTCTTGCAGTATCCACGGTTCTCCAAGAAATTCCAAAACCCTAATTCACAATTCGTGAATTGTGGATATACTTGAAATATGGCTCTGAAACCCCAAGATCTCCTCGTTGTGCTCAAGCTCTGGGTCGGGCGCGGCCGCGGCTGGAACTACCAGGTTCTCGCTCACGAACTTGGGATGAGCACCGCTGAGGCCCATAATGCCGTTCGTCGAGCCCGGGAAGCGGGACTCCTCCCCTCCGGCGAGCTGTCTGCTTCGCCAAGCCCCATCCCGATCAAGGAGTTTCTGATCCATGGCGCCAAGTATGCCTTTCCCACCAAGCTGGGCCAGGTGACCCGGGGCTTCCCCACCGCCCACGCGGCCTCCCCGCTCAAGGACGAGCTTCAAGCGGACACCGACCTGCCCCCGGTCTGGCCCCACAAGGATGGAACCGTGCGAGGGACCAGCGTCGAGCCGCTCTACAAATCCGCCACCGAGGCGGCCCTGGCGGACCCTGCGCTATATGAACTCCTCGCGCTGCTGGATGCCCTGCGCATGGGCAGGGCACGAGAACGGCAGTTGGCGGCACAATTCCTTGAGGAGCGTTTGAAGTGAACCTCGACCCGAACCTTGGCATGGTGGAGCGCATCGCGGCAGCCCTCGGCCCGCTGCGGCAACGGGTGGTCTTCGTCGGCGGATCTGCCACCGGGCTGCTCATCACCGACCCCCTGGCTGCAGCCATAAGGGTGACCAAGGATGTGGACGTGATCGTGGAAGTGGCCACCCACAGCGGCTATTACCAGGTCGAGGAGGCCCTCCGGAATCAGGGGTTCCGGAACGACACCCGCGAAGGAGCCCCCTTGTGCCGATGGCGCTGGGAGGAACTCATTCTGGACGTCATGCCCACGGATCCCGCCATCCTCGGGTTCAGCAACTGTTGGTATCCAGAGGCTGTGTCCACTGCCGAGAACCGCATCCTGGCTGGCGGATTGAATATTCGGCTGGTAGCACCTGCCTATTTCATCGCCACCAAGCTTGAAGCGTTTTTCGGCAGAGGCCAAGGTGATTATTACGGTAGCCATGACCTTGAGGATCTGATCGCGGTCGTGGACGGGAGACCGGGCATCGTCGAGGAGATCCAAAGGGCCACGCCTGGCTTGCGGATGTACCTGAAAGAAAAGCTGGGGGCACTGCTCGATGACCCGATCTTCTGCTATGCCGTGGAAGGACACCTCCCGGGAGATCCTGGTAGCCAGGCCCGCGTTCCGGACCTTTTACAGCGGCTGAAGGTGATCGCTTCAGGTGAATGAAGCCTCACAGGCGGAGGAAGGCATTCGTCCGAGGGGTAACCCCTTCGAATGCTGCATCCAGCGGCCCAACAGCGGCCCAAAACACCAACCGGACCAGCCGGCACGCAATGGAACGAACATGAACGATGACCCTGAAAACACTCAACTTCTATATGCTGGTTCAGTCTGGTTGAGTCCCGTTTAGTGTGCTTTTTTGGCCTGTCCGGCTTTGACACGGTAGGGGTCGGTGGTTCAATTCCACTCGCGCCAACCAGTAAACATAAGACAACAGGCCACTTCATAGTGGCCTGTTTCTTTGTCTGGCTGTGAAAAGGGGGGCGTGTCCACCGCGTGTCCAAAACACGGGGGCCATCAGCCCCACTCGAAGCCAAACCAGGCCGCACAGGATCTTCTGGACGACCGACCACCGTTCTAGCATGTGGCAGAACTCTTCTTCCAACGAATGGCAGGCTTTCCGCGGGGTGGCAAAGGTGTTGAACGAAGGCTGCGTTCGCAGCCGGAGGAGGATCGCGCCGGCAGCCTGAACGATTCGGCATTTGCTAGCGGATCTATCTGAAAGTAGGCTCCTTGGTTATGGCGGTGTTGACGCACCGGCCCCATAACCAAGGAGGTACTACATGAGCCACAGCTCTGCTTTGGCGCGACTCGAATCTGATCTTAGGATGGCCAACCGGGCCAAGGGAACCATCCAGCAATACCTGGCGTCCATTCGCCGGTTCCAGGAGATGACCGGAAAGACGGCCGACCAGACATCCCTGGAGGAGATCCGCCGGTGGGTGGAGCATCTCCAGGGCCAGCCCATCGGACCGGAGCGGCTGCGCTGCCACTATTCGGCCCTGGCCTTCCTGTTCCGGAAAACCCTGGGCCAGCCGGAGAAGGTGGCCTTCATCTCCATGCCGAGGAAGGACGCCCCGTTGTCGGTGATCCTCACCAAGGGCGAGTTGGACCGGGTGCTCAAGTCCTTCCTCGTGGCCAAGTACAGCGTGTTCTTCGCCTTGATCTACGCCGCGGGCTATCCTCCTCCTGAAAGCCACAATGCGTCTTTGGCATTGCTCCTGGCCCATGGCTTGGTAAAGGGCAGAGACGGGAGACCAGGTTGGCTCACTGGGCTTTATTTTCCAAGGCGGCACCAGCGGGTGCGCCCATGTGATCCGCCAGGATAAACGCGATTTGCTTATCCTCCATGCACGTTACGATCCCGGCGGCGGGGGGCCACATGGACAAATTGGTTTGGAGACCGGCTTTCAGACCGGGCACTGCATCACCCGCGAACCCCACAGTAAAAGCAAGGGTGGTTGCAACTACCGCATGGACCGTAGTGTCCAGCAGCTTGATATCCAAGGTGAGGCTGTGATCGAGTGGCTTTTGTGGGGGCCTTCTATACCGAACGATGGCTACATCGCTTGGCCGGATGGTAAAAGTTTCTTGGACCCCCGCGGTCAGCTCGGCATGGCGATGAGGGTCCTGAAGAATCGAGACGGAGAGGCTGAGTTCAGCGGCATGGCTGCGAAGGTGTTCTGGCTTGAAATGGGATAGCTGAAGGGTCCACGGGGCCTTGGACAGGTTGACGATACAGGCTTCACCGGGGTCGGCGACAGCGACGGTCGCCCCCCCCAGGAAGGCCAAGCTGGCGGAAAGGCGAGCAATGCGATTCAGGAACACGGGATCTCCATTGGATAGTTGAAGAGATGGGGCGATGGCATTCTGAATTGGGGCTCTTTGCCTAAGGCTGGAAAGGAGCCGGGGATTAAAATATATGCTATTCATCGACTAAGGGTTCCCATTCCTGCCATGTTTTTCCGTATAGATGAAATTTGCCCTTAAATTAAGGGCACCTTCCAAGCTCCTTCCCATCGCGGCAAACCCAGTCGCGCCGCGGGCTCCATCGAAAAGCAGGGTCGCCTTGCCTGATATGTATTGGCCTGTCAACTGGACAGTGCTGAGTTCCCGGGGGCCCGTCCCCGCCTCGTCATGCCACCAGTTCGCCGGGGGCTAAAGCCCCGGCGGCGCCCCGGAACGGCCTGAGGATTTTCTTCAATTCAGGCTCCAGCAGCCTGGAAGCAAAAAATCCGGGGATGCCGGAGCGCAGGGCATGCGCGACGATCAACTCCGAAGGCGGCAGCCCAGGGTTCATGGTCCTGAGCCAACTCCGGAAGGCGTGCCAGACCTCGGCAGTGTGGTTCAGGGAGAGGTGCAGGAGCAGGCCCTGCGCGATGCAGGCAACCTGGAGATAGCGGTGGTATGCGAGAACTTTCCTTCGGACGGCCTGGCGATAGGCGTCCGTGGCGTGGTGCAGGTGCTGGTTGCCGTCGCCCCGCTTCAGCGGCTTCATGGTTGCCATCCAGAAGTGGTACCCGTAGCCAGCCAGGACGTGGATGGCCTGTCGGAACCCCAGCTCGATCTTGAACCGGTAGCCGTAGAGCTGGACGATCTCCAGGGGCTCCAGCGCAAGGTCGGTGGTGAGGAGGAAGATGGTGCCACGGACGGGGTGATCGACCAGGACGAAGCGCACCATCCGACCCACGGGCCGCCAGAGTGGATCCAGGCATCGGTAACGGATCATCACGTCGTTCTCGCCGTAGACGGGGCTGGGGGCCGAACTGAAAGCGCCCTTGTCCTTGGCAAGATCCTTGAGCAGGACCTTGTCGCCGTAGATCCAGGTCCAGCGCATTGCTGTGGAACAGGCCGAGGAGCCGAGGATAGGCAGTGGGTTTGAGGTGGAGGACCCGGATAAAGCTGGTCACGCCAGCCAGATCCATGCGACAGCACATGCCCATGAGGGCGAGGACCAGCCACAGGAAAGTCCGGCTTCTGTGACAGGCGGGACGGAGGTTGCGGACGGCGCGATACCAGGCGGACCAAAGGGCCATGCTCGACTCCAAGCTTGACAATTATTAACCGCTAGCGTTATAATGCTATCGGTCAAAAAAGCAAGATCTGGCGCATGTTTCAGCCCGATTTTCTGGAGGAATTTTGCTATGCTTCCCGACATGGACGCCAACCGGGAAACCCAACTGGAAGTCGAGATCAGGAAGTTGAAGGAGCAACTCACCGGCCTCGGAGACCTGCGGCCTGGCAGCCTCTCCACCCAATACAACGTGTGCGGATCACCCAACTGCAAGTGCAAGGCCGACCCGCCCCAGAAGCACGGTCCGTACTACCAGGTGAGTTTCACCCGGAAGGGCAAGGGCAGCTCGAAGTTCGTCAAGGAGGAGGACCTTCCTGCCATCCATGAGCAGTTGGCAAACTACGTACGCATGAAGGAACTCGTCGACCACTGGATCGAACTGTCCATGGAACTGTCGAACCTACGTCTCGCCCGCCACAAGGCTTGACCACGATCGGCCTCCCGACGCCCCGTCAGGGGCGAGGGAGAACTCAGCACTCTCCAGAACAAGAGTTCCTACATCTGAATTGCCCAAGGTGACGGCATACCCTCACTCAGGCAGCCAGAAGTTTGCGGCTGTCACCAAGTTCCGGCCATTGAAGCGGCCATGACAATAACGCCGCCGCGCCCCAGCATTGGCAGAGGTCCGTTCTCCGAAACCAATCCACGACGACTTCATCATGTCACCCCGCTTGTCGCGGCCCGTGCTCGCTTGCGCCCACAGCAGCATCAGGGGGCACCTCACCTTTGCCATCGGGCGCCAGGGGCACTCCGATGGTTTGGTGCGCTGTTCTCCGGAGGCCCAGAGCCTGCGTCATGCATCCGCCCAGGGGGGCAGTTGGTATTCCGTTGCAGGAACGCCCATGCATTCTCGCTCAACCCAGTTGAGGTTTTGCGCGTAGCGGGTGAGGTGCTGGGCCCGGGCATCCATGGAGAACACGTCCGCCGCCGAGAGAAATCGATCCACCAGATGGGCGTGGTCCACCAGGTCGCGACCGACCATTTCCCTGATGTCGGCCATGTCATTGTCGTTGACCCGTTTCAGCTTGCTGACGACGACGTCCGTGATGTCCAGGGCCACGATCTCGAAGGACCGCAAGTTCGCGTTCAGGGTTTCAATGCGGTTCCACTTGGGAGGGCGAGGCAGTAACGGAACCCCCGAACCGACCACATCCAGGTATACCCGACGCTTCCGATGCAGGTCTGTGTCCTTTCCCGCCAAGGCGAGAAGGGCATCTGCGACGCGCCCAATGACCGGATCGACGCCGAGGACATCACTGTCCTTGGTGCCTCGGCTGTAGGGCGTCTGGAGCATGAGGGCAGTCGAGCCGATCACCCTGAGGAGGATCTTGGACCCACCTGCGGGCCATTCGGCATCGATGTCGAGAAGAAAAATTTCAATGGGCGTCGGGGACATAGCTTTCCTGGATGGCCTTGGCGAAATCTTCGACCTGGATCGTCGTGAGGATGTTCCAGTGCGTGGAGATCTCCGAACGGTTTCGGAGGACCTCATTCTTCGTCTTTGGGCTCGCGATGGGAAGCCCCAGATAGTCCTCGTAGCGAAGGTCGTGTGCGGTGTCCCTGGCGTAGATGTGGTCACGATGATTCTGGAGGAAGTTGGCGGCCTTCGTGAGTGCAAGAGCCTGCTTTCTGGCAGGAACGTCCTTGAGGGTGAGGGCGATGGCTCCCAGGATGTTGTCGATCAGCCAACCGTACCGATTCTCAAGGCTGAACTCCTTGAACTGGGCGAACAGCTTGGGCAGGTTGATCTGGCCGATATTGCTGATGATGACGGGAGCGAGGGCCGTCAGTGCCCTGGGGTTCTCGCCCGAAACCAGGGTTTCTCGGACGATCGAATCGACCCGCGCCAGGTTTTCACTGGGAAGGATGTCTGGATCCTCAACCAAGTGGTTCGCGCCGTGGGCAGCCAAGGCTTTCTGGATGGCCCCGCCGGAATCTCCGGGAGCAGGGTCGAAATGGCTGGCAGGGACATTGAAGAACTTGAGGATCTGGATGAACTGCTCGGCGGAGAGGGAAGTTTGCCCGAGTTCAACCTCGGACAGGGTGCTCTGGGAGAGGCCTAGGACCTTGCCGAGCTCGCCCTGGGACAGCCCTCGGCCCTTCCGGAGGTCACGCACCTTATTGCCGATGAAGTCCCTGTCCGTCGTTTCTTTTTTCATAGCAAGCCTATTGTTCAAGAAGTTTGACTCCCACATCCGAATTTATTTACCTAAATTACGGTTAATATACCGGATATGCGGTAAAGATATGCCTGATACCGGAGGATGTCAAGGATCTGCTTTTGATCTGTGAATTTCAGGAGTCGATGCTAAACGCGATTGGGGTTACGGCTCATTTTTCAGAAGGCGATGCTAAAAACCGCCTGCCCGTCTGGGCTGGAGCACTCGGAAATTTCAGAAGTCGGCGCTAAAAACGGGCGAAATGGCGTCCGAATTTCCTCGCCCAATCCCTCCGCCGCGTGTTTCCTCGCGTCGGGGGACACCCAGCCGAGTTGCCGGATGGTCTTGGGGGTGATGCATTCCTGGCCGGACCGGATGGCGTCCACCACCGCATCCGCAAGGAGGGTCGCCAGTTCCCCGATCTTTCCGCCGACCATCCCGTAGAGCTTCACGGCCATGTCCTTGTCCGTCAAGTTCGAGGGTTTCCGCAGGGGCAGCAGGAGTTCGAAGGAGGCGAGCAGTTGGAGGAATTCCTCGTTCAGCTCCCACCTGGGCAGAACGACCGGCTTGAACCGGTTGGCCATCTGATCGTCGCTCTGGAGGGCGTTGAAGGCGCTCTGGACCCCAGCGCCGATGATGGGGATCTGGAGATCGTTGCTCATGTATTTCAGGACGTTCATCATCTGCCGGCTGCGGATCGCTCCGGCCGCCACCAAGTGCTGGATCTCGTCGATGAGCAGGACCCGGACACCCAGCGCACGAAAGATTCGGATGACGTTGGCCTGGGCGGTGGCCACGGTGGAGCTGGTCCGTCGGACGTCCATGGCCTCCAGGACGGCGTCGTAGAACCGTTTCTCGTCGGCAACGGGCGGGGCGGAAATGTAGAACACCGGCAGGCAGCCATTCCCCCTGCCGTCATCCTGGAACGCATAATAGATCACGCTGATGTCCCGCGGATCCCGGCGGAACACATGGCGCCGCCGCTCGAACGGATGTTCCGGATCCACCGCCTGGACGTGGGGGCGCAGTTCGTCGGAGAAATAGATGATTCGGTCGATCTGCACGCCATATTCCTGGATGCTCCGCTCGACCCCCGGCAGGAAATCCAGCAGCAGCCTACGTTCATTGCGCACTTGGGACGGACGGCCCCGGCCGGGCTGGGTTGGGGTGCCCAGGATGCCCTCCTCGTACCGCCGCAAGGGACATTGACCTTCGAGGCCGCCGTGGGGGCGCTGGTGGTAGTTGCCGGTGATGAGGTTGGCCAGCCAGCACTCGAACTCCCGCAGGGTGAAGGCCGCGGTCTTCACGGCGTCGTAATTCCCGCGCTCGGCCACGTTGGAGAACGTGGTCCCGGCCAGTTGGTGCATCTCCTGGAGGAAGGTGCCCAGGAGACGCTCGATGTGCCCGCCGAAATTCGCCCGTCGGAGTGGGCGCCATTCGATGTTGATCCGGTGCTCCAGGCAGGCGCGCTGGAGGCTTTCGCAACGGAAATCCTTCCCATTGTCCGCGTGGATGGTCGTGGGCACACCCCAGCATGGCCATTCCGCCTTCAGGCCGAACTTGGCCAGCCAGGCGTCCTTGGGCAGGATCGCATGGACCAGGCAAAGCCCGACGGAAATGGCCCCCGGCGGGTCGAAGGTCAGGCAGTAGCCCACGACCATGCGGCTGTAGACGTCGATCGCCAGGGTGAGCCATGGCCTGCCGATGGGCAAACGGGCGGCCTCATCCACCAGGATGATGTCCAGGGGCGTGTGGTCGATCTGGACGATGGCGAGCGGATACTCCGCCTCCTCAAAGGGTCCGCGATGGATCGTGGCCGCTTCCCGGGCCTCCTTGGCGCCTATCCGCGCCTTGATCCGGTCGCAGCTCGACAGTTGCAAAACCCTCGTCAGCACCGTGTTGTAGGCCGGGACCGCCAACCCCACCTGCCTGCACCGGGCCTCGATCAGGCGCCGGATGGCGCTGATTTTGAGCTTCTGCTTGTTGAGGTGGGACTCCTGGAGCACCTCCTGGATGAGGTCTTGCACCCGGGGATCCAGCCGGCTTTGCCCGCGGCCCCCCTGGGAACCGGGGGAAGCCAGGGTCGAAATGCGCCCATCCCCTGCCCGGAAATGCCTGAACCAGCGGTACAAGGTGGTGAAGTGGCCTTGTCGCGCACCAGGACCTCGTTCAGCGGCAACTCGGCCACGATGGTTCCCGGCTGCCCATGGACCAGAACCGGCGTTCCGGGCGCCAGGCTGATCCCCGCAGCGACGGGCCCGGAAGTGATCTCGACGGGGGGTTTCGAGGGGGCGGTCACGGTCAGCCTCGATAGAGTCCAGGAAGTTCCAGGGGCAGCAGGAGCGGCCTAGCCTCCGAGGGGGCGGGGGCCCAGATCTTGTGGCAGGGCATGAAGCCTTTTCTGAAGTCCATGCGCAGGCGGCCCACGGCCACCAGCCGCCACAGGCTCCGAAGCACTTCCGCTGGGTCAGCCCTGGGGCGCAGGTCATCCAATACGGTGCTGACCCTTGGCTTGAATTGCGGGCGTTCGGCTTGCCTCGCCACCGTTTCCAGCACCAGGGCCTCCATTGCCTCATCGGGGGAATCCCGGAGATAGGGGAGGAGGAAGCGGACCGGGTAGAGAAAGGGACCACGGATTTCAAAGTCCGTCAGGATTTTGAAGCGCCAGCCTCGGTCGGCGGCATAGGCGATGGCGGCCTTGATGGCCGGTCGGTACTGCGCCAGGTTCTTCACTTGGTCGAACCGGTATTTCACCTCCACTAGGCACTTGAGATGGGGATCCCGAGACGGATCAAAACGGGTGTAGGTCACCAGGAAGTCCGGGGTATGGACATGCGGCTTGCCCTCCGGGCCGCGCCAGGACACGTGGACGGGCTGCTCCTCGAACTCGAGCACCCGTGGATCGAACTCCAGGAGGAGTTCGAGATCCCGTTCCAATGAGGATTCGAACGCAACGGCCCGCCGGACCTTGCCGGAGGCGAACCGACCGGTGAGACTGCGGCAATTGATGCTGCTTCTGCACAGGCATGTGCCGATGCTCCCGCAGCCACTCAGCGACTCGTTTAACGGCTCGGCTGTATCGGCTTTTGGCTGTCTTTTGCTTGATCACCCAGTAATCATCTCGGGATTTTACCCAGTGATGGGTGAATCCCAGCAGGTCAAAGCTCCCGGGTCCTGTTCGATCGACCCCAAGCTTGCGGGGTTTCTCAGTTGGTTTCCGGAAGTCGACCAGGCGGGTCTTCTCTGGATGAAGGGTCAGGCCGTATTTACCAAATCGCTTCGGCAGGACGGCCATCACCTTCCTTGCGTCCTCTTCCTTCTCAAAGCCCATGAGCGCATCGTCGGCAAAGCGGACCAGAAACGCCCGGTCGTGGAGCCTGGGCATTACCTCTTTGTCGAACCAGACGTCCAGGACCTCATGAAGGTAGACGTTGGAAATCAGCGGCGAGACAACCCCAAGGCGAAATGAACCTGCCTGTGGTCATCCGCGGCGCTTGCCGAGCCATCCGTCGAGGGAGAACCCGTTGTGGGAACATTCGTGCAGCAGCGCGAAATAAATGGCAGAGTAGACCATCTGGATACCCACGGTAGGCCAGTCGCTCCGGAGGCTGGTGCCGGCGATAAGCGCCACCATCAACAGCCCGCCCGCCACCAAGGCCTGCCGGGTCCGCCATCCCAGCACGAGCAGCAGCCCGATCAATCCCTCGGCAAACGGCAACACCCAGGCAAAACCTTTGACCGCGAAACCCGGCAGGATGGTGGCCTGGAACTGGGTGACCATGCCGTTGGCGAAAGCAGCCAGGTGCGGCAGCCGGACCAGCCCGTGGAGCAGCATGTTTACTCCGAGCCCCAGGCGCAGGATGGCGTAGGCCACCCGCCGGTCCGCCGCAAGCTGTGAAACGTCGGGTGTATTCTCAGCCACGGCCGCCTCCGGCATGGAGGGCCAGGATATCGGCCATCGCCCGGTTGACCGGGATTGGGACGTTCGCCACTTGGCCGCGGCGGACGATGTCACCGCTGAGCCACTGGACCTCGAGCCGGTTGCCCTTCTCCAAATCCTTGTGCATGGAAGAAGTCATGGCCGGGGGAAGCCCACCCTCGCCCAAGATGCCGCGAAGCACCTCGTCCTTCTGGACGCCGTTCTGGAAGGACACGATGGCGGCGCCCGCGTCGGTGAGGGGCTTCAAAGCCCGGGCGGCCGCCTCCGTGTCCCATCGCTTCACGCCCAGCAGGACCAGGTCAGCCGGACCGGCCTCCGCCGGGTTTTCGCTCACCTTCGGATGCGGAAGGTGGATGTCGCCCAGCGCGCTGGCCACCCTCAGGCCGTTCTCCAGGATGGCCGTCAGATGCGCTCCCCGGGCGATGAATGTCACCTCACTGCCCCCTTGGGCCAGACGGGCGCCGAAATAGCCGCCAATGCCGCCGGTTCCCATCACAACGATACGCATGGCAAAGTCCCTTCGAAGCAGGAGCCGACGGAGCCGAGGATCCAACGGACGACGATTGGATGCATGGATGCGAGCTTCACTTGGGGTGACGGCTCATGGCCGAAGCGCGTCCAGGAGCACACTGGGTTCCAGGCGGTGCATGTAGTTGACATCCACATGGGCCAGTCGGACGAGGCCACCGGGATCGATGATGAAAGTCCCCGGCGTCGGCAGTTCCCAGGACGCCTCGCCGTTGAACTTGGGCAACGGGTTGCCGAAACCTTCTTGCAGGCGCTGCAGGGCGTCGCTGAGGGTGTAGACCAGGCCGTAAGAGCGTGCGACGGTGTTGTGGCGGTCGCTCAGGACGGGAAAGGTGAGCGCCTTCTGTTCGGCGTCGGTGAGGGCATAGTCGGGCGTCTGCGGAGAAATGGCCACCAGTTCAGCACCGAGGCGGTGGATCTCGGGCAGCACGCTTTGGTAGGCGCGGAGTTGGAGGTTGCAGAACGGGCACCAGCCGCCTCGGTAGAAGGTGACGACCACAGGACCCTTGGCCAGGAGCCCAGACAGGCGCACCTGCTGGCCACGGGCCTCCAATAGCGTAAAGTCCGGCGCCGTCTGACCGACCTTGAGGGCATTCTCGAGGATCCCCGATTCGGCCAACCGGGTGAGTTCTGAACCGAGCAAGGCGATGACTTCGGGCGGCACAGCCTTGGACATGCTGTCCGTGAATGCCGCGATCTGGTCGGCCAGGAGGGTCGGGCTGATGGAGGTGGGCATGGCGGTGTCCTTTCTAGGATCGGGCTGAGGGTGGGTGGTATATCAAGATTGGGCCGGTGGTCCTTCCTTTCAAGGGAAAGGGTGTCGGGTCAACCGGCGGTGAAGCCGCCATCGACGGCCAGGCACTGACCGGTCAGGTCAGCGACCAATCGGTTTCCGGCCTCCTCGTGGCGGCCGGAAACCACGAGGTTGGCCCATTCTCGGGCGAAAGCCAGGGCCGTGGTCCGGCCGATGCCAGTCAAGGCTCCGGTGATCAGGACGGTCTGGTTCTTGAATCGGTTCATTTTAACCATCCTTGGAATGAACGTTCCAAAATGAATCAAAAAAATCACCCAAGGATGGACAGGTTCACCCGGATGATGGCATCCAGTTCCTCCCGGCTTGCGCCGGATCGCGCGGTCACCTGGAAGCCGTGCAATGCGTTCTGGAAGAATCTCGCCAGGGCCGCCGGATCGTGGTGGCGCCCCAGTTCCCCTTCGGCCTGGGCGCGCCGCAGGCGCCCTTCCAGGCGCTCGACGTTCTGGCAGAAGGCCTTCTGCACACATTGGGCCGATTCCGGGTCTTTTGCCGCACGTGCGAGAGCCGCCTGGGCCAGAAGACAGGACCGGCCCGCGGGCGAAAGAAGGTGGTCGATCACCTGCTCGAATTGGGCGGCCAAGGCCGGCCTCAAGGGCAGAGAACTCTCGATGAAGGAGCCGATGCGTGCGGGCGCTTGCGACCGGTAGCGCTCGAGGGCTGTGTGGTAAAGGGCTTCCTTGTCGCCATAGGTGTCGTAGAGGCTCTGGCGGCTGATCCCCATGGCCTCCACGAGGTCCCGGATGGACGCGCCGTCGAAGCCCTTGGTCTGGAAGACCTCAAGCGCCTTCTGGAGGGCCTCCTCCGTGTCGAATTCCTTGCCTCTCACCATGGGACAAGTTTGAACAATTGGAACGATCAGTCAATATGTTATTTTAGGCCGAAGCCTCCTGGCATTGCGGCGAGGGCCGGCCTTGTGACACACCGGCCAACAGGCCCGACACCTGCCGCGAGGCAGGGCCATCAGGAAGTAAGCCGTTGTCTAGAATTAACCTGAACAGATCCTTGCGGCCCCGGCATTCGGAATTCGGGGCTTTTGAAATTCCCATCCCTATCAATCCCAGGATGAGGCTGAGGAGCAAGGAATCAAGAATGCTGATCACAGTCTTCTTCAACCGTTGCGGTGCTCGTGCCGTTTGTATGTGGTTTCATTTATAAAATAATTTATATTTGCTGTTCCCGGAGGCCTCATGTCTTCTTGGTTCCGCCTTCCCTTCCTTCCAAACTGCCTGCTGGCTACCGCCTTGGCAGCCGTGGCGGGGGCATCCGCCCTCCAGGCCCAGGTGACCTTGGAGGTCGCCAAGACCATTCCCCAGGTGGCCCACCTGAGGCCGCGGCCGGGCCTGGAGATTCCCAATCCTCCCTTCTCCCTGGCCGGATTGGATGCCAAACGGAAACCGGCGCCGGCAGTGGCTCGGCAGTGGCAGGATCTGCTCGCCCTGGGGATCGATCCGCCCTTGAAGCAGGAGTGGCTGGCTCACCTGGAGCACCCCGTCCCCGGATCCCTTCCGGCCCACCGCTTCGCCTTCTTCGGTGGGATCGGCATGGAGCCCATGCGCCGCCTGCTGCAGTGCTACTACGAGAACACCGGAGACCTGAGCACTGAGGACGTCTTCGCCCTCGCGCCCTGGGTGAACCTGGCCCTGCGCAACGCCATTTCCATAACCCTCATCGACGTGGTCCACCCCTTGACCTGGTACCCCGTCGGGTTCCTCTATGATGTCCCCCTGGAATGCATCATCGATGCCTACCCCCATGATGCCTATACACCGATGGAGCGCCCCCCCTATGATCAGAAGGCCTTCCGCGAGGTGTTCCGCCTCAAGAATCCCTGGAGTGATGAGCAGGCGGAGGCCTTCGAGGCGTTCGAAATGAGATACCGGGCCGATCATCCCCGCGCCCGGGTGGAGACCATGATCCAGGCGTTCGAGCAGCAGCCTGGGCACGTCAGCACCTGGGCATACGGACCCAAGGAAACGCTCCGGCCACCCTCGGATCTGGTCGGCGTCCCGCCCTTCGATTATCACCGGTATGGATACAACGAGGTGGCCACCTTCAGCCGGATCACCGAACCGGCGCGGTCCGTGCGGATCATCGGCGTGGCTCTCATCGGCCGGGGGAGATACAAGAACGGGGCCTTGCCCCCGGACATCAAGCCGGACGGATTCTATGAAGCCCTGGCAAAGGCCATGGCGGAGCGGTTGCACCTCCCGCTGTACGACCTGAGGAGGAACGACAACCAGTAACCGCGCGCGCTATTTCCAGGACGTCCGCGCCAATGAATTCCTCCGCCAGGAATGGGCCGGACTGCGCCAGCGCGGGATGCTGGCCTCCTTCCTGTCCCCCTGCGGCAGTTCGTCGAAGGGGTTGACCGCTACCTCGGTCAAGGGAATGACGGGGCGCCAGGGGGCTACGGTTTCCGCACCGTGCTCGGTTTGGCGGATCAAAGCGCCAGGATCCTGCTGGTCGATCGATTCCAGAAGGGCATGGCCCTGGAGCACTGTCCAAGAACCTTGACCACGGAGGAGGCCAAGGCCTCGGGCCCGGTGATTTCCGGTGCCGACCGGCCGGAGGCGGAACTGCGTCGCCATCCGTAAGCCTTGTTCATCTCCATGCAGTCGGCGTTGAATTCCCGAGTTCGCTAGGTATCCGCTGTGGAATTGTCCATCCCCCGAAGCCTGCAGATTTGCTATGCGCAAACAAAGCCTAGGAATCCTTTAAATGCCCCGTCTTCCAAAAAATTAATATTTTATTTAAAATGGTCGTTCAGGAGGTTTCATGCCCTTCCCGCGCCTGCCCCTGAACGCTCCCACCCTGGCGCTCGTCGCCCTGTTCTCTGCCAGTCAGGTCCACGCCCAGGTGCGCGTGGAGATCCTGGCCCAGCCCACGAGGGTGGCGCCGGGAGGCCACCTGGAACTGGCCGCCAGGGTCAACGGCGGAAAACGCGAGGATCTTCTGGCCTGGCGCGTGCTGGACGGCCCCGGCCGGGTGGAGCGGGATGCCGGGGGGGCATGGATCTACGAGCCTGGGGTGCTCGCCCCGGCCGGCCTGGCCCACCTGGAGGTCAGCAGCACCGAGGACCCGGGCCAGAGGGCCGTCCTGGAAGTTCGGCTCCTCGAGGAACCGGGCCACCAAGCCGCCCCGCCCCGGGCCCTGCCTGACGAGCTCGAAGTGGATACCATCACCCACCTGATCCACCAATACGCCGCCCTGGACGCCAAGGGGCGCCCGGCGCCGGGCGCACCTTCCGCCGCCCTCCGGGCCATGCCGTTCGAGGATCCGGCCACCGGCCGCCGCCCTGGCCGGCATGAGCCCGTCACCACCGCAACCCACCCATGGTACCCGGCGGCGCACCGCGGGCAATCCGGCTCCAACCCGGTGTTCGCCTACGGCCTGGCCCGGAGCCTGCACCTGCCGGGCCAGGGCGGGCGGGCCCTGCTCAGTTGGAGGGAGGGCGGGGAATGGCGCCAACTGGACGTCACCGGCCAGGACCAGGTGGACCTCACCTGCCGCGGCCGCCTGGGCGAGGTGCGCCTGGAGCGGCTGGTACGGGAGGGACCGCATCGCTGGCGCAGCGAAATCCACATGGGCCGGCTGGTGATGGAGGGCCTGGTGCCCCTGGCGGGCGGCTTGGCGCCGGGCCTGGACCCGGCCGGGGAGGAGCGCCAGGGGCTTTCGGCCAGGTTCGAGGAGCCCTGGGGCGTGGCCGAGGCGAGCCCCGCGTTCCAGCGCGCCCTGCCGCAGCACCCGGAAGACCGGAGCACCGAACCCTGCTGGCTGGTGGCCGACCACAAGAGCCACGCGCTGCGGAGCGTTCATGGCGAGGCCCGGGTGGCGACCCTGGCCGGGGTTCCGGGCCAGCCGGGGTACCAGGAGGGCATGGGCCGCCACGCGCGGTTCCGCGACCCCACCTTCCTGGTGGTGCACGGGCCATCCGATACCTGCTTCGTGGCCGACACCGGGAACGGGGTCATCCGCAGCGTCGGCGCCGACGGCAGGACCGCGCTGGTCGCCGGCACCCCGCAACAGCATGGCTGCCAGGACACCTCGCCGGAACACCCGCAGGCGCTGTTCGATCATCCCCAGGGCCTGGCGGTGGCCGCCGACCGCACCCTCTACGTGGCGGACACCGGCAACCGGGTGATCCGGGTCATCAGCCCCGACCGCCAGGTGAGCACCTTGGCGGGCCGGCCCGGGGCGGCCGGCACCCAGGACGGATCCGGCGACGAGGCGGGTTTCACGGACCTGCGGGGCCTGGCCCTCGATGAAGCCGGCCGCGTCCTCTATGTCCTGGACGGCGACAGCCTGCGCACCATCACCCTGCCAGGCCCCGAAGGCCCGGGCCGCAAAGTCACGACCGTCCTGGGCGATCCGCTCCGGCCCGGGTTCCGGGACCAGCGGCTGTCGGACGACGCCGGGGCGCGGGTCCTGCTCGCACGGCAGCCCTGCCTGGACAACCCTTGCGGAATTATGGTTTACAGGGAAGTTGAAGAGGGCGGCGAGCCAGGCTTTGCCACCATCCTGATCACCGACCGCGGCAACCGCGCGGTCCGAGCGTGTGTCCCGGCGCTCCACCTCCTGGTCACGATGCTGGGGGAGCCGCCGCCCCCGCCCGGAGAGGAAGCGCCGGGGCCCATGGCAGGCATCCGCTGGGGACTCATGCACTCGGGTTACACCTATCCTGGCGATCCCCGTTACGCCCTTTTGGACAGTCCCCGCTGTTTCGTCAAATGCCTGGGCCTGGCCAAGTACTGCCTGTCCGAGGCCAGTTGCCTCGCTACCTTTGAATCAAGTCACCGCGAAGTTCCCCCCGACCCGGGTCCGGCATGGAACGGCCCAGATACGGTTCCGGCCGGAACCGGTTTCCGGATCGGTTTGCGTTTGCGCTACGCAGGGGTGGGACGGATGATCCCGGATCGATGCTGGTACGATGTCGCCCTGGTCCGGCCGGATGGCCTTCCCATCCGGCCCGGGCCATTGCAGAACCAGCAGGCCGCGGCGGTGGTGGGCAAGGAAGGCCCCAACTCATTCACCCGCCTGGATCTGGAGGCCGGATGGGTGCTTGAGGCGCCCGGTCAGTACCAGGTCGTGTTCACCGTCCTCACCCCGGATGGCGCGGTGGAGCGGTACCAGCGGCCGCTGCGGGTGGAGTAGCCTGACCTGCCCCGGTCGTTGGCCAGCACGGTCGCTTCATCAGGATGGGCGATGGGATCCATTCAGAACCAGCGCACCGGATAGGTGGTGACCACCCGGTCCTGGCGGGGGGACAGCACCACCACCAGGTTGCGGGTCAGGGCCCAGGCGCGGGCGTCCCAATCCCAGAAGTAGCCCACCGGGTGGTCGAAGGCCTTCAGCGCCAGCCACCGGCCGTCCGTGTCCAGCATCAGCTCGTAGGTGGGATGCTCGACGGCCTGGCAGATCAGCTTGGCTACCGCCTCCCGATCGTTGCCGGACTCGAGGAACTGGCCCTTGTCGTTGTCGGCTCCGTAGCCATGCTGTTCGAACACGTGCCGCCATTGGACCGCGAGGCCCCATCCGGCCAGGACGTCCAGGGGTGCTGGTCCGGCCTCGGGCGCGGCCGCGGCGGGTTCCTGGACCAAGGGCGCCGCTGCGGCCGCGGACCCGGCCACCACCGCGGCGGGGTCCTGGACCAAGGGCGCCGCCGCGGCCGCGGGAGCGGGGCCTTCGGCGGGGGCCGGCCGGCGGCTGGCGGGGTTTGATGCCGGAATCCGGAACGGGACGCGCGGGGGCAAGGCGAAACTGGCCAAGGCGGCGGCCTCGGAGACGGGTTGTAGCGGATCTACCGCGGTGATGGCGCCGATCCGGCGCCCGCCGGCCTGGGTGAAATACATGCTGCCGTCGTTGCCGTTGATGATGTAGGCCGGCAGGCTGCCTGGAATTGGCAAAGGGAAAAAATTGATTTTTGCCTGCTTCCCGTTCAGCTCGAGCCTGCCGATGCAGTTCATGAGGGGGGCGGTGAACCAGATGGCGCCGTCCGGGCCTTCCGCGAGATCCTGGATTCCGGTCTTCCTGGGATCGAGAGGAATGATCAGCGGTCTGACATTGCCTCCGTTCCGGGTGATCTTTTGCAGGTCCAGGCAGATGATGCGGTTCGCCTTGGCATCGGCGATCCAGACCTTGTCGCCGCTGCCCAGATGGGCCCGGCCATATTCCTGCTGGTCAAAGAACCAGTTGGTCTTCCCCTGCGGTCGCTTCGGGTCGGCAAAATAGAAACCCCAATCTTTCTCTCCCCAATACAAGAGGGTCCCGCTGGCGCCCAGGAGGATTTCCCCCGGCAGGTAGGGCACATCTCTCCCGGACAGGAATTCACTCGGGGGCTCTTTCCTGCGGTTGGGCAACCTCTTGAGCTCCATCCGTACGAGGGCGTCCGGGCGGAGGCTCCACAGGTGTCCGGAGGGGGTGGCGACGTTGGTCCTGGGTCCGGTGAAATAGCCGTGTCCGGCTTCCCGGACCCAAACGCTGAGCTTGAGGTCGCCGTCCAGGTGATCGCCGGGCTTGCCGGCCCGCAGGCGAACGACCCTGCGCCCATCCTCGGTGACCAACCATAGATTGTCCTGGCCCGGCTCCCAGCCGAAGTCGCCGATTCCCTGGACCACCTCCACCACCGAGAATCCACCTGGGCCGATCATCTGCATCCGGTTCGATTTCATGCTGCTCCAGGCGATGCCGCCCTCGATGGCCTGGAGCCGTTTGGGCAGCCCGAGATCGGCCGAGGTGGCGATCTGCCGGATCTCGAACTTGGGCCGGTTCCGGGCGAAAAACCCGGTGAGATCCGCGGCCAGGGATGATCCTCGGGGAACGTCCGCCGGGCCTTTGCCGTTCCTGAATCCATAGCGTTTTATTGTAAAACGAACGGGTCCTTGGCCTTCGGGGGACACCTGTGTTCCCCGATGGACGCCCCCCGAACAGTGCTGGGGACGGATTCACGTGCCGGAATCCCACCGGCAGCACCCAGCTTGGTCCCTCCGGCGCCGTGAGCCGTAAGGGCCCCGGTGGCCGCAGGGATCGCCTTGCGGCGACCGGGCGCGCGCTGCTTGCGCCGCTCCTCAGTGCCCTTCCTCGCCCAATGCCGCCATACATGCTCTCCTCGCTTCCTGGCAGGTGCGGGGGAGGTGCCTTGACGGCTTGTCCGGTTCGGACGTTCACTGAAGGAAAGACTCCGGCGCGCGATGGCCAGTGCGGCGGCGCCGTGATCGGAAAGGCCGTACCTCTGGGCGAACTTCTGCTTCCCGAGGATCGAAGTGTAGGCGGGATTGACTTCCTGAATCCGGATCCCGGCATCGAAGGCCCGTGCCTTCAAGGTCTCCAGGATCCGGTTATAGGAAAAGCTCGACAGCATCCGGGCATACCGAACGCCCTGGTCCTTCATCGACCGTTTCTTGGCCGTGAAGTCCAGCTTTTCGATGATGATCGCGATGTTGGCCGTCCGGGCGATGGCGATGACCTGCTTCACCGCCTCCCCGATCCGGGCCTTGGCCTGCTCGGCGGAACAGCCGTAGGTGACCAACGCCACCCGCATCGTCATCAGGGGGTTCCCAGCGCCATCCATCAGGGTGAGCGCTAGATGGTCCGCGTTGACATCCACGCCGAGCGCTCCGGGGAGATGGTTCATCA
>CAZVHQ010000024.1:0-55276 GCA_964627225.1 uncultured Mesoterricola sp.
GGCCCAGGTGGACCTGAAGCTGCAGAGCCTGCAGAAGGAGAAGGACCTGGCCTTCATCGGCAAGGAGGCGCGCATCTCGCTGCAGGACGAGGTGAAGGCCGAGCTGCTGCGCAAGGTGCTGCCCACGCCCAGGGTTTCCGAGGTGGCCTGGGATCTCAAGGGCGGCATGCTCTGGACCACGGCGTCCGCCAGCAGGACCCAATCGGCGCTCATCGAGCTGTTCATCAAGTCCTTCGGCTGCGAACTGCAGCCCCTGGCGCCGCTGCTGCTGGCCGGGCGGCTGCTGCCCGGGATTCCGGTGGAGTCCCTCATGGCGCTGGAACCCTTCGATCTGACTCTGGAGACCGCATGAAACCCATGGAACTCGTTGAACAGGGCCGCTTTCTTGGCGAGGAGTTCCTCCTTTGGCTATGGATGCGGGGACTGACCGAGGGCGGCACCAGTGGGCTGGAAGGCGACCAGTCGGCTTGCTTCGTGGACGACGCGGTGCAGCTGGTCACCGAGCGCGGCGACGTCAAGGAGCTGAGCCTGCGCAAGGGCAACCCGGCCGAAAGCCGGGAGGCCTTCGAGGCCCTGTCCCGGGGCATGCGCCCGGCCAAGGCCAAGGTCCGGCTGCTGTCCGGCGACATGGAATGGACCTTCACCCTGGGCGCCGCCGGGCTGGACATCAGCACGCTCAAGCTGCCGCCCACCCAGTCCAAGGACAACCAGGGCCGGGTGGCGGACCGGCTGTTCCTGCTGGAGGAGGGCATGACCCACCTGGAGCGCCGCTTCGAGGCCTTCCTGGCGATCCGCTCCCAGGAACCGGGGCCGCTCCAGGAGGAACTGAGGGCCTGGCTGCGCCAGGGGCTCGAAGGGCTGGTGGGGGCCGTCGCCGACGACGTGCCATGGCAGGGCTGAACCGGGGCTGGTGCTTCGCCCTGGCCGCCCCGGCGGTGCTGGCGGGCACGGTCGTGCCCGCCGCGCCCATGACCGACGTGAAGGCGGCCCTGCCCGACGGCGGCTTTGTCCGGATCAGGCTGGTGTTCAAGCAGGGCGTGCAGGTGCAGGCCGCCGGCCTGCCGGTGGCATTCCTGCCCAAGGGCGACGGAGCCCCCTGGGCCGCCTTCAAGGATCTGAGCCCGGAAGGCAAGCGCTGGGCCCTGCACGCGCTGTTCCCCAAGGACCAGTGGGGGCCGGAGCAGGTGGTGCACCGGGTGCGCTGGCCGGAGCTGGAGTCGGTCTGGCTGATGGCCTCGCTGTTCATGGGCCACGGCCAGCACTACGACCGGCTGCAGGCGGCCAATCCGTCCAATCCCGAGAAGCTCAAGGCGGGCGATCTCTGGATCATCCCCAAGGTGCAGCTGTCGGAGGAGCTGGGCGGCGAAACCCCGGCCCAGCCCACGCGCGGCTCGCCCGAGGACGGCCTGGACGACGAGGCGCGGGTGGCGGCGTTCCGGGCGCTGCTGCGGTTCGACCAGGACAAGGAGGGCAAGTACGCCGCCTACCACCTCCGCAAGGGCGAGGCCCTGTACTCCAGCGTGGTGATGCGCTATACCGACCAGGTGGACCCCCAGGGGGTGAACGACCTGGCCCTGGAGATCGCCCGGCGCAGCGGGATCGACGATGTGCGGGGCATCCAGCCCGGCCAGCTGGTGAAGATCCCGGTGGAGGCCCTGGCCAGCCCGTTCCAGCCCGAGGGGACGGTGGCCCTGGCCGAGGAGCGCGAAGTGCGGGCGGAGGTGCGGCGCATCCCGCGGGTCGCCGCCGGCTCCCGGCTCAAGGGCGTCCGCATCGTGCTGGACGCCGGCCACGGCGGCATCGACAAGGGCGCCATGGCCAACGGCGTGTGGGAATCGGACTACGTCTACGACATCACCATGCGGGTCCGGCGCCTGCTGGAGCAGGGCACGGCGGCCACGGTCTCCTGCACCATCGTCTACCCCACCCTCGGGTTCAACGTCCGCGACCTGATCAAGGCCCCCAGCGACGACGCCCAGATCCTCACCACGCCGCCGTTCGCCAACGACGGGGAGAGCCCGGTGGCGGTGAGCGTGCACCTGCGCTGGGTGCTGGCCAACCATCTGTTCGCCGCCTTCGATCGCACCGGCGACCGGCAGAAGACCCTGTTCATCAGCTTCCATGCCGACAGCCTGCACCCCTCGGCCCGGGGCACCATGGTCTACGTGCCCGGCGCCGTGGGCGTGCCCGGCGCGTTCAGCCTGCCGCCGGCGCGGTCGGCGCGGGTGCTGGAACTGGGCGACGGCTCCCAGGTCCACTTCAGCCCGCGGGAGCGGCTGCAGGGCGAGGCGCGCAGCCGGCTGTTCGGCGAAAGCCTGCTGCAGGCGCTGCAGGCCGACGGCATCCCCACCCACGAGAACCGGCCGATCCGCAACGTGGTGCTGCGCGGCGGCAAGAGCTTCATCCCGGCGGTGATCCGCTACAGCACCGCCGCCACCAAGGTGCTCCTGGAAGTGCTGAACCTCACCAACCTCGAGGACGCCGACAACCTCCGGGATCCGGCCTTCCGGGAGCAGTACGCCCGGGCCGTGGTCAAGGGGATCCAGGCGTATTATCGGAAGTGAGGTTCGATCATGTATGCTCGCGTCAACCAGATCGGCTGGGTCCACCTGTGGCCCTCGCGGGAAGCCTACGAGGCCGGCGAGGCTTCCAGCCACTTCTTCGATGCGCGCAACGACCCGCGCTGGGCGGAGCTGGCCCTGAGCCCGGACCAGGTGGCCCGGCTGGCGGCTGGGGAGCTGGTGGAGCTGGAGGACCCGGGCTACCTGGATTAGGGTCCCAGCCGCTGGCTCAGCGCCAGCCGTTCGTTCTTGAAGGCCGGGTCGTCGCCCGCCTGCTTGAGGGTCGCCCGGGCCGGGGCGGCCTGGCCCAGGCGGGCCTGGCAGGTGGCGCGCATGAGCAGCACCCAGCCGCGGTTCGCGGGCTGGGGGGCGACCGGGTAGCGGGCCAGGGCGCCGCGCCAATCACCGCCCCGAACCCGCAGGTCGCCAGCGAGGATGGCCAGGGGTTCCCGGTCCGGGCCCTTTTCCGGGGCGCGGGCCAGCCAGGCGTCCACTTCCTTGAGGCGGGCCGCCGGGAGTTCCCCGGCGCCGGGCGGGCGGTTCAGGTAGGCCAGCAGGGCCTGGATCCGCTCCGGGCCGGCCGAGGCCTTGGCCAGGGCGGCGCGGGCGCCGGACCAGTCGCGCAGGGCCAGCTCGGCCTGGGCGCGCATCAGGCTTTCCTCGGCGGTTTCGTTCTTGCCCGGCAGCAGGTCCAGGGTGCCTTGGGGATTGGCGCCGGAGCTGGTGCCCTCCAGGGCCGCCTTGAGCAGGGCAGGCCGTTCTCCGGGGGGGGCGAGCGGCAGGATGGCCTTGCCGGCTTCGGGCAGCCCGCCCAGGGCGAAGCGCCGGGTGAGGCCGAGGCGCTGCTCCGGGGTGAGGCAGCGGATGCCTTCAGCGTCCAGGTAGGGCAGGAGGGGGATCGCCTGGTGCCGGTCCAGGAGTTCCTGGGTCCATTTGCGCATGGCCTCGGCGCGCAGCTCGTTGGCCGGGAGCCGATCGGCTTCGGACGGGTGCAGGGCCCGGTACTGGGCCACGGCCGCCAGGACCTCCTGCCAGCGCCCGGCCTTGAGCGCGATGCGCCCCTTGACCAGGGCGGCTTGCCGGGCCGGGGCGTCCTTCAGGGAGCCCTTGCCCATGCCGGACAGGAGGGCCTGGGGCTCGGGGAAGCCTTCGGCGTCCTTGCCATGCAGCTTGCCGTCGGTGAGCAGGGTGGCCAGGGCCAGCCGGGCCTCGTCGGCCTCCGGAGCCGCCGGGCCGGCCTGGATCAGGCGCTGGAAGCCCTCGGCCGCGCCATAGGCGTCGCCGGTCGAGCCCAGCAGCTTGGCCCGGTCCAGGTCCATGCGCAGGCTCCGCGGCCCATTGGGGAACAGGCGGTGGTAGTCGTTGAAGGTGGCTTCCGCCTCGGTTTTCTGCTGGGCGGCGCACTGGGCCTCCATGATGCCGACCAGGCCCTTTTCGCTGGGCCGGGCGTTGCCAAGGGGCTTCATGGCCTTGAGGATGAGGCCGCCCTGGCCGGCCCGGCCCTCTTCGGCCAGGCACCAGAGCAGAAGCTCCTGGGCGCGCCGCTGGGATTCGGCCGGCAGGTCGGCGTCCAGCGCCTTGTGCAGCCTGGATTCGGCCTCCTGGTAGCGCTTGCGCTCGACCGCGTTGTCCGCCATGATCACCTGGCCTTCGGCCAGGAACGGCGAGCGCGGCCAGCTTTGCTCCAGCTTGTGAAAGGTCTCGGCGGCCTGGGCGGGCTTGCCCAGCCGGTCTTCCAGCAGGCCCTGGACCCCCAGGACGCTTTCCCGCTCCACCGCCAAGCTGGATTTGAAATGATGGGTCTGCAGGCGCCTGAGCACGTCGGCCTGGACCCTGGGGTCGCTCGAGACCATGGCGGTCTTGGCCAGGGCTTCGATCTGGGCGTCGGTGAGCCGGGCCGCCGGCGCGGCCTGACGGGCCTGGACCGCCGGGGGCGCCAGCAACAGGAGCGCCAGGATCAGGGTCTTCACGAGAGCCATTTTGACAGCAGGGTCTTCTTGGCAGCCTCGAATTCCTCGTCGGTGAGCTGCCCGCGCGTGTGCAGGCTGGCGAGGTCATACAGCTCCCTCAGGTCCTTGCGGGCCTCGGCGGGTTCCGGGGTCATCACCTGGGCCAGCATCTCCATCCGCCCCTGGAGGGTCTCCATGGTCTCCACCCGCTGGGTCAGGTCCTGGACCTTGGCCTTGAGCGCATCCCGCTCCACGATCAGGTGGGTGCGCTCGACGATGCGCCGGAGCGTCTGGCGGAACGATTCCAGCTGCAAGGGCTTGCTCACCATGCCGTAGGCGCCGCGGTCCATGGCCTCGGTGGCTTCCCGCAGGGTGCCGAACCCGCTGAGCACCAGCACGGTGCAGCTGGGATTGAGCTGCAGCGCGGTGCGCAGCACGTCCATGCCGGATTTGCCCGGCATGACCAGGTCGGTGAGCACCAGTTCGAAGGGCGGCGCGGCCTTGGCCAGGAGCGCTTCGGCCTCCTCGCCCGAAGGCGCGCAGGTCACCTGGAACCCTTCGCCGTCCAGCAGGTCCCGCAGGGTCTCCAGCAGCAGGGGATCATCATCCACCAGGAGGAGGCGTTGCGGGGACAGGTGGGAGGGGATGATGGGCGGGGTCAAGGCTGGAACACCTCTTGCTACACCTACATGTTTCGGCTGGTCCGGTTGTTTTGCCAATTTTATTTTCTAAGGCGGTCAGGCCGCGCCCTTCCTGAGGTGGTAGACATAGGCCAGGACCTGGGCCACGGCCTGGTACAGGTCGGGGGGAATGGCCCGGTCCAGCTCGACGTTATGGTAGATGGCCCGGGCCAGGGGCGGGTTCTCCACGATGACCACGCCGCTCATGGCGGCCCGTTCCCGGATCTTCAAGGCCAGGTGGTCCACCCCTTTGGCCACCAGCACGGGGGCGGCGGTGTTGGGTTCGTACTTCAGCGCCACGGCGAAGTGGGTGGGGTTGGTGATGACCACCGAGGCCTTGGGCACCTGGGTCAGGATCCGGCGCATGGCGCTGGCCATGAGGATGGCCTTCTGCCGGCTCTTGATCTCCGGGTTGCCGTCGGCGTCCCGGGACTCGTCCTTGATCTCCTGCTTGGTCATGCGCAGGCTTTTCTCGAAGTTGTAGCGCTGGTAGAGGAAGTCGGCACCGGCCAGCACCAGCATGATCAGCATGATGTTCCGGTAGAGGATGAACAGGGTCTCCTGCAGGTAGGCCACGGCCTGGCCCATGGAAAGGTACATGGTGGACATGACCACCGGCATCCGGGGCATCATCACGATGTAGAACATCCAGGCGATGATGGCGAATTTCAGGAGGCTCTTGACCAGGTCCACCAGCGATTTGGCCGAGACGAGCCGCTGGAACCCGTTGGCCGGATTGAGCTTGCTGAACTTCGGCAGCAGCGGCTTCAACTGCAGGTGGAAGCCATGCTGGAACAGCTGGTTGCCCAGGGCCAGGAGCAGGTTGGCCGCCAGGAAGGGCAGCAGGACCCTGGCCAGGATGGAGACGATGTCCATGGCCAGCGAATGCAGGTTGTCCACGGTGAGGTAGCCGACCTGGCCGGTCTTGTTCAGGAAGTAGCTCATGGCCCGGCCCAGCAGCGCCAGGGTCGAGGCGCCCAGGGCGCTGAACATGAACAGGTTGCCCCAGAGCAGGATGGTGGAGTCCAGATCCGCGACCTTGAGGACGGAGCCTTCGGACCGGGCTTTTTCCCGGCGTTTGGGGGTCGCTTTTTCGGTTTTCGAGGGATCGGCCATGGGGTTACGCCAGGAAGCGGAGGGCCACCCGGGGGGCGTCCTCCAGCAGCGGGCGGATCCACGCCGAGAATTCGCGCAGCATCACGCCGAGCACGGTGAGCCCCACCGCGATCTTGATCGGGAAGCTGAGCTGGATCAGCTGGAGCTGGGGCATGAACTTGCCCGAGATGCCCTCCACCACGTCGATCAGGAACAGGGTGAACATGACCGGGAAGGCCAGCTGGAAGCCGCGCACCATGATCAGCCCCACCTGGAGCACCAGGGCCAGGGGCTTCAGGGGCAGGCCCTGGCCGATGGGCAGGATCCGGTAGCTTTCCACCAGGGCCAGGATCATCTGGTGGTGCAGGCCCGAGACCAGGATGAAGATCATCGTCAGCTGGGTCAGCAGGGCGCCGGAGACCGAGGCGGGGTGCGCGCTCACCGGGTCGAGGAAGGAGACGAAGGCGTAGCCCATCTGGGTGTCCATGAGCTGGCCGGCGAAGGCCACGACATCGATGATCAGGGCCACGCACAGCCCCATGAGCACGCCCGCCGCCAGTTCGGTCACGAGGATCCCGGCCAGCTGGTAGATGCCGTCCGGCAGCACCTGGGGCGGCGGCACCACCGGGGCCAGCACCATGGCGAACAGCACCACCAGCGCCACCCGGATGAGCAGCGGGACCCGGGTCTGGCCGAACCCCGGCATCGCCGCCAGCAGCCCGGTCATGCGCACCAGGGTCAGCATCCAGACCAGCACCTTGATCTGGGTGAAGGCCCAGAAGGCGGGGACCATCAGCGGGGAGGCCACGGGATCAGTTCAACCGGCCGACCACCAGGTTGAAGTCGGTGAACATGCGGGCGGTGAAGCCGATCATGACCCGCATCATCCAGGGGAAGCTGAACACCACGACGGCCATCACGGCCATCACCTTGGGCACGAAGGCCACCGTCTGGTCCTGCAGGCTGGTGACCACCTGGAAGATCGAGACGGAAAGGCCGACGATCATGGACACGGCCAGGGCCGGCGCCGCCACGTAGAGGGCCGTCCGCAGGGCCTCCCGGGCCATGTCGATGATGATGAGCTCGTTCATGAATACCCCCGCACCAGAGAGCCGACGATCAAGTACCAGCCGTCCACCAGGACGAACAGCAGGATCTTGAAGGGCAGCGAAATGACCACCGGCGGCAGCATCATCATGCCCATGCTCAACAGGATGGAAGCCACCACCATGTCCACGATCAGGAACGGCAGGAAGATCATGAAGCCGATCTCGAAGGCGGTCTTGAGCTCGGAGATGAGGAAGGCCGGCATGAGCACTTCCAGGCCCAGGTCAGCCTTGGTCTGGGGCGCCGGGGCCTTGGAGATGGACAGGAACAGCGAGATGTCCCGCTTGCGGGTGTGCTTGAGCATGAACACCTTCAGCGGCGCCGCGGCCTTGGTCATGGCCTGGTCCACCGTCAGCTCGTTGCGGTTGAGCGGCTGCAGCACGGTCGTGTTGATTTCCCGGCCCACCGGGGCCATGACGAAGAAGGACAGCACCAGGGCGAGGCTGATCAGCACCTGGTTGGAAGGGGTCTGGGCGGTGCCCATGCCTTGGCGCACGAAGCCCAGCACGATGATGATGCGGGTGAAGCAGGTGGTGGTGAGCAGGATGGTCGGGGCCAGGGTGAGCACCGTGAGCAGCAGCACCGCCTGGAGCGTGGAGCTGAGGGCCGGGCCCTGGGGGGTCTTGCCGAAGTCGATGGTCACCGAGGGCAGCGCCGCCGACGGCTGCTGGGCGTGCAGGGCCGCGCCGGCGCAGGCAAGCAGGAGCAGGGCCGGGAGCAGCCTCAGAAGCCTCCTCATGACGGGTCCCGTTTCAGCATCGCCTCCACGTCGCGCACGGGCATGGGCGTGGCGAGGTTCACCTGGCGCTCCAGGGCCTGCTCGAACTCGGGCGGGCCGCCGGCCTCCACCGAATCCAGCCGGGTCATGAGGTTCAGCCCCTGGGGGCTCAGGGCGATGAGGAAGCGCTCCTCGTCCACCTTCAGGATGGAGACGAAGCGCCGGTCGCCCAGGGCCAGGGTCTCCTCGACCCTCATGCGCACGCCGCCGCTCCCCGGCAGTTTATTGGCGCCCCATTTACGGAAGGCCCACAGCCCGCCGCCCGCCAGGCCCGACACCAGGAGCAGGGAGCCCAGGGCGCGCCAGCCCGAAGGCCCGGGCGCCGAGGTGGCCGACTGCGTCGGTTTCCCGTCATCCAGGCTGAGGGGAGCCTGCAGTTCGCGCTCCGAGGGGCTGGGCGCGGTGGCCGGCGGCGCCTGGGCCATGGCCCCGAAACTCATACCCGCCAGGGCGGACAGCAGGATTAGACGTTTGAGCGACAAGACGGACTCCCGACACGACGTCATCACCTGTGCGACGGTCATGCCAGAGTTGCGGTATCGCCACCTGCTCCGGGTGGCCCTGGCCAGGGGCGTCGCCAGGGCCAGGGCGCGGGAGATCGGATTGCAGCTTGGAGCGCGGTGAGGTTGCTGTCACCTTTGAGGAAAGGACGACCATGACTGAATTCCTCGACATCATCGGGCGGCTGGAAACGATCCCGGGTCCGGTGGCGCTGGCCACCCTGCTTGCGGGGACCGGCGCCGGCGCCCGGCTGATCCTGGAAGCCGCCGCCGGGGCCCCGGCCACGGAGCTGGAGGAGGCGGTGCAGGGGGTGGTGGCCGGCGGCCGGACCCGGATGCTCGAAGGGCCCTTGGGGCCGGAATGGGGCGCGTGGCAGGGCGCGGCGGGGGTGCTGCTGGAGCGCATGGTGCCGGGCAAGCTGCCCCCATGGGTGCATTTCTGCGCGCAGGTGCTGCGCCGCGGGGCGTCCTGCGTGCTGGCCACGGTGTCTGCGGTGGAAGGGGACATCCCCTACGCCCTGGGCGACCGGTTCGCCTACGACGAGCGCCATCACGGGCTGTTGCCCATGGACGGCCGGTTCTCCCTGGAGCTGCAGCGCGGCTGCGACCAGGCGCGGCAGGCGGCCCAGCCCGTCTGGCGCCGCTTCGAACTGGCTTCCGGGGCCCTGGGCATGGCCCTGGAACCGCTGGCGCCCGAATGATTCCGGCCATCATCCTCGCCGCGGGGGCTTCGCGCCGGCTGGGCCGGCCCAAGCAGCTGGTGGAACTCGAAGGCGAATCGCTGCTGCGCCGGGCGGCGCGGGCCGCCCTGGCCGGGTGTGCGCCGGTGCTGGTGGTGGTGGGCTCCCGGGCGGGCGACATGACCGCCAACCTGGCCGGGCTGCCGGTGACGGTGATCGGCAACCCGGCCTGGGAAGAGGGGATGGCCTCCTCCATCCGGGCGGGAATCCAGGCGCTGCCGCCCGGCGCGGCCGGGGTGCTGTTCATGGTCTGCGATCAGATCGCCGTGGACGGCGCGCTGGTGCGCCGGCTGCTGGAGGCCTGGCGCGACCACCCGGACGCGGTCATCGCCTGCGGCTATGCCGGCACCCGGGGCACGCCGTCCATCTTCCCCGCCCGAAGCTTCCCCGAGCTGCTGGAACTCCAGGGGGACCGGGGCGCCCGCGGGCTCCTGCAGGGGGAAGCCGTGGTGGTGCCGTTCCCGGAGGGGGAAGCGGACGTGGACGTGCCAGAGGATCTGCCCCGGGATTGATCAGAGCTGGACCGTGGCGGTTTCAGAAGCCTTCACCTCGACGATAGGCAGATTGATTTCATCGAACCCGGGCGACGGCTCATGGAGCAGATGCACGCTCACCAGGGACCGGTTCCGGGCCATGTCATCGATTTTCTTGCCGGAATCCGTGCAACTTAAAAAAGTTAAATAAATTATCGGTAGCACGGCAAAGATGGCGATTCGCTTCGCCCATTCCATGATGCACATGGGGCACCTCCGTTTTCGAGTGCCGGGGGCGTTGGGTAAGTTCTATATAAGATTATTATTGTGCCCTTAGAAATAGAACCGTGGCTATTTGGACGAATTCAGGGGAATATCTCATCATCAAAGCCATTCAATGGACCTCACATGGAGGCGTTCGTGCATACGCTGATCGTCTACGCCCACGAAGAGCCTCACTCCTTCAATGCCGCCATGAAGAACCTCGCCATCAGCACCCTCGAGGAGCAGGGCCACGCCGTGGTGGTGTCGGACCTGTATTGGATGAAGTTCAAGGCGGTGGCCGATCGGGAGGACTTCCTGGAACGCCGGGACAAGAGCTACCTGAAGCGGCAGATGGAGGAGAAGGCCGCGGTCACTCTGGGCACCCTGTCCCACGACATCGTCATCGAGCAGCAGAAGCTGCTGGCCGCCGACCTGGTGCTGTTCCAGTTCCCCCTGTGGTGGTTCGGCCTGCCGGCCATGCTCAAGGGCTGGGTGGACCGGGTGATGGCCATGGGCTTCGCCTATGGCGCCGGGCAGCGCTACGACCAGGGCTGCCTGAAGGGCCGCCGGGCCATGCTGGCGCTCACCACCGGGGCTCCGGAGGAGAGCTATGCGGAGACCGGCGTCAACGGGCCCATGGAGCGCATCCTGTTCCCGATCCAGCACGGCATCCTCTACTTCTGCGGGCTGGAGGTGCTGCCGCCGTTCGTGGTCTATGGGCCCGCACGCCAGAACAGCGAGCACCGGCATGCGGAGCTGGAACGCTACCGCCGCCATCTGCTCGCCCTGGACACCCTCGCGCCCCTGCCGTTCCACCCCCTCGCCCACTACGACGAGCGGGGGCAGCTCAGGGCGGAATTTACTTGATGGTGAAGTTGCGGGCTTCCAGGAGGTTGCCCACGGACTGCTCCAGCGTGGTGACGGCGTTGGCGTAGTTGATCTGGGCCTGGGTCTCCGCGGCGCGGGCCGCGTCCAGGTTGGTCATGTCCTGCAGGACGTTGAAGTTGGTGGACATGCCGTTCTCGAATTTCTTCTGCTCGGCTTCCAGGGTCTTCTCCTGCAGGTAGCGGGTCTTTTCGGCGGCCTTGACGCCCTTTTCGGTGGCATCGATGTTGCGGACCGCCTGGCGCACCGCGAGGGTGATGCTCAGCTCCAGGTCGCGCAGGTTCAGCTCGGCGCTGCGCAGGTTGGCCCGGGCCACGGCCAGGCCGCCCTTGGCCGCGCGGTTCTGGATCGGCACGGCGAACTTGAGGCCGACGGTGTAGCCGGGGTAGGTGGCGCTGGTCAGGTCGGTGTTCACCGGGCCGAGGGAATTGTAGTTGTCCGACGCGCCGTTGTAGGCGACGAACGCGTTGAGCTGGGGCTGCACCTTGTCCTTGGCGACCACCATCTGCAGATCGTTGATGTCCTTGGTGATCCGGGCCGACTTGAGCTCCACCCGGCGGTCCAGGGCCATCTTCACGGCCGCGGCCTCGTCCGTCTGGATGTGGCTGAGGGTGGGGGCGTCGGTGAGTTCCAGCCCGGAGGGGCGCTCGGCGTTGGGGTAGAGGGCGCGGATCAGGGCGTCCTTGGCGTTGTCCAGCGCGGCCTGGCCGGAGATGATGTTCTGCTCCGCCTGGGCCACCTGGGCTTCGGCGGAGATCACGTCGAGCGGGGCCATGGTGCCCACCTTGAGCCGGATATTGTTCTCGTCCAGCTGCTTCTGCGCCAGCTTCAGGGAGATCTGGTCGTTCTCCAGGTTCTTCTGGGCATAGACCACGGCCCAGTACTGGGTTTCCGTCGTCGCCACCAGGTTGATGATGGCCAGCTGGAAGGTGTAGTCGGCGGAATCGGAACTCTTCTTGGCGATCACCAGGGGCGCGGTGGTCACCTCGGTGCCGAAGCCCTGGAGCAGGCTCTGGGTGTAGGTGGCGGTGAAGGAGCCGGTGTAGGGGACGGCGGGGCCGAAAGGACCGTTGTAGGTAAGAACAGGCGAGTTGAAATACACGCCCTTCTGGGCGCTGTAGATGGGCGAATAGTTGAGATCGATATTGCCGCCCCATTCGAAATTCTTGTTGAGGTCGGTGACCAGGGTGCGGTTATAGGTCGTGGTCGTTTCGTTGGTATAAGGGTTGGTTTTGGCACCCGTGGGCGTGGTGTAGGCATTGTCCAGCCGCTGGGCCTGGGCCGTGGCCGACAGGTTCCAGTCGAACGGGCCCAGGTTGATGGTGACGCCCGCCCGGGTCACTTCCCGGGCCTGCTGGGCGATGTCCACCTGCAGGTTGTACTGCAACGAGGTCTGGAGGGCGTCCCTCAGGCTGAGGCGCTTGACGCCGGTAGCGGGCGCCTGGGCTGCGAGCCCGCAGCAGACCAGAAGCATGGGCACCATGGAGGTTCGAACCATCACCACTCCTTGCATATCAAAGGCAATTGACTGGGGAACGGAAAGCCGGGGCCCGGCCGTTCCCTCCGGAAAAGAATGAACGCCTCGCTGGGCGGGGACAAGTGGAAATTCACCATCCGTTGAAATAGCCGTCCTGCACTGCCATTGCGGATGGGCGGGACCCATGGAAGAACCGAGCAGGTGGAATGGGGAAAGGTTTAGCCGTCAAGGGACGATGGCGCCGGGCTGGCACAGTTTCCGGCCCAGCAGGGCGAGGGCGGCCTTGGAGCCTTCCCACATCATGAGGTCGTAGGCTTCCTCGAAGCCGCACCAGCGGTACTCGGAATGCTCGTTCAGGGCCAGGTGCACTTCCGCGTCCGGCGCCACTTCCAGGTGGTAGCACAGCTCGGTGTTGAAGCGCGGCTCGCCGGCGGGCAGGCCGAGGATGCGCGGGTCCATCCAGAAGCTGTGGGTGAAGCCCAGGGGGTGGAGGGTGCCGGTCAGCCCGGTCTCTTCCAGCAGCTCGCGGTGGGCGGCGGCTTCGGGGGTCTCGCCGGGCTCCAGCATCCCGGTGACGCTGGACCACCACAGGCCCTGGTCGGGCTGGCGCAGCATGACCAGCAGTTCGGGGCCGCCGCTGCCCTGCCGCCAGGTGAGCGCGGAGACACTGCGGCTGGGGGGCTTGACCGGTTGCGGCGCCAGGGCCAGGAGTTCGGCCAGGTGCGCCTGCAGCCGGTCGGCGGCCTGGGCCCAGCTGGGGGCGGCTTCGCCCAGCAGGGACTTGAGCGAGCAGACGCCCTTGTCGGTGATGCCGCAGGGGGTGATCCAGCGGAAGTGGGCCAGGTCCGGGTCGACGTTGAAGGCGATGCCGTGGGTGGTGATCCAGCGGTTCAGGTGCAGGCCGAGGGCGCCGAGCTTTTCCAGGCCCCGGGGGGTCTCCACCCAGATGCCCGGGAAGCCCTGCAGGCGCTGGGCGGTCACGCCGAAATCGGCGGCGGTGCGGATCATGGCCTCTTCCAGCCCGCGCACCAGCCGGCCCACATCCTCCCGGCCGCCCTTCAGGTTGCAGATGGGATAGACGACGATCTGCCCGGGGCCATGGTAGGTGACCTGGCCGCCCCGGTCGGTCTCATGGACCTCCACGCCGCGCTCCCGCAGGAAGGCGTCGGAGACGTGGATGTCCAGGCGGGTGGCGTTGCGGCCCAGGGTGAACACCGGGTTGTGCTCCAGCACCAGGATCTGGTCGGGCTGGTCGCCTGGGGCCACGTAGGCCGCCATGGCCTGCTGCATGCGCAGCCCGGCGGCGTACAGGACGTGATCCAGCCGCCGGATCTGGGAGGGTCGGGGGGAGGAGAAACCAGTTTCGGCCATGATCCCTAGCCTAACACCCCGGCCTTCATAAACTCAGGTCGTCGTCGGCCAGGGCCTTTTCGGTCTGGGCCTGGCGGAAGGCCTGGAGCCGCCCGCGCAGGTGCGGATCCTCCAGGGCCAGGATGGCGGCGGCCAGCAGCGCGGCGTTCACCGCGCCGGCCTTGCCGATGGCCAGGGTGCCCACCGGGATGCCCGCGGGCATCTGCACCGTGGCCAGCAGGGCGTCCATGCCGTCCAGGGCCCAGCCCTTCATGGGCACGCCCAGCACCGGCAGCAGGGTCTTGCCGGCGCAAAAGCCCGCCAGGTGGGCGGCGCCGCCCGCCGCGGCGATCAGCACCTTGAGCCCGCGCGCTTCGGCGCTTTCGCAGTAGGCCAGCACCTTGTCCGGGGTGCGGTGGGCGGAGGCCACGTGGGCCTCGAACGGGATGTCCAGGGCCTGCAGGGTGCGGGCGGTCTCCTGCATGGTGCTCCAGTCCGATTTCGAACCCATGAGGATGCCGACGATGGGGGAGGTGCTGTGCATGGGGACTCCGGTTCCACCTTCATGATAACCGGGCGTGAGAAGATGGCTGCCATGACCTCGTCCCCGCCCGTCCCCGATCGACCGCTGCGCATCGTGGTGGCCGGGGGCGGGGCGGCGGGATTAATGGCGGCCTGGCGAGCGGCAGCGGCGGGCCACCGGGTGACCCTGCTGGAGGCCAACGAGCGGCTGGGCATGAAGATCCTGCTCAGCGGCGGCGGCAAGTGCAACGTCACCCACGCTGGCACGGTGCCGGAGCTGCTGCGGGCGTTCGCCCCGGACCAGGCCCGGTTCCTGCGCGCGGCGCTGCACGCCTTCAGCAATGCCGATGTGCTGGAGCTGCTGCGGCGGGAAGGGGTGGAAACCCTGGCCCGGGACAACGGCCGGGTGTTTCCGCTCGACCGGCCCGGCTCCGCCGCCCTGGTGACCGCGGCTTTCGAAACGCTGGTGCGCCGCAGTGGGGTCGCGGTGCGCCTGGGCGCGCGGATCACGGCGCTGCATGGCGCGCGGCCCAGGCTGGAGGCGCTGGAACTGGCCGGCGGCGAGCGGGTGAGGGCTGACCGGTTCATCCTGGCCACCGGCGGGGCCAGCTATCCGCGCAGCGGCACCCGGGGCGAATGCCTGGGCTGGCTGGCGGCCCTGGCGGTGCCGGTGGCGCCCTGGTTCCCGGCCCTGGCGCCCATCCCGCTCAAGCGGCCACGGCCAGCCTGGGAGGGGGTCGCCCTGCGCGAAGGGGTGCTGGGCCTGCGGGCGGGCCCCGAAGGCAAGCTGCTGGCCACCCACGCCGGGGACATCCTGTTCACCCGCACCGGGATCACCGGGCCGGCCGCGCTGGAGCTGAGCTGCGCCGTGGAGGCGGCCCGGCGCGCGGGCCCGGCCTGGCTGGGCTACGACCTGGCCGGCCCGGACGGCGCGGGGCTGGAGGCGGAACTGCTGGCCGAGCAGGCCGCCCGCCCGCACTTGGCGGCCCGCAGCTGGCTGCAGCGCTGGCTGCCGGAACGGCTTTGCCAGCCGGCCGTGGAGGAGGCCGGGCTGCCCGCGGACCAGCGGCTGAAGGATCTGCCCCGGGCCGGGCGCAAGGCCCTGCTGGAGCTGGCGCGGGCCTTTCCGCTGGGCGAGCCGGGCCCGGTGGACCTGGAGCGCGGTGAAGTGAGCCACGGCGGGGTGCGGCTGGCGGCGGTGGAGCCCCGCACCATGGCTCTGCGCGGCTGGGACAACCTGCGGGTGTGCGGGGAGCTGCTGGACATCGACGGGCCGGTGGGCGGCTACAACCTCCAGGCGGCCTTCAGCACGGGCTATGCGGCGGGTGGCTGCTAAGCCTTCGCGTTCTTGAACGCGGCGATGATGTCATCCACCGACTGCTTCTTGCCGTCGGCTTCCAGGGTCGTTTCGAAGATGTTTTCCTGGGTGGCGATCACCCGCTTTTCGAACACTTCCGGCTCGGCGGCCGGCTCGCCGTCCAGGCCGTTGATGTGGAAGATGTCCAGCAGGCGGTTGAGGCCCTCCTTGAACTGCTTGAGCAGGAGCACCACCTTTTCCACTTTCTGGCGGGTGATGTCCTGGAACTGCAGGGTGTTGAGGATCTCGAACGCCTCGTCGGAAACGGCGCCCAGGGGCGCCAGGCAGGCGTCCAGGTCCGCCGGCGGGGGCGGCGGGACGAGCTGCTGGGCGAAGATGAATTCCAGGATCTCCTGGGCGAGCTGGGCGGGATCGGCGCTTTCCGCCGCCCGGGCCATGAAGTCGTCCATCTGGGTGCGGAAGGCGCTCTGGGCCTCCTGCTGCGCCTGGGTGGCCTTGGCCGCGGCCTTGACCGCCGCGTTGGCCCGGTCGCTGGCGGCCATGAGGGTGTCGAGCCGGTTCATGACGTTCTGGGTGGCCACTTCGGTATCGGCGGTGATGGCGTCCAGCTGGGCGGCCAGTTCCGGCACCTGGGTGCTCTGGTGCTTCACCGAGGTGTCCAGTTGCTGCAGGTTCATCAAGGTGGTGTTGATGCTGGCCACCAGCGCGCCCAGCTCGCCCTTGGCCTGGATGTCGATCTGCTGGAAGACCCGGCCGTTGGCCATGTCGTCCGCGGCCTGGGCCAGGCGCGACAGGCTCTGCTGGGAGCTGTCGTGCAGCTCGCCGCGGATCAGTTCGATCAGGTCCTTCAGGCTGTCCAGGCGGTTATCCAGGGCTTCGCTGCGCTCGCGGAACTCCTTGAGCAGGGTATCGGGCTGGAGTTCCTCTTCCTGAACGGTTTCCACGGTGGATAACGGTTCCTCAGGTTCCATCGGATTCCCCCAATATGGTGTGGTGGGTCAGAGTGCGGGGCGAATGCTTACGAAGATTCCTTCGGGCAGTTCCCACGATTGCATAAGTTCCCTTGAAATACCAATTGTCTGATCGCTCATGCCCTTGACGAACTGCACGGGCGCCAGCACCGATCCCCTGGGCCAGATGATGCGCACGTGGCCGATCGGATTGGCGCCGTAGGGGCCCATGGCCAGCCAGTGGGCCTCGTGGAGCTTGGCCACCTTCACCTGCTCGCCCTTGCGGAAGAAGCCGGCCTTGGCGGCGGCCACGGCCACGGCCACGGCGGGTTTCAGCAGGGTCAGCCGGCCCGCCGCCATGAGCGTGGCGCACACCTGCAGCACGCAGACGTCGCCCAGCTCCGATTCGGTGATGATTTCCGAGAAGGTGCGATAGCCGTCCAGGAAGGCGAGCACCGGCCGGTCCTCGGCGAAGATGCGCAGGTCCTTGGTGAGCTGCGGCTCCTTCAGGGTCGGCCAGGGCACCAGGTTCAGGTCGGGGAAGATGCCCGAGAGGTGCTTGCGGGAATCGGTGGTGCGGGCCGCCTCCATGAGCAGGTCCGGCACGGAGCGCTTGATGCTGGTGGGCCCCTTGACGGCGGTGGTGACGAACTCGAAGCTGCCCTGGTCCCATTCCAGGATGTCGAAGGCGGCGGTTTCGCCCTGGGCCTTGGCGGTCTCGGCATGCACCACTTCGCCGTTCTGGACGTAGAGCACGCCGTTCTGCTTGGCCCGGGTGACCAGCAGCTCGCCGGTCTTGCGGTTCGCGTGCAGCAGCTGCAACACATCGACCAGCGAGATGCTCTGCAGCTTGCCGCGCAGGGTCGACATCAGCGGCCCCTCATGCAAGGCCTGCGTTGGTCAGCGCGAGCATCTCCCGGACCGCCCGTTCCATGCCCACCATGACCGCCCGGCCGATGATGCTGTGGCCGATGTTCAGCTCCTCGATCTCCGGGATGGCGGCGATGGGCCCGACGTTCTGCAGGTTGAGCCCGTGTCCGGCCAGGACCTTCAGTCCCAGCCTGGCTCCCAGCCGGGCCGCTTCGCGCAGCCGGGCCAGCTCGGTGGCGGGATCGGCGCCCGGCGCCAGGTCGGCGTAGACGCCGGTGTTGAACTCCACCGCGTCGGCTTCGAGCTTGGCGGCCATCTTCAGCTGATCGGCCTGGGGATCGACGAACAGGCTGACCCGGATCTGCGAGGCGTGCAGCTCGCGGATGGTCTGGCGCAGGTGGGCGTGCAGGAAGAGCACGTCCAGCCCGCCCTGGGTGGTGGGCTCCTCCCGGGTCTCGGGCACCAGGGTGACCCAGGCCGGCTTGACGGGGACCACGCTTTCCAGGCCGTCGGCGGTGGCGGCGCATTCGATGTTCAGGGGGATGGCGAGGGTTTCCTTGAGCAGGCGCGCGTCCCGTTCCTGGATGTGCCGGCGGTCGGCCCGCAGGTGGACGGTGATGCCGTGCGCTCCCGCGCTCTGGGCCAGCAGGGCCGCGGCCACGGGCTCGGGCTCATGGGTGCCCCGGGCCTGCCTCAGGGTTGCCACGTGATCGATGTTCACGCCAAGGCGGGTTGGCACGGGATGCTCCGGGAAGGGGTGGGCGTTGAAGACTAGGCTATCACTATATCCCTTCCAGATCGGCCCGGGCGGCAAGTTCCAGGGCCTCCAGGGCCCGGTTCATGAGGCCGGTCTCCTTGGCCTCCACCATGAGCCGCAGTTTGGGCTCGGTGCCGGACCAGCGGATCACCATCCGCAGCGCCGGCCCGTGTTCGGCTTCCAGGTCCTGGATGGCCGCGGTGAGCCGCCGGCAGGCCTCCACCGGCCGCCGGTCGCTCGCCAGGATGTTCACCAGGCGCAGGGGCCAGGGCTGGAACCGCCAGGACCAGCGCTGGTCCGGAAGCCGGCGCAACAGGGCGGCCAGGACGGCCAGGGCGGTGGCCATGCCGTCGCCGGAAGGCCCCACGTGCTTCTGGACGATGTGCCCGGAGGCCTCGGCGGCCAGGTCCCAGCCGCGCCGGGCCAGTTCGCGCAGCATGTGCTTGTCGCCGACCGGGGTGCGCACGAAGGGGATGCCAAGGCCCTGCAGGGCCTCCTCGAGGCCGCCGTTGCTCATGACCGTGCCCACCACGCCCGCCAGGGGCCGGCCCGGGCGGTGCTGGTCCTGGGCCAGGAGCCAGATCAGCTGGTCGCCGTCGATCAGGGCGCCGGCGCTGTCCACCATGAGACAGCGGTCGCCGTCGCCGTCGAAGGCGATGCCCGCGCTGGCGCCCAGTTCCTTGACCTTGGCGCTGAGCTGGTCCAGGTGGGTGGAACCGACCCCGACGTTGATCCGTGCGCCGTCGGCCGGCACGCCGAGCCAGTGGATGCCCGGGCCGCGGAACAGCAGCGGGGCCCAGGGCGCGGTGGCGCCGTGGGCGCAATCCACCACGAGGGTCAGGCCGGCGGGCAGGTCCACCCCGCCCAGGTGGCGGATGTAGGCATCGGTGACGGCGCTCTGGAGGATCATCGGCCGGGCGGGCCCGGTCTGGGCGGGCAGGGTTTCGAACACCGCCTCCAGGGCGGCCTCATCCTCTTCGGGCAGCTTTTCGCCCTTGCCGTCGAAGCCCTTGATGCCGTTGTCCCCGGGCGGGTTGTGGCTGGCGCTGATCATCAGGCCCCAGGCCAGAGGCCGGGTCTGGGCGGCGTGGGCCACGGCCGGGGTGGGCACCAGGCCCAGCACGCACAAGCGCAGCCGGCCGCCCAGGCCGGCCACGAAGGCCTGGGCCAGGGGCTCCGAGCTGAGCCGGGGATCCCAGCCGACGACCAGCTCCTCGATGCCCCGGGCCTGGGCGACCTCGGCCCAGGCCCGGCCCCAGCGGGCGGCCTCCTCCAGCGTGAGGGGCGGTTCAAAGGCGACCCCGCGAATTCCATCTGTTCCGAAATACTTCAGTTCCATGACGACCCTTCAGGTTGGGCAAGTGGCGGCGCGACGGCGTGGGTCCGGAAGACCCGGTAGCCCAGGTCCATGGCCTCGCGGTGGGCCTGGTTGGTGAGGGCGTCGCGCCCGGCGGGGGGCAGGTCGGGGCTGCCGGCGCGCCAGGCCAGGAAGCGCTTGCGCGAGATGCCGATGCAGAAGCGCTGCACCGGCCAGTCCAGCGCCTCGGGCAGGATGGGCAGGGCGTTCCAGAGGGCGAGATCGCCTGCGTAGGAGGTGCCGAAACCGAAGCCGGGATCCAGCAGGATGCGCTCCGGGGCGATGCCGGCGCCCAGCAGCCGGTCCCGGACTTCGGCCAGTTGCCGGATGGCCGCGGCGGGCTGGTCCGGGGCGGGCTGGTCGTAGGGGGGCATGACCAGGTCGTCGCCGCGCAGCAGGCTGCGCATGGCGATGAGGCCGCAGTCCAGGTCCCGGACCACCCGCAACATTCCGGGGTCGTGGAAGCCGGTGACGTCGTTGATGATCAGGGCGCCCGCCCGGAGGCCCCGGGCGGCCACCGCGGCCCGGCGGGTGTCGAGGCTCACGGGGAGGTCAGGCCATTGGCGCCGGACGGCTTCGAGCACGGGCTGCATCCGGTCCCATTCGGCCTCGGGCGTCACGGCGCCGGAGCCGGGACGGGTGCTTTCCGCCCCCAGGTCCAGGATGCCGGCGCCCTGGCCGATGAGGCTGCGGACCTGGGCCAGGGCCGGCCCAGGTTCAACGAAGCGGCCGCCGTCGCTCATGGAATCCGGGGTGACATTCAGGATTCCCATGAACAACGGCGCATGCAAGGAAACGGTACCGGTCCCGGTCCGCCACATCCGGCGCCCCGTCGATCAGGCTGGGCTGAGGGCGGGGTTGAGGCCGGCGGGATCGGGCGGGGTGTCCACGGGCTTGGCCGGGGGCTCAACGGTGGCCGGCTTGGGCGGCAGGATCATGCCCTTCATGAGCAGGATCACGTCGTTGGCGTCCAGGGTCTCGCGCACCAGCAGGGCCTCGGCCAGGCTGGCGAGGATCTCCCGCTTTTCCTGGATGATGCTCTTGGCGCGGTGGTAGTTGCGCATGACGATGTCGTGCACCTCGGCGTCGATGACCCGGGCGGTGTCATCGGAGAAGTCCCGGCGCTGGCTGAAGTCCTTGCCCAGGAAGATCTCGTGCTCGCCCTGGCCGAAGCTCAGGGGGCCGAGCTTTTCGCTCATGCCGTAGTCGCACACCATGCGCCGGGCGATGGAGGTGGAGCGCTCGATGTCGTTGGAGGCGCCGGTGGAGACCCGGTCGAAGAAGGTCTCCTCGGCCACCCGGCCGCCCATGAGGATGGCGATCTCGCCTTCCATGTGCTCGCGCGTGGCGGAGTAGCGGTCCCGCTCGGGCAGCTGCCAGGTGACGCCCAGGGCCCGGCCCCGGGGGATGATGGTGACCTTGTGCACCGGGTCGGCCCCGGGGATGCTGGCGGCCACCACGGCGTGGCCCGCCTCATGGTAGGCGGTGTCGCGCTTGTCCTCGTCGGTCATGACCATGCTCTTGCGCTCGGTGCCCATGAACACCTTGTCCTTGGCCTGCTCGAAGTCGATCATCTCGACCCACTTCTTGCTGGTGCGGGCGGCGTACAGGGCGGCCTCGTTGCAGAGGTTGGCCAGGTCGGCGCCGGCGAAGCCGGGGGTGCCCCGGGCGATCACTTCCAGGTCCACGTCGGGGGAGAGGGGGATCTTGTCGGCGGTGTGCACCTTGAGGATCTCGAACCGGCCCTTCAGGTCGGGGCGGTCCACCACCACCCGGCGGTCGAAGCGGCCGGGGCGGAGCAGGGCCGGGTCCAGCACGTCGGGCCGGTTGGTCGCGGCGATCAGGATGACGCCCTCGTTGCCTTCGAAGCCGTCCATCTCCACCAGCAGCTGGTTGAGGGTCTGCTCGCGCTCGTCATGGCCGCCGCCCAGGCCGGCGCCCCGGTGGCGGCCCACCGCGTCGATCTCGTCGATGAAGATGATGCAGGGGGCGTTCTTCTTGCCCTGCTCGAACAGGTCACGCACGCGCGAGGCGCCCACGCCGACGAACATCTCCACGAAGTCGGAGCCCGAGATGGAGAAGAACTGCACCTTGGCCTCGCCGGAAATGGCGCGGGCCAGCAGGGTCTTGCCGGTGCCCGGAGGGCCCATGAGCAGGACGCCCTTGGGGATCTTGCCGCCCAGCTTGACGAACTTGGCGGGGTCCTTCAGGAATTCGACGATCTCCTGCAGTTCCTCCTTGGCCTCGTCGCAGCCGGCGACGTCGGCGAAGGTCACCCGCCGGGCGGAGGTGTTCAGGCCGCGGGCCCGGGCCTTGCCGAAGCTGAGCGCCTTGTTGCCGCCCATCTGGGCCTGGCGCATGAACACGAACCAGAGCACCACGAAGACCAGCAGCGGGCCCCAGAAGACCAGCATATACATGAAGTTGTTTTCGCTCGGCTTGGCCGCCTTGAATTCATCCAGCTGGCCCTCCTGCTTCCAGCTCAGGATCGACTTGCCCAGGTCCTGCATGGGCGGGGCCACGGTCTTGAAGTGGTCGATCTGTTCGCCCTTGGGGCCCTTGATGGCGGATTTGTAGGTCCCCTCCACGTCCTGGCCGGTCAGGGTGACGCTGCGGTACTTGCCCTCCGTGCCTTCGGTGTAGAACGTCGAGAAGGGGATCTCGTTGACTTTGGAGTTCTGGGGTATCTGTTTGAGCGCCAATAGGACCAGCACGATGATCCCGATCCAAACCAGCGCGCTCTTCATCATCGAATTCAAGTTGCCTCCAGGGGGGATGTCCCCTTTCCAATCCAGTCTACCCGGTCCGGGCGAGGGGATTCTTAACTTTGGATGGTCATGGGCTGACCTGCCTCAACAGGACCCAAGGCAATAGTAGCCCCTGGCCCGCCTGCGCGCCATGGTCCGGGACGCCGGTTTTTTCGCAGGAGCGTTCCAGCCTCCAGCCACCCCATTCCTTGCTCTTTGGGGACTTACGTTGCAAATGAGGCAATACCCAGGCGGTCAGGTCGCGCAGCAGGTCCGGTTCCCGGGGCCAGCCGCAGGCCCTGGCGGCCGCTTCCAGCGACCAGCGCAGCTCGGGTTCGGTCCAGGCGCGGGACAGCAGCAGGGCCGGGCGCGGCGCCAGGACCAGCTCCCAGCGGGTGCCGCGCCAGGCTTCCACCTGCCGGTCCCGGAGGGCCAGCAGCTCGGCCACCTGGAGGTGGGTCTCCCAGAGGTGCTCGTCCAGGGCGGCGGCCTCGGCGCGCATGGGTTCCAGCAGCCGGCGCCAGCGGTTGCGCGGGGTGAACGGATCCAGGTTGGAGGCGTCCTCCAGCCAGGGCAGGCGCTTCTGCTCCAGGTAGGCCCTCAGCTCGGCCCTCCGGGCCCGCACCAGGGGCGACCAGCGCAGGCCCTGGACCCGGGGCAGGGGGGTGAGGCAGCCGGTGCCGCCGCCCCGGGCCAGGCGCACCAGCACGGTCTCGGTGTGGTCGTCCAGGGTGTGCCCGGTGGCCACCGCCGCGGCCCCTTCGGCTTCGGCCAGGGCGCGCAGCCAGCTCCAGCGCAGCTCCCGGGCCGCGGTTTCCAGGCCCAGCCCCGAAGTCATGGCGTGGGCCCGCACTTCGAGCCTGGCCTCCACCAGGTCCAGGTCCACCGGGCGGCACAGCCGGCGCACCAGTTCGGCCTCCTGTTCGGCTTCCGGACGCAGGCCGTGGTGGGCGTGGGCCACCACCAGCTCCAGGCCGAGGCTGCGGCGCACCGCCCAGAGGAACGCCAGCAGGGCGACCGAGTCGCCGCCGCCGGAGCAGGCGACCAGGACCTTGCACCCCTGGATGCCGTCGCCGCCGCGGCGCACCGCCGCCAGCCAGCGGGCCTCGAACCGGTTCACCGGAGCTTTCCCAGGAGCGCCAGCAGCGCCGGGGGGACGGGCCGCACGGTCCAGAGCGCCTCGGCCCATGGGACGACGATCAGCGAGCCCCAGTGCATGGCCCGGCCCTCCACCCCGCGGCGGAACGCCGGGTCGGAGATGCGTGTGGGCGGCTGGGAAGGATCGGGCTTGAACTGGCTGCCGAAGGCGTCCAGGGCGGCCATGCGCTGCTCCCAGACCGCGCTCACGTCCACCACCAGGTCCGGCGCGCCGGGGGTTTCGCCGCCCACCCAGGCCAGCGCCTGGGGGCGCCAGGGCGCGCCGGGGCAGGGGTAGTTCTTCAGGCCGGCGTAGTAGGCGGCATCCTGGCCCAGGCGGAAGGCCCGCCGGTGGTCGGGGTGGCGGTCCTCCGGGGCGGGCAGGATGACGACCGCCGGCCGGAGGGCGCGGAACTGCGCCATGAGCTTCAGCCGGTTGGCTTCGCCTTCGTCGAAGCGAGCGTCGGGCAGGTCCAGGATGATCCGCTCCACGCCGAGGATGGCCGCCGAGGCCATGGCTTCGGCCTGGCGCGTCGCGGCGCTGCCCCGGGTGCCCATCTCGCCCGTGGTGAGGTCGAGGATGCCGGCGCGCAGGCCGTTGCGGGCCGCCAGGGCGAGGATGCCGCCCACATGCACTTCGGCGTCGTCCGGGTGGGCGCCGATCACCAGCAGGTCGAGGGGTTCGTTCATGGGGTCTCCAGCAGGACCAGCATGGCGCCATCCGCCAGCCCGGCCCGCATCCGGTCCAGCAGGGGCTCGTCGCGCAGCCAGAACAGGCCCGGCAGGACCCGTTCCTGGGGCCGGCCCAGGGGGAACAGGGCCTGGCGCAGGCGCTCCGGGTCCTGGCCCAGGGCCCGGGCGGCCAGGTCGCGGGTGAGCCGGCGGTCCAGCTTGGCCAGGTGCTGGCCGGTGCGCGCCAGCTCCCGCTGGAACCGGGTGGCCAGGGCGGCGTTCCAGGCGGGGTCCGGGTGCAGGCCGGCCAGGGCAGCGCTGGGCAGGGGCGGCGGGGCGCCGGCGAAGGCCTCCCAGCGGCCCGCGCGCAGATCCTCCAGCTGGCCCGCGGCCAGGGCCGGCCCGGGCGGCAGGACATAGACCGAGGGCCGGTGGACGATGCGCGGCGGGCGCAGCCCGACCCGCTCCCAGAGGGGTTCGGTCAGGCGCCAATAGGCCCTTTCGCCCGGGCCCAGCACCACCGCGGCCAGCCCGGGCAGCAGCAGGGACTGCATGAGCGGCCGCAGGGCGGCGCCCGGGCTGAGCCAGCAGCCCCGGGGGCAGGGCTGGCCCGGTTCCAGCCGCAGCCGGAGCCCGCTGCGCGGGTCCAGGGAGAACCAGGCCGCCTGTTCCCGGGGGTCCAGGGTGAGGGTGAGGCCGGACTGTTCCAGGCGCTGGGCCTGGCGCACCAGGCCGGCCTCCAGGTCCAGGGCGCGCCAGCGCTCCAGCTCGCCCTGGATCGGCTCGCGCAGGGCCGGGTCGGTGGGGGAGAAGGGGCGCAGGCCGCGCCGCCACAGCGGCGCGCCCAGGGCCAGGGCGTGGCCGCGCAGGGTCGGGGCTTCGGGCTCGGGCAGCGGGCCCCACAGGGCTTCGGCCTCCCGCTGCTGGGCCACGCCCCAGGGCAGCCAGCCGGCGGCGGTGTGCTCCGGGGCCTGGAAGCGGAACCGGTGGCGCAGCAGGCGCGCGCCCTGGAACCCCACGGTGCTGGCCACTTCCAGCCGGTCGTGGTCCTCGTCCGCCATCCAGTAGACCGCCTCGCCGCCCAGGCGCCGGGCCTCGGCCGCAGCCGCCAGGGCCTTCACCACGGAAAGCGCCGGTGTCCAACCCGCTCCGATCTGCTGACCGGTTGCCACCAGGGGACAGGGAGAGGTTGTCATGATCCAAGCCTATCTATAATAGACCCATGAAGTCATCTTCATTCACGCCGATCGCGCCCTGGCTGCCCCCGGAACAGCCGGATCTGGCGCGCCTGGCGATGGCCGCCGCGGACGCCGCGGGCATCCGGGAACTGCGGGCCTGGCCGGAATGGCGCAAGGGCGGCATCGGTTTCGGCGACCTGCCGCCGTTCCTGCCCTGGCTTGGCCGGGAGGGCGGCCGGCAGCACCTGGTGCTGCTCCAGCCGCGGGAGGTGGGCGCGCTGGTGCCTGGGGCGCGCCCGGCGCCGCTGCCCGGGCGCTGGCTGGAAACCCTGGACCTGGACAGCCTGGCCCGGCCGCTGGCGCTTCATCCGGATTTTCCGGGCGGGGCCGCCATCCATGTGGTCCATCTGCCCGGTCCCGGCCGGGCCCTGGTGCGGACCCAGGGGGAACCGGGGGACGGGGTGGTGCGGGCGGTGCTGGAGCGGCTGACCGGCCTGGAGCGGTGGGATCTGGCCTGAACCACGGTATGTAAAAAGTATGGAGGAAAATCCGAATTCCTCCTTTTTTCCATCTGTGCTACCGTCTCGCCAACGCGTCCGCCGTATCCCGCTGACCCCCATAGGAGCGCCCGCCCGATGAGATTCGAAGGCAAGTCCATGCACTGTTCCATGCTGGAAGACGGCATCGCCGAGCTGCGGCTCGACCTGGTGGCCGACACCGTCAACAAGTTCAACCAGGCCACCCTGGCCGAACTGGCCCAGGTGCTGGACCTGATCAAGGCCGAGTCCGGGGTGCGCGGCCTGCTGGTGACCAGCGCCAAGGACTGCTTCGTGGTGGGCGCCGACGTCACCGAGTTCCTCGGATACTTCGCGAGCCCGGAGCAGCGGCTGACCGAATGGCTGTTGGAGGTGGACCGGCTGTTCTCCACCCTCGAGGACTTCGCTTTCCCCAGCGTGGCCGCCCTCAACGGCTACACCCTGGGCGGCGGGCTGGAATTCGCCCTGGCCGCCAGCTACCGGGTCATGGCCGACGACACCCGCATCGGCGTGCCGGAGACCAGGCTGGGCATCTTTCCCGGCTGGGGCGGCACGGTGCGGCTGTCGCGCCTGGCCGGGGCCGACAACGCCATCGAATGGATCGCCGCCGGCGAGCAGCACGGCGCCGAGGCGGCCCTCAAGCTGGGCCTCGTGGACGCGGTGGTCGCCCCGGACCAGGTGCGGGCGGCCGCCCTGGACCTGCTGGGCCAGGCCATGGCCGGGCGCCGGGACTGGCGTGCCAGGCGGCTGGAGAAGGTCTCGCCCCTTCAGCTCAATGCCGCCGAGGCGATGATGGCGTTCGAAACCGCCAAGGCCTTCGTGGCCGCCAAGGCCGGCCCCAACTACCCGGCGCCGGTGGCGGCCATCGAGGCCATGCAGCGGGGCGCCGGGCTCGGCCGGGACGAGGCGCTGCCGATCGAGGCCGCCGCTTTCGCCCGCATGGCCAAGACCGCCACCGCCTACAACCTGGTGACCATCTTCCTGGGCGACCACCAGATCGCCCGGATCGCCAAGGGCCTGGCCAAGGCCGGCGGCCCGGTGCGGGCCGCGGCGGTGCTGGGCGCGGGCATCATGGGCGGCGGCATCGCCTTCCAGTCCGCCCTCAAGGGCACCCCCATCGTCATGAAGGACATCCATGAAGCGGCGTTGGCGCTGGGCCTGGCCGAGGCGGACAAGCTGCTGGTGAAGCGGGTCGAGCGCGGCAAGCTGGCCCCGGCCGGCATGGCGGCGGTGCTCAACCGCATCCGCCCGACCCTAGGCTACGGCGATTTCCAGGCGGTCGATCTGGCGGTGGAAGCGGTGGTGGAGCACGAGCCGGCGAAACGGGCCGTGCTGGCCGAACTGGAAGGGCAGGTGCGGGCCGACACGATCCTCGCCAGCAATACCTCCACCATCTCCATCACCCGGCTGGCCGAGGCCCTCCAGCGGCCGGAGAACTTCTGCGGCATGCACTTCTTCAATCCGGTGCACCGGATGCCGCTGGTGGAGGTCATCCGCGGCCGGCGCTCCAGCGAGCGCGCCGTGGCCACCACCGTGGCCTACGCCCTGGCCATGGGCAAGACCCCCATCGTGGTCAACGACTGCCCCGGGTTCCTGGTCAACCGCATCCTGTTCCCCTATTTCGCCGGGTTCCAGCGGCTGGTGAACGACGGCGTGGACTTCCGCCGGATCGACCAGGTGATGGAGCGCTTCGGCTGGCCCATGGGGCCGGCCTACCTGCTGGACGTGGTGGGCATCGATACCGCCCGGCACGCCGAGACGGTCATGGCCGCGGCCTATCCGGACCGCATGGCCTACGCCGGCCGGACCGCCATCGAGGCCATGTTCGAGCGCCAGCGCTTCGGCCAGAAGAACGGCAAGGGCTTCTATGCCTACGTCCAGGACAAGAAGGGCGTGCCGAAGAAGGAGGCGGACCCCGAAGCCGGGGCGCTGCTCCAGAGCCTGGTCGCCCGGGACGCCGGCGCCGGCATCACCGACCAGGACATCATCGACCGGATGATGCTGCCCATGATCATCGAGGCCTCCCGCTGCCTGGAGGACCGGATCGTCGGCAGCCCGGTCGAAGTGGATATCGGGCTGGTCTACGGCCTGGGCTTCCCGGCCTTCCGCGGCGGCGCCCTGCGCCATGCCGACGCGGCGGGGCTCGCGGCCGTCTGCCAGGCCGCGGAGCGGCACCGGGCCCTGGGCCGGCTCTACGAGCCCACCGCCCAGATGCACCAGCTCGCCCAAACCGGTTCGACGTTCTACGAGGAGAAGTGACCGATGCAAGAGGCCGTGATCATCGATGCCGTCCGCACCCCCATGGGCCGGTCCAAGGGGGGCATGTTCCGCCACGTCCGCGCCGAGAACCTTTCGGCCGCCACCATCAGCGCCCTGCTGGCGCGCAATCCCAAGGTCGACCCGGCCGAGATCGAGGACGTCATCTGGGGCTGCGTGCAGCAGACCCTGGAGCAGGGCTTCAACATCGCCCGGTTCGCTTCACTGCTCACCGCCATCCCGCACACCGCCGGCGCCCAGACCATCAACCGGTTGTGCGGCTCCTCCATGCAGGCGCTACACGCCGCGGCCATGGCGGTCATGACCGGCAACGGCGAGGTGTTCGTGGTGGGCGGGGTGGAGCACATGGGCCACCTGCCCATGACCCACGGGCTCGACCCGAACCCGGCCATGAGCAAGCACGTCGCCAAGGCTTCCGGCATGATGGGGCTCACCGCCGAGGTCCTGGCCAAGCTGCACAACATCGACCGCGCCGCCCAGGACCAGTTCGCCCTGCGCTCGCACCGGCGGGCCTACGCCGCCATGCTCGAGGGCCGCTTCCAGGCCGAGATCGTGCCGGTGGAGGGCCACGCCGGCAACGGCTTCGCGGTGCTGTGCGAGCAGGACGAGGTGGTCCGCGGCGACACCACCCTTGAGGCCCTGGCGGCGCTCCCGCCCGCCTTCGATCCCAAGCGCGGCACCATCACCGCGGGCAACTCCTCGGCCGTCTCCGACGGCGCCGCGGCCCTCCTGGTGATGTCCCGTGAGCGGGCCCGGGCGCTGGGGCTCGAGCCCATGGCCCGGGTCAGGGCCATGGCCACGGTCGGCGTGGACCCCGCGCTCATGGGCTACGGCCCGGTGCCGGCCGTGCGCAAGGCCCTGGGCCGGGCCCGGATGGCGCTGGGGGACATCGAGCAGTGGGAACTCAACGAGGCCTTCGCCGCCCAGTCCCTGCCGGTGCTGAAGGACCTGGGCCTGCTGGAGCAGCTGGACGCCAAGGTCAACCGCAACGGCGGCGCCATCGCCCTGGGCCACCCCCTGGGCTGCTCAGGCGCCCGCATCACCGCCACCCTGCTGCACCAGATGCGCGCCGGCGACCGCCAGACCGGCGTGGCCACCATGTGCATCGGCCTGGGGCAGGGGATCGCCACGGTGTTCGAGCGGGTATGATGACGGAGGCGAAACCGCCGACCCTGGCCGCCCTCCGGGCCTTCCGCAGGCTGGCCGGCATCTGGCAATTCGCTTCCTGACCCTCCTCATGGAAAAAGGGCGCCACTGATCGCCTTCGGGGCCCGAATGCGCAACGATGGGTATCGGCGCGCCTCGTGCGCCGATACGGACGCTCAACCACAACCCGAGGAAACCAACGAATGTCGGATGACGACGGCACCAGGATCATTCACAGGGGAACGCCGGAGGCGGATGCCTTCCTGGCGAATACCAAACGGGCGATGGCGATCACCCCCGCCATCAACCGATTGACGTTCGATGATGCGGATGAAATCCGAGCGTTATTCAGCGAGCTGACCGGCCGGAAGGTCGATGACCACTTTCGACTCATTCCGCCGTTCTACACGGCCTATGGTCTCGAAATCCGCGTCGGCCAGCGCGTCTTCATCAATCAGAACTGCACGCTATATGACCTTGCCGAGCTGCGCATCGGCGATGACGTGATGATCGGGCCGAACGTGAGCCTCATGACGGCGGGCCACCCGGTCGCACCATCCCAGCGGCGCGCCTGCATCGTCGCCAAGCCCATCGTGATCGAGAGGAACGTATGGATCGCAGCCGGCGCGACCATCATCGGCGGGGTGACCGTGGGTGAGAATTCGGTCGTCGCGGCAGGTTCGGTCGTCACCAGGGACGTTCCCCCGAATACGCTGGTCGGAGGAAATCCGGCCCGCGTCATTCGTTCGATTGGCGACTGAGCTTCAGGGAATCCGCGCGCCCCTGGATTGCCGAACGCCTGAGTCATCGCCCCTTGGCCCAGCGCCGGTAGGCCGCCGGGCTCAGGCCCACCACCTGCTTGAAGTGGCGGTTCAGCGCCGCCTGGTCGCAGAAGCCCACCTCGTCGGCGATGGCGGCGATCGGCCGGCCGGAATCGGCCAGCGCGTCGGCCGCGGCCTGGATGCGCACCTTCATCACATACTGGCCCGGGCTGAGCTGGAACAGCTTCTTCATGCGCCGCTCGAACTGGCCCAGGGACAGCCCGGCCAGGGCCGCCAGATCCTCCTGGCGCAGGCCCTCGGCGTAGTGCCGGTGGATGTGCTCCACCGCCGCGGCGAACGGCGCGTCGATGAAACCGGTGCGGCTGGGCTCGGGCAGATCGGTGCTGAGGCAGGCCAGGGCCACCACCTTCCCGCCGGTGTCCTTCAGGGGCAGCTTCTGGGTGAGGCACCAGCCCGGGCGGCGATCCGGGTAGAGGGTGAGATCCAGGGCATCCACCAGCGGACGGCCGGTGCGCAACAGGCTGGCGTCCTGCTCGCTGTAGCGCCGGGCCATCGCCTCGGGCCACAGGTCGAAGGCGGTCCTGCCGATGGCGGCCGCACGCCCAGGCAAGCCACAGCGCTCCACGCCGCTCCGGCTCATGGCCAGGTAGTGCCCGCCGGGATCCTTCACCGTGAACACGGCGTCGCGCACCCGGTCGAACAGCTCCTCCACGAAGGCGAGGCTGCCCAGGTCGGGCAGGAGCGCATCGAGGGCCGAGGCAGGGCGGGGAGGCATGACTGGAATATACTAGGCCTGGGTCCGGGTTTTGTGCGTTTATCTTGCCGCTGGCGCGGAAAGGGCACAAGACGCCGGGGCCGCCGGGCCATCATGCTGGACCTTCTTTGCAAGGAAGCGCCATGTCCGCACTCCATCGGGTCCAGGTCATCGACAGCCACACCGGCGGCGAGCCGACCCGGGTGGTGCTGGAGGGCGGGCCGGATCTGGGCGCGGGCCCGCTGGCGGAGCGCAGGGCCCTGCTGGTGGCGCTGCACGATCCCTGGCGCCGGGCCGTGGTCTGCGAGCCGCGCGGTTCGGAGGCCATGGTGGGCGCGCTGGTGGTGCCGCCGTTCCGGCCGGACTGCGCGCTGGGACTGATTTTTTTCAACGCCGAGGGGACCCTGGGCATGTGCGGGCACGGCACGCTGGGGGTGGTGGAGACGCTGCGCCATCTGGGCCGGCTGGCGCCGGGCCGCCTGCGCATCGACACGCCGGTGGGCGTGGTGGCGGCGGAGCTGCGCGAGGACGGCAGCGCCGTGGTGATCAACGTGGCCTCGCGCCGGACCCGGAGGCAGGTGGCGCTCACGGTGCCCGGCCTGGGCCGGGTGCGCGGCGACGTGGCCTGGGGCGGCAACTGGTTCTTCCTGGTGGAAGACCACGGGCTCGAACTGCTGCCCGGCAACCGGAGGCGCCTGCTGGAAGCCGCCGGGACCGTCCGGGACGCCCTGGTCCGGGACGGGGTCACCGGCGCGGACGGCAGCGCGATCGACCATGTGGAACTCACCGGGCCGCCCCTGGACCCGGCCAACCACGGCCGCGGCTTCGTGCTCTGCCCCGGGCTGGCCTGGGACCGCAGCCCCTGCGGCACCGGCACCTCGGCCCGGCTGGCCTGCCTGCACGAGGACGGCCGGCTGGCGGAAGGCCAGGTGTGGCGCCAGGAGAGCCTGATCGGCTCGGTGTTCAGCGCCTGGCTGGCCCGGGAGGACGGGCAGCTGCTGCCGCACATCCAGGGCCGGGCCCACGTGACCGCCGAGGCCACCCTGATCCTCAGCCCCGGCGATCCCCTGGCCTACGGGATTCCGGCATGAGCGCCGACGTGATCGTCATCGGCGGCGGGGTGGTGGGCGCCGCCTGCGCCCTGGCCCTGGCCGAGGCGGGCTGCCGGGTGACGCTGCTGGAGGGCGAGGGCCTGGGCGGCGGCGCCACCTCGGCCGCCATGGGGCATCTGGTGGCCCTGGACGGCTCCCCGGCCGAGCTGGCGCTTTGCCGCCTGGGCCAGGAGCGCTGGCGGGCCCTGGCCCCCGGGCTCGGGCCCAAACTGGAGCTGGACCCCTGCGGCACCCTGTGGCTGGCGGTGGACGACCGGGAACTGGCGCTGGCCGAGGCCCGCTGCGCGGTCTACCGGGCCGCCGGCGTTCCGGCCGAGCTGCTGGACGCCAGCGCGATCCACGCGGCGGAGCCCTGCCTGGCCCCGGGCATCGCCGGCGGCATGCGGGTGCCCGGCGATTCGGTGGTCTATCCCCCGGCCGCGGCCCGCCTGCTGGCGGAGGCGGCTCAAAGGGCCGGGGCGCTGGTCCGCACCGGGACCCCGGTGGCCGGGCTGGAAGCCCGGGGCGTGCGGCTGCGGGACGGCACGGCGCTGCCCTGCGGCCAGGTGGTGCTGGCCGCCGGCAGCGCTTCCCGGGACCTGCTGCCGCTGCCGCTGGTGCGGCGCAAGGGCCACCTCGCCATCACCGGCCGGCATCCGGGCTTGCTCCGGCACCAGCTGGTGGAGCTGGGCTACCTGCAGGCGGTCCATGGCAGCGACGCCGACTCCGTGGCGTTCAACCTGCAGCCCCGGCCCAACGGCCAGCTGCTGCTGGGCTCCACCCGCCAGTTCGGCGACGAGGAGCCGGAGCTGCGCCCGGCCCTGCTCCGGCGCATGCTCCAGCTGGCCCTGGGCTTCGTGCCGGGGCTGGCGCGGCTGCCCGTGCTGCGCGCCTGGACCGGGTTCCGGCCCACCACGCCGGACCACCGCCCGCTGATCGGGCCCGTGCCCGGGCGGCCCGGGCTGTTCCTGGCCTGCGGCCACGAGGGCCTGGGCATCACCACCGCGCCGGCCACCGCCGAACTGATCGCCAGCGCCATCCAGGGCCGGCCGGCGCCGCTGGATCCCGCGCCCTTCCTGCCGGCCCGCTTCCCGGAGCTGAACCATGCCTAGGGTCTTCGTGGACGGCGCGCCGGTGGACGTGGCCGAAGGCGCCCTGCTGACCGCGGCCCTGGGCTGCCCGCCGGTGGCCGGCCGCAGCCTCTCCGGCGCCCCCCGGGGGCCGCTCTGCGGCATGGGCCAGTGCTTCGAGTGCCAGGTCCGGGTGGCCGGGCGCGAGGTGCTGGCCTGCCTCACTCCGGCCGTGGAGGGGATGGCGGTGGAGCGTGGCTGAACGACTGCGGATCCTGGTGGCGGGGGCGGGCCCGGCGGGCCTGGCGGCGGCCGTCACGGCGGCCCGGGCGGGCGCCGCGGTCACCCTGGTGGATGCCCTGCCGGAACCCGGCGGGCAGATCTGGCGCGGTCAATGGCATGGGCCGCCGCACGGCGCGGCCGGCGCCTGGTTCCGCGACCTGCGCGCCAGCCCGGTCGAGCTGCGCCTGGGCCGGCGGGTGATCACCGCCCCGGCCGCGGGCTGGCTGGGCCTGCTCGGCGCAGGGGGCGCGGAAACCCTCCCGTACGACCGCCTCATCCTGGCCACCGGCGCCCGGGAGCGCTTCCTGCCGTTCCCCGGCTGGACCCTGCCCGGGGTGCTGGGCGCCGGCGGCCTGCAGGCCCTGGTGAAGGGCGGGCTGGAGGTGGCCGGCAAGCGGGTGGTGGTGGCCGGCAGCGGGCCCCTGCTGCTGGCGGTGGCGGCGCTGCTGCGGGCCAGGGGCGCCCGGGTGCTGGCGGTGGCGGAGCAGGCCGGCCTGGGCGCGCTGCTGGCGCTGGCGCCGGGCCTGCTCCGGCGGCCCCGGCTGCTGGCCCAGGCGCTGCCCTGGAGCACCCTGCCGCTGCGCGCCGGCGCCTGGGTGACCCGGGCGGAAGGCGAGGGCCGGCTGCAGCGCGTATGGCTGCGCAGCCCTTCCGGAACCCGGGCGCTGGAGACGGATTTCCTGGCCTGCGGCTTCGGCCTGGTGCCCAACCTGGACCTGGCCCAGATGCTGGGCTGCGCGCTCCGGGAGGGCCTGGTCGCGGTGGACCCGCTGCAGCGCACCTCGCTGCCCGGCGTGTTCGCCGCCGGGGAAAGCACCGGCATCGGCGGGGCGGACAAGGCCGTGGCCGAAGGCCGGATCGCCGGCCTGGCGGCGGCGGGGCTGCTGGACGCGGCGCGCCGCCAGCTGCCCGCTGCCGGACGGACCCGGGCCTGGGGCCGGGCCCTGGCGGCGGCCTATGCCCTGCGCCCCGAGCTGCGCGCGCTGGCGCAGCCCGATACCATCCTGTGCCGCTGCGAAGACCTGGCCGTGGGCGCGCTCCAGGGTTTCAGCCGGGGCCGGGACGCGCGCCTGCAGGCCCGTTGCGGCATGGGCCGGTGCCAGGGCCGCACCTGCGGGCCGGCCGCGGAATTCCTGTTCGGCTGGGCCCCCGGCGGGCCGCGCCAACCCCTGGTTCCCACCCCCTGCGCCGAACTGGTCGAGGCGCTCAGAGCGCCGGCACCTGGGCTTCCGGATCGCCGTCCATGATCTCCACCAGATCGCACAGGCGGGCGGCGTAGCCCACTTCGTTGTCGTGCCAGCCGAACACCTTGGCCAGCCGCCCGCCCACCACCTTGGTGAGGCGCAGGTCGAGCACCACGCTCTCCTCGCGGCCGATGAAATCGTGGCTCACCAGTTCGTCCTGGGCCAGCCCGACGATGCCGCGCAGGCGGCCCTGGGCCGCTTCCCGGAAGGCCTGGGCGATGGCCTCGGCGCTGGTGTCGCCATCCAGCACGACGGTGAGGTCGACCAGGTTCACGCTCATGCACGGCACGCGCAGGGCCCAGCCGTCGAACCCGGCGGGCAGCGTCATGGCCTTGTGCAGGGCGCCGAAGGCGCTGCTGGTGGTGGGGATGATGCTCATGAAGGCGGCCCGGGCCCGGCGCAGATCCTTGTGCTGCAGATCGAGGATGCGCTGGTCGTTGGTCACCACGTGCACCGTGCTCATGCCCGCCGCCTGGAAGCCGAAGGCCCGCTGCAGGACGTCCAGCATGGGGGCGGTGGCGTGGGCGGTGCAGCTGGCGTTGGAGATCACCTGGTGCCGGGACGGATCCAGCAGGTGGCCGTTGAAGGGGTGGATCACCGTGATATCGGCGTCGGGGCTGGGCGCGGAGATCAGCACATGCTCCACCTGGCCGCGCAGGTGGCGGGCCGCCGCGGCGCGGGTGGTGAAGCGGCCGGAGGCTTCCACCACCAGCCGGGCGCCGCACTGGGGAAACGGGATGAGGGCCGGGTCGGGTTCGTGGAACAGGGGGAACTCATGGCCTTCCATGCGCAGGTAGTCCTGGCCGTTCCGGGTGACGCCGGCCACCGGGGGATGGTCGTCGCCGTGCACCGAATCGAAGCGCAGCAGGTGCACCACGGTCTTGAGGTCGGCCGGGTCGTTGAGGGCGCACAGGCGATGCGGGTGGGTCAGGGCGATCCGCCGCACCGCGAGCCGGCCGATGCGGCCCAGTCCATTGATGGCGATCACCGGTTCCCTCCTTGCAGTGCCAGGCACAGGTCCCTGAGCCGGGCGGCGTAGGCGAGCTCGTTGTCGTACCAGCCGAACACCTTGATGAACCGGGGCGCCATGATCCGGGTGAGGAACGGGTCCAGCAGGCAGCTGGCGCTTTCGCCGCGCAGATCCACGCTCACCAGCGGCTCGGTCAGCAGCTCCAGGATGCCCGGCAGGCGCTGCGCCGCTTCACCAAAGGCCGCGAGCACGGTCTCCAGGGTGGCTTCCTGGTCCAGGGTGGCGCTGAGGTCGAGCAGGCTCACGTCCGGGGTGGGCACGCGGATGGCCTGGAGTTCGAGGCGCCCGGCCAGGGCCGGCAGCACCCGGCTGACGCAGGCGGCGGCGTCGCTTGGCGCCGGGATCATGCTCATGGCCGCGGCCCGCGCCATGCGCGGGTCCGGGTGCGGCAGGTCGAGGATGCGCTGGTCGTTGCCGTAGCTCTCCACCGCCATCGCCAGGCCCTCGCGCACGCCGAACCGCTCGTCCAGCACCCGCAGCAGGATGGCCAGGGCGTGGCTGGTGGCGCAGCCGGCGCTGATGATCCGGGGCGCGCCCGCGGCCAGGGCCGCGTCATTGACCCCCATGATCACCGTCAGATCGGCGTCCTCGGACGGGGCGCTGATCACCACCTGGGCCACGCCGTCGCGCAGATGGCGGGCGGCCTGCTCCCGGGCGGTGAAGCGCCCGGTGCATTCCAGCACCACCTGCGCGCCCAGTTGGCCGAAGGGCAGGACCGCCGGATCCGGTTCCCGGAACAGGGGCACCCGCCGCCCGTCCAGCAGGAGGCAGCCTTCGCCGTGCTTCACGTCGAAGCCGGCCCGGCCGTGGACGCTGTCGTGCTTCACCAGGTGGGCACAGCACGCGGGCTCGGCCAGGTCGTTGGCGGCGACCAGCTCCAGTCCGGGCGTGGCCTGAAGCTGGCGCAGAAGCTGGCGCCCGATGCGACCCAGCCCGTTGATGGCAACCTGCATGCTACTTGGCCAGGACCCGGACCATGTCCAGCACCTTGTTGGAGTAGCCCCACTCGTTGTCGTACCAGGCCACCACCTTCAGGAAGGTGGGATCCAGCATGATGCTGGCGTCGGCGTCGAACACGGAGGTGCAGCGTTCGCCCCGGAAGTCGGTGGAGACCACCTTGTCCCCGGTGTAGGCCAGCACGCCCTTGAGCGGACCGTCGGCGGCGCGCTTCATGGCGGCGCAGACCTCCTCGAAGGTGGCCGGCTTTTCCAGCTCGCAGGTGAGATCCACCACCGAGACGTCCGAGGTGGGCACCCGGAACGCCATGCCGGTGAGCTTCTTGTTCAGGGACGGGATCACCTTGCCGACCGCCTTGGCCGCGCCGGTGGAGCTGGGGATGATGTTCTCCAGGATGCCCCGGCCGCCGCGCCAGTCCTTGTGGGAAGGGCCGTCCACGGTCTTCTGGGTGGCGGTGGCGGCGTGCACGGTGGTCATCAGGCCGCGCTTGATGCCGAAGGCGCTGTGCAGCACCGACGCCACCGGCGCCAGGCAGTTGGTGGTGCAGCTGGCGTTGGAGATGATCTCCTGGCCGGCATAGCTCTCGTGGTTGACGCCGAAGACGAACATCGGGGTGTCGTCCTTGGAGGGGGCGCTGAGGATCACCCGCCGGGCGCCGGCCTTGAGGTGCGCGCTGGCCGTGGCCTTGTCCAGGAACAGCCCGGTGGATTCCACCACGATCTCGGCGCCGACCTCGTTCCACTTGAGGTTGCCGGGATCGCGCTCGGCGGTGAGCCGGATCTTGCGGCCATTGACGATGAGCGTGCTGCCCTCCACCGCGATGGTGCCGTCGAACCGGCCATGCACGGAATCGTACTGCAGCATGTAGGCCAGGTAGGCAGGGTCGAGCAGGTCGTTGATGCCGACAATTTCCAGGTCAGGGAAATGCTTCACGGCGGCACGGAACACCATCCGGCCAATGCGTCCAAAACCGTTGATCCCGATCTTCGTCATCTTGTCATCTCCCAGAAAGACGAGAACGCCCCTTTTGGAAGACGCTCTTCTTCAGCAGTTGATACCAGGATACCGCATGGCGTCCAGAAGCGGTTCCAGCTTCTTGGACAACGTGTTGCGGTGGATGCCCAGCTTGCGCGCCGCGGCGCTCTGGTTGCCGTTGTTGGCGGCCAGCACCTGTTCCAGGTAGATCCGCTCGAGCTCACGCTTGGCCAGGTCCAGGGGGATCTCGTTCTGCACCAATTCAGCGATGAGGGCCTCCATCAACTTGCGCATCGCATCGACTCCACTGGGTAGCCAACGAAGTTAACACCAGCGGGGGCCCGTGCGAAGGCGATTTTACAGCGATAATGCTTCCCTTCCTGCGGAAAACCCTGTGGAATACCTGTGGATACATCGGAGGAATGCGTGCGCAAAACCAAGATTCTCATCACCATGGGACCCGCTCTCATGGAGGGCGAACACCTGCGCGAAGCGCTCCAGGTTGCCGATGCGGTACGGCTCAACGCCAGCCATGGTGACCTGGAATCCCGGGCCCAGTCCCTGAACGATATCCGGCGCATCGCCAAGGATCTGGGCCGGCGCATCCCGGTGCTGCTCGACCTGCAGGGGCCCAAATGGCGGGTGGGCGCGCTGGCGGAGCCCCTGGAACTGCCCGAGGGTTCCATCGGGGCCTTCTACCCGGCCGGCGGCACGGCTCCGGCAGGGCTCGCCTGGGCGGTGCCGCTGCCGCATCCCGAGCTGTTCCTGGGCGCCAAGGCCGGCCAGCGCTGGGTGCTGGATGACGGCAACCTGGAGGTGGTGGTGACCGAGGCCGGGCCGGCCAGGGTCGGCGCCCGGGTGGTGGTGGGCGGGCTGCTGAAGGCGCGCAAGGGGGTGCACCCGATCGGCCTGGACGTGGCCTTCGATCCGCTCACCCCCAAGGACCTGGTGGACATCCGCTGGGGCGTGGAGCACGACGTCGACCTGTTCGCCATGAGCTTCGTGCGCCGGGCCACGGACCTGCGCACCCTGGCCGGGCTGATCCGCGGCCTGGGCGGGCAGCAGCCCATCATCGCCAAGATCGAGCACCCCCAGGCGCTGGAAAACCTGGAGGAGATCCTGGACGAGTCCTGGGGCGTGATGGTGGCCCGGGGCGACCTGGGCGTGGAACTGGGGGTGGAGCACGTGCCGGCGCTGCAGAAGCGGATCATCCGGATGGCGCGCCAGGCCCTCAAGCCGGTGATCACCGCCACCCAGATGCTGGAGAGCATGATCGAGAATCCCCAGCCCACCCGGGCCGAGGCCTCGGACGTGGCCAACGCCATCTGGGACGGCACCGACGCGGTGATGCTCAGCGCCGAGAGCGCCGTGGGCAAGTACGCGGTGGAGGCCACCCAATGGCTCGGCCGCATCGCCGAGGACGCCGATGCCCACTACCATCCCCGCCTGGGCCGGCTGGAGGACGAACTGGCCTTGAGGCTGTCCAGCCGCACCGACGTGTCGGTGGCCTTCGCCGCCTGCCGGACCGCCCAGGAGATCGGCGCCCGGCTGATCGTGGTGTTCACCGAAGGCGGCGGCAGCGCGCGCATGGTTTCGCGCCTGGCGGCCGACATCCCGGTGATCGGCGCCACCACCGACCTGCCCAACGCGCGGCGCATGGGGCTCATGCGCGGGGTCCAGTCGCTGCTCGTGCCCAGGGTGGAGACCTCCGACGCCATGGTGGATTCGGTGGAGACCGTGCTGCAGGACCTGCATGGCCTGGTGGCCGGCGACAAGGTGGTGATCACCCTCGGCCTGCCCCTGTGGAAGACCGGGAGCACCAACACGATGAAGGTGATCCAGTATTAGGCCGCCTTGCTGGCCATCTGGGCCCGGAGCGCGGTCTCCAGGGCATCCAGCAGCCGGAAGGCCTGGGGCTCGGTGAGGGCGTCCACCTGCAGCCAGCGGCCGGCGCCCAGGTCCATCCAGCACTGGCGGGTCCTGGGCTGCCACCAGCCCTGGCGGCCCTTGGCGGCCCCCTGGAGGCGGTGGGCGTCGGTCCGCTGGGCCGGGGTCGGCGCGGGCGCCGCCTCGACCCGGTGCGGCTCGCCCCAGATCAGCGCCAGCCGGCCTCCGGCCAGGTTCCAACGGGCGCCGGGCACGCGCAGGCTCAGGCCGCCCGGGACGAACACGCTGTCGCCCTGGACCCGCACCTCGCCGGCCCACGGGCCTTCGGGCAGCCAGATGCCGCCCAGGTAGTCGGTGCCGGGGCCGCCGGCGCCCACGTTGCCCATGTCGGCCAGGTCGGTGGTGAGCAGCTTCAGCCGGTAGGCCGAGGCGGGGGCCTGGTCGAAGGTGGGGTCCAGGGGAACCCAGCGCCCGCCCAGCTCCACTTCGACCCAGAAGTGCATGGCCAGGGTCTCGCCCAGGGCGATCCAGCCGGTGACGCCCCGGGCCGGCACGCCCAGGCGGCGCAGCAGGGCCACGGCCAGCACGCCGTGCTGGGCGCAGGCCCCCACCGGGTTCCGGGCCACCTCCTGCGCGGAGGCGAAGCCCACGGTGTAGTTCTTGTCCTTGATCCAGTCGAACACGAAGCTGTTGACCAACTGGGCCAGCTCCCAGCGGGTGGCGCCCGGCGGCGGGTTGAGGCGCCGCTCCAGGCCGGCGAACACCGGGTCGTGGTACTGCACCAGCGGGGTGGCGGCGAGGAACGGGGCGTCCTGGGCCGAAGGCGGCCCGGAGACCGGCGGCTGCGCCGCTTCCTGGGCGGTGGGCGGCCGGGCCCGGCTCAGCCGGTAGCGGCCGGGCGCCAGGCGCTGCTGCTGGGGATCCTCGGGCAGCTCGGGGACGCTCCGGCCGCTCCAGCGCACCGTGAGCTCCGGCAGCCAGAGCAGGAAGGGGTTGGGCGGCAGCGCCTTGATGGTGCGCTCGAACAGGCCCTGCTTGGCGTCCAGCCCGGCCGGGGCCGGCAGTTCCACCCGCTGGGACAGCACCGGGACCCCGGCCATGAAGCCCAGGTGCTTCACCTCCCCCTGGCTCGGCGAGATCCACAGGTCCACGTTCTCCACCATGCTGCCCTCCGCGGTGCGGCCCCGGAAGTGCACGGTGTCGGGAAAGCCCGGCAGCGGCTCCGGCCCCACGGGCTTCAGGTCCACCTCGGCCCACTGCTGGGTGGGGAAGGAGAAATGCTTGAGCCGCAGCGGCTGGACCGACCGGGCCGCGGCGCGCAGGCGGTCCTCCAGGTCGCCGGGCCAGACCAGGGCGCCGGCCGGGATGTCCAGGGTGCGGGGCGGGCCGTCCTTGAAGGTCAGCCTGAGCTGGCCGGGGGCCCGGGGCGACCAGGCCCCTTCGCCCTCCTGGGGCTCCTGGGACATGGTCAGGGCCCAGGTGAAGCGCATGCTGCCGTCGGGCCGCTTCACGGCCTCCTGGCGCAGGTCCAGCTGGATCACCACGCCCATCCGCTCCAGGTGGCTGGTCTCCCGGGTCTCCAGATGGACGCCGGCGGCGTCGGCGAACTGCTTGTCGATGGAGCTGCCCGCTTCCTGGTCGGCGATCCAGATGCGCGAGACCTGGGTCTCCTGGCACAGGCCCGGCAGGGGGGCCAGGAGGATCAGCAGGGCGAGGCAACGGGAGGCAAAGGACATGGCGGGCTCCGGCGGCCATTGTAACGGGATCGGGCCCGGCCCATCGCCCGTCTGCGCTGGCCCGGGAATTCGTGCAAACTGTTGGTTGATGATCCGCACCCATACCGCCATCGTGCTTCGCCCCTCGCCCTTCCAGGAGGGGGGCCTGGTGGTGTCGTTCCTCACCGAACACGGCGAGCGGCTGGTGGGGCTGGCCCGGGGCGCCAAGAAGCCCTCGGCCAAGTGGGTCTCCAACTTCGAGCCGCTGGGCCTGGTCAACGTCAGCTTCTTCGGCAAGGAGCAGGTGGAGGTGCGCCGGGTCACCCGCTGCGAACTGGTGCACTCGCCCCTGGTCCTGGGCCACCTGGAATCCAACCTGGTGGTGGCCTGCCTGGCGGACATCTTCGACCGGGTGGCCCGGGAAGGGGTGGAGGATCCGCGCCTGTTCCGGCTCCTGTCGGCCTGCGCCCGCGCGCTGAAGGCGCAGCCGGACCGGGCCATGGCCGTGCTGGCCTATGCCGAGCACTGGGTGCTGCACTGCCTGGGCGTGCTGCCGCACCCGCGCCTGTGCGGCCTGTGCGGCAACGGCGAAGCGCCGCTGGTGCTGCTCACCGACGAGGGCTGGCGCTGCGCCGCCTGCACCCCGGTGGATCCGCGCGAGGCGCTCCCCCCCGGCGCCCGGGACTACCTGCGCCTGCTGCGCACGCTGCCGGCCGAGGAGGCGCCCGACCCCGAAGGCGGCGACGCGGCCCGGGCGGTGACCCGGGTGCTGCGCGACCGGCTCCGGCGCGAGCTGGGCGAACCGCGCAGCTACTCGGTGCTGGAGCGGCTGCTGGCCTGAGCCCGGTCCCCAGGCTATCCTGGAGGCCAGCAGGGGGAACGCTTGACAGATATGAACCCATCGCCCATCACGAGGTTTGCGAGCCCGCACCGGCCGGCGGGTCGATGATCGCCTTTTCCGATGTGAGCAAGCAGTACGGCAAGCAGATCCTGTTCATTGACGCGGGCTTCCAGCTCAACGCCGGCGAGAAGGTCGGCCTGGTGGGCCCGAACGGCGCCGGGAAATCCACCATCTTCCGCATGATCATGGGCGAGGAGCACCCGGACGACGGCACCGTCAGCCTGCCGAAAAAGCTGACCGTCGGCTACTTCCGCCAGGAAGTGGACGAGATGGCCGGCCGCTCGGTGCTGGACGAGGCCATCGCCGGCAGCGGCCGGCTGGGCGACCTGCACCACGAACTGATCGACCTGGAGCACGGCATGGCCGACCCCGCCCGCGGGGACGAGCTGGAGGCGATCCTGGAGCGCTTCGGCCAGGTGCAGGAGGAGTACCAGCACCTGGGCGGCTACGAGCTGGAGGCGCGGGCCAAGGCGTGCCTGGCGGGCCTGGGCTTCGAGGATGACCAGGTGGACGGCGACGTGGGCGCGCTGTCGGGCGGCTGGAAGATGCGCGTGGCCATGGCCAAGGTGCTGCTCGGCAAATTCGACGTGCTGCTGCTGGACGAGCCCACCAACCACCTGGACATCGAATCGATCCTGTGGCTGGAGAGCTTCCTGAAATCGGTGCCCTCGACCCTGCTGATGACCTCCCACGACCGCGACTTCATGAACCGGATCGTCAGCAAGGTGGTGGAGATCGACGGCGGCGAGATCATCACCTACTCGGGCGACTACGACTTCTACCTGGGCGAGCGCCAGGCCCGGGAGGCCAACCAGGAGGCCGCCTACGCCCGGCAGCAGGCCAAGCTGGCCAAGGAGCAGCGCTTCATCGAGCGGTTCTCCACCCATGCCTCCAAGGCCGCCCAGGTGCAGAGCCGGGTCAAGGCGCTGGACAAGATCGAGCGGATCGAGCTGCCGCGCAAGCGCAAGGTGGTGAAGTGGGATTTCCGCCTGCCCATGCGCTCCGGCGACGACGTGGCCATGCTCGAAGGGATCGGCAAGGCCTACGGCCGGCGCACGCTGTACGACGGCTTCGACTTCCACGTGCGGCGCGGCGAGCGCTGGTGCGTCATGGGCCGCAACGGCAGCGGCAAGTCCACCCTGCTGAAGATGGTGGCGGGGGTCATCGAGCCGGATGCCGGCAGCGTGCGCCTGGGGGCCAGCCTGCGGGTGGGCTACTTCGCCCAGCAGTCCATGGACCTGCTGGACCCGGAGCTGACGGTGATCGAGCAGATCCAGCAGGATTTCCCCATGGAAGGCCTGGGCGTGCTGCGCAACCTGCTGGGCGCCTTCCAGTTCCAGGGCGATGACGTGGACAAGCGGATCCGCGCGCTGTCCGGCGGCGAGAAGTCGCGCCTGGTCATGGCCCGGATGCTGTTCGACCCGCCCAACTTCCTGATCCTGGACGAGCCCACCAACCACCTGGACCTGGCCACCAAGGAGATGCTGATCGAGGCCCTGAAGGATTTCGAAGGCACCATGCTGTTCGTCTCCCACGACCGCACCTTCCTGCGCGGCCTGGCCAGCCGGGTGCTGGAGCTGGGCGGGGAGGAGCACCCGGGGCCGATGGCCTACCAGGGCTCCTACCTGGAGTATGTGCAGAAGACCGGGCGCGAGGCGCCGGGGGTGCACAGCTGATGGACGCGCCGCCCCGGGATGCCCACTGGATCCGCTTCCCCCGCTACTTCGGGGACGCCATGATGATCCATGCCGCCATCGCCCCGCTGCGCGACGCCGGCCTGCCGCTGGTGGCCTGGGGCCCCGGCTGGATCGTCGACCTGTTCGCCGGCAGCGCCGACTACCGCGCGGCGGTGCCCGATCCGGAGCGCAAGTATAGCCCCTTCCAGGCCGCCGCCCTGCTCCGGGCGCACCACCCGGCCTCCCTGATCAATTTCCCCAAGAGCAACCGGCCGATGCTGGCGGCCCTGCTGGCCCGGGTGCCCCTGCGCCTGGGCTGCGGCGACGGCGGGGCCTGGCTGGGCTACAGCCACAGCATCCGCTTCTACAAGCAGGACAACGCCTTCGTCGACCGCTATCGGTCGGTGGTGGCCCAGGCCTTCCCCCAGCTAACCGCCGGGCCGTTCCGGCCGTTCCGGCCCCGGGCCGAGGCCATGGCGGAAGTCGCCGGGCGCCGCGCCGAATGGGGCCTGGGCGACTACGTGGTGCTGGCCCCGGGCGCCAACTGCGAGAACAAGCGGCTGTCCGTGGCCTCCTTCGCGGCCCTGGCCGCCCGGCTGCGGCGCGCCGGGCTCACCCCGGTGATCCTGGGGGCGGGGCCGACGGATGCGGCGCTGGCGGCCTTGATCCGCGAGCAGGTGCCCTGCGTCGATTGCACCGGGCAGGGCGGGTTGGCGGTCGCCGCCGCCTGGATCGCCGGCGCCCGGGCCCTGGTGGGCATGGATTCGGGCCTGGCCCACATCGCCGCCGGCAGCGGCGTGCCCACCCTGTCGGTGTTCGGCCCCACCCGGCCGCGCCATTCCGCGCCCTGGGGCCCCCGGGTGCGGGTGGTGCGCCGGGACGACCTGGATTGCCTGGAGTGCATGGAGACGTTCTGCCGGGTGGGCGGCGTGCCCTGCATGAACGCGCTGGACGAAGCTGTGCTCTGGAAGCAGCTACTGGCCGTGATGGGAACGGGGTAGAATCGAATTCAACCAACAGGTCGGGCAGGAGGGAGGATGTCTGAACAGGAGATCTTCCGGGCTCCGCAACGCACCGTCGCCATGGTGCTGGCCGGCGGCCGGGGCAAGCGCCTGCGGGACCTGACCCGCTCCGCCTCCAAGCCCGGGGTGGATTTCGGCGGCAAGTACCGGATCATCGATTTCACCCTCTCCAACTGCATGAATTCCAATATCCGGCGCATCCTGGTGGCCACCCAGTACAACTCGCACCGCCTGCTGGAGCACTTGCAGCTGGGCTGGACCTTCCTGGCCAGCCGCCTGAACGAGTTCGTCCACGTGCTGCCGGCCCAGCAAAGCCTGGAAGGGGACCAGTGGTACAGCGGCACCGCCGACGCCGTCTACCAGAACATCCAGAACCTCCAGGGCCTGGCGCCGGAACACGTGCTGATCCTGGCCGGGGACCAGATCTACAAGATGGACTACCGGGTGTTCCTGGAAGACCACCTGGACCACGACGCCGACATGAGCATCGCCTGCCTTTCAGTGCCCCGGGACGCCGCCCGGGGCCTGGGCGTGGCCGGCACCGACCGCTCGGACCGGATCACCAGCTTCGTGGAGAAGCCGGAAGACCCGCCCACCCTGCCGGACCAGCCCGGCCAATGCCTTGCCAGCATGGGGATCTACCTGTTCAAGGCCGGGTTCCTGTTCGCCGAGCTGGTCCGGGACGCCGCCGATCCCGCCTCCAGCCACGATTTCGGCCGGGACCTGATCCCGCAGCTGATCGGCCGGGCCCGGGTGTTCGCCCACCGGTTCGAGAAAAGCCACATCCGCAACCTGGACAAGCTGCCCTACTGGCGCGACGTGGGCACCATCGACGCGTTCTGGTCGGCCAACATGGACCTCACCCGGGTGGAGCCGGAGCTCAACCTCTACGACGAGAGCTGGCCGGTGTTCACCTACCAGGAGCAGCTGCCGCCGGCCAAGTTCGTGCACAGCGACCCCAACCGCAACGGCGTGGCGCTGAGCAGCTTGGTCTCCGGCGGCTGCATCGTCTCCGGCGCCATGGTGCGCGATTCGCTGCTCTCCTCCAAGGTGTGGGTGCACTCCCACGCCCACCTGGACCAGGCGGTGGTGCTGCCCGGGGCGGACATCGGCCGCTTCGCGCGGCTGCGCAAGGTGGTGGTGGACCGCGGCTGCCACGTGCCGGAGGGGCTGGTGGCGGGCGAAAATCCGGAACAGGACGCCCTGCGCTTCCATCGCACCCCCGGTGGTGTAACCCTGATATCCGGGCCGATGCTGGACCGCCTGCGGGGTTGATGAATGCGCATTCTGCATGTTGCCACTGAAATCTTCCCCTACGTGAAGGTGGGGGGGCTGGCCGACGTGCTGGCGGCGCTGCCCGCGGCCCAGCGGACCCTGGGCGCGGACGCGCGGGTACTGCTGCCGGGCTTTCCCGCCCTGCTCCAGGGCATCGCCCAGCTGGCGCCGGCGGGCGATCTGCCGGACCTGATGGGGCTCGGCCCGGCACGCTTCCTGCTAGGCCGGAGCGCCACCGGCGTGCCGGTCTACCTGCTGGACTGCCCGGCCCTCTTCGACCGGCCCGGCGGGCCCTACGAGGAATCGGGCGACAGCCACCTGAAGTTCGGCGCCCTGGCCTGGGCCGCCGCCCGGCTGGCCCGGAGCGGGGACTGGCGCCCGGACGTCGTCCAGGCCCACGACTGGCAGGCCGGGCTGGTGCCGGCGCATCTGGCGCTGGCCGGCGGCCCGAAGACCGTGATGACCATCCACAACATCGCCTACCAGGGGATCTATCCGGCCGCCGCGCTGGCTTCCCTGGGCCTGCCCGCCGCCTGCTTCCATCCCGGCGGGGCGGAATTCTACGGCCAGATCAACTTCCTGAAGGCCGGCCTCGCCTATGCGGACCGGATCACCACCGTGAGCCCGACCTACGCCGGGGAGATCCAGCGGCCCGAAGGCGGGGCGGGCCTGGAAGGCCTGCTGGCGCACCGAGCCAAGGACCTGTCGGGCATCCTCAACGGGGTGGACTACACGGTGTGGAATCCCGCCACCACCCCGCATCTGGAAGTCCATTACGATGCCAAGCGGTTGTCCGCCCGGAAGGTCAACAAGAACCTCCTCCAGCGCGCCGTGGGCCTGGATGAGGCGCCCGACGTCCCGCTGTTCGCCGTCGTCAGCCGGCTGGCCGGGCAGAAGGGGCTCGACCTGGTGCTGGAGAACGTCGCCTATCTGATCCAACTGAGCGCCCAACTGCTGGTGCTGGGCACCGGCGACCCGGAGCTGGAAGCCGGGTTCAAGGCCGCCGCCGCCGCCCACCCGGGGCACGTGGCCGCCTGGCTCGGCTTCGACGAGGGCATGGCGCACCGCATCCTGGCCGGCGCCGACGTGGTGCTGGTGCCTTCGCGCCAGGAACCCTGCGGCCTGACCCAGCTCTACGCGCTGCGCTACGGCGCCCTGCCGCTGGTGCGGCGCACCGGCGGCCTGGCCGACACCGTGGTGGACGCCAACGCCCATTCGATGATGGACAGCACCGCCACCGGCTTCGTGTTCAAGGAACCCAATTCCTGGATCCTGGGCGAAACCATCGGCCGCGCCTGCCAGCTCTATCGGCAGGATCCCAAGGCCTGGGGCCAGGTCCAGCGCCGCGCCATGGCCCAGGATTTCGGCTGGGCGGCCGCCGCCAAGGACTACCTGGAACTGTACCGCCACCTGCTCTGACGGAACCTTTCGGCGCCCTTGGCGCACGATGATGGGGTGGCCTTGTGGCTTCGGCGCTTCCCCGTCAATTTGCGGCGGCCAACCCGTCATCCTGATCGGCCGGACCTCAGGCTGGGTGCTTCGAGGCCATGGAACATGCCGGAAACCATGACCGTTTTCCCTTGGCGCGAACCTTGCACGCCGGGGCCGGAGGGACATTCCATGAGCAGCGGGACCATTGAAGCGGGACTTTCCAGCGGCGCGCTCCACATCCACCAGGCGCTCGCCAGCCTGCAGGAGGAACTGGAGGCCATCGACTTCTACCATCAGCGGGCCGACGTGACCACCGACCCGGAGCTCAAGGCCACGCTGATCCACAACCGGGACGACGAGCTGGAGCACGCGGCCATGCTGCTGGAGTGGCTGCGCCGCAGCGTGCCGGAGCTGGACGTGCAGCTGCGCAAGCTGCTGTTCACCACGGGCGCCATCCCGGCCCTGGCCGCCGCCGACACGCCTTCGGCACCGAATGGCAGGGGCCTGGGACTGGGCAACTTGAAATAACAGGAGACGGACATGGCCGATATACTCAGGCGGGAAATGGCACCCATCGCGGATGCGGCGTGGAAGGAGATCGAACTGCAGAGTTCGCGCATCGCGCAAGGTGGCGATCTTCGAGGAGTCGGCCATCTACCGGGGCTTCGTCGCGGCGGGCATCAAGGGCATCCTGGAAGTCTCCCCCCACCAGCCGGTGGCGCTGAACCACGATCGCGGCCAGCTCACCGAGTCGGTGGAACGGGCCCTGCTGGCCATCCAGCAGGCGGAGATCGGCGGCCCGTACGCGCTGGTGCTGGGCACCGAGCCGTACAAGTGGCTGATGGCCGGCGAGCCGGGCATCTATCCGCTGCGCAAACGCGTCCTGGCCATGGTCACCGGCGGCATCCACTGGACCCCGGTGCTCCAGGGCGGCGTCGTGCTGTCGCGCCGGGGCGGGGACTTCGAGCTGACCGTGGGCCAGGACCTGGCCATCGGCTACAAGCAGCACGACGCCCATGACGTGGAGCTGTATTACACCGAGTCGTTCACCTTCCGGGTGCTGGAGCCGGCGGCGGCGGTGGCGTTGCGGCTGGCCTAATCACTGGCGATGGGTGATAGCTCACTTGCCGGCTTCATGGTCTTTCGATGGATTGGCGCGCGGCTTGACCCAGTCGCTGCATCGGCAGCGCGGTGATGCCCTGGTCCATGGGAAATTCATGCACGCCGGGATGGACGACCCAGAGGTGGTCGAGGTTCAGTTCCTTGACGGCGCTGCGCATGGAGGCGGTCGCTTTGGGAGCCTCTGCGAACTTCACCTCGAAACCCAGCCGCCGTCCCCGGTGCAGGAACATGAGATCCACCTCGGCGCCGCCCTGGGTGGACCAGAAGCAGGTCTAGGTCGTTTCGCACGGTCTTGTCGGACAGGCCCATGGCGCGTCCCAGCTCCGAGGCGTTCCAGGTAGGTGCGCACGAAGCCCTCTCGCCAAACGAAGCTGTCCTCGTCGGAGGCGGCCAGGAACGACCTCGGGAACCCGCCCCGGAGCCAGAGCGCGTCCAGCGCCTTGGGGCCGGTTTCCATGAGATCGAAACCGGACAATTCGATGAACTCCACCCGCCCGGCCAGGGTCTCGGAGGCGTGCCGGATGATCTGGGGCGAGGCGCTGCCGAGAATGAGGAAACGAGTCTCCTGGCCTGGGCGGTCGGCGAGCAGGCGCAGAACAGGAAATAGCTCCGGCAGCGCCTGGAGTCAGGCGGTCGAAAAAGGCGGGTCGGGGCAGCATGGCGCCAATTTACCACGCAAATTCGGAGTCTGACTCCGAATTTGCAGGCTTTTTGGTCACGGCCGACCCAACCTGCGGCGTCGGCATCTGGCAGAAAGCAGCCTACGGCGTCGGCATCTGGCAGGAGGAGGCCACTGCCGCCGGCAGGTAGCAGTGGCGGACATAGTCCATGACCATCCGGTCGGCGTTGAAGCGCCAGGCCAGGGTGCGCATGGAGCGCTTGATGGCGTGCACCCAGTGCCGGGGCACGCCGTTGGAATCCTGGTCGTAGTAGAGCGGCACGACCTTCTCCTCCAGCAGCCGGAACAGGGCGTCGGCGTCGCGCCGGTCCTGCACTTCGTCGGAGACGTGGATCTCGCCGTTGCCGATGGCGAAGCCGTTCTCGCCGTCGTAGGCCTCGGCCCACCAGCCGTCCAGGGCGGAGATGTGCAGGCCGCCGTTCATGACCACCTTCATGCCGCTGGTGCCGCAGGCTTCCAGCGGGCGCCTGGGGTTGTTCAGCCAGGCGTCCACGCCCTGGTACAGGTTGCGCCCCACATGGATGTTGTAGTTCTCCACGAAGACGATGCGGTTGGCGAAGCGGGGATCCTGGGTGAGCTGGCCGACCTTCTGGATGAGCGCCTTGCCGGGGCCGTCGGCCGGGTGGGAGCGGCCGGCGAAGATCAGGTTCACCGGACACTTGGGGTTGTTCACCAGGCGGTCCAGCCGGTCCAGGTCGGAGAACAGCAGGTCAGGCCGCTTGTAGGGCACGAAGCGCCGGGCGAAGCCGATGGTGAGGGCGTCGGGGTCCAGGGGCGGCGGGTCCTGCACCGGCAGGCCGACCCGGGCGCGCATGGCGGCGACCCGTTCGCGCACCAGGCGCAGCATGCGGCCCTTGAGCACCTTCTTGATCTCCCAGATCTCGGCGGGGTCGATGCCGGCGACCTTGATCCAGAGGTCGGGCCGGACGATGCCGTCCTGCCAGCCCACGCCCAGGTGGGTCTGGAACAGCACGTTCAGTTCCGAGGACAGCCAGGAGGGCACGTGCACGCCGTTGGTGATGTGGCCGATGGGCACGTCGTGCACCGGGCGGTCCGGCCAGAGGCACTGCCACATGCGGCGGGACACGGTGCCGTGCAGGGCCGAGACCCCGTTGGCGCGCCGGCAGTGCTTCAGGGCCAGCACGGTGGGCATGAAGGGGGAGCCGTGGTCGTTGGGATCGACCCGGCCCAGGCCGAGCACGTCCTGGATGGGCAGCTTGAGCCCGTTGGCCAGCGGGCCCAGGTGCTCCTCGGCCAGATCGGCGGGGAAGCGGTCATGGCCGGCCTCCACCGGGGTGTGGGTGGTGAACACGGTGCCGGCGGCGGCCTCCTGGAGCGCGGCCCAGGGGTCCAGGTCGTCCTGCTCCACCCGGTGGCGCGCCCATTCCAGGATGGCGAAGGCCGAATGGCCCTCGTTGAGGTGGTAGACGCTGGGGGTGATGCCGAGCGCCCGCAGGGCCCGGGAACCGCCCACGCCCAGCAGCAGCTCCTGCTGGATGCGCATGCGCTGGTCGCCGCCGTAGAGCGAGGCCGCCAGGGCCTTGTCCTCGTCGGAGTTGGCCTCGTCCCGGGTATCCAGCAGGATCAGCCGGATCCGGCCCACCTGGGCCTCCACCACCTTGGCCCATACGTTGCGGCCGGGCATCTCGACGCACACCCGCACCTGGATGCCGTCCGGGCCCAGGGCCGGGTCGAGCGGCAGGTCGTTGGAGTCGAACCGCTCGCTGACGTCGTGCTGCCAGAAGCTGGCGTCCAGCACCTGGGTGGTGTAGCCCTGGTGGTAGAGCAGGCCCACGCCCACCAGGGGCACGCCCAGGTTGGAGGCGCCCTTCAGGTGGTCGCCGGCCAGGATGCCCAGGCCGCCGGAGTAGATGGGGATCGATTCGTGGATGCCGAATTCGGCGCAGAAATAGGCCACCGGCCGGGACAGCAGGGTGCCGGCGTGGACCATGCCCCAGGTGGTGAGCGGGTTCAGGTACTCGTGCAGCTGGCGCAGGGCCCGGTCGGTGCGGGTCAGCACGTCCACTTCCTCGGCGCGCTTCTCCAGGTAGGCCAGGCTGATCTCCTTGATGACCCGCACCGGGTTGCGGTGGACCTTGCGGTAGATCTCCATGTCCAGGTCGCGGAAGATGGCCCGCACTTCGGGCCGCCAGGTCCACCACAGGTTGCGCGTCAGTTTCTTGAGCTTGGCTTGCAGGGTGTCCATCGGTCTATTCCTCGCGGAGGGGGTGGGTATCACTTGCAGCAGTATGCACCAGTAGAACCGCGCCCAGGGGGGGCAGGGTGAGGGCCAGGGACTGGGGGTAGCCGTGCATCGCCACCGGCGTGCTGGCCGCCGCGCCGTCGTTGCCGAAATTTTGCCCGCCGTAGCGGCCGGAATCGGAATTGAGCACCTCGGCGTAGCGTCCCGGCAGGGGCACGCCGATCCGGTAGCCGGACTGGGGCTTGGCGGTGAAATTCAGCACCGCCACCAGGAAGGAACCGTCGGCGGCCTGCCGGAGCAGGGCCAGGATGCAGTTCTTGCGGTCCTCGTTGTCGATCCAGCGGAAGCCGCCGGGATCGCAGTCCAGCTGGTGCAGGGCAGGGAGTTGGCGGTAGAGCGCGTTGAGGTCGCCCACCAGGGTGCGCAGGCCCTCGTGCTCCTGGTACTGCAGCAGCCCCCATTCCAGCGCCTGGTTGTGGTCCCACTCGTGGTCCTGGCCGAACTCGCCGCCCATGAACAGCAGCTTCTTGCCCGGGTGGACGAACTGGTAGGCGAACAGCAGGCGCAGGTTGGCGAACTGCTCCCAGCGGGTGCCGGGCATGCGCCAGAGCAGGGACTTCTTGCCGTGCACCACCTCGTCGTGGGACAGCGGCAGGACGAAGTTCTCGGCGTCGTTGTAGAGCATGCTGAAGGTGATCTCGCCCTGGTGGTACTTGCGGTACAGCATGTTCCGGCCCATGTAGACCAGGGTGTCGTGCATCCAGCCCATGTTCCACTTGAAGCCGAAGCCCAGGCCGCCGACGCTGGTGGGCCGCGAGACCATGGGCCAGGCGGTGGATTCCTCGGCCACCGTGAGGGTGTCGGGGAAGTGGGCGTAGAGCACCTCGTTCAGCCGGCGCAGGAAGGCCACCGCCTCCAGGTTCTCCCGGCCGCCGTAGCGGTTGGGCAGCCACTGGCCGGCCTTGCGGCTGTAGTCCAGGTAGAGCATGGAGGCCACCGCGTCCACCCGCAGGCCGTCGATGTGGAACCGGTCCAGCCAGTACAGGGCGTTGGCGATGAGGAAGTTCTGCACCTCGGTGCGGCCGTAGTTGTAGATCAGCGTGCCCCAGTCCATGTGCCGGCCCTTGCGCGGGTCGGCGTGCTCGTAGAGGTGGGTGCCGTCGAATTCGCCCAGGCCGTGGGCGTCCGCCGGGAAGTGCGCCGGCACCCAGTCCAGCAGGACGCCCAGGCCGGCCTGGTGGCAGCGGTCGACGAACGCCATGAATTCGTCCGGGGAGCCATAGCGGTTGGTGGGGGCGAACATGCCCAGGGGCTGGTAGCCCCAGGAGGGGTAGAAGGGGTGCTCGCTCACCGGCATCAGCTGGAGGTGGGTGAAGCCCATGGACTGGGCGTACGGGATCAGCTGGTCGGCCAGCTCCAGGTAGCTGAGGAAGCCGCCGTCGGGACGCCGGCGCCAGGAGCCCAGGTGCACCTCGTAGAGGCTGATGGGGGCGTCGAACCGGTTGCTGCGCCAGCGCCCGGCCATCCACTCCGCGTCGGCCCATGGGTGGGCCGGTTCCGGCGTCACCACCGAGGCGGTGCCGGGGGCGTGCTCGCAGCGGAACGCGAACGGGTCGGCCTTGAGCGGCAGCAGGCGCCCGTCGCCGCTCTTGAGCTCGAACTTGTAGAGGTCGCCCGGCACCATGCCGGGCACGAACAGCTCCCAGACCCCCGAGGAGGAGAACCGGCGCATGAGGTGGCGCCGGCCGTCCCAGTTGTTGAACTGGCCCACCACGCTGACCCGGCGGGCGTTGGGCGCCCACACGGCGAACTCCACCCCGGCCACCCCCTCGCGCAGCGCCGGATGCGCGCCCAGCTTCTCGTAGAGCCGCAGGTGGGTGCCTTCGGCCATGAGGTAGACGTCCAGCTCGCCCAGGGCAGAGCCGAACCGGTAGGGGTCCTCCACTTCCTGCGCGTCGCCCCAGCCGTGCACCCGGAAGCGGTACGGGAAGGGCCGGTCCCGGTCCGGAAGCCACGCTTCGAACACCCCTTCGGGATGGACCATGGCCATGGCGGCCACGACCTCGCCGCTGCGGCTGTCCACCAGCTCCACCGCGCTGGCCCGGGGCAGGAAAGCGCGCGCCGCCAGCCCCTGGCCGGCCAACGCGCGCATGCCGAAGCAGGCGCCCGGGTCGCCGCAATCGCCCCGGAGGAAGGCCTGGACATCAAATGGGAAGGCGGCGGCAGCGGGCATGGGCATCCGGGGAGTGACTCCTTTGTACTACGTATTCCGGGGATTTTGCGGGATTCAATGCTGCCGGTGCCGATCCCCTTGCCCAAAAGCCGATTTAAACGATAATACGACCGGAGGTTCCATGGCCATTGGCATGACTCCGCTGGTTCCCTTGTACCGGGTCATGCCCGACCCGAACGCCAGGTATGATCGCTTCGGGATCGACAATAATCAGCTGTTCGGCAAGCCCCTGGTCGCGTTCGGCGGCCTGAGCATCATGCCGGCGGCGGCCACGCAGGTCTCCAGCAGCGCCGAAGCCGCGCCCAAGGCTGCCGCCGTCAGCCAGGCGCCGACCCCGCTGGCCGACGGGGTGCAGCGGGCGGGAACCTTGGGCACCGACACGCCGTCGACCCTGGGAAGCCTGGTGGACGTGCGGGCCTGAGGCGGGAACTTTATTAATAGTTTAAGCACTCCAGGTTGAGGACCGGTCGGGCCGGGCCTGGAGCGATGATGGGCAACCTACATAGGCAGAATTTCCTGGAATGCGCCTGGGCCGCGGGGTGGGCGGTGGAGGAGGACGACGGTTACGCCGCGGTGAAGAGCCCGGTCCGGGAGGCCTTCGCCAATGTCGTCTGGGCGGCGGCCGAGCGCGGGAACATCGAGCGGAGCAAGCGCTTTTTCGGCAGCCATCGGTTCTCCTGGGCGCTGGAGGAGGGGCAGGACGGCGCCGCCCTGCGCGCCGCGGGGTTCAAGGCTCCGGAAAGCACGCCGGAGCTGGTGCTGGACCTGGACCGCTACAGCAGCCCCGGGCACAGCCGGCGCATCCGGATCAATCGGGCCGACTCGAGCCAGGATCTCCCGTTCTGGCTCGCCGCGGCCAGCGAGGCGCTGGAACTGGACGGCACGGCGGCGCGGGACTTCTTCCAGCCCATGGTCCGCGCGGGCGCCGTGCCGTTCCTGGCCCTGCATGACGGCCTGCCGGCCGCCACGGCCCTGGCCTATTGTGGCGAAAAGAGCCTCGGCATCTACGCGGTGGGCACCCGGCCGGCCTATCGCCGGATGGGGCTGGGCCGGGCGGTCACCCAGGCCTGCCTGACCCTGGGCCAGGACATGGGACAGCACTGGGCGGTGCTGTCCTCTTCGGCCATGGGGCTGCCGTTGTACCGGAGGATCGGGTTCCGGACCGAGCGGATCGTCGCGGAGTTCCAGTTCCCCTAGTTTTACGGGGGCGTCCGTCACACCCTGCATCGCGCCGCCCCAACGCGGGTCCCGGGACCAGGCCCCGACCCACCGGTACTCGGAACTCTAAAACCGTGCTCGCAAGCTGCGCGCGCTTTTAGATTCCGAGTTAGCCGTAGAAGCCGCGCATAGCTTTGGATTGGGTGCTTTGGCGACAAACGGGTGGGAGGCCATTCCACCTGGGTTGGGCGAGACGGAGGCACCCTTCCGTCGGCTTCGACGGCAAACTCGGGATTTAAGATCGCGCGCAGCTTGCGAGCACGATCTTAAATCCCGAGTACCGGTGGGTCGGGGTCTGGTCCCGGAACCCGCCGTTGGGGCGGCGCGATGCAGGGAGTGACGGACGCCCTAGCTGAGAAGTCGCCACACCCGCAGCGCCTCGGTCGCGCTCCAGGCCTGGGCG
>CAZVHQ010000025.1:0-53802 GCA_964627225.1 uncultured Mesoterricola sp.
AGGTCTCCAGGTCGTCGATGTGCACTTCCTCGATGTCGGAGGTGAAGGCGTCCCGCAGGGTGCGGGTCACCACGTCATCCTCCTGCCAGACCAGGCCGGCGCCGGTGCGGTGCTTGTAGCGGGTCTGCACTTCCTTGTAGGTGTCCAGCAGGTAGTCCAGGTCGCGCTGGAAATCCTCCTTGGTCACGCCCAGGGACGCGGTGCGCACGATCACCCCGAAATTGCGGGGGATCTCCAGCTCGTCGATGAGCTTCTTGAAGTGCTCGCGCTCCTCCCGGGATTCGATCTTGCGGCTGATGCCGTTGATCGGGTTGCCCGGGGTGAGCACCAGGTAGCGGCCCGGCAGGGAGATCTGGGCGGTCATCATCGCGCCCTTGCTGCCCAGCTCCTCGCGCACGGCCTGGACCATGATCTCCTGGTCCCGGTTCAGCAGGTCCTGGATCCGGCCCCGGCGGCCGTCGGCGCTGACCAGGTCCTTGGGCAGCTCGCCGATGGGCAGGAAGCCGTTCTTCTGGCTGCCGTAGTGAATGAACGCGGCCTGCAGGCTCTGGTCCACCCGCACCACCTTGGCCTTGTAGATATTGCCCTTGATTTTCTCGTTGTGGACGAACTCGATGTCAAAGTCCGAGAGCACACCGTCCAGTAGGGTTGCCACACGGATTTCTTCCGAATCCGTGGCATTGATGAGCATGGTTTTTCTGGCCAAACGAGATCTCCTCGATAAGAGGCCGGCGCGCACGCAGGGCGAGCGGGCTTCTTTGAAATAGGGATGGGGGGGTTGGATTTTGGATGGGTGTTGGATCGATCTGGGATGTGGGGGCGGGGTGGTCCTGGTTTCACAAGGAACAGCCCTGGATGGATCAGGCGCACCAGTTGGACGCGGGAAGGTTCCGGTCGGCCCTGGCACTTGGCTCATTGTCTCAGGGGGAGGCGGTCCCGGCAAGGCCCCATTGGAAAATAAACGAAGCACCCGGCCCCAGCGCCATTATGGGCGGTTTGTATGGTTTACATGGAATTTACAGCAAAGTCTTAGCTTTGATCCTCCCCCAGAACATCCTGTGGACGCAGCTTCTAGGAGGATCAGATGTTGAAAACAATAGCCCTGGCACTGGTTGCCAGTATTCCTTTCAGCGGAGCCATGGCGGCTGAGAAGGCGGTCAAGGTCGACCCCAAGCTGCCGTCCTACGTGAAAGTCGCCGGGGTGAGCGGGAATCTGAACTCGGTGGGCAGCGACTCCTTGAACAACCTCATGACCTTCTGGGTCGAGAAATTCCAGCAGGCCTATCCCAACGTCAAGATCCAGGTCGAAGGCAAGGGTTCGGGCACCGCCCCCCCGGCCCTCATCGCCGGCACCGCCCAGATCGGGCCCATGAGCCGGGAGATGAAAGCCGAGGAGATGGACCAGTTCGTCAAGAAGTACGGTTACCAGCCGGTGAAGGTGGAAGTGGCCCTCGACACCCTGGGCGTGTTCGTGCACAAGAACAACAAGATCAAGTCCCTGTCCATGGACCAGCTGGACGGCATCTTCTCCAAGACCCGCAAGAGCGGCACCCCTGAGATCAAGTCCTGGGGCGATCTGGCCCTGAGCGGCGAGTTCCAGGCCAAGCCGATCTCCCTCTACGGCCGCAACAGCGCCTCCGGCACCTACGGCTTCTTCAAGGAGCACGCGCTCCGGGGCGGCGACTACAAGGACACCGTCAAGGAACAGCCCGGCTCCAGCTCCGTGGTGCAGAGCGTGGGCACCGACAAGTTCGCCATCGGCTATTCGGGGATCGGCTACAAGACCTCGGAAGTGCGCGCGGTGCCCATCTCCAAGACCACCGGCAGCCAGGCCTTCGAAGCCAACTACGAGAACGCCCTCAGCGGCAAGTACCCGATCGCCCGCTTCCTTTATATCTACGTCAATATGGATCCCAAGAAGCCCGCCGACCCCCTGATCCAGCAGTTCATGGCGTTCGTGCTGAGCAAGCAGGGCCAGGAGATCGTCGTAAAGGACGGCTATTACCCTCTCATTCCCAAGATGCAGGCCGAGCAGGCTTCCAAGCTGAAGATCTCCTACAAGAAATAGCAACCATTGGCACCCGAACATTGGAGCGGCATGACACGGTCAATCAGTTATAAAGGGGTCGCCAAGCGCCTGGACCGTTTCATGGCTTGGTTCATCTCGCTCGGCGGCATGACCATCATCGCCGCCGTGCTGGGCATCCTGCTCTTCATCGGCAAGGAGGCCTATCCGCTCTTCCTGAGCCCGCACAGCAAAGCTTTGGCGACCGCCGCCCTGCCCCCCTCATCCGCCCTCGCGCCGGACGAGACCGGCAGGGCGCTGGCCACCCTGGACGCCGCCCAGGGGGTGCGCGGCTTCACCGTGGACGGCGGCCATCCCCTGCCCCCGGCGGCCAATGGCCCCGCACTGCCCTGGCGCACCCATACCAGCGTGGACGGCAAGGGCGGGTTCGCGGTGCTGGGCGCTGACCACCGGCTGAGTTTCGGCCGGCTCACCTGGGACAAGCCGGGCCAGACCACCGATCCGGCCCAGTGGGCGCCGGTCGCCAAATGGGACGGCGCCTTCCCGGTGGGCGACCAGCTGGGCACCCTGTTGAGCGTCCGGACCCTGGCGGCTTCCGGCCTGGCCGGGGGCGAATCCTGGCGGGTGGTGGCCCTGGACCCGGGCGGCGCCCTGCGCTGGGCCGAATTCACCTCGGAAGACGCAACGCCCGTCGACGACTCGGACAGCGCCGCGCCCGAAACGCCCGTCGCCAAGGCCGCCGCCCCTGCCGCGCCGGCCCAGTGGCGCGCCCTTTCCCTTCCCGACGGCCAGCATCCCACCTGCGCCAGGCTGAGCGCCGACGGCAAGGCCGTGTTCGCCGGCACCCGGGAAGGCAGCGTGCTCTTCTTCAACCTGGGCGAGGACGGCGCGCCGGCCACCCTGGCAGCCAGCGTGCCGTTCCCGGAACCGGTGAGCGCGCTGGGCTTCGCCCTGGGCCAGAACGCCCTGCTGGTGGGCGGGGAACGGGGCGGCTTGGCCGCCGTGCAGGCCCTGCACCAGGACGGCAAGACCGTCCTCCAGGAATTCCATCGGTTCCCCAAGCTGGACGGGCCGGTCCTCGGCTTCATGGCCTCCCAGCGCGACAAGCGGTTCCTGTCCTTTTCGGCCAGCATGGTGGCGGTGGACCATCTGACCACGGAACGCCGGCTGTTCAGCGCCACCGGCCAGGGCTTCAAGGACGCCGCGCTGTCCGCCCGGGGCGACTTCATCTTCGCCCAGGACGGCACCGGCGCCCTGCGCACCTGGAGCCTGGACGCTCCGCACCCCGAGATCAGCTCCAGGATCCTGTGGGGCAAGGTGCACTACGAGGGCTACCGGAAAGCGGAATACGTCTGGCAGAGCAGCGGCGGCACCGATGATTTCGAACCCAAGCTGAGCCTGATGCCGCTGGTGTTCGGGACCATGAAGGGCACCTTCTACGCCATGATCTTCGCCCTGCCCCTGGCCATCCTGGGCGCGCTCTACACCAGCCAGTTCGCCACCCCCCGCCTGCGCGACACCATCAAGCCGCTGGTGGAGATCATGGCCGCCCTGCCGTCCGTGGTGCTGGGCTTCCTGGCCGGCCTGGTGCTGGCGCCGCTGTTCGAGAAGTCCGCGGTGAGCGTGCTGCTGATGCCGCTGGCCACCCTGCTGGTGGCCCTGGCCCTGGTGCCCGTCTGGGTGCGCATGCCCAAATGGTTCCGGCTCAGGTGGGGCAACGGCCGGGAAGTGGCCTGGCTGCTGCCGACCATGCTGCTTGGCCTGCTGGTGGCCGCCTGGGTCGCCCCCGCCTTCGAACGGATCTTCCTGGCCGGTGATTTCCGCGCCTGGCTGCTGCAGAGCCACGGCTACACCTATGACCAGCGCAACAGCATCGTGGTGGGCTTCGCCATGGGCTTCGCGGTCATCCCGATCATCTTCACCATCAGCGAGGACGCCCTGTCCGCCGTGCCCCGCTCGCTGACCTCGGCCAGCCTGGCCTGCGGCGCCAGCCCCTGGCAGACCGCCTGGCGGGTAGTGCTGCCCACCGCCAGCCCGGGCATCTTCTCGGCGGTGATGGTCGGCCTGGGCCGGGCCATCGGCGAGACCATGATCGTGCTCATGGCCACCGGCAACACCCCGGTCATGGAGTGGAACCCCTTCAACGGGATGCGCACCCTGGCCGCCAACATCGCCGTGGAGACCCCCGAGGCGCCGGCCCACGGCACCCTGTACCGGCTGCTGTTCTTCACCGCGCTGCTGCTGTTCGCCCTGACCTTCATCCTCAACACGGTCGCCGAGCTGGTCCGCCAGCATCTGCGCAAGCGCTACGAGTCCTTCTAATGGCAAAATTCCAAACCTGGTGGCGGCGCGGCAGCGGATTCGTCTGGTTCTCAGGCGCGACCCTCGCCCTGTCCCTGCTGATGATCGGCGGGCTGGTGGGCTACATCGCGGTAAAGGGGCTCGGCTTCTTCTGGCCCACCCCGCTGGTGCAGGCCATGACCCCCGACGGCCCGGTCCTGGGCGAGATCAGCGGCCATGAGAAGGCCCAGGGCGAGGATGCCGCCAAGATCCAGTTCCACGTGGGCAACCGGGACGTCTACGGCCAGGATTTCCGCTGGATCCCCAAGACGGCCCTGCATAACTTCAGCACGCCGGCCGACGCCGTGCTGGTGGAGCGGCTGGAGTACGGCCCCTTCATCGGCCGGGTCAAGAGCCTGGAACAGGGCGGGCAGCCGATCGCCCAGGGCGAGGCGGCCCTGGCCGCCATCGGCGCCAGGCTTTCGGACGCCATCAACCTCCAGCGCACCATCCACCGCATCGAGAAGAAGGACGTGGGCGCGCTCAACAGCCAGATCGAAGCGCTGCGCATCGAACAGCACCGGCTGGAGCTCAAGGGCGCCGACACCAGCCAGCTGGCGGTGAAGTCCAGGCAGCTCCAGACCAGCTACGACGCGGCCGAAAGCCGGCTGGCCGCCCTGCGCGCCGAGGCCGGCGCGGTGACCGTCACCCTGGCCACCGCCGACGGGCAGACCAAGACCCTGCCGCTCGCCGCCATCGTCCGGATGGTGCCTGCCAACGCCCTGGGGGTGTTCGGCAAATCCCGGATCTACCTCTCCCGGCTCTGGGAATTCCTGTGGGACGACCCGCGCGAGTCCAATACCGAGGGCGGCATCTTCCCGGCCATCTTCGGCACCGTGATGATGGTCCTGATCATGTCGATCCTGGTGGTGCCGCTGGGGGTGATGGCTTCGCTGTTCATGCGTGAATACGCCAAGCAGGGCTGGCTGCTGCGCACCCTGCGGGTGGCGGTGAACAACCTGGCGGGGGTGCCGTCCATCGTCTTCGGGGTGTTCGGCCTGGGCTTCTTCGTCTACGGCCTGGGCGGCTCCATCGACAAGCTGCTGTTCGCCGACAAGCTGCCCACCCCGACCTACGGCACCGGCGGCATCCTGTGGGCTTCGCTCACCCTGGCGCTGCTCACGGTGCCGGTGGTGATCGTGGCCACCGAGGAGGCCCTGGCCTCGGTACCGCGCTCCCAGCGGGAAGCCAGCCTGGCCCTGGGCGCCACCAAGTGGCAGACCATCCGCAACGTGGTGCTCCCGGGAGCGGCGCCGGGCATCCTCACCGGGCTGATCCTGGCCATGGCCCGGGGCGCCGGGGAAGTGGCGCCGCTGATGCTCACCGGGGTGGTCAAGCTGGCCCCGTCCATGCCCCTCGACGGCAGCTTCCCGTTCCTGCACCTGGACCGCAAGTTCATGCACATGGGGTTCCATATCTATGACGTCGGCTTCCAGAGTCCCAACAGCGAAGCCGCCAAACCCATGGTATTCATGACGGCCTTCCTTCTGCTCATGGTGGTGGTCATCCTCAACCTTTTCGCCCTGCGCCTGCGCAGCCGCCTTCGCGCCCGCGCCGGCGGAGGGGGTGCTTTCTGATGCAAACCGGAGTCTCAATGACCGAGCTGGACCCTGATCACACCGTAGCCGAGCCGGTATCCATCCCGGAGCCGACGGTAGATGGCCAGAAACCCGACCATCCCAATCTGCCCCCGCGGATGACCGACATTCCCCTGACCGACGCTTCCGTGCTGAACGCGGAATCCATCCTCCACGTGGAGGAGGTGAACCTTTGGTACGGAGAGAAGCAGGCCCTGTTCGACATCAACCTCGAAGTGGCCCGGCACACCGTCATGGCCCTGATCGGCCCGTCCGGCTGCGGCAAGAGCACCCTGCTCCGCTGCATCAACCGGATGAACGACCTGATCGGCTCGGTGCGCATCGAGGGCCGGATCAAGGTGGGCCAGGATGACATCTACGCCCCCGAAGTGGACGTGATCGAACTGCGCAAGCGCATGGGGATGGTGTTCCAGAAATCCAACCCATTCCCTAAGAGCATTTACGAAAACGTCGCGTACGGCCTGCGGATCCAGGGCATCCGGGAGCGGGCGGTGCTGGACGAGGCGGTGGAACGCAGCCTGATCGCCTCGGGCCTGTGGGACGAGGTCAAGGACCGGCTCCAGGAGAGCGGCCTGGGCCTGTCGGGCGGGCAGCAGCAGCGCCTGTGCATCGCCCGGGCCCTGGCCATCAAGCCGGAAGTGCTGCTCATGGACGAGCCCTGCTCGGCCCTGGACCCCCTGGCCACCTCGCGCATCGAAGAGCTGATCTTCGAGCTCAAGCGCGACTTCACCATCGTCATCGTCACCCACAACATGCAGCAGGCGGCCCGGGTCAGTGATTTCACCGCCTTCTTCTGGATGGGCAAGCTCATCGAAGTCGGTCTCACCGAAAAATTATTCACGAATCCGAGGGTGCGGATGACGGAAGATTACATCAGCGGGAGGTTCGGTTAATGACGCGGCATTTCGAGAACGAATTGCGGGACCTCAAATTCAGCCTGCTGGCCATGGCCGGCCAGGTGGAGGAGATGATCGCGCTGACCCAGCAGACCCTCCAGGAGCGCTCCAACGCCAAGGCCGAACGGGTATCCCAGCTGGACAAGAGCGTGGACGAGAGCGAACTGCGGCTGGACCAGGCCTGCATCGATCTGCTCGCCCTGCGGGCGCCATTCGCCTCCGACCTCAGGCTGATCGCCTCCACGCTGAAGATCGTGCCGGAGCTGGAGCGGATCGGCGACCACTGCTGCAACATCGCCCGGCGCGCGCTGATCCTGAACCTCCAGCAGCCCGTGCTCAAGGGCGACTACCTGCAGCGGCTGGGCGGCGACACCCATTCCATGGTGCGCCGGGCGGTGGATGCCTTCGTCAATGGCGACGCCGCCCTGGCCCGGGCGGTGATCAAGGATGACGACCAGGTGGACGCGCTCTACGTGCAGATCTACAGCGAACTGCTGCGCGGCATGCTGGCGGACCCGTTGTGCATCGAGCGGTCGAGCCACCTGATCATCGTCATCAAGAACTGGGAGCGGATCGCCGACCAGGCCACCAATATCGCCGAAGAAGTGCTGTTCATCCTTGAAGGGGTCAACGTGAAGCACCGCTACCTGCAGGACCCCCCCCAAGCCTGAACCCCTTCCATCTGCCTACGGAGCCCCGATGCCCCACCTCCTCCTTCTCGAAGACGATACCGATATCCGCCTGGGGCTGGAACAGCACCTCAAGCGCGAAGGATTCACCTTCAACTCCTTCGAGAACGGCCGGGACGCCCTGAAATGCATCGCCCTGTCCGCCGCCGGGCAGTCCCCGCGGCTGGACGTGGCCCTGCTCGACCTCACCCTGCCCGACATGGACGGGCTGGACGTGCTGCGGGTGATCCGCGGCGACGGCCAGTACCGCGCCCTGCCGGTGGTGCTGGTCACCGCCCGCAACGAGGAGATCGACCGGGTGCTGGGGCTCGAACTGGGGGCGGATGACTACATTTCCAAGCCGTTCTCCAGCCGGGAGCTGGTGGCCCGGATCCGGGCCATCCTGCGCCGGGCCGCCTTCATCGACCAGGCCGACAAGACCCAGCAGCTGCAGTTCGGCCCCATCACCCTGGACCTGGACATGCACACCGCGCGGGTCGATGGCGAAGCGCTCGACCTCACCCGCCGGGAATTCGAGCTGCTGGCCTATTTCCTGCAAAACCCCAGGCGCGTGCTGAGCCGGGAAAAGATCCTGCAGCAGGTGTGGGGCCTGGAATACCTGGGCGAAAGCCGCACCATCGACGCCCATGTGCGCCGGGTGCGCTCCAAGCTGGGCGTGGCCGCCGCCCTGATCGAGACCGTGGTGGGGGTCGGCTACCGCATGGGCAATGTTGATTAACGACACGCAATTGAGACCCAGTCGAATCTGCAACGGTGACTGGCCTGCTGGAAGCGCCCACAGCGCGCCTTTGCGCCCCGGAGACAGTGTGCGTTGCCAGTATTTGGCCTAGGCCGGCAGTCCGCTCCAAGGCACAATGGAGTGATTGTTTGACTGGGAGTTTCAATGTCTTTGAATTCGCTCATCGCCTGGCTCAAGCCGCGGGAAATGGTCTTTTTCGATCTGCTGGAAGGTTCCGTCGGCAACCTGCTGGAGGCGTCCAGGCTGTTCGAGCGGGAGTTCATTTCCCGGAAGCAGCCGGGCGAGTGGGCCCCGATGCGCCGCCAGATGAAGGACCTGGAACACGTCGGCGACGAGATCACCCATGACATCGTCGACCGCCTGAACCGCACCTTCGTCACCCCCCTGGAGCGGGAGGACATCCTGGCCCTGGCCCACGCCCTGGACGACGTGGTGGATTGCCTGGACGGCGTCTGCGAGCGGCTGGTGCTCTACAAGGTCACCACGGTGATGCCCCTGGCCGCCCAGCTGGCCCACCTGGTGGTGCTCGGCAGCGAGGAGCTGGTGCCGCTCATCGCCAGCCTGCGCAACATGTCCAACACCAAGTCCATCAACAGCCAGATCCAGGCCTGCATGGAGCTGGAGAACCAGGCCGACGCGGTGTTCCACCAGGCCCTGGCGGAGATCTTCCACGATCCCAAGGACCCCATCGACCTGATCAAGTGGAAGGAGATCCTGGCGCTGCTGGAGGATGCCACCGACCGGATCGAGCTGGTCTCCAAGGTGGTGAGTTCCACCGTCATGCGCAACGCCTGAGCGGAGCGGCCTCCCAATGATCCTCACGCTCGCGCTTATTGTTTTAATGTCCTGGGGCATCGACTACATCAACGGCTTCCACGACACCGCCAACGCCATCGCCACGGTAGTCTCCACCGGGGTCATGTCGGCCCGGAACGCCATCATGATGGCCGCCTGCCTGAACTTCGGCGGTGCCCTCCTGGGCACCCACGTGGCCACCACCATCGCCTCGGGCCTGGCGGACGTGCACTTCATCGTTCCGGAAGTGATCATCGCCGCCCTCACCTCCGCCATCCTGTGGGACCTGGGCACCTGGTACTTCGGAATTCCTTCCAGCACCAGCCACACCCTCATGGGCGGCCTGGCCGGCGCCGTGGTGGCCCACGCCGGGGTGGGCGCCCTGCACCTGCACAAGCTGGAGGAGATCGCCGCCTTCATCATCATCTCGCCGATCCTCGGCTTCCTCGCCGGCATGGTGCTCATCCTCATCATCCTGCGGATCTGCCGGAACATGGCCCAGCGCAAGGTGAACGTGGCCTTCCGCAAGCTGCAGCTGCTGTCCGCCAGCGCCATGGCCTTCACCCACGGGCAGAACGACGCCCAGAAGGCCATGGGGGTCATCTGCCTCGCCCTCATCATGTACGGCAAGCTCGCCATCGTCCCGGGCCACATGGTGGCCGTGCCGCTATGGGTGAAGATCGGCTGCGCCAGCATGATGGCCTTCGGCACCTCCAGCGGCGGCTGGCGCATCATCCGGACCATGGGCCACAGGATCGTCAAGCTGCGCCCGATCCACGGCTTCGCGGCGGAAACCGCGGCGGCCATGGTGCTGTTCACCACCGCCCACCTGGGCATCCCGGTCTCCACCACCCACTCCATCACCGGCGCCATCATGGGCGTGGGCGCCAGCATGAACGCCTCCGCGGTGCGCTGGGGCGTGGCCGGGAACATCTTCGTGGCCTGGATCCTGACCATCCCGTGCAGCTTCATGATCGCCGCCGGGGTGCTGCGGCTGATCCACCCGCTGTTCTGAGGGCGTACGAAAATAATTATTCCCGCCGGGACGAACGGTTTTATCCGGTCGCCGCACAGGGCCAGGGTCTCCCTCCGGCCGCCGGCGCGCAGGCAGGCACGGGTCCGGAGTTCAGGATCATGAACTCCGCAATTTAACCATTCCGCCGGCATTGCTACCTTTCCCTGCAAGGGGATGGGACCGCGCCGCGACCGTTTCCCCTCGGGGGTGAAATGGAGACATTCCGGAATCCATGGAACGAAGCACTGCGGTTGCGAACCGTCCTGATGACCCTGGGCGTGGAGGAAGGGGAGATCGCCTTCCCCGAACCGGCGGCCAGGGAGCCCCGCGCCCTCTGTTTCGTATCGGAGACCATCGGCGAGGCCGCGGCCATCACCCCGACCCAGGCCAGCCAGCTGCAGGCCGCCCTCCGGGGCTTCCGGGTTCCCCTGGAGGGCCGCTCGATCCGCCTGGAGGCCGGCGCGGTGTCCCTGTTCCAGGGTGATTCCGGAGCGTTCCTGATGCCGTGGGGGGAGGAGCTCCAGACCTGCTAGCCTGGAACCAGGCGATCCACTCTGGCGCCTTGCCTCGACAAGGTCCCACATGGCCAAGAACCCAGACCCATGGCAGAACTACCGGCAAAGGCGGCGGCTGCTGCTCGGGTCCATCCTGGCCGGGCTGGCGGTGTTCATCACCGGTGCCTGCATCGCCCGCGCCCAGCATGCCGTGCAGCCGTTCTACATCGGCCTGGCCCTGTGCGTCGGCCTGCTGGCATGGGGCAGCGCGCCGCTGGCCGATTTCCCCTGCCCGAAGTGCGGCGAATCCTTCGCCCACAATGGCCGGCGCCGCAACCTGTTCACACGCAGCTGCCTCCATTGCCTGCACCCCAAGTGGGCCGAGCCGCCCGAACCGGAGCGCCGGAAGTAGGGCGTGCCGGGCACACCGTGGGTTGGGCCACCAGCTCATGACCATTTCACGATCAAAGGCATCGGCCGGTTGAGGCAGCCAGTCCGGTTGGTAGGACCGATCGGAGCATGCCGTCACATGGAATTCACGGCTGAACGGTAGCGTAGAGAAGATCCACTGCGGAGCCCCGATGCCGTCCTTCCTTCCAGCCTTTGCCATCCTCCTCAGCCTGTCCACTGCGGAGCAAATCACGCCCGGCGAATTGAGCCCCTTCCTCCGGGTCATTTCCAGCGCCGCCGGGGCCCCCGGGCGGATCGCCTGCCGGGACATCGATGAAGCGATGCAGTTGAAGAAGGACGGCCTTTCCCCGGACGCCAAGGCCCCGGTGGCCTGGGCCGCCAATCTGGCCCAGCTCAAGGCGTACCAGGCCGAGGGCAAGCTGGTGGTGAGCGCGGATCCGGCCAGCCTCAAGGAAGGGGCCAGCATCCTGATCACCCGCGAGCACGGCAAGCCCGTGGTGGTCATCGACACCCGGAACGCCACCGCCACCGGCGTCCCCTTGTCCGACGCCCTGATGAAGATCGCCCGGCATATCTAATACTCTCCTTTTCATAAGGAGAATACGAAGGCAAGTTCTCCTTCCAAAAAGGAGAATGCTACCGGCTGAACCGGCGCAACATCCGCATGTTGCGCCGGTAGGCCGCGCCGCGGGTGAAGTTGATGGCCACCTGCTTGGGAAAGCGGGTGATGGCGCTGGCCAGGCCGATGAAGGTGCGCACGGTCTGGGCGGCGAACCGGCCCTGGCGGGCGGCGTTGTCGTAGTAGACCATCAGGGCGCTGCGCATGATGGACTTGGGCAGGTTGAACAGGCCGTAGGACTCCAGCACGTCGTGGTTGATCCGGCGCGTTCCGTCCTGTTCCGTGACGATGAGGTCCTCCGGTTTGATTTCCTGGCGCATGGAATGCTCCCGTTGCGAGATCTATCGGATGGAAGGGGGCAGAAGCTAAGGAATTTGAACACAGAAGAAAGGGGCTTCAGGCCGGATGATCGAGGAAGATCAGATCCGGGTTCTTCTCCGCGGTGGTGCGGCGCTGCCAATCGTTCTCGAACAGGATAGCCGGATTCCGTTCGGAATCCTCAACCAGTTCTCCCCAGAACCGGCTGGGCTCGGGCCAGCCGCCCTGGAGCCAGCGGGCCATCTGGAAATGCCGCGGCTCCATGATGACCGGGCAGGCATATTCGTTCTTGAGCCGGTGCTGGAGCACTTCGAACTGCAGCCGGCCCACGGCGCCCAGGATCGGCAGTGGCGCGCCGCCCTTGGGCCAGAACACCTGCACCACGCCCTCTTCGGCGATCTGCTGGACGCCCTTGAGGAACCCCTTGCGCCCGCCGGGATCGGCCAGCCGCACCGAGGAGAACTGCTCCGGGGAGAACCGCGGCACCGCGTCGAATTCCACCGGGCCGGCGGCGGAAAGCACGTCGCCGATGCGGAACAGGCCGGGGTTGATCAGGCCCAGGATGTCCCCGGGGTAGGCCTCGTCCACGATCAGCCGCTCCCGGCCGAAGAACATGTGCGGGTAGTTCAGCTTGATCGCCTTCCCGGCGCGCACGTGCAGCGCGTCCATGCCGCGCTCGAAGTGGCCCGAAACGATCCGGGCGAAGGCCACCCGGTCCCGGTGGGCCTTGTTCATGTTGGCCTGGACCTTGAACACGAAGGCGGTGAACGGGGCGTCCACCCCGATCTCGCCGCCGCCGGCCAGGGGCCGGGCATGGGGCGCCGGGGCCATGTCGAGGAACTCGTCCAGGAATTCGGCGATGCCGAAGTTGTTGATGGCGCTGCCGAAGAACATGGGCGACTGGCGCCCGGCCAGGAATGCCTCCCGGTCGAAGGGCGGCAGCACGTGGTCCATCAGCTCGATGTCGTCCCGCAGCTGCTTGAGTTCCTGGCTGGACAGCAGGGCCTGGATCTCGGGGTCCTCCAGGCTGCCCTGCCCCGCCACCCGGGCCTTGCGCCCGGCCTTGGTGCGTTCGAACACCTGGATCTGGCCGGTGGCGCGCACGTAGACGCCCTTGAAGTCGGTCCCGGAGCCGATCGGCCAGGTCATCGGCACGGCGTGCAGGCCGAACAGCTCCTCCACCTCGTCGATCAGCTCCACCGGCTCCCGGCCCGGACGATCCAGCTTGTTGACGAAGGTGAAGATCGGCAGCTTGCGCTCGCTGGCCACCCGGAACAGCTTCTTGGTCTGCTCTTCCACGCCCTTGGCGCAATCCAGCAGCATCACCACGCTGTCGGCGGCGGTGAGGGCCCGGTAGGTGTCCTCGCTGAAGTCCTGGTGGCCGGGGGTGTCCAGCAGGTTGATGACGTGATCCTGGTACTCGAACTGCATGGCGGCGGAGGTGACCGAGATGCCGCGCTCCTGCTCGATGGCCATCCAGTCCGACTGGGCATGGCCCGAGCCTTCCCGGCCCTTGACCGAACCGGCCCGGTCGATGGCGCCGCTGTAGAGCAGCAGTTTTTCGGTGAGGGTGGTCTTGCCCGCGTCGGGGTGGCTGATGATGGCGAAGGTGCGCCGGCGCTTGATTTCGTCCAGTAGGTCCATGGGTCCGTCACAAAAGGGGAGCGGCCCCGGGGATGGCTGGCCGCTCCCATCCATGGTATCGGCTTTCCGGCGTTGCATCGGAAATCAGTACTCCGTGGCGTACTCCCCGGCCTTCACGTTCCGCTCGAACGGCAGGAAGGCCGGGGCCCCCGCCTTCCGGGCGATCCATTCCGCCACCCGGATGCCGTCCACCGCCGCCGAGGTGATGCCGCCGGCGAATCCGGCGCCCTCGCCGCAGGGGAACAGGCCCGGGTGGCTGAGCGATTCGCCGTTCTCCCCGCGCAGCAGCTGCACCGGGCTGCTGGTGCGGCTTTCGATCGCCAGCAGCAGGGCCTGGCGGCTGGTGAAGCCGTGCAGCTTGCGGTCGAAATCGGGAATGGCCGAACGCAACTGCTCCTGGACAAACCCGGGCAGGCAGGTGGTGATGTCGGCGGGCACCGCGAACGGCCGGAAGCTGGTGGCCGGCAGTTGGCCCGAGGCCTTGCCCCGGAGGAAATCCTGGACACTGGTGGCCGGGGCGCCGTAGGTCTCGCCGGCGGCGCGGAACGCGGCCTGCTCCCACTTGCGCTGGAAGTACATGCCGCCCAGCGGGTGGTCGGACTGGAAGTCGGCGGTGTTGACCTTGGCCACCAGCCCGGAATTGGCGAAGCCCGAATCGCGCCTGGCGTTGCTCATGCCGTTCACCACCACCCCGCCCGGCTCGGAGGCGCACTGGATCACTTCGCCGCCGGGGCACATGCAGAAGGAATAGGCCGCCCGGGCCGGGCCGAGGTTGCAGATCAGCTTGTAGTCGGCCGGGGCCAGGCTGGGGTGGCCCTGGTTCGGACCGTACTGGGCGCGGTCCACCAGGTCCTGCGGATGCTCGACCCGCACGCCCATGGCGAACGGCTTCTGGCGCATGGCGACGCCGTGCCGGTGCAGCATCTCCAGGGTGTCCCGGGCGCTGTGCCCGGGCGCCAGCACCAGGGCGTCGCAGGCGATCTCCTCGCCCGAGGCCAGCACCGCCGCCGCCACCGCGCCGTCCCGGAAGCGCAGGTCCGCCAGCGGCGCGCGGAACCGGTAGACGGCGCCGCGCGCCTCGGCATCCTTGCGGATCAGCACCGAGCACTTGCGGATCACGTCGGTGCCCACGTGCGGCCGGGCCAGGTACATCACCTTGGGATTGGCGCCGAACCGGACGAAGGTCTCCAGCACGTAGCGGATGGCCGGATGGCCGATGCGGGTGGTCAGCTTGCCGTCGCTGAACGTGCCCGCCCCGCCTTCGCCGAACTGGGCGTTGGCGCTGGGGTCCAGCACGCCGTCCTGCCACAGGCCGGCCACCGCCCGCACCCGCTCGCTCATGGGCGCCCCGCGCTCCAGCAGGACCGGTTCGATGCCGTAGTCCAGCAGGCGCAGGGCGCAGAAGGTGCCGGCCGGGCCGCTGCCGACGATCACCACCCGGGGCCGGCCCGGGGGCGGCGCCACCGACCAGGACACCGGCGGCGCCGCGGGTTCCAGCCGGGTGCCGGGCGGCAGCGGCAGCCCCGCCATGGGCCGGCCGGTGCGGAAGGCCAGGGCCGCCAGGAAGCGCATCGAACCCTTGTGCCGCGCGTCCAGGCTGAGCCGCTCCAGGCTGGGCTCCCGGTATTCCTCCGGACCGCCGCCCAATACGCACGCCAGGATGGCATCCAGCGGTTTGCGTTCCTCTCCCAGTTCCAGTGGCAGGTTGGTGATCAGGTAACGCATGGGCACCTCGGCGAAGGGATCCCCCAGGGATCAAGGCCAGCAGAAATGCGATTATGCTAGGGCTTCATCGCAATTTCAATCATCCCGGACGAAAGCCCATGACCGATTCCCTGGATCCCTACCGCCTTCTGCGCCCCCTGCTGTTCCGGTTCGATCCGGAAACCGCGCATGGGCTCTGCTTCTTCCTGGGCGGCCTGACCCAGCGCCTGCCCGGCCTGCCGGGGCTGCTCCAGGGGCTCCTGGGCCGGCCGGACCCGGCCGTCGCCCGGGAGGCCTTCGGCCTCAAGTTCCGCTCACCCATCGGCCTGGCCGCGGGCCTGGACAAGGGCGCCCAGCTGCTGCCGCTGTGGAAGGCGCTGGGCTTCGGCTTCGTGGAGATCGGCACGGTGACGCCGCGGCCCCAGCCCGGCAACCCCAAGCCCAGGCTGTTCCGGTTCCCGGAGGAAGGCCTGATCCTCAACCGCATGGGTTTCAATTCCGAGGGCATGGACACGGTGGCCCGGCGCCTGCGCAACCGGCCCGACGGGCTGGTGGTGGGCGGCAACATCGGCAAGAACAAGACCACCGAGGAGGCCGCGGCCCTGGACGACTACCGCGCCGCCTTCCGGGTGCTGGCCCCGCTGGTGGACTACGTCGCACTGAACATCTCTTCGCCCAACACCCCGGGCCTGCGCAACCTGCAGGCGCCGGAAGCGCTCAAGCCCCTGCTCGCCGGCATGCTGGCGCTGCGCCGGGAGATGGGCCTGGAACGCCAGCCGCTGCTGGTGAAACTGGCCCCCGACCTCGCCTTCCCGGAACTGGACGCCACCCTGGACGTGCTGGTGGCCAGCGGCGTCGACGGCGTGATCGCCACCAACACCACCCTGGACCGCGGCATCGTCTCCGAGCTGAACCGGGCCAAGGTGGCGGCCCTGGGCGACGGCGGCCTTTCCGGGCGCGGCCTCAAGGTCAAGGCCCTGAACATCCAGCGCCGGATCCTGCATCGCCTGCCGGCCCCGCTGGGGCTGATGGCCTGCGGCGGCATCGGCTCGGGCGAGGATGCCGCCCAGATCCTGCAGGAAGGCGCCGCGCTGGTGCAGATCTATTCCTCGCTGATCTTCGAGGGCCCGCTGCTGGTGCGGCGGATGAACCGGGAGCTCGAAACCCGCAGCTACTTCTAGGCTCCCGCACCGAAGCCAGGACTTCATGGCCGGGCTCAGCCCGGCCCTGCAGTTTGGACCTTACGTCCCTTTCCAGGATTCCCTGCCGGGGGCTTTGGGATCGCTCGTTGCGGCCCCGCCGGTTCGCCGCGACCCACCACGGGTTCCGAGTTCTTGCGCCGACCCACCGGCACCGCGTCCGTGACTTGTTCCGCAGGCGGAACGAGTCACGGCGCGGTTTGCCGTCCCCGCAATCGCCCATGCTGGGCGTTGTCCATGGGGCGCCCCACTTGTAAGGCGGCGCACCAGGCGGCTTGCGGGCCGGATGTTTCCGGGCACGGCTCCGCCCAGAACATCTCGGAGAAATCAGGCCGCGGCGTAAGTTTCCCGGGGATGGAGGGTTCCATCTGGGGGGGGCGCGTGGATTGGGGCTGCCAGATCGGCCCGAAGGCCTTTATCGCGGCCAGCTTGAGCAGGGCATAGGCAGCCACCAGGGCGGGATGGAGCCTGGACACGCTTTGGTCCGACCAGACCTGGGCTTGGCCGAGGCCGACCTGTGATATTTGGGCGTGGCATCACCGCTGTGGCGAGTTGGCGAGCATGAGGCGCGCCAACCAGAATTCTGGTCGCCTCATGCTCGCCAACTCGACGCAGCAACTGACGCACGCCTACTCGGGACACGGCTGAAGTGGGGGTGCGGGCGGTCCCCCCGCCTCTAGTTGGTCTCGCCGTCGAGGTAGGTCCAGTGGCCCTCTTCCCGCACGAACCGGCTGCGCTCCCAGTGCAGCATGCGCTTGCCGTTGATCAGCAGCTTGGCGTGGAAGGTCACCTCGCCGGTGTCGTCGCCCGGGCCGCCGGCCTGGGTGCCGAGCACCTTGAGCGAAACGCACTTCACGGCCCGGCAGTAGCGCTCCAGCTCGGCCACATCCAGCTTTTCCCGTTCCACCGCGGCGGTGGTGGCGGCCAGGTAGTCGGCCCGGGCCATGGAGTAGGCGGTAAATCGGCTTCTCATCAGCTTTTCCGCTGTTTCCGGAAACTTATTTCCGGACAGGTACGGTTCGCAGCAGCGATCAAACGCGAGCTTGGAGGAGCAGGGGCAGGGACGGGACATGATGACCTTTCAGACCTATGACTCTTAATTCCAAGACACAACCAATCCCAGCGGCCACGCCAGCATCGAATGTTGACTTTACCTAGCACGCTGTTAGTCTGGAGTGGAAAAGCCTGAATTTTCTTTTCCTTGGCATTACGCGTCCGGGTATGGCCCTGTTTCCCATGGGCTGTTATGTCATTTCAACCTTTTTCGTAGGGGGAGTGTCCATGAAGAATGGATGGATCGATAAGCTTAAACGGGTACCATTAAAACGCAAGCTTTATCTGCTTTTAATGGTGATGATGTGCTCCATGGGCTCCGGCTGGGCGCAGGCACAGGGCGCCGAGGGCGGGTTTAAATATTTTTCGCCGTTCCGTGAGGGCAGCGATTTCATCATGCTGGAGAAGGTCTGCCTGATCGCCGTCCTGGCCGTCGCCGTCGCCGGCCTGCTGTATGCCTTCATGCTGATGAAGCAGGTCATCGCGGCCGACGAGGGCACCAAGAAGATGCAGGAGATCGGCGCCGCCATCCGTGAAGGCGCCAACGCCTACCTGTCGGCCCAGTTCAAGAAGATCGGCCCCCTGATCATCATCATCACCGTGCTGCTGGCCGTCACCTTCACCGGCAACGAGGAAGCCTTCCGCTGGGGCCGCGCGTTCTCCTTCCTGATCGGCGCCTGCTTCAGCTTCCTGGTGGGCTTCGTCGGGATGCGCCTGGCCACCCTGGGCAACCTGCGCGTGGCCGCCGCGGCCCGCCACAGCTATGGCGACGCCATGCAGCTGGGCTACCGCACCGGCACCGTCACCGGCATGCTCACGGACGGCCTCGGCCTCCTGGGCGGCACCCTGATCTTCCTCATCTACGGTGTGAACGCCTACGAGGCCCTGCTGGGCTTCGGCTTCGGCGGCACGCTGATCGCGCTGTTCATGCGCGTCGGCGGCGGCATCTACACCAAGGCCGCTGATGTGGGCGCCGACCTGGTCGGCAAGATCGAAAAGGACATCCCCGAAGACGATCCGCGCAACGCCGCCACCATCGCCGACAACGTCGGCGACAACGTGGGCGACTGCGCCGGCATGGCCGCCGACATCTTCGAAAGCTACGAAGTGACCATCGTGGCCGCCATGATCCTGGGCATGGCCACCTTCGGCCACAAGGGCGTCATCTTCCCCCTGCTGGTGCGCGGCATCGGCGTGCTCGGTTCCATCATCAGCACCTACACCGTCAAGGCCGGCCACGACGACACCTCCGACACCGCCCTGAAGAGCGTCCACCGCGGCTTCTGGATCGGCTCCTGCATCAGCGTCGCCGGCTTCTTCATCCTCGGCTGGTTCTACCTGCGCTTCGACCCGGCGGTGAACCTGCTCAAGGGCGCCACCCCGGAAGAGCTCCTCAAGTACTGGGGCACCCTGCCCAGCCAGCTCGGCTGGTGGGCCAACTTCGGCATCCAGGGCCTTGACCTGCGCCCGGCCATCACCTGCCTGATCGGCGTGTTCCTCGCCGTCGCCCTTAACAAGGTCACCAGCTACTACACCCACACCAGCCACGCTCCGGTCAAGGCGCTGACCAAGGCCTGCACCACCGGCCACGCCACCAACATCATCGAGGGCTTCGCCCTGGGTTATGAGAGCACCGTGGCCATGCTGTGCGTCATCGTCGTCGCCATCTTCCTGTCCGTGCTCACCTACGCCGGCACCCCGCCCATGTTCATCGCCTACGGCGTGGCCATGACCGGCATCGGCATGCTGACCCTCACCGGCAACACCATCTCCATGGACGTGTTCGGCCCCGTCGCTGACAATGCCAACGGCATCGGCGAAATGGGCTACGACAAGGAAGAGATGGACAAGGAAAAGCCCGGCAGCTACAAGCGGGCCCGGCAGATCCTCGCGGACCTCGACGCCGTGGGCAACACCACCAAGGCCGAGACCAAGGGCATCGCCATCGGTTCCGCCGTCATCGCCGCCGTATCCCTGTTCTCCAGCTTCATCGCGGTCATCGCGGTGGGCGGTGAGGACCAGGTCAGCAAGATGAAGATCGCCCAGTACCTGGCCGAAGCCGGCCGTCTCACCCCGGCCGATCCCAAGGTGTTCATCGGCTTCCTGCTCGGCGGGGCCGTGCCCTTCCTGTTCAGCAGCGAGCTGATCCGCGCCGTGGGCCGCGCCGCCTACTACATCGTCCAGGAGTGCCGCGTGCAGTTCAAGGACGCGGAAATCTGGGCCGGCACCAAGAAGCCCGATTACGGCCGTGTGGTTGATATCTGCACCAACACCGCCCAGAAGGAACTGGTCGGCCCTGGCCTGCTCGCCATCGCCTCGCCCCTGCTGGTGGGCTTCATGCTTGGCCCCTACGCCCTGGGCGGCTTCCTGGCCGGCATGATCCTGGTAGGCCAGCTGCTCGCCGTGTTCATGGCGAACGCCGGCGGCGCCTGGGACAACTGCAAGAAGATGATCGAAGACGGCCTTTATGGCGGCAAGGGCAGTGAAGCCCACAAGGCTTCCGTCACCGGCGACACCGTCGGCGACCCCCTGAAGGACACCGCCGGTCCGGCCATCAACCCGCTCATCAAGGTGATGAACATGGTGAGCCTGCTCACCCTGGGCATCATCATGAAGTGGACCCTGTTCCCCGTTGAAGGCCACGACAGCAACAAGGGCATCGGCGTCATCGCCATCCTGGTTTGCGCCGGCGCCATCGCCTGGGCGGTCTACAAGAGCAAGCAGGAGACCCCCGGTCTGGTCAGCGAAGAGGAGCTGCAGGCCGCCATCAAGGCCGAGACCAAGTAGTTTCCGCCGGTATTTCCCAGAACGCAGCGCCGCCCGCCGGGCGGCGCTGCGTTTTTGCCTGCAGGGCCACAGGCAACGGCATCCGGATGAAATTTTTCAGAGTTTCAAGTCTGAAATACTTTACAGTTTCAACCCATGGTGGTCATCATAATGCAAAGCCAAACCAAGATTCCTGGGAACCCTGAAATGATCGACGCATTGTCCGGATGTTCATCGACCTTCCGTGTGCAAGAAAGGAGCGCCAATGCCTGCAGTTGAAATCAGCCTGGCCCAAACCGCCACAGCCTGCCCCGGCTTCCTGGACTCCTCGGTGGGCAAGAAAGTGGTGATGGCCGTAACCGGCATCATCCTGTTCGGCTTCGTCACCGTGCACATGCTCGGCAACATGCAGTCCTACATGGGCGCCACGCCCTTCAACCACTACGCCGAGTTCCTCCAGGGCATGATCCACGGCAAGGGGATCTGGGTCTTCCGGCTGGTGATGCTGGTCTCGGTGGGCCTGCACGCCTGGGCCGCGCTGACCACCACCCTGGCCAACCACGCCGCGCGACAGGTCGGCTACCGCGCCAAGCAGGCCCAGGCCGCCACCTGGGCTTCCCGCACGATGCGCTATACCGGCTCGATCCTGGGCATCTTCATCGTCTTCCACATCCTCCACCTCACCACCGGCAGCATCCATCCGGGCGGCGAGTTCGTGCACGGCAAGGCCTTCGAGAACCTGGTTTCGGGCCTGCAGGTCGGCTGGGTCGCCCTGTTCTACATCATTGCCCAGCTCTGCCTCGGCTTCCACATGTGGCACGGCGTATGGAGCCTCACCCAGACCCTGGGCTGGGCCCACCCGCGCTACGACAAGCTGCGCCGGCGCTTCGCCTACGTCATGGCCATCCTCGTGGCGGGCGTCAACATTTCGTTCCCCATCGCCATCCTCACTGGCATCATCCACCTGTAGAAGGCCACGACCATGGAACTGAAATCGAACTGCCCGACCGGCCCCATCGCTGACCAGTGGGACAATCACCGCTTCGACCTGAAGCTGGTGAACCCCACCAACAAGCGCAAGTACAAGATCATCATCGTCGGGTCCGGCCTGGCCGGTGCGGCCGCGGCCGCCTCCCTGGCCGAACTGGGCTACGACGTCCACTGCTTCTGCTACCAGGACAGCCCGCGGCGCGCCCACTCCATCGCCGCCCAGGGCGGCATCAACGCCTCCAAGAACTACCACAACGACGGCGACAGCACCTTCCGGCTGTTCTACGACACGGTCAAGGGCGGCGACTTCCGCGCCCGCGAGGCCAACGTCTACCGGCTGGCCCAGGTGTCGGTGAACATCATCGACCAGTGCGTCGGCCAGGGCGTCCCCTTCGCCCGGGAATACGGCGGGCTGCTGGACAACCGCAGCTTCGGCGGCGCCCAGGTGAGCCGGACCTTCTACGCCCGCGGGCAGACGGGGCAGCAGCTGCTGCTGGGCGCCTACCAGGCCCTGGAACGGCAGATCGGCCTGGGCGCGGTGAAGATGTACACCCGCCATGAGATGCAGGAAGTGATCGTGGTCGACGGCGTCGCCAAGGGCATCGTCACCCGCGACATGATCACCGGCCAGATCGAATCCCACGTGGCCGACGCCGTGGTGCTCGGCACCGGCGGCTACGGCAACGTCTTCTACCTGGCCACCTACGCCAAGGGCTGCAACACCACGGCCATCTGGCGCGCCTACCAGAAGGGCGCGGCCTTCGCCAACCCCTGCTACACCCAGATCCACCCCACCTGCATCCCGGTCACCGGCGACCACCAGTCCAAGCTCACCCTCATGTCGGAAAGCCTGCGCAACGACGGGCGCATCTGGGTGCCCTTGAAAAAGGGCGACAAGCGCACCCCCTCGGACATCCCGGAAAGCGAGCGCGACTACTACCTGGAACGCAAGTATCCCTCGTACGGCAACCTCGCCCCCCGGGACATCGCCAGCCGCGCCGCCAAGCAGGTCTGTGACGAAGGCCGCGGCGTGGGCGAGACCGGCCTGGGCGTCTACCTGGACTTCACCGAAGCCACCAAGCGCCTGGGGCTCCCCAAGATCCAGGAGAAGTACGGCAACCTGTTCGAGATGTATGAGCGCATCACCGGCGAGGATCCCTACAAGGTGCCCATGCGCATCTATCCGGCCAGCCACTACACCATGGGCGGGCTCTGGGTGGACTACAACCTCATGACCACCATCCCCGGCCTGTTCTGCATGGGCGAAGCGAACTTCTCCGACCACGGCGCCAACCGCCTGGGGGCCTCGGCCCTCATGCAGGGCCTGGCCGACGGCTACTTCGTGCTGCCCGCCACCATCGGCGGCTACCTGGCCGGCATCAAACCCGGCACCCGCATCACCACCGACCACCCCGAGGCCAAGGCCGCCGAGGAGGCCGCCCGGTCGCGCAACAACCGCATCCTGGCGGTGGGCGGCAAGGAAACGCCCACCGAGCTGCACCGCGCCCTGGGCAAGATCATGTGGGAGCACTGCGGCATGGGCCGTACCGAGGCCAGCCTGCAGAAGGCCCTCCAGGAGATCCCCGCCCTCAAGCAGCGCTTCTGGGAGAACGTCAAGGTGCCCGGCAGCGGCGCCGACGTCAACCAGTCGCTGGAACTGGCCGGGCGCGTGGCCGACTTCATCGAACTGGGCGAGCTGATGTGCCTGGACGCCCTGGAGCGCCGCGAATCCTGCGGCGGCCACTTCCGCGAGGAGTGGCAGACGCCCGACGGCGAGGCCCTGCGCGACGACGAGAACTTCTGCCACGTCGCGGCCTGGGAGTACACCGGGGACGGCAAGACGCCCATCCGGCACAAGGAAGAACTCAAGTTCGAGAACGTCCACCTCGCGACCCGCAGCTACAAGTAAGGAACCTGGACATGGAAAAGCACATCAACGTCAAGCTGCATGTATGGCGCCAGAAGAACCAGGCGGACCCCGGCCGCTTCCAGGACCTGGAAGCCAACGGTGTCTCCACCGAAATGTCCTTCCTGGAAATGCTGGACGTCGTGAACGAGGGGCTCATCCACAAGGGCGAGGAACCCATCGTCATCGACCATGACTGCCGGGAAGGCATCTGCGGCGCCTGCAACCTGGTCATCAACGGCCGGCCGCACGGCCCCAAGGAGCGCACCACCACCTGCCAGCTGCACATGCGCAGCTTCAACGACGGCGACGATATCACCATCGAGCCGGTGCGCGCCAACGCCTTCCCGGTGATCAAGGACCTGATGGTGGACCGCTCCGCCTTCGACCGGATCATCGCCAGGGGCGGCTTCATCAGCATCCCCACCGGCAGCGCCTGCGACGCCAACGCCATCCCGGTGAACAAGCAGAAGGCCGACCTGGCCATGGACGCCGCCCAGTGCATCGGCTGCGGCGCCTGCGTCGCCGCCTGTCCCAACGCCAGCGCCATGCTGTTCGTGGCGGCCAAGGTCAGCCATCTGGCCCTGCTGCCCCAGGGACAGCCGGAGCGCTACACCCGGGCCCGGGCCATGGTCCAGCAGATGGACGCCGAAGGCTTCGGTACCTGCACCAACCACGGCGAATGCGAAGCGGCCTGCCCCAAGGGCATCACCCTGGACAACATCGCGCGCATGAACCGGGACTACATCATGGCCAGCCTGACCTACCGTGTGGAAACGGGCGGCGGGGCGTAGCCCTTCCCTTTTGGGAGCAGAAGGTTCGAATCCTTTCGCGCCGGCCCAAAGGACGCGTCAGGAAGTCCGCGTGAAATGATTTGAAGAGGAAGGAGACCGGCACGCCGCCGCGGCGGATGAACTCGGCGGCCAGCAGGCCCCCGGCGCAGTCCGCGCCCATGGTCAGGGTGCCGAAGTACAGGGATCCCAGGTGGTTCCGGGTCCAGCGGCGCAGTCCGACGCGCACCACACAGCGGTGGTCATCCAGTTCCACCACCCGGGGCCGCAGCGAACCCAGGAGCGGGATCTTCCACCACCCGAACCACCTCAGGCGGAAGGTCTGGACCCAGGAAGCGCACCGCATGGCCATAGTGCATCATGGCCTTGTCGCCCCATCCACTCCAGGCCTGCTTGGGCAGGGCGCAAAGGGGAGGTGCCCGGCTGTTCCTTCGAGCTGCCCAGGTTCAACGGCGGAATCCGGCTCAAGGATCGGCGCCGGCTGGTCTTTTTATTCAATAAAATTTTTATTGAAATAGAACCTTTAGTAAAATCTCGGCACCCAAGGTTGACGGTCTGGTTCCGTCCGCGGCTTGCGCCGCCATTCTGGAGCAACCTGGATGCGTTCAATGATCTTCCGTCCCTTGCTTATCGCCCTGTGCCCGGCCCTGCTCATGGCCGACCCGCCCGGCGCCCCTCATCTGGGACCCACCGCCTGCGACGGAGTTCCGGTTTCACCCATGCATCAGCCCCTGGCCGGCCCCGCCCTTCCGGAGGAGCTGGACCTGCCCGTGGGGCGGGGACGAGCCCTGGCTGATCAGGGGCCCCTGCTGGAGGGTGACAAGGCGCTTGGTTCCAACCATGCGCGCCAATATGAAAACCCCAACAATTTTGATCTGTTCATGACGGTCGACCGGTCTCAGCCGGCGAACACCGCCGCGGTCTATTTCGCGCCAGCCGGCCAGCTCAAAGCCCTCGACGTGGTTGCCGGCAGGGAGACCGGCCGGATCCGGGTGCCGGCGGGATCGACCATGCTCCTGGGCGTGGCCCAGGGGCAGAGCGTGATGATCCATGTTCACGCGGCCGACGGCAGCCACCTGGACAGCTTCCAGCTGGCCTGGGGTGCCGGGGGGGCCATCCATGGTTTCATGATGGGTCCAATGCCGGAATGACGGCCGGGAGGCGAAGGTCCCCTTTCTGGTGGTTCAAAGGCCATTCTTGGTTCAGCCCAGATACCACCGCAGGTAGGGAATCCCCAGCAGCAGGAACACCCCCAGGAAGATGATCCCGAAGATCAGCCCCAGCCTCCAGAAATCCTTGCGCTCGATGTAGCCGCTGCCGTAGAAGATGGCGCTGGGGCCGCTGGCGTAAGGGGTGAGCATGGCGCTGATGCCCGAGGTGTAGCACAGGCCCATGGCCAGGAGCTTCAGGGGCATGCCCGGCACCGCCGCGGCCGCCACCAGGAAGACCGGCAGCAGGGCGGTGGCGTGGGCGGTGAGGCTGGCGAACAGGTAGTGCACCAGGAAGTAGATGGCCACGAACAGCACCACCGTCCAGAGCATGGGCAGGCCGGTGAGCAGCCCGGAAGTGAGGCCGGCGAACCATTTCAGGAAGCCCAGGTTCTTCAGGCCGTCGGCCAGGGCCACCAGGGTGCCGAACCAGACGAGCATGTTCCAGGCCTGCTTGTACTCCAGCAGGTCGTTCCAGGTGATCACGCCGGTGAGCACCATGGCCACCACCACGCCCAGGGCGACAATCGTGGCGTCGAAGCGCTGGCCGCCGAAGATCCACAGGGCCAGGGCGGCCACGGCGAGCCCGCCCATGACCAGCTCCCGGAGGGAGACCCGGCCCAGCTTCTCCAGCTCGGCGCCGGCCCAGGTGTTGGCCCCGGCACTGGCCTTGATCTCCGGCGGATAGATCAGGTAGGTGAGCAGCGGCACCGCCAGGAACAGCAGGACGCCGATGGGCAGGAAGCCCATGAACCATTCCCGCCAGGTGAAGGTGATCTTGATGGCCTTGGTCACCAGTTCCAGGCCCAGCAGGTTGGGCGCGTTGGCGGTGAGGAACAGCGAACTGGTCACGGCGGTGGTGGCCAGGCCGGTCCACATGAGGTAGGCGCCCATCCTGCGCGAGCTCGGGCCGGGCCGGGAATCGAAGATCTCGGGGATGTTCTTGATGATCGGATAGATGGTGCCGCCGCTGCGGGCGGTGTTGGAGGGCATGAAGGGGCCCAGGCAGAGATCGGACAGGGCCACGGCGTAGCCCAGGCCCAGGGTCCTGCGGCCGAGCAGCTTGACCAGGTTCAGGGCGATGCGCCGGCCCAGGCCGGTCTTTTCGTAGCCCAGGCCGAACATGAAGGCGGCGAAGATCAGCCACACCGTGCTGTTGGCGAAGCCCGACAAGGCCCACTTGACCGATTCCCCGGCGTTGGCTCCGGCCAGCCCCGCCCCGGCCGCCACCGCCACGCCGAGCATGCCGATGACCGCGCCGGGCACCGGCTCCAGGATCAAGCCGACGATGACCCCGGCGAACAGGGCGAAATAATGCCAAGCCTGGGGGGTGAGCCCCCGGGGCACCGGCAGGGCCAGGAGGATGCCCCACAGGGCCAGGGGGATGACGATCGTGACGAGGCGTTTCCGGTACATGGGGGGACCCCTTACTTGATGAAACGCACTTGTTGCGAAATGCGCTCGACGATCGCGGTCTTGCGCGCGTTGAAGGTCGCCTTGTTGGTTTCGAACAGGTTGTTGCCCTGGGTGTCGATGGAGATGATCAGCGGGCCGAAGTGCTTGACCCGGCAGACCCAGAGCGCTTCGGGCATGCCCAGGTCGAGCCACTCCACCCGTTCGATCGCTTCCACTTCGGTGGCGGCCAGTACCGCGCAGCCGCCCGGGAAGACCGCGTGGACCGCCTTGTGTTCCCGGCATCCCGCCACGGTCTCGGGGCCCATGCCGCCCTTGCCGATGACCAGCTTCACCCCGGTCCGGCCGATGAACGGCCGTTCCATGGACTCCATGCGCATGCTGGTGGTGGGCCCGATGGAGATCATCTTCCAGCCTGCGCCGTCCGGCACGACGATGGGGCCGGCGTGCAGGATCGCCATGCCCCGGAGATCCACCGGCAGCTCGCGGCCCAGCTCGATCAGGCGCCGGTGGCCGACGTCGCGGCAGGTCACCATCGTGCCGTCCAGGTAGACCACGTCGCCGGCGCGGAGGTCTTCGAGGTCCTCGTTCTTGATGGGGGTGGTCAGGACTTTGTTCACAGCGTCACTCCACGGTGCGAAAGGATTTCATGGGTCATATCGGCGTTGATCCGGATGGTGCCGCGGCGGTGCGCCCAGCAGCCGGTGGAGATGCCCACGCCGATGGTGGAGGGGTGGCGCGCGCTGTTCTCGATGTGCACGCCCATGACCGTCCGGTTGCCGGAGAGGCCCTGGGGGCCGAGCCCCAGGTCGTTCAGGCCCTGCTCCAGGAGCAGCTCCATTTCGGCCGCCCGGGGTTCCGGATTGCGCGAACCCAAGGGGCGCAGGATGGCGCGCTTGGACAGCAGGGCCGCGGTCTCCACCGCGGTGGAGATGCCCACGCCCACCAGCAGCGGCGGACAGGCGTTGACCCCGTAGGAGGTGACCACGTCGAACACGAACTGCACCACCCCTTCGTAGCCGGCGTTGGGCATCAGCACCTTGGCGGCGCCCGGCAGGGTGCAGCCGCCGCCGGCCATGTAGACGTCGATCTCCAGGCCGTCCCCGGCGACGATGTCCCAGTCGATCCAGGGCACCCGCAGGCCGAGGTTGGTGCCGGTGTTCTTTTCCAGGAAGGTCTCCACGGCGTTGTGGCGCAGCGGCGCCGCGATGGTGGCGGCGGCCACGGCGGCCCGCAGGATCTCCCGCAGCTCGCCCAGGTAGGGGAAGGCCGCCCCGGCCCGCAGGAAGAACTGGATGACCCCGGTGTCCTGGCAGCAGGGCCGGTCCAGTCGGTCGGCCAGCCCGAGGTTCTCGAACATGGAATCGTAGACCACCGTGGAAAGCCCGCCCTGCTCCTGGGTCCGCAGCTCCTTCAGCTTGGCCAGGACATCATCGGGCAGGTGCTTGCCCACATAGGCCGTGAACCGGGCCATGAGGTCTTTTAGGAAAAGGACATTCTGTTCATCGTTCACGGGGCACATCTCCTGGGTTGGGAAGGATGGGGATGTATTCATCAAGCGAAACCAGTGCCATAAATTAAGCTAATTCATTTAAGCACTTTGATATTCAAAAGACCTGCTTGTCGCATTTGTTGTTTCATGATTGAATCAACATGTTGCAAGGTGTCGCAAAGGGGGGATTCCATGTCGCACATCGCCTACCTGGCGCCGGACCCGGAGATGCTCGAACGGGCCAGGACGGCGTTCCACCCGGCCCACGACGACATCCGCCTGGCCGAAGGACTCCTGGACGAAGGGCTGAAGACCGCCCGCGCCCTGCTGGACGAGGGCGTGGAGGTGATCATCGCCCGGGGCGGCACGGCGGCCATGCTCAAGGCCGCCGGCCTGGACCTGATCCTGGTGGAGATCCCCTATTCCGGCTTCGACCTGATCCGGGCGGTGCGGGAGGCGTCGCGCTTCGGGCGGCGCATCGGCATGGTGGCCTTCCCGTCCATGTTCACCGAGGTGGCCTGCCTGGGGCCGATCCTCGACGTGGAGCTCCGCACCTATCCCATCGCCGGCCGCCAGGAGGCGGAGCGCCAGATCAGGCGCGCCTTCCAGGAAGGCATGGACGTGGTCATGGGCGGCGTCACCACGGGCCAGACCGCCCGCGCCCTGGGCCTGGCCCACGTGGTGATCCAGACCGGGCCGGGCGCCCTGGTGCTGGCCGCGGAGGAGGCCAAGCGCATCCAGGTCGCCCGCAACGAGGAGAAGGTGAAGACCAGCATCCTGCGCCGTGCCTCGACCACCGGGCACCAGGCCTCCTTCGTGTTCGACGACGTCCTGGGCGCCAGCCCCCAGGTGCGCCGGACCATCGAGACCGCCAAGCGCTACGCCCGCACCGGCTCAGCCGTGCTGATCCAGGGTGAGACCGGCACCGGCAAGGAGGTGTTCGCCCAGAGCATCCACAACGCCAGCGCCCGGGCCCAGGGGCCTTTCGTCGCCATCAACTGCGCCGCCCTGCCCGCCCAGATCCTGGAAAGCGAGCTGTTCGGCTACGTGGCCGGCGCCTTCACCGGCGCCAGCCTGAAGGGCAAGGCCGGGCTGTTCGAGCTGGCCCACGGCGGCACGCTGTTCCTGGACGAGATCGCCGAGATCGATCCGCCCACCCAGGGCAAGCTGCTGCGGGTGCTGCAGGAGAAGAAGGTCATGCGGCTGGGCGGCGACCGGGTGGTGCCGGTGGATGTCCGGATCATCGCCGCCAGCAACCGCAACCTGAAGGAGATGGTCGACGCCGGCGGCTTCCGGGCCGACCTCTACTTCCGCCTCAACGTGCTGTTGCTGCGGCTGCACCCGCTCCGGGAGCGCCGGGAGGATGTCGGCGCCCTGGCCCGGATGTTCCTGCTCCAGCACCGCTCCGGCCGGGCCCTGCCGCTGGCCCCGGAGGCCCTGGAGACCCTGCGCGGCTATGGCTGGCCGGGCAATATCCGCGAGCTGAACAACGTCATGGAGCGCCTGGTGGCCCTGCATGACCGGGGCCCGGTCACGGCGCCCATGATCCGCCAGGCGCTGGGGGACGCGCCCGGCGGCGAGGCCCCGGCCGAGGGGCCGTTCGCGGAGATCCAGCGGGCGCTCCAGGCCACCCGGGGCCGCCAGGGAGCTGCGGCCAAGCTCCTGGGCATCAGCCGGTCCACGCTTTGGCGGCGGATGAAACTGGGCTAGAGGCATCTCCCGGGAAGCATTCCTATCAAAGAAAAGAGTAATCACCCGGGGTGGATATTGGTATGCTGCTGCGCGCCATGCCCTTCATCCAGCCCGCTCCCCAGCTCGCCCATCCCTACCGCGCCGACCCGGTGCTGCGCGGCTTCCTGCGCCGGGCCCTGCCCCCGGAGATCCTGGCGGAACTCGAACCGGAGTTCGAAGCGATGGGCGACACCGCCCTGGAGCTCTACGCCCTGTCCCTGGCGGACCGCTGCCTCGAACCGCGCCACGTGCCGTTCGACCCCTGGGGCAACCGCATCGACCGGATCGAGCTGACCCCGCTCTGGCACCGGGCCGAGCGGGTCGCCGCCACCGCGGGCCTGGTGGCCGCGGCCTACGAACGCAGGCACGGCGCCTATTCGCGCCTCCACCAGTTCGCCCTGGCGCACCTCTTCCACCCGAGCAGCGACATCTACACCTGCCCCCTGGCCATGACCGACGGCGCGGCGGCCACCCTGCTGCATGGCGGCAACCAGGCGCTGATCGAGCGGGCCGTGCCGCGGCTCACCAGCCGGGACCCGGAGCGGTTCTGGACCTCGGGCCAGTGGATGACCGAAAGCAGCGGCGGTTCCGACGTGGGCCTGGGCAGCACCGAGGCACGCCTGCAGGACGGCGCCTGGCGGCTCCACGGGCGCAAGTGGTTCACCTCCGCCGCCACCTCGCAGATGGCGCTGGCCCTGGCCCGGCCCCAGGGCAATCCGGCCGGCGGCAAGGGCCTGGCGCTGTTCTATGTGGAGACCCGGCGCGCGGACGGCTCGGCCAACGGCTTCACGGTCAACCGGCTCAAGGACAAGCTGGGCACCCGCAAGCTGCCCACCGCGGAACTGGAGCTGGACGGGATGCTGGCCATCCCGGTCGGCCCGCTGCGCGACGGCGTCCGCGCCATGGCGCCGATGCTCAACATCACCCGCACCTGGAACGCCGTCAGCGCGGCCAGCCTGCTCCGGCGCGGGCTCATGCTGGCCTGGGACTATGCCGCCAGGCGCGTCGCGTTCGGCGCGCCGCTTACCCAGCAGCCGCTGCACCGGGACACCCTGGACGGCCTGGAAGCCGAAGCCCAGGCCGCCTTCCAGCTGGCCTTCCACGGCGCCGAATGGCTGGGCCTGGTGGAAGGCGCGGCCGGCGACGCGGCGCTGCACCGGCTGCTCACGCCGCTGGTGAAGCTCACCACCGCCCGGCAGGCGGTGGCCGGGTGCAGCGAGCTGCTGGAATGCTTCGGCGGCGCCGGCTACGTGGAGGACACCGGCCTGCCGGCGCTGCTGCGCGACGCCCAGGTGCTCAGCATCTGGGAAGGCACCACCAACGTGCTCGCCCTGGAGGCCATGAAGGCCCTGGGCGCCTGCGGCTTTGCCGCGTTCCGGAACCACGTGGAGAGCCTGCTGGAAGGGCTGCGGTCCGACCACCTGGCCGGCCCGGTCCGGGCCGCCCTGGCCCGGAGCGAGGCCTGGTGGGCGGGCGCCGACCCTGCAGGGGCGCGCCGTTTCGCCCTGACCCTGGGGCGCACCCTGGCCCTGGCCCTGATGGCGCGCCAGGCCCAGTGGGCGCTGGACCGCGAGCAGGACCCCGCCCCGGCCGCGGCCGCGCTGCGCTTCGCCACCCACGGGGTGGACCTGATCTGAATCAGGGGTTGCCGGTCAATCGTGCGCGGCCGCGAGCGCCGCCAGGAAGGCCGCCACCGCGTCCTCCCGGGTGGCCCAGGAGGTCACCAGCCGGATGGCGGAGGCATCGACCCCGGCCTTGCTCCAGACGTAGAACTCGAACTGCTCCGCCAGCCGGTCGATCATCCGGTTGGGCAGGATCGGGAAGATCTGGTTGGAAGGCGAGTGGGTCAGGAACCCGTAGCCCAGCCGGGTGAAACCGTCCCGCAGCCGGGCCGCCATGGCGTTGGCGTGGCGGGCCAGGTCGAAGTACAGATCGTCCCGGAACAGCTCCAGGAACTGGACGCCCACCAGCCGCCCCTTGGCCAGCAGCGCCCCCTTCTGCTTGATGTGATACCGGAAATCCTGCTTCAGGCTGTCCCGGCCGATGACCAGGGCTTCCCCGAGCAAGGCTCCGTTCTTGGTGCCGCCGATGTAGAAGACGTCGGTCAAGCGGGCGATGTCGGCCAGGCTCAGGTCGTTCTCCTCGGAGCACAGGGCCGAGCCAAGCCGCGCGCCGTCCAGGTACAGGTAGAGGTCATGCTCCCGGCAGAACCGGCTCAGCTGCTCCAGTTCATCCTTGAGGTAGATCGAGCCGATCTCCGTGGAGTCGGACAGGTAGACCAGCCGGGGTTTGACCATGTGCTCGTCGCTGTGGAGGTCCAACACGGTCTGCAGTTGCCCGGGCCGCAGCTTGCCGTCATCGGTGTCGATGGCGATCACCTTGTGGCCGGTGGCCTCGATGGCGCCGGTTTCGTGGACCAGGATGTGGCCGGTGCGGGCGGCCACGGCGGCCTCGTGCGGGCGCAGGAAGGCCGAAAGCGCGGTGAGGTTGGTCTGGGTGCCGCCGGAGAACAGGTGGATGTCCACGTCGCCGCGGCCCATGCGCCTGCGCATCAGCTCCACCGCTTCCAGCGTGAAGCGGTCCTCCCCGTAGCCTGGCACCTGTTCCAGGTTGGTTTCCAGCAAAGCCTGGAGGATCCGCGGATGCCCGCCTTCGCTGTAATCGTTTTTGAAGCTGTACATCGGCAATACCTCTATGTTGAAAAAGGGTTTGGTGACGCGATCCCGCTCAAGGCGCCGCGCAGGCCTGGCCCAGGGTGGCCATGGCGCGCTGCCGGCGCAGCTCCAGGGTGCTCAGCCGGGCCTGGCGCTCCCGCAGGCCGGCCGGGTCGGCAGACTGCATCTGGGCCAGTTCGGCCCGGGTCGCGGCGATGGCCGCATCCACCGGCCCGACCCGGATCTCCCGCACCCGGGAGCGGCCCGAGCTGAAGTCCTCCCAGTTGTTCTCGGTCCAGAGCGGTTCGCAGACCGGATGTTCCACCTGCACCTGGTCGCTGCCGTCGGCCAGGCGCCGCTTCACCAGCCGGCACTGCAGGACCACCCCGTCCCGGCTGTCGCCTTCCTCCACCGGGAACCGGTCGGCCCGGTAGGCGCGGTCCTGGTTGGAAATGAAGTTGCCCATGGAATAGGCCACCAGGGTCCGGCGCGTACCGTTCTCGATCATTTCCACCGGCTGCAGCGCGTGCGGATGATGGCCCAGGATCAGGTCGGCGCCGGCCTCGGCCAGCAGGCCCGCCACCGACCGCTGCCGGGCCGTGGGCTGGTGGCTGTACTCGTTGCCCCAGTGGATGCTCACCACCACGGCGTCCGCCTGGGGCCGCACCCGGCGCACTGCCGCGGCCGCCGCCGCGGGGTCCAGCGGGCGCACCCAGGGATCGTCATCGTTGCGGTTCAGGTTCACGTTGAAGATGTCGGTGAAGCCCAGGAAGGCCACCCGCAGCCCGCGCACCGTGACGATCCGGGGCTGCTCCGCCTCCTCCCGGGTGGCGCCGGAGCCGATCGGCACCAGCTGGGCCGCCCTGAGCCGCTCCAGCGTCTCCAGCACGCCCTTGGCGCCCTGGTCGTAGGCGTGGTTGTTGGCCGTGGCCAGCACGGTGAAGCCGCTGGCGCGCAGCGCCGCCGGCAGATCCTCGGGCGCGTTGAACTGGAACGGCCGCCCCGGCTGGCCGGAGGCCGGCGCCACCGGGGTCTCCAGGTTGGCGAAGGCGATGTCCGCGGTGCGGAGCAGCGGCTCCACCCCGGACCAGAGCGCCCGCAGCCCATTCGAAGCCTGGCTGGCGGATTGCTTCACATCCTGGTGCATCATGATGTCGCCCACCGCCAGCAGCTGCACCGAGGCCACTGGCACCGCGAACACCGGCCCCGGTATGGGCTGCCGCCCCGGCCGGCTGCCAAGGGTGACCAGCAGCAGACCCGCCGCGAGGGTCAGGAAAGATTTATTCAGGGCCGTAGAAGACCTCCACCGGGAGGTCGGGGAACGCGGCCCGCACCCGCAGGGCCAGGTCGTCCATGGCCTGGGCCCGCAGCGGCCGGGCCTCGGGCTCGGGGGTCGGGCGGGCCACCGTATAGAGCTGGATGGCCTGGAGCCGGCCCTGGGCCAGGATGGCGCGCAGGCGTTCGAGGTAGGCCTCCACTTCCACGGGCCCGGGGCCCTGCCCGCGCCACTCCAGGAACAGGGTCTGGATGGTGATCGGCCAGCGCCGGGCGGTGGCGGCCAGGTTGTCCAGGATGCGCGCGAACGGCACCTTGGAGCGGTTCACCTCCCGGTAGTAGGCTTCGCTGCCGGCATCCAGCTTGGCCCAGATCTCGCCCTGGTTGGCCATCATCGTGTCCAGCCCGCGGATCACCTCCGGCGCCTGGAGCCGGGTGGAATCCGTGATCAGCACCAGCTTCACCTGGTCCAGTCCGCGCTCCCGCTTGATCCGGGCGATGCAGTCCACGGCGCCGGCGAACTCCGGGGCGGTGGTCGGCTCGCCGTCCCCGGAAAAGGCGATGTCGTTGAGCCGGCGCTGGTCCGGCCGGGCGGAATCGAACGGCGAGGTGCGGAACAGGGTGCCGTTCACCGTGAGGTCCAGCAGCGTGGTCATCTCCCGCTCCAGCTGGGCGAGGTCGATGTCCGAGCGCGGCCCGGGCGTGCTGCGGTCCACTTCGCAGTACACGCAATCGAAATTGCACAGCTTGTCCGGATTGAGGTTGACCCCAAGGCTCACGCCCTTGCTGCGGCGCGAAATGACCGGGTAGGCGTACTGGAAATCCTGCCAGATGCGCCGGTGGTCGAGGTGGGCCTGCACAAGTTCGCTCATGCCCCCATCATAAGCCTTTATCCGCCTCGGAATGAATTGACACTTCCTTGATGCGTCCGGACCGAACATCCCTGGATGCAAGGAGCCGCACCATGCCCTCAGCAGCACCCGAAACCCAAGAACCGCCCCTGGAACCCGTGCCGGAAACCCTGGCCGAACTCGCCCGGCGCCTCGGCATCCCGGTGGAGACGCTCGCCCAGGGCGGGTACGTGGGCACCAGCCTGCTGATGGAAGGCATCGATCCATCCCAGTCGCGCCTGAGTGGACCAGCCTGAAGTTATTCAAATAAACAAAAGGCCTTGCCTGGCGTCCGGGCACCATCAAGACCGCCGGGCTGATCTACGAGAACACGGAGTTCGGCGTGCACGCCGCCGATGAGGCGAAAGCCGCCTGCAAGGGCGCCATCAATTTCTGCACCGGCTACCAGGCCTGCGCGAGCGTTCCGGCCAGATCGCCGAAACCCTCAGCGGCGGCGAGCAGCAGATGTGCGCCATCGCCCGGGGCCTGATGTCCGGCCCCAGGCTGCTCATGCTCGACGAACTCTCGCTGGGGCTCATGCCCACCCTGGTGGAGAAGGTGATCAACGCCGTGGTGAGGATCAACCAGCTCGGCACCACCGTGCTGCTGGTGGAGCAGATGGTCCAGGAAGCCCTGGAGGTGGCCGGCCGCGGCTATGTCATCCAGACCGGCAGGATCGTCCAGAGCGGCCCGGCCCGGGAGTTGCTGGAATCGGCCGAGGTGCGCAAGGCCTATATGGGCATGCAGTTCAGGCTTTGGCCGCCAGCAGCCCGGCCATGGCCTTGCCCATGTCGGCGGGGCTCGCCACCACCGTGATGCCGGCCTCCTGCAGGGTCTCCATCTTGGCCGCGGCGGTGCCCTTGCCGCCACTGATGATGGCCCCGGCGTGGCCCATGCGGCGGCCCGCGGGGGCCGACTGGCCGGCGATGAAGGCCACCACGGGCTTGGTGAGGTGGGCCTTGATGTAGGCGGCGGCCTGCTCCTCGGCGTTGCCGCCGATCTCGCCCACCAGGATGATGGCGTGGGTCTCCGGATCGGCCTGGAACAGCGTGAGCACGTCGATGAAGTTGGTGCCGTTGATCGGGTCGCCGCCGATGCCCACGCAGGTGCTCTGGCCGATGCCCAGTGCCGTGAGCTGGCCCACGGCCTCGTAGGTGAGCGTGCCGGAGCGGGAGACGATGCCCACGTGGCCGGGCAGATGGATGCGCCCGGGCATGATCCCCGCCTTGGCCTGGCCGGGGGTGATGACGCCGGGGCAGTTGGGCCCCACCAGCCGCGTGCCGGGGTGGTTGCCGAGGGCCTGCTTGACCTTGACCATGTCCAGGATGGGCACGCCCTCGGTGATGCAGATGACCAGCTCGATGCCGGCGTCCGCCGCCTCGAGGATGGCGTCGGCGGCCCCGGCCGGGGGCACGAAGATGACCGACGCGTTGGCGCCGGTGCGGGCCCGGGCCTCCTTCACGCTGTCGAAGACCGGGAAGCCCTCGATCACGGTGCCGCCCTTGCCCGGGGTGACCCCGCCCACCACGCTGGTGCCGTAGTCGCGGCAGCCCTTGGCGTGGTACAGCCCCTCGCGGCCCGTGATGCCTTGAACGATCAGTCTGGTGTTGCTGCCGACAAGAATGGACATCGCTTATCCTTTTTGACGAATGGGGTGGATGGAGGTCACTGGATCGCCGCGACCACTTGGCGGGCCGCGTCGTCCAGGTCGGCGCCGACCAGGATGCGCAGGCCGCTTTCGGCCAGGATGCGCTTGCCTTCCTCGACGTTGGTGCCTTCCAGCCGCACCACCACCGGCACGGCGACGCCGTTCTCCCGGGACGCCTTGACGATCCCGCTGGCGACGATGTCACAGCGCATGATGCCGCCGAAGATGTTCACCAGCACGGCCTTCACCCCGGGATCCTGGAGGATGATCCGGAAGGCGTTGTTCACGGCCTCTTCGCTGGCGCCGCCGCCCACGTCCAGGAAGTTGGCGGGGCTGGAGCCGTGGTGGTGGATGATGTCCATGGTGGCCATGGCCAGGCCGGCGCCGTTGACCATGCAGCCGATGCTGCCGTCCAGCTTGATGAAGTTGAGGCCGAACCGGGAGGCCTCGGTCTCCGCCGGCGCCTCCTCGGAACGGTCGCGCCAGGCCTGGATGTCCGGGTGGCGGAACAGGGCGTTGTCGTCGAAGGCGATCTTGGCATCCAGCGCGGTCAGTCCGCCCTGGGCCGTGATCACCAGCGGGTTGATCTCCACCATGGAGCAGTCCTTCTCCAGGAACAGCCGGTAGAGGTTACGCAGGAAGGGCCCGCACTGCTTCTGCGCCTCGCCCGTGAGGCCGAGCGCGCGGGCCAGTTCCCGGATCTGGTAGCCGGCCAGCCCCACGCAGGGGTCCACCACCACCTTGACGATCTTTTCGGGGGTCTTGGCCGCCACTTCCTCGATCTCGACGCCGCCTTCGGAGGAGGCCAGGAAGGCCACCCGGCCGGTCCCCCGGTCCACCAGCAGGCTCAGGTAGAGTTCCTTGGCGATATCCACCGCCCGGGCGATGAACACGGTCTTGACCTTGCGCCCTTCGGCCCCGGTCTGCTTGGTCACCAGGGTCATGCCGTGCATCCTTTCGAACAGCTGGCCCGCCTCGTCCGGGGTCCTGGCGAACTTCACGCCGCCGCCCTTGCCCCGGCCCCCGGCGTGGATCTGCGCCTTGACCACGCTCTGGCCACCGAATTCCTCGGTGATGGCACGCGCCTCGGCCGCGTCGGCCGCCACCCGGCCATCGGGGGTCGCGACGTCGAATTGCCGGAGCAGTTCCTTGGCCTGGTACTCATGGATGTCCATCGACACTCCTGAAAGGGGACGGGTGAAAAGGAAGGGCCCGAAGTCGAGCAACAAGTGTAGCGAATTCCTGGGCGTGCACCGGATAGAATAAACGGGTCAAAGGGGGTCGGCCATGCCTCAATTGGACAAGCTTCTGGCCCATGTCACCTCCCGGGGCGGCATCGGCCTGACCATGGAGGCCGACCGCCAGCCGATGCTGCAGATGGCCGGCGGCGGCGACCAGCCCCTGCTGCCCAACGCGATCCCGTCCACCATGCTGGAGATGCTGGCCCGGGAAGTGCTGCCGCACAGCCTGGAGGAGAGCTGGAACAACCGGGGCGAGGCCAGTTTCGACCACAGCGCCGGCGACGAGTCGTTCCACCTCAGCTTCACCCGGAGCCCCCAGGGCATCCGCATCCAGGCCGCTGCCCTGGCCCGGTCCGCGGCCCCGGCACCCCGTCCGCCGGCGGCGCTGGCACCGGTGCCGGCTCCGCCCCAGGCCCTTGCCCCCGGCAACCATCCCCTCACCGAGGCCCTGTTCGCCGAGCTGTTGAACCGGCAGGGGTCGGACCTGCACTGCAGCTCCTTCGAAACGCCGCTCTGCCGGGTGAACGGCGACCTGGAAGACCTGATGGACTTCGGCATCCTGGGGCCGAGCCAGCTGCTGGAGGTCATGGCGGCCATTGCTCCGGCCCCGGCCTGGCGCCATTTCCAGGAGCACAACGACGCGGATTTCGCCCATCCCTATGAGGCCGGGAACTGCCGGCTGCGGGTGAACTACTTCCTGGACCGGATGGGCCCGGGCTTCGTCTGCCGGGTGATCCCCAACGAGCTCCCGGATCCCGGCCGGCTCGGCCTGGAACAGCCGATCCAGCGCCTGGCGGGGCTGGCCAAGGGCCTGGTGCTGATCACCGGCCCCACCGGTTCAGGCAAGTCCACCACCCTGGCCGCCCTCATCGACCTGGCCAACCAGCAGCGTTCGGATCACATCCTGACCATCGAGGATCCCATCGAGTTCGTCCACCAGCGCAAGCGCTGCCTGGTGAACCAGCGCGAAGTGGGCACCCACACCGACTCCTTCAAGAGCGGCCTGCGCGCCGCCCTGCGCGAGGATCCCGACATCGTCATGGTGGGCGAGATGCGCGACCTGGAGACCATCGCCATCGCCCTGGAGACCGCCGTCACCGGGCACCTGGTGTTCGGCACCCTGCACACCAGCAGCGCCGTGGGCACCATCGACCGGATCGTCGACCAGTTCCCGGCCGACCGCCAGCAGCAGGTCCGGGTAATGCTGGCCGACGCGCTGAAATGCGTGGTCAGCCAGATCCTGCTCAAGCGGGTGGGCGGCGGCCGGATCGCCGCGCTGGAATCGCTGTTCATCACCCCCGCCATCGCCAACCTGATCCGCGAGAACAAGTCCTTCCAGATCCCCAGCGCCATGCAGACCGGCCGCGCCCACGGCCAGAAGCTCATGAACGACGCCTTGATCGAATTGATCCTGGGCGGCGTGGTCACCAACAAGGAGGCCTACCTGAGGGCGCCCGACAAAGAAACGTTCATCGCAGCCCTCAAGCGGGCGGAGATCGACTGGGATCCGCGCAGCCAGCCGGGGGCGCTGGGCTAGGAACTCCGCGCCAGCAGGAACTCCGGGATCTCCAGCAGCAGCTTGCGGGTCGCCTTGTCCCCGTCCAGCGAGGTGAGCGCTGCGGTGGCGGCCTGGGAGGCCTGCCGGGCCAGGACGCGGGTCTCGGCATAGGCGTCGTGGGCCTCCAGCAGGGCGCGCAGGGCCTGCTCATCGGCGGGCTGGATGGGGGTTTCCTCCCCGGCCTCCCAGATCCGCTGGATGATCGGCCGGGTTTCCCGGGGAGCCCGCTCCATGAGGGTGAGCAGCGGCAGGGTGAGCTTGCCTTCATGCAGATCGGAGAACACCGGTTTGCCCAGCTGCTCGCTGGTGGCGGTGTAGTCCAGCAGATCGTCCACCAGCTGGAAGGCCCGGCCGATCTCCAGGCCGAACCGGCGCAGGGCCTCGCAGTCGCCCTGGGGACGCTGGGCCAGGACCCCGGCGGTCTCGGTGCAGCCGGAGAACAGCAGCGCGGTCTTGCGCTCCTGGATCTCGAAGTATTCCTTCCGGGTGGTCTCCAGGTTGAACAGGAAATCGTTCTGGATCAGCTCCCCTTCGATCATCCGGGTGGTCACCTCGGCCAGGATCTCCAGCATCCGGAACGACCGGCCGGCGATGGCCGAGGACATGGAATGCATGTAGAGCAGGTCGCCGAACAGGACGGTCAGGGTGTTGCCCCACAGGGCGTTGAGGGTGGGCTTGCTGCGCCGGGTGGGGGCATGGTCGATGACGTCGTCGTGCACCAGCGTGGCGGTGTGCACCAGCTCGAACACCGCGGCGAACCGCACGTCCTCGCCGGATTCCACGCCGCACAGCCGGCTGCACAACAGCACCAGGGCCGGCCGGAGCCGCTTGCCCTTGCCGGCGCCGACGTGGCCGGCAAGCCTGCGCACCACCGGCAGGTCGGACTGCAGGGTGCGCTGCAGCTCCGCCTCCACCAGGGCCAGCTTGGCCGAGATGGGCAGGAAATAGCGGAGCAGGTCCAGGCGAGACACTCGCTAGGACCGGAAGTTGGTGAACTGGAGATCCAGCCCCTGGTCATGCTTCTTGAGCAGGGCCATGGCCTCCTGGAGGTCGTCCTTGTTCTTGCCGGAGACCCGCAGCTGGTCGCCCTGGATCGAAGCCTGGACCTTCATCTTGCTGTCCTTCAGGGTCTTCACCAGGCCCTTCGCCTTCTCCACCGGGATGCCCTGGAGGATCTTCACTTCCTGCCGGGCGGAACCCTTGCTGGCCGGCTCGATCTTGCCGAACTCCATGGCCCGGATGCTGACGCCCCGCTTCACCAGCTTGCTCTGCAGCACCTCGATCACCGCCTTGAGCCGGATCTCGTCGTCGCTGGTGAGGGTCAGCACCCCTTCCTCCTTCAGGTCAATCTTGGAGATCGAGCCCTTGAAGTCGAAGCGCTGGCCGATCTCCTTCATGGCCTGGGCGACGGCATTCTTGACTTCGTCCATGTCCACTTTGGATACCACATCGAATGTGCACTCACTGGCCATCTATCCCTCCACGACTGTTTTAAATGTAGCAGCGAGTGGGGCCTTTGACAGCGGATCACCGCAGGGAACGCTCCAGCTCGGCCCAGCCCGGCCAAAGGAACAGACGCAGGAAGGCCGCCATGACCAGGGCGTGGTCCAGGGTGCCCTCCCGCAGCATCTGCTCGGCTTCGGCCCAGGACACGGCCCAGACCCGCAATTCTTCGGAAGGATCCAGGTCCAGTTCCGCCACGGGCTTGCAGTCCCGGGCCAGGTAGAAATGGCAATGGTTGTTCTGGACCGCCGGATTGGGGGCGCAGCCGCCCAGGGCCAGCCACTGCCCGGCCACATGCCCCGTCTCCTCCAGCAGCTCCCTCCGGGCGGTCCGATCCGGCGGCTCGTCCCGGTTGCACACGCCGCCGATCACCTCCAGCGTGGCTTCGTCGATGCCGTGCCGGAACTGCTCCACCAGCAGCAGCTCACCCTCGGTCGTGAAGGCCACCACGTTCACCCAGTCCGGGCAGAGCAGCCGGGTGAAATCATGTTCCCGGGCCGTGTGCGGGGATCGGCGGCGTATCTTGAAGTGCTGGAACAGGTGGGATTCCCGGGTCAAGGACGTTTCACAGTCCAGCCAGGGGGTGGCTGGATCGAATCCCGGTGAGTGCTGCGCCAACATCCGCATGGCCTCAGTGTACTTCAACCCCGGGACAGTTGGTGCTATGGTTCCGCCATGGCGTTCGTGCGCAGTGTGCTCTTTCCGCTGGTCCTGGCCTTCGCAGCCTGCCGATCCGAAGACCCCCGTCTGCCCCAGCAGCTCTATGATGAGGCGATCCTGCTCAACCAGCAGGGCAAGCAGCTGGAAGCCAGGACCCTCATGGCCCAACTGGCGGCCAAATATGCCGACACCGTGCCCGGCCAGCAGGCCAGCAAGGATCTCTACCTCATGGACGCCCTGCTGCGCCAGGACATCCAGGAGCGCCAGCGCCAGCTGCGCAGCATCATGAAGCGCACCGCCGACGCCCTGACCCGCTACAAGGGCAAGCACACCGAATACCCCCGCTACCTGTCGGCCCTGGTGCCGGACTACCTGGAGGAGGAACCGGCCACCCCCTGGAAGCATCCCTTCTTCTACCGCCCCTTCGTGGCGACGCCGATCCTGAACACCAAGGACCGCAAGGGCCGTCCGGTCCAGGTGCTGGGCACCAAGCTGGACAGCTACTACCTGGCCTCCCTGGGCGTGGACCTCCAGCCCGGAGGCGAGGAACTGGCTGCCGACACCTTCATCGTCAACGGCGAGTTCTACAAGGAAAAGACCCTGCCGGTCATTCCCCAGCCCCAGCCGGTGCGCTGACCGCTCCGATCTCTATTTAGAAATTATTTCTGTTTGTGGGCCTAGCCAATAGAAATGATTTCCATTTGTGGGTAAGCTCAACCCAGGACATCGGGTTCGGCACCAGGCTCGGGGAGCCAGCGAGGGATTCAGTCCGGTCCAGAAAGGGAGATCTTTGATGAAATTCAATTTGGCCATCAAGTTTGTTGCGGGGATCGGCCTCATTGCCCTGCTCGCCGCTTGCGCGCCGAAGCGCGAGGCTGTGCGCATGGGCAAAAGGACCATCATCGCGACCTACCCCGTCCTGGGCGCGGTCGTCAAGGACCTGGTGGGGGACGCGTTCGAGGTGAAATCAGCCATGCCCAACGGCGCGGATGTCCACGAGTGGGAACCGTCGGCCAAGGACATCGAGGTGCTGACCCATGCCGACCTCATCGTGGAGAACGGCATCGGCCTGGAAGGCGGCATGGAGAAGTCCCTGGATCAGGCTCGCAAAGCCGGGGTGGGGTTCTTCACAGCCGGATCGCACATCACCGTCCGCCACGTGGGCCCCGGGGAGGGCATCCCCTCGAACGATCCTGACCAGCAGGCCGGCGCCGAAGATCCGCATCTCTGGACCGACCCCATGACGATCAAGGCCGTGGTGGACGCCCTGGCCCTCGACCTCAAGCAGCGGTTCGGGGTGGACCTGTCCACCCGCTGCACGGATCTGGACAGGCGTCTGGTGGCCCTCGACGCCGAGATCCAAGGCAAGGTGGATGCCCTGCCCTTGAACCGGCGGAAACTGGTCACCGGGCACGAGTCGCTGGGGTATTTCGCCCAGCGCTACCGGTTCAAGCTGGTCGGCGCGGTCATTCCCAGCCTGACCAGCGAGGCCGAGGGTTCCGCGGCCAATCTGAACGCCTTGAAGAAGCTCATCAAGCAGAACCAGGTATCCGTGGTCTTCACGGAGCTGGGCACCTCGCCCAGGACGGTGGAGGCACTGGCCAAGGAGGCCAAAGTCACCGCCGTGTCCATCGCCACCCACAACATGCCCGCGGACGGGAACTATTTCTCATTCGAGCGCGACCTCGCCACGGCCATCATCCAGGGGTTGAAACAATGAGTGACGAGGCGACCACCATGGATCCCACGCCTGCCCTGACCATCCGGGATCTGGTCAAGTCCTTCACAGGCCCATCCGGGCAGCGGACCGACGTTCTCCGCATCCCGTTTTTCCAGCTCGAGGCCGGCCAGCAAAGGGCGATCCGCGGCGAAAGCGGCCTGGGCAAGACCACGCTGATGCATATCATCGCGGGCATCCTGGAGCCGGATTCCGGGTTCGTGGCGGTGGGCGGCACCGAGGTCACCGGATTGTCCGAAGCCCGCCGGGACCGGCTGCGCGCCGAACGGATCGGCTACGTGTTCCAGACCTTCAACCTGCTGCAGGGGCTTTCGGCCCTGGAAAACGTCATGCTGGGCCTGGCCTTCGGCAAGGGCGCCGACGCCGGCAGCGCCATGGCGGCGCTGGAGCGGGTCGGGCTGGCCGACCGGGCCCAGCACCTGCCCCGCCAGCTCAGCACCGGCCAGCAGCAGCGGGTGGCGGTGGCCAGGGCCCTGGCCAACCGCCCCTGCCTGATCCTGGCCGACGAGCCCACCGGCAACCTCGACGCCGCCCGGGGCCGCAAGATCATCCAGCTGCTGCGGGACAGCGCCACGGCCCTGGGTTCCGCGCTGCTGGTGGCCAGCCATGATCCGGAGGTGCTGTCGGCGTTCGACCAGGTCATCGATCTGGCCGAGCTTAACCAGGTAGAACCCCGCGAGGAGGAAGTCTGATGCTGTTCCTGTTGATTAGGCGCGGCCTGCGCCAACATCTGGTCTCCACGGCGGTGGCCGTGCTCCTGGTGGCCCTGGGCATGGGCCTGGTGATCTCGGTCTGGGTGGTGCGCTCCGAAGCGGAGCAGTCGTTCACCCGGTCCGCCTCGGGCTTCGACGCCGTGCTGGGCGCCCGCGGCTCCAAGCTGCAGCTGGTGCTGAACGGCCTGTTCCACCAGGAGGCCTCCCCGGGCAACATCACCGCGGAGGATTTCCAGCAGGTCAAGGCCCTGCCCATGGTGGACCGGGCCATCCCCATCGTCGTGGGCGACAATTTCCGCGGGGTCCGGCTGGTGGGCGTGAGCGACGACTTCTTCCAGAACCTCGAGTACGCCCCGGACCACGTCTACACGGTGGAGCCCGGCGGACGGCCCTTCCAGGTGGGCCAGAAGGAGGCCGTGGTGGGCAGCCTGGCGGCGCACCAGCTGGGCTGGGCGATCGGCACGACCTTCCATCCGTTCCACGGCCTGGACTACAACCCCGAAGCCCAGCACAGCGAGATCTTCACGGTGGTCGGCGTGCTCGCCCCCACCAACACTCCGGCCGACCGGGTCATCTGGGTGCCCCTGGAGGGTGTCCAGCGACTGGGCGGCCACGATCCCGCCGCCTTCACCGACCTCAGCGCCGTGCTGATCCGCTTCAAGCCCGGGGCCATGGCCGCGGGACTCATGCTGGATACCCGCTACAACCGGCAGGGCAAGCGCCTGACCCTGGCCTGGCCGGTGGCGTCGATCCTCGGCGACCTGTTCGCCAAGTTCGCCTGGTTCGAACAGGCCCTGCGGGCGCTGGCCTACCTGGTGGCGGTGGTGGCCGGGGCGTCGGTGTTCTCCTCGGTCTACTCCTCCATGAGCGCGCGCAAGCGCGACCTGGCCATCCTGCGCGCCCTGGGCGCCCACCGGGGCTTCCTGATCGCCGCCGTGCTGGGTGAATCGGCCGGCATCGGGCTGCTCGGCTGCGCCCTGGGGTTCGGCCTCTACGCGGCCATCGCCTCCACCGTGCAGGAGATCCTGAGGACCCAGATCGGGGTGCTGTTCGAGCCCTGGGCCTGGAACCCGGTCATGGTCTGGGGCCCCGTGCTGATGCTGGGGCTCAGCCTCCTGGCCGGTGCCATCCCCGCCTGGCGCGCCTATCGTTTGTCGGTGGCCGATGGCCTTTCCCCGCTTAGTTGAGGTTCCCGTGCGACCCAAACATGCCATCGCCATTCTGACCGTTCTGGCCCTCGCCGGCGGAGGCTGGGCCCTGCTCCGCTCGCGCATCGGCGCCGCCGCCCTGGCCGGCTCCGCCACCGACCAGCCGAAACCCCACCATGCGGTCCCGCCCCACCGTGGCACCCCTGTCGAGCTGGGCGACGAGCAGTTCACCATCGAACTGGTCCGGGAACCCGCGTCCGGCACCCTGCGGGCCTATGTCCTCGACGGCGAGATGGAGAGCTTCATCCGGATCGCGGCCCGGCAACTGGACCTGCAGGTCCAGGGGCAGGCGACCTTGACCCTGAAGCCGGTGGCGGATCTGGCGACGGGGGAAACCGTTGGGGATACGTCCTTGTTCGAGGCCAGGGCCGATTGGCTGAAGTCGGCGGCCACCTTCAAGGGGATCTTCAGGAACCTCAAGATCCAGGATCAGGTCTTCAAATCCGTCGAATTCGGTTTCCCGGAGGGGAACGCCAAGGACTGACCGGCAAGGGTAAAACATGAGGGACGGGGGGTCGCCCCCCCGTCCCGCGTTTCATTCCGGTCAAGAACCTACTTGACGCCCCAATCCAGGATGACCTTCCCGGATTTGCCGCTGCCCATGACTTCGAAGCCCTGGCGGAAATCGTCGATGGGGAAGCGGTGGGTGATGACCTGGCTGATGTCCAGGCCGCCTTCGATCATGGCGGCCATCTTGTACCAGGTCTCGAACATCTCCCGGCCGTAGATGCCCTTCATGAAGAGGCCCTTGAAGATCACGTTGCCCCAGTCGATGGCCACGTCGTCGGGGAAGATGCCCAGCATGGCGACCCGCCCGCCGTTCACCATGCCGTCCAGCATGCCCTTGAAGGCGGCGCCGTTGCCGCTCATCTCCAGGCCCACGTCGAAGCCCTCGGTCATGCCCAGTTCGGCCATGACCGTCTTCAGGCTTTCCTTGCTCACGTCCACGGCCCGGGTGGCGCCCATCTTGCGGGCCAGGTCCAGGCGGTACGGGTTCACGTCGGTGATGACGACGTTGCGCGCCCCGACGAATTGGGCGATGGCCACCGCCATGCAGCCGATCGGTCCCGCGCCGGTGATCAGCACGTCCTCGCCCACCATGTTGAAGGAGAGCGCGGTGTGGGTCGCGTTGCCGAACGGATCGAAGATGGCCGCCATCTCGTTGGAGATGCCGTCGCGCAGCTTGAACAGGTTGGTGGCGGGCAGCGACAGGTACTCGGCGAAGGAGCCGGGCCGGTTCACCCCCACGCCGACCGTGTTGGGGCAGAGGTGGCGCTTGCCGGCCTTGCAGTTGCGGCAGTGGCCGCAGACGATGTGGCCCTCGCCGGAAACCCGGTCGCCGACCTTGTAGCCTTCCACTTCATTGCCGACCTGCTCGATCACCCCGGCGTACTCATGGCCCACGTGCATGGGCACCGGAATGGTCTTCTGGCTCCAGGCGTCCCAGTTCCAGATGTGCATGTCCGTGCCGCAGATGGCCGACGTGTGGATGCGGATCAGCACGTCGTTGGGACCGATGGTGGGCATGGGGACGTCTTCCATCCACAGCCCAGGCTCACGCTTGCTCTTGACCAATGCCTTCATGATTCACCTCGTGGTTGCAAAGTTGGCTACTTGATCACGCCCAGCGCGCGGCCCACCTTGGCGAAGGCGGCGATGGCGGTGGCAATGTCGGCGGAGCTGTGGGCGGCGGACATCTGGGTGCGGATGCGCGCCTGCCCCTTGGGCACCACCGGGAAGAAGAACCCGGTCACGTAGACGCCTTCCTGCAGCAGGGCGGAGGCGAAGGCCTGGGCCAGCGGCGCGTCGTAGAACATCACCGGGATGATCGGATGCTCGCCCTGGAGCAGCTTGAAGCCCAGCTGCTCCATCCCGGAGCGGAACTGCAGGGCGTTGGCCCGCAGCTGCTTGCGCAGGCCGTCGCCGGAGGTGAGCATCTCCAGCACCTTGAGGCTGGTGACGGTGATGGCCGGCGCCAGCGTGTTGGAGAACAGGTAGGGCCTGGACTTCTGGCGCAGCATGTCGACCACCGCCTTGCTGGAGGCGATGTAGCCGCCCGAAGCGCCGCCCAGGGCCTTGCCCAGGGTGCCGGTGAGGATGTCCACCCGGCCCATGACGCCGTGGTGCTCGTGGGTGCCCCGGCCGTGCTCGCCGATGAAGCCCACCGCGTGGCTGTCGTCCACCATCACCATGGCGCCGTAGCGCTCGGCCAGGTCGCAGATGCCCGGCAGGTTGGCCAGGTAGCCGTCCATGCTGAACACGCCGTCGGTCACCACCAGCTTGAACCGGGCGCCCGCGGCGTCGGCCTCCTTGAGGCGGCTCTCCAGCTCGCCCATGTCGCTGTTGGCGTAGCGGAAGCGCTTGGCCTTGCACAGGCGGATGCCGTCGATGATGGAGGCATGGTTGAGGGCATCGGAGATGATGGCGTCCTCTTCGCCCAGCAGGGCCTCGAACACGCCGCCGTTGGCGTCGAAGCAGCTGCCGTAGAGCTGGGTGTCCTCCATGCCCAGGAAGGCGCTCAGCTTGGCTTCCAGCTCCTTGTGGATGTCCTGGGTGCCGCAGATGAAGCGCACGCTGGACATGCCGAAACCGCGCCGGGCCAGGCCCTGCTGGGCGGCGGCCACCAGGTCGGGATGGTTGGCCAGGCCGAGGTAATTGTTGGCGCAGAGGTTCATGACTTTCTGGCCGTTGACCTGCACCCAGGCGCCCTGGGGAGAGGCCATGATCCTTTCCGATTTATAGAGCCCCTGCTCTTTCAAATTTTCCAGTTCGGAGGAAAGGAAGTCCAAATATTTCTTATTCACGGTTGTCCCCTATGTGGCACGGCCATTATAGGACGCTCCTAAAGTGAGGGTAGTCACGACCTCCCCTAGCGGCCAAAATGGGCACATCGCAATATCCGCTGGAGGCTCCCCGTGCCGATGCGCCGCCTGATCATCGTTCCCGTGCTGGCTGCCGCATTGGCCTGCGGCCCATCCAGGCTGACCCGCCGGGAGGCGGAGCGGGATATCCGCCAGGACTACCCGGTGGTGGTTTCGGTGCGGGTGGCGGAATCCGCCAAGGCCATCAAGGGTTCGCCCGAACATGCCCGGCTGGTGGGCCTGCAGGAGGCGCTCACCCGCACCGGCTGGTTCGCGGTGAGCCGCAGCCCGGAGGGGGACCGGGAACAGTTCCAGTTCAAGCTCAAGCCCCAGGCGCCCAGGACCATCCGCACCAGCGCCAGCGGCTTCGAACTGCCGGCGGCGGAGGCCGAGTTCGTCCGCGTCCTTCCCCGGCTGGAAACCACCCGGGACGGCCTCCGGGTCACCTACCTGATCCGCCTGGTGCATCCCACCGAGCTGTTTCCGGTGTTCCTGGCCCTGCACCCGGGCGTCCGGGTCGGGGAAACCAAGGAACGGCACGCTTCCTACCACCTGCAAGGGCGCAACTGGATCCTGACGGACACGGACGAATCCTTCAAAAAGGCGTTGTGACAGCAATATCCGGTATTCTCAAAGATGATTGGAGCGGGGTCATCATGCATCACGAGCGCATCGCCATTCTCGACTATGGGTCTCAATTCACCCGGCTGATCACCCGCAGGCTCCGTGACCTGGGGGCGTTCGGCCTGGTCTACGGCCCCGCGGCGACCGCCCAGGAGATCCAGGGCGCCGACCTGAAAGGCATCATCCTTTCGGGCGGGCCGAAATCCGTGCTGGAAGCGGGCGCGCCTGACCTGGACCCGGCCATCCTCGAACTCGGCGTGCCCATTCTCGGCGTGTGCTACGGCCAGCAGCTGCTGGCGCGCAACGCCGGCGGCCTGATCCACCGGTCGGCGCACCGGGAGTACGGCAAGGCGCTCATCCAGGTGCAGGACCTGGACAGCGTCCTGTTCCAGGGGCTGGACCCCGAACAGCAGGTCTGGATGAGCCACGGCGACCACGTGGAGCAGGCCCCGGCCGGGTTCACGGTCACCGCCCGGACCCCGGGCGTGCCGGTCGCCGCCATGGAGAACCGCGCGCTGCGGCAGTTCGCCATCCAGTTCCATCCGGAAGTCAGCCACACCACCCACGGCGCCACCATCCTGCGCAACTTCCTGCACGTCTGCGCCATGAAGCTGGATTGGAACGCCGGCCACTTCATCGAAGAGAAGCTGAAGGACATCCGCGCCCAGGTGGGCGACGGCCGGGTGGTGCTCGGCCTCTCCGGCGGGGTCGATTCCAGCGTCGCCGCCCTGCTGCTGCACCGGGCCATCGGCAACCAGCTCACCTGCGTGTTCGTGGACACCGGAGTCATGCGCAAGGACGAAAAGCTGCAGGTGCAGGAGGCCTTCGCGCCGTTCGATATGCAGATCCGCTGGATGGACGCCGGGGCGGAATTCCTGGGCGGCCTGGCCGGGGTGGCCGACCCCGAGGCCAAGCGCAAGATCATCGGCAGGATCTTCATCGATGTGTTCGACCGGGAAGCGCAGCAGCTCCAGGCCGACTTCCTGGCCCAGGGCACGCTGTATCCCGACGTGATCGAAAGTTCCGGCGTCGGCGGCGCCGTGCTGGTGAAGTCGCACCACAACGTGGGCGGCCTGCCCGCCTTCATGAAGCTCAAGCTGGTGGAGCCGCTGCGCGAGCTGTTCAAGGACGAGGTGCGCCGGGTGGGGCTCGCCCTGGGCCTGCCCGAGGACATGGTCTGGCGCCACCCCTTCCCCGGCCCGGGCCTTGCCGTGCGCATTCCCGGCTGCGTCACCGAGGACCGCGTCAGGATCCTGCAGAACGCCGACGCCATCTTCATCGAGGAGCTGAAAAGCGCCGGATGGTACCGCAACACCTCCCAGTGCTTCGCCGTGCTGCTGCCGGTCATGACCGTGGGGATCATGGGCGACGAGCGCACCTACGAGAACATGTGCGCGCTGCGGGCGGTCACCTCGGAAGACTTCATGACCGCCGACTGGGCCCGGCTGCCCCATGAGCTCCTGGAGAAGGTGGCGCAGCGCATCGTCAACGAGGTGAAGGGGATCAACCGCGTGGTGTTCGACATCACCAGCAAGCCGCCGGCGACCATCGAGTACGAGTAGGCGGCGCCATGGCCGGCGGTCTGGACCAGGTGGTGGTGGCGGGCGGCACGGGCCTGGTGGGCCGGCACCTGGCGGCGGCCCTGGCCAGCCTGGGCATCCGGGTGACGGTGCTGAGCCGCGCGCCGGGACCCGGCACGTGCGGCTGGGACGCCCTGCCGGAGGCGCTGGAAGGCGCCGACGCGGTCATCAACCTCTGTGGCGCGGGCATCGCCGACCGCCGCTGGACCGCGGCCCGCAAGCAGGCCCTGCTGGACAGCCGGGTGGGGCCCACCGGGCGGCTGGTCCAGGCCATGGCCGCCGGCGCGCCCAAGGTCCTGGTGAACGCCAGCGCGGTGGGCCTCTACGGCGCCCTGGACGAGCGGCCCGCGGATGAAGCCCAGGCCCCCGGCCAGGGTTTCCTGGCCCAGCTCTGCCAGCGCTGGGAAGCCGCCGCCGACGCTGCCTTGGCGCACGGCGTCCGGGTGGTCAAGCTGCGCCTGGGCGTGGTCCTGGCCCGGGACGGCGGCGCCCTGGCGAAGATGGCCCTGCCGGTCCGGCTGGGCCTGGGCACCCGGCTGGGCCACGGCCGGCAGGGCCTGAGCTGGATCCATGTGGACGACCTGGTGCGCCTGATCATCGAAACGGCCGCCAACCCGGCCTACGCCGGCCCGGTGAACGCCGTGGCGCCCATGCCGGTCAGCAGCGCGACCTTCACTCGGGCCCTGGCCCGGCGCCTGAAGCGGCCGCTGCTGCCGGTGCCGGCCTGGGTGACCCGCGCGGCGCTCACGGCGCTGCTGGGGGAGATGGGCGAGGCGATGCTGCTGGAGGGCGCGTTCGTCCTGCCCCGGCAGGCCGAGCGGCTGGGCTTCACGTTCCTTTTCCCGCGGCTGGAGGAGGCCCTGGCGGACCTGATCTAGATGGCGAACTGCGCCGCGGCGGCCTTGGCCTTGCGGCGCTCCTCCAGCTTGCGCGAGAACACCGCCAGGCTGGCGTAGAGTTCCACGTTCTCCACGATGATCTCCTCCGGCACGTCCAGGGTGATCGGCGCGAAGTTCCAGATGGCCTGGAGGCCGCTGCGCACCATGGTCTCGGCGATCTGCTGGGCGCGGTCGGCGGGGACCGTGATGATGCCGATGGCGACGCGCCGCTCCTCGGCCAGCTGCTCGAACTGGCTCATGGGGAACACCTCCACCCCGTGGACCCGCCGGCCCACCTTGGCCGGGCTGGCGTCGAAGGCGGCGACGATGCGGATGCCGGCCTTCTCGAAATCGGTGTAGCCCAGCAGGGCCGAGCCCAGGTTGCCCGCCCCCACCAGGAAGGCTTCGGAAAAGTTGTTCCAGTTGAGGAACGCTTCGATGGAAACCAGCAGGTCGTCGACCCGGTGCCCCACCTTGGGCTTGCCCTGGCTGCCGGTGGCGGCGAGATCCTTGCGCACCTGGGTGTGGTGGATGCCCAGATCCTCGGCCATCTGCGTGGCGGAGATGATCTCCTGGCCGGTGCCCTGGACCCGCTTGAGGTAGTGATAGTACTTCGGCAGACGCCGAAGGGTGGGTTCAGGAACCGTGGCAGCTACCATGGAGGGTCTCCGGTCCCGATTATAGTTGAATTTGAGATTCCGCCTCACTGCCAGAAGATGAAGCTGTTGCCCCCGGCGTTTTTCACCCGGTACATGGCGGCGTCGGCGCAGGAGATGATCCGGTCGGATTCCTCGCCGTCCTCGGGGAAGCAGCTGATGCCGATGGAAACGCCGATCCGGCAGGTCACCGTCTCGAACGGGAACGGCTGGGACAGGGTCTGGATGATCTGCCGGGCGATGTTCGCGGCGTGGCCGTGCGACTGCAGGTCCGGCAGCAGCACGGTGAATTCATCCCCGCCCATCCGCGCCACGGTGTCCGATTCCCGCACGCACTCGCTGAGCCGCTGGGCCACCGCCTTGAGCAGCGCATCGCCCAGTTCATGGCCATGGGTATCGTTGACCGCCTTGAACCCGTCCAGGTCCATGTAGAACAGGACGAAACCCTTTTCCCGCCGCTTGGCCTGGGCCTGGGCGTGCCTGAGCCGGTCGTAGAACAGGTTGCGGTTGGGCAGCCCGGTCAGCTGGTCGTGGTGCGCCAGGTTGTCCATCTGGTCCTGCAGGCGCTTGATCTCGGTGAAATCCTCCTTGACGCTGACGAAATGGGTGACGTTGCCGTCCTCGTCCCGGATCGGCGAGATCGAGGCCAGCTCCCAGAGCAGGTCGCCGCTCTTGGTGCGGTTGTGGAAGACGCCGTGCCATTCCTCTCCGGCCAGGATGGTGCGCCAGAGATCCTGGTAGAACTCGGGGCTCAGGAACCCGCCCTTCAGGATCCGCGGCGTCTGGCCCAGCACTTCCTCCATGGTGTAGCCGGTCACCCTGCAGAACTTGGGGTTCACGTACTCGATGATGCCCTGGCTGTCGGTGACGATGATCGAGACCGGGCTCTGCTCCACCGCCTTGACCAGGATGCGCAGCCGGGATTCGATGAGGCGCCGGTCCTCCCGCGTTTTCCCTGAAGCCAGGAGACCCTTCTTGCCGCTTCTGGAAAACATGGGGGATGGGGTAGCCATGGGCTGGTTCCTTGGTCACTCGAAATTCAATTTATTTATTGCCGACCATCCTGCCATGGAAGTTCATCCTTCCCCAGCGCCATTTCGCGCCAGGAGGTATTTCAAATGTTGCTGCCCGAAAGAATAGCTGAATGAGGCGCCGTCTATGTTGATCATTTCAGGGTAAATTGGGTATGGATATCCTGCCGCGGCATCCTGGAGAGTCACCATGCGCGTTAATCAACCCGTGACGACCGTCGAGCACCTGGTTCAGGAAGGCGGATTCCTGGTCTCGATGACCGATGTGCAGAGCAACATCTCCTACGTGAACGACGAGTTCGTGCGCATCAGCGGCTTCACGCGCGAGGAACTGCTGGGCCAGCCGCACAATCTCGTGCGCCATCCGGACATGCCTTCGGCTGTGTTCGCCGACATGTGGGCCGCGCTCAAGGCCGGCAAGCCCTGGCAGGGCTTCGTCAAGAACCGCTGCAAGAACGGCGACTACTACTGGGTGGACGCCAACATCACCCCGATCAAGGAGGGGGGCGCCATCAAGGGCTACGTCTCCATCCGCAGCAAGGCCAGCCGCGGCCAGGTGCGTGACGCCGAGCGGTTCTACGCCCGGCTGAACCAGGGGGTGCCCTGGGCCGAGGCCTGCCACGCCGCCGCGCCGTGGGTGCCGCTGGCCTCCATGTCCTTCGCCGGGCGCCTGGGGCTGGGCTTCGGCCTGGTCACCGGCTATTTCCTGCTGCTCCTGGTGGCGGCGGTCCATGGTGCCGGGTTGCCGGGCTATGTCCTGGACCTGGGCACCCTGCTCGGCCTGGCGCTCGGCGTGGGCTGTGCCGCCATGCAGATCCGCGTCATGAACGTCCAGATGGGCGGCGATCCGGCCCGGACCATCGAGCTGCTGAAGAAAGTGGCCGACGGCGACATGCGGGTGGAGGTGGAGACCCGGCCGGACGACAACAGCTCGGTCCTGGCCATGGTCCGGACCATGCAGTCCCGCCTCAAGGGCATGATCAACCGGATCCGCTTCGACGCCCTGCGGGTGGCCGAGGACGCCAGCCTGTTCGCCGGCTCGGCCCATGAGATCTCCAACACCAGCCAGGAACTGGCCCGCAATGCCGAGGACCAGCGCAGTTCGGTGGAACGCATGGCTTCGGCCATGACCGAGCTGTCCGCCTCCATCCGTGAAGTCTCCACCAACGTCCACGCCAGCCAGCAGCAGGCCAACCAGGCGGTGGCGGCCACCGCCGAAGGGGACCGTTCCGGCCAGGCCGCCATGG
>CAZVHQ010000026.1:0-53252 GCA_964627225.1 uncultured Mesoterricola sp.
GTGAGCCGGCGAGGCTTTGCACTGTCTTGAATCTCCTCCCCTTGGGGTCAAAGTTGGGCAGGGGATTATTCTCGTACCAACGGAATAGCTCATCCACCAGCGGGCTGGGGTTCGGGCTCAGCAGCTGGATCGCCGCGGCGCAACCATTGAGCGCGCCGCAAAGCGTTCCCCAGCCGTACACGCCACCCATGCCGTAGAGGAACATCTCGAAGGGGAAGCCGGTATAAGGGGCCCCGAGTTTCTCGGCCACGGTGCCCACGATGGCATCGAAGGTCCCGTACATGCAGTGGCCCTTCAGGTAGCTTTCGAAGGCGCGCTGGCCAATGGCGTCCGGATCCAACTGCCGGTAAGGCCAGGGCAGGTGCGCCATGGGGTTTGCCGGCGCGGCGGCCGGGGTTCCCGCCGCGAGCGATCTGCCCAGGCAGACGGAGCCGCCCAGGGTGATCGCGCCTCCAAGGCCCGCCAGGATTCCGAGCACGTTTCTGCGATCGAGAATGTCATTGCCCATGATTGGCTCCCTTTCCGTAGACTGTGAGGATCATCCGATCATACCGATATAAGCCCCGCCCAGACCGCGCCCAGCGCGAGCGAGGCGATGAAATGGCCTGCGCGCTGCAGCCCCGGGTTCCAGGTCACCAGCGCCGCCACCAGCAGCAGGAAGCCGCCGATGAACCAGGGCTTCTTTACCGGCACGGCCTCGGCCTCGGACCCCGCAGCCCCCGCGCGCCTTTGCCGCCTGGCGACCCAGAAGCCAAGCCCCTCAGGCGCAGGACATCATCAGCGCGATCCAGAAGGATGGTTCCTGGGGCGTGCACGCGCCGGACTACATGCTTCAGAAAGTCAAGGAAGCCAAGCTGCTGGTGGATGGCGCCAAAGCCACCCTAGGCAAGACCAAGTGACGGCGGACCAGTCTGTTGAAACGACCTGAACACGAGCGGCGGGGTATCCTCAACACCCCGGCGCTGGCTATCGACGGTCGCCTCATGTTCCAGGGCAAGGTGGCCAGTTCCGGTGAAATTCTTGCTCTGCTGAAGTCATGACTGATCGCTTGCAAATATCACGGCACTGCCTTGAAACTGAACCGGGAGGGTTTCTTGCCCCGTCGTCCCTGCTGCAAGCGAGTCGAGGAAATGCCTGGGGTGAACTACTTCAAGCCTCGGGCTGTTCCATTGTCGGTGCTGGAGGAGATCACCCTTTCCGTGGAGGAACTGGAGGCACTCCGGTTGGCCCACATGGAAGGGCTCTACCAGCAGGAGGCCGCCGAGCGTATGGCGGTGTCCCGGGCGACCTTCGGCCGGGTGCTGGATGCCGCCCATCGGAAGGTGACCACGGCACTGGTGGAAGGCTGCGCCCTGCGGATCGAGGGTGGTTCCTTCCGCCTGATCGGGCCGGAACGTTGCGAGCGCTGTCCAGTCAAGGCCGCCCTGGTTGCAGGTCAACCTTCTCCCTGCCTGGAGTGCCCGGTGAAGGAATCCCCCGGCGATCATGACCTTTAGGAACCATGCGATCTGCCAACCCAGTCAGGAGGCTTTCCATGAAAAAGATCGGCATCATCATCTGCAACCGCTATCACACCTGCGGTGGAGGCAAGTGTCTTCGCGCATTTCATAAGCGTGAGGGGGCTTTCGCCCGCTACCGGGACGAGGAGGTTCAACTGGTGGGATACACCACCTGCGGTGGATGTCCCGGCGGCAACGTGGAATATGTGCCCGCGGAGATGAAGAAGAACGGGGTGGACGTCATCCACCTGGCCACCTGCACCCTCGTTGGTTATCCGCCCTGCGAACACCTCGACACGTTTATCCGATTCATTCCGGCGAAGTATGGGATTGAGGTCGCCGTCGGTTCCCACCCCATCCCCCAGAACTACTACCTGACGCACCAGGAGCTGAAGACCTGGGAGTCAAGCAGGTGGCAACGGCACATCGCGGACACCCTCACCGACGAGGGGACCCGGCTAACCTATGATTGAACAACCCCCCGGGGAGGGTGCGCCCTGCCCTGCCTTAGGGTAAGGCCGGCCGCCCAGCATGGCAGCCGTTCGGGGTGGCTGGGCGGGAAGCCGGCTGAACCGGTGATGAGCACATTCCCACTAAAGCCCTGGGTCGGCAGGAGCGTCGGCGGGGGCTGAAGTGAGCCATGCCGCTGGCTGGGATGGATCCGCGGGGTGATGGACCTAAAGCGCGAGCGTGACCGGGATCACAGACCCATTATTGAGCATATGACCATAATAATTCCCGTTCTGCCCCTTGACCGCCCCGCCCGCATGCAATCGCGCCCGCATCGGCCAGGGTCATCCGGAGCACCCCAAGGAGACAGGCCATGAACGAAGCACGCATTGCCATCCCATCCTCCCACCCCGGCGGCCTCGCCGCCGAAGTCGGAGCCCATTTCGGCCATTGCGATCTGTACACCGTCGTGGACTTGAAGGAAGGCCTGATCGCCCAGGTGGACACCCTGCCCAGCATCCCGCACGAACAGGGGGGGTGCCTGGCGGCCGTGCACCACCTGGCCTCGAACGGTGTGACCGTTATCATCGCGGGCGGCATGGGGTTGCGCCCCCTGATGGGCTTCAATCAGGCGTCCATCGAGGTCTATCACGGCGGCGAATGCCCCACGGTGGAATCGGCGGTCAAGGCCCTTGTCAACGGTGATCTCAAGTGCTTCACCCGGGAGTTCACCTGCGGAGGCGGCCAGCAGCACTGAACCGCGCGGGACCGGTGCTGGGCTCGTGGTCATGGCCCTGGTTAGGAAAAAAACTGACCATTGATGCCCGTTGACTGGTATCCTCAGCCCGCTCGGAGGAACCGATGCGCTTCCTGTTGTCCATCCTGCTCGCGCTGCCATTGATGGCCCAGGTGCCGGTAGACACCGGCAGGCCCAGCATCCCGATTCTGCATGTCTACGGGCCTGGCGGCCCGGCTCCGGCCATGAAGGAGGCCGCCCGGGTCTTTTCCGCCAAACGGCGGGTGGTTGTGGAGGTGACCGCGGGCCCGACGCCCGCTTGGAAAGAGCAGGCACTGAAGGACGCGGACCTCATTTTCAGCGGCAGTGAATACATGATGACTGACTTCGTCCAAAGGGACCTGTCCGGCATCCTTAAGTCCGAGGCGGTTCAGACCCTATACCTACGCCCATCTGCGATCCTCGTGCGTCCAGGCAACCCGAAGAACATCCATGGCGTCCGGGACCTCGCCAAGCCTGGCGTCCGGGTGCTGGTGGTCCAGGGTGCAGGCCAGCTTGGGCTGTGGGAGGACGTGGTCGGCCGCACTGGAGAGGTGGCACTGGTCCGGGCTTTCCGGAAGCAGATCGTCCTGCACGCAGCCAACAGTGCGGAGGCCCGCAAAAGTTGGGTTGCCGACCCGACACTGGATGCCTGGCTCATTTGGAACATATGGCAGAAGGCCAGCCCGGAGTTGGCGGACGCGGTGCCCACCGAACCCTTGCTGACCGTCTACCGCTCATGCGGGGCGGCGGTGACCACACGGACGCCTGAACCGGCATTGGCCGCTGCGTTCCTGGCGTTCCTGGAATCCGCGGATTGCCGACCCATTTTCGCCAAGTGGGGCTGGATCACCGCACCTGTTCCCCAGGGCTGAATCGGGAGAAGCATTCAGCCAGTGAGCCAACTCTTCCTGACCCAGCTCTTCTGGATGGACGTCTGGATGCCGGTGAAGGACCACCTCAAATGGATCCTGGGCGTGCGGCAGGGCCTTCCGGACCCGGGGCGGGTGATCGAATTCGGTGCGCCCAATCCGGCCAAGCCGGTAGCCGGCTCGGAAGAGAAGAGCTGAACCGGCCTTTGCCTTTGAAGGACCAAGCCTTTCAGATTGATGGAACAGGCGGTGAACGGACCCGGCCTGGCTTGGTAAGCTGATGATTATAAATAAACTTATTTTATGGCATGGATGGTGCCTAGTTCGGACGGCGCCGTGGGTTTCGGGTCCTATGCTTCCGTTGTCCAAGGTGGCGGCACTGACATCCGAGGAGGACCGAACATGGGCACCAATCCCCTGAAGGAAGACGGCTTGCGCGGCATTACCGGCAATCCGGCCATCCTCGAAAAGGCGATCGGCGCAAGCCGCGCCTGCGACAAGTCATGAGCGAACCCACCGGTGCCATCAACCTTGCGGGCCTGCAGCCGGAGGGGTTCGGGCCGTTGGCCGAACTGGCCCTGGATCTGCGCTGGGCCTGGGACCACGGCGGCGACGCGGTGTGGCGGCAGCTGGATCCGACCCTTTGGCGGCTCACCCAGAACCCCTGGGTGGTCCTGCAGACGGCCTCCCGGGACCGGCTGGAGGCGGTGCTGGCCGATCCCGCCTTCCGCGGCAGGGTCGACGCCCTGCTGCGCACCAAGCACCAGGCTGAGCAGGCGCCCGCGTGGTTCCAGCAGGCCCATCCGGGCTCCGGGTTGACCGGCGTCGCCTATTTCAGCATGGAGTTCATGCTGAGCGAGGCCCTGCCCATCTATTCCGGCGGGCTCGGCAACGTGGCCGGGGACCAGCTCAAGGCCGCCAGCGATCTGGGGGTGCCGGTGTTCGGGGTGGGCCTGCTCTACCAGCAGGGCTACTTCCGCCAGATGATCGACCAGGAGGGGGCGCAGCAGGCCCTGTTCCCGTACAACGACCCGGGCCAGCTGCCGATCACCCCCCTGCGCCGGGCCGATGGCGAGTGGCTGCGGCTGGAGATCGCGCTGCCCGGCTATTCGGTCTGGCTGCGGGCCTGGCAGGTGCAGGTGGGCAGGGTGAAGCTCTTCCTGCTGGACAGCAACGATGCGGCCAACTTCCCGGCCCACCGGGGCATCACCAGCGAGCTGTACGGCGGCGGCCCGGAACTGCGGCTCAAGCAGGAGCTGCTGCTCGGCATCGGCGGCTGGCGCCTGCTGGAAGCCCTCGGCATCCATCCGGAGGTCTGCCACCTCAATGAAGGCCACGCGGCCTTCGCGGTGCTGGAACGGGCCCGCAGTTTCATGGTGGCCACCGGCGAACCCTTCGAGGTCGCGCTGGCAGTCACCCGGGCCGGCAACCTGTTCACCACCCACACGGCGGTGGCCGCCGGGTTCGACCGGTTCACGCCGGCCCTGGCGGAGCAGTACCTGGGACGCTATGCCGGGGAGAAGCTGGGGATCGCCCTGCCGGAGCTGATGGCGCTGGGGCGCCAGGATCCGGAGGACTCCTCGGAGCCGTTCAACATGGCCTACCTGGCCATCCGCGGCAGCGGCGCGGTGAACGGCGTGAGCCGCCTGCACGGCCAGGTGAGCCGGCAGCTGTTCGCGCCGCTGTTCCCGCAGTGGCCGGTGGCCGAGGTGCCGGTCGGCCACGTGACCAACGGCGTGCACACGTCCACCTGGGATTCGGCCGCGGCCGACGCGCTGTGGACCGAAGCCTGCGGCAAGGGCCGCTGGCTGGGCACGGTGGCGACCCTGGAGCAGGACATCCACAGCCTGGCCGACGCCAGGATCTGGGCCCTCCGCACCAGCGCCAGCCAGGCCTTCGTGGACCATGTGCGGGAGCGGATGGCCGTGCAGCTGGCCACCGCCGGCGCTCCGCCCGAAGACGTTGCCGCTGCCGGGCATCTGCTGGATCCCAAGGCGCTCACCCTGGGCTTCGGCCGGCGCTTCGCCAGCTACAAGCGGCCCAACCTGCTGCTGACCGACCCGGAGCGGCTGCTGCGCCTGCTGACCGACCCGGCCCGGCCGGTGCAGCTGGTCCTGGCCGGCAAGGCCCACCCGGACGACCAGGCCGGACAGGCCCTGATCCGGGAATGGACCCGCTTCATCCGCCAGCCCGAGGTCCGTCCCCACGTGATCTTCCTCAGCGACTACGACATGCAGTTGACCGGGCAGCTGGTGCAGGGGGTGGACGTATGGCTGAACACCCCGATGCGGCCGTGGGAGGCCTGCGGCACCAGCGGCATGAAGGTGCTGGTCAACGGCGGCCTCAACCTTTCCGAACTGGACGGCTGGTGGGCCGAGGCCTACACCCCCGAGGTGGGCTGGGCCCTGGGCGACGGCCGGGAACACGGCGATGATCCGGCCTGGGACGCCGAGGAAGCGGAAACCCTGTACCAGATGCTGGAACGGGAAGTGGTCCCGGAGTTCTACGCCCGCGATGAACAGGGCATCCCCGCGGCCTGGGTGGCCCGGATGCGCAGAAGCATGGCGCGCCTGACCCCGCAGTTCTCGGCCAACCGGGCGGTGCGCGAATACACCGAACAGCACTACCTGCCCGCCGCCCAGGCCCTTGCCGCGCGCCTGGCCGACCAGGGGGCCTCGGGCCGGCGGCTGGTGGATTGGCGGCGCCGCCTGGAGCAGGGCTGGGCCGGCCTGGGCCTCGGTCCCGCGATGGTGGCGACCCTGGACGGCCAGCACATCTTCGAGGTCCAGGTGCAGTTCGGCCTGCTGGATCCGGAAACCGTGCGGATCGAGCTGTACGCCGACGGCAGCGGCGGCGCCCCGGTCCGCCAGGAAATGCAGATGGTGCGGTCCCAGGGCGGCCACCTCTACCGCACGGCTGTGCCCGCCGCCCGTCCGGCCTCCGACTATACCGTCCGGGCGATACCGTTCTGCGCGGGGGTCGCGATTCCCCTGGAAGCCCACCAGATCCGGTGGCAGCGATGAATGAGGTATTGCTGTCAGTGCTGGTCTTTGCTGGCGAAATGCACGCTCGAGAAGATGCTGATCGCCGCGACGCCGGCGAAGCAGATCCCCAGGCCGGCATCAAAGCCCGCGATCCGGCCGGCCCGGAACAGCAGGCCGCCGATGGCCAGGTTGAGCAGGGACCAGAGCACGTTCACCGTGGGTGAGGAGAGGCCCTTCCCGGGCGGGTGGGCGAACGGAGTGGGAAACCGGTCCCCGGAAATGCCATGCACGAAGTGCGGCACGGCATTGGCGACCAGGAGGCCGGCGAAGAAACTGGCAAGGGCGTGAGACAAGGTCATGGTGTTTTTCCTTTCATGGAGATTCAGGCGGTGGCCTGGATGACGGCCTGGACCCCGGGCCGCTCCAGCCCAAACCAGAGGGCCCCGGCCAGGCAGAACGCCCCGGTCACCAGGACGGTGTGGGGCGCGCCGATCCGGTGGGCCAAGGCACCCGCCACCAGGCTGCCGAACGGTGCGGTGCCGAACATGGCCATGACAAAGTAGCTCATCACCCGGCCTTGCTTGTCGCTCGGCACCAGGGTCTGGATGAGGGTATTGCTCGCGGCAAAGACCTGCATCATGCCGAAGCCGATCAGCACCAGCAACCCCATCGACAGCCACAGGGCCTGGGACAGGCCGAGCAGGACCAGCCCGCCGCCCAAAGCCGCGGCTGCGATCTGGAGCATGCGGGGCAGCCCGCCCGTGGACTTGCGGAAGGCCAGGGAAAGCCCCGACCCCAGCGCACCGACGCCCGAGGCCGCGGTCAGCCAGCCCAGGGTGGCCGGGCCGCCATGCAGCACCTGGCCGGCGAACACCGGCAGCAGGATGCTGTAGGGGTATCCCATGAAAGCCAGCAGGGCCGAAAGCAGCAGGATCGCCCGCACCGGGCGGACCCCGCTGACGTACTGCCAGCCCTCGCGCAGCTGCTCCAGCATGCCGGTCTTGCCCGGACGGATGGCCAGCGGCTGGATGCGCATCATGAGCAGGGAGGCGATCACCGCCAGGTAGCTGAGGCCGTCGATGAGGAAACAGCCGCCTTCGCCGAAGCCCGCGATCACCAGGCCAGCGATGGCCGGGCCGATCAGCCGCGCGCCGTTGGACAGGGACGCGCTGATGGCGATGGCGTTGCCGAGATCCTCCCGGTCGTCGACCGTCTGCCCCACGAAGATCTGGCGGAGGGGGGTGTCGAACGCGTTGATCAGGCCCTGGAACACCGCCAGAACGAGGATCTCCCAGATGGTGACGACCCGGGCCAGGGTGAGCGCGGCCAGGATCAGCGACTGCGTCGCGGCTGCGGCCTGGGTCCACACCAGCAGCCGGCGGTGGTCGAAACGCTCGATCCAGACCCCGGCGAAGGGAGCCAGGATGAAGGTGGGAATCAGCCCCGCGAAGCCCACCACGCCGAGCAGCAGCGGGGAATGGGTCAGGCGGTAGACCAGCCAGGTGGAGGCCATGCGGGTCATCCAGGTGCCGATGATCGAAATGCCCTGGCCGGCGAAATAGAGTTTGAAGTTGCGGTGCCGCAGCGCCCGCCAGGCGTGGCTGACCGCGGGCCCGCTCAACGTTCCGCCAGCTGCTTGAGGATTTTCCCGGCTGCGAACAGGGTCTCCTGGTCCCGCGGGTCGAGTTCGGAGACCACCCGGGCCAGCCAGGTGTGTTTGGCGTCCTTGATCCGCTGGCGCAAGGCCGCGCCCTGGGCGGTGAGCTGGATGTGGATCCGGCGGCCATCGGTCGGGTGCGGTTTGCGCTCCACCAGGCCCTTGGCCGCCAGCGCGGCGATGGTGGTGCCCATCGACTGCGGCTTGACGGCCTCGGACCGGGCGAGTTCGGCGGTGGTGGCGGGCCCGCCCCGGGCGAGCCGGCCCAGCACGGCGCTCTCGCCCAGGGAAAGCCCCTCCGTGGCGGTGGCGGCACGCACCCGGCGCATCAGCAAGCCGATGGCCTGGGTGAGTTCGGACAGGGAGTGTTCGAGATCAGGGCGTGTCTTCATGGTTCCAGGCTACAATTAGGCAGATAAACTTGCAAGTTAACCTGTCTATTGACGACACGAACACGTGATATCTTTATGTCCCGGTGGTATTCCTAGAAGGAAGCCCATGACCATTCATCCGATCGTTCCCGCTCCTGACCTCCGCGCGCAGTTGATCACGCATCTGAGGGCTTCGGAAGGTTCAGACATCGCCTGGGCCGCCGAAGCGCTCCATTCCAGCTATGTGGCAGTCGAGGATGCCCTGGATGCCATGGTCGAGGAAGGCCTGGCCTTCAAGGATGGTTCCTACGAACCAGCGGTCTACCTTCTGAAGGGCGGGTCGTCGGACTGAAACGGTGGCCATCAGCCTAGACCTGCCCCACCCGTTCCAGATGCCTTTGCAATTCGCACATGCTGAACGGCTTGGACAGCAGGGAGACCCGCGCGCGCTGTTCGATCAGGTCCAGGACCGCCTGGTCGGGCCGTCCTGTGGCCAGGATGACCGGCAGCGACGGGGCCATGAGCTGCAGGAGTGGCAGGGTTCCGGCACCGCCCAGGCCGGGCATGTTCATGTCCAGGATCACCACGTCGGGCTGGAAGGCCTCCAGGTGGCCCAGGGCCTCCTCCCCGCTCATTACGGCCAGAACGCAGTGGCCCAGGCATTCCAGCACCTCCTGCATGGCGCTGCGGATCAGTTCGTCGTCATCCACCAGGAGCACCCGCAGGCCCTTGGCGCAAGCCTCGGGGAAGGTTTGCCGGCCTGAATCAGGCAGCGGAGCCGTGGCGGCCAGGGCCGGAAAGCTCAGGCTCACCCGGGTGCCCAGGCCCGGTATGCTCTGGATCTCCAGATGCCCCTGGTGGGCTTTCACCGTGCTGTAGACCAGGGACAGGCCAAGTCCGGTGCCCTTGCCCTGGGCCTTGGTGGTGTAGAAGGGGTCCAGGGCCCGGGCCTGGACGTCCCGGGTCATGCCGCAGCCGGTGTCCTCCACCTGCACCTCGACCTGGTCCGGATCCAGGTTCCGGGTGCGGAGCGTGAGGGCGCCGCCGTCGCCCATGGCGTCCACGGCGTTGACGCAGAGGTTCATCAGGGAATGGGACAGGGCGCTGGCATCCCCGCGGATGGGCCGGAGCCCCTGCTCCAGGTCCAGCACCAGCCGGACCCGGGAAAGGGTGGTGCGTTCCAGGAGCTCGACCTGCTCCCGCAGCAGGGCGTTCAGGTCCACCTCGCGGGTCTCCGCCGGGCTCTGACGGGCGAAGCTGAGCAGGCTCTTGACCATCGTGCCGCCGCGCACGGCGGCCTGGGCGATGGTGCCGAAGGCGCTGCGGGCGGGGCTGCCCGCGGGCTGGGTCTCCAGGTTGGCCGAGGCCAGGGCGAGGATGGCCCCCAGCACGTTATTCATGTCGTGGGCGACCCCGCCCGCCAAGGTGCCCAGGCTTTCCATCTTTTGGGCTTGCATGAGCTGCGCCTGGAGCTGGGCATGCTCTCGTTCGGCCTTCTTGCGTTCGGTGATGATGAACTCGATCCCGTCCCAGCAGGTGCAGCCATCCGCCAGCTTCTTGGGGGTGGATATGAAGGAGGACCAGCGCACGTCGCCGGAAGGACCCTTGACCCTGGCCTCGATCTTGAAGGTGGTGCAGGCCGCGAGCGATTCGCTTTCAGCCCGGGTCAAGGCTTCGATATCGTCTTCGTGGATGCGGCCATAGATGAGCGCCGGGTCCGCCTGGGCCGCCTCGGGCGAAACGCCGTACAGATGCTTCACCGAGTCGCTCAGGTAGGAGAACTTCCTCCTGCCTTGGGCATCCACGATGATTTGGTAGAACATGCCGTTGACGAAATTGTCACTGATGGATTTCATGCGGATTTCACTCTCGCGCAGGGCCTTGCGTTCTGTGATATCCCGCACGGCCAGGATGAACGGACCCCTGACCCTGGTCTCATCAAAGCGCGCCGCGATCTCCAGCGGAATGAGATGGCCATCTGAGTGCCGGCCCGACCACTCGAACAGGACCGTGCCCTCCCGGCATGCGGCGGCCAGCCTGGCATTGAACCGGGAGCCTTCGCCCAGGTCGTCCATGCAGCGGGCCAGGAGCTGCTCGCGGTCCAGGCCGAACACCTCCATGGCGCGGGCGTTGAAATCCAGGATGCGGCCCTCGCCGTCCGCCACGAACACCGCGTCGCTCACCGAGTTGAAGAGCGTCTGGATGTAGGCCTGGGATGCGCTCAGCTCCCGGGTCCGTTGGCGCACGTTGCGCCGGAGGGTCCAGACCCACAGCAGGAGCAGGCAGAGCAGGCCGCAGGAGGCCGCCGCCACCTTGGCGGCGATGGTGAGATCCTGCCGGGTGATGACGGGGGCGCCGTACCAGTGCCGCTCGATGGCCTGGTAGTCGCGCCTGGAGATGGCGTCGAAACCTCGCTGGACCAGTGCCAGCAGGGCATCGTCGCCCTTGGCCACTGCGCGGTGGAACTGGCCGCTGTACAGGGGCTCGGTGGCCCGGAACAGATCCTGGATGCCCAGCTTGACCAGGTAGTACTCCGCTGGGGGCTTGTCCACGGTGAAGACCTTGATCCGGCCGTCCCGGGCGGCCTCGATCAGGCTTTGGTAGTTGTTGAAGAGTTCGATCTGGTTGACGCCGCTGGCCCGGAGGATGTTCACCGAGTTGTCGCCCCGCTTGGCGCCCACCACGAAACCCGCCAGGTCCTTGGGGCCCCGGATGCCCGACAGCTCCCGGCTGAAGAAGATGGGCACATCGATGCGCGCATAGGGTTGGGTGAAAGCGTAGCTGGCCAGGCGCTGATCGTTCTTGAAGATGGTGTCGATGACGTCGAAATCACCCGCGGCCATGCGCTGCTGGGCCTGGGCCCAGTCCATGCCTTCCAGCCGGACCCGGACGCCGGTCTTCTGCTCCCAGAGCGCCCACTGGTCCACCAGGATGCCCTGGAGCGTCCCGTCGGCGGCCCGGAAGATGAAAGGCGGGTAGGCGTCGTCCATCACCACCCGGATCGATTCCCTGGGCACCGCCGCCGGCAGGTAGGCGAAGGCCAGCAGGAAGGCCAGCAGGAAGGCCGGGATCAGTCCGCCCGCCCGCCGCATCCGTTGGCGGACTGCGATCAACACTCCGGACCGCAGCGACGGGCAGGGCACGACGGGAACCCGATGGGTGGGAACACAGACCTCTCCTTGACGCCATTTTACGATGATTTCTTGAAACTGTTCTCAATTGGGCCTGAACGCAAGCCTGCATATCCTTCATTCTGAAAAAATAATGTATAATTAATTTTTATTGAGGTCTCATGCTCAGCACGCGCACCCCCCTGATCGCACCCGCCCGGGTCATTCTCACCCTGCTGGCTGCAAGTCAGGCTCACGCCCAGGTGCGCGTCGAGATCCTGGCCCAGCTGGAGCTTACCTGCCGCGGCCGGCTCGGCAAGGTGCGGCTGGAGCGGCTTGAACGGGAGGGAGCGCACCGCTGGCGCAGCGAGATCCACGTGGGCCGGCTGGTGCTGGCGGGTCTTGTGCCCCTGGCGGGCCGTTTGGCGCCGGGCCTGGACCCGGCCGGGGAGGTCCGCCAGGGGCTTGCGGCCAGGTTCGTGGAGCCCTGGGGCGTGGCGGAGGCAGGCCCCGCGTTCCAGCACCGGTTTCCCCAGCACCCGGATGATGGAATCCCCGAAGCCTGCTGGCTGGTGGCCGACCATGGGGCCCACACCGTGCGGTGCGTCTATGCCGAGGCCCGGGTGGCGATCCTGGCCGGGCATCCAGGCCGGCCGGGGTTCAACCGGTTTCAACGGCCGCTGCGGGTGGAGTAGCCGAAAACAGGGCGCATGGACGGAAATCCGGGGGGCAATTCGTCATTTATGTTGTGCTGTCCGGGGGCCGCAGGCCCCTGACGCTCCAGCTCAACCTCGATCCCAAACCGGATGACCATGCACGCCGCCTTTCTCGTCAAATCCCGCTGCACCACCCTGGGCGTGCTGCGACGGCTGCACGATCCTGTAACGTCCGGCCCCGCGAGTTGTTCCTCCCGGCTGGGCTCATCCTCAAGGAGCACTCCGGTGTCATGCCCCCAGGGCCTACCGGGCAGCGGCGGCCGCGGGTCTTGACCGGCCGGCCAGCTCGGTCTCCAACGCCGCCAGGAACGCCCGGGCCGCCGCCGGATCCGGCAGCCGGGCCGCGGCGCAACTGGCCCCCTTCCCCACTCGGATCGTCAGGGCGGTGGGCGGAAGGGCCCGGAACAGGTCCTCGTCGGTGCGGTCATCGCCCAGCGCCACCGCCTTGGTCCCGGGGGACATGACACCGTCTGCGGCCAGCCCCTTGTGCACCCCGCGCAGCCGCAGTTCGAGCACCTTGGCGCCCGGGAGCCACTCCAGGCCCTCGGACTCCGCCAACGGGCGCAGGGCTTCGCGCAGAGCCGCCAGGTCGTCGTCCTGCGGTTCGCGGGACAGGCGGTAGTGCCAGACCAGGGAATGGCTCTTTTCCTCCAGGAACGATCCCTCGTACTCCCGGCACCAGCCTTGCATTACCGCCCTAGCTTCCTGCTTCCAGGCATTGCCGTGCTCGAAGGTGACGGCCCAGGGGGCATCCGGCCCGTCCTTGCGCCACAGGCCGTGTTCCGCATGGAGGCGCAACGGGAGGCGGCCGAACCAGGCCTCCAGGGTCTCCCGCGGCCGGCCGCTGACCAGATGGACCTCAACGGCCTCCCCCAGCCGCTCCAGCAGGGCCAGGAGCTCCGGATCCGGCGCCGCCCCCTCGGGACGGGGCGCGAACGGCACCAGGGTGCCGTCGTAGTCCAGGAACAGGACGACCCGCTCCCCGGCCACGGACCTTGGGTCCGGCGCCGCCACCTGGGCCTCCAGGTCCATGACGAAGGCTTTGGACCACCGGTGCACGTCGTGGGTGGCGACCTGCCTGCGCAGCGCGCGCATTCGGTTCCGGGCTTCCGCCTCGGGCATCCGCAGCGCGGTCTCCAGGGCCTGGGCCACGGCCCCGGTGTCGTAGGGGTTCACCAGGAGCGCCTCGCGGAGCTCCTGGGCGGCGCCGGCGAATTCGCTCAGGATGAGCACTCCGGAATCCTCCCCGCGGGTGGCGCAGAATTCCTTGGCCACCAGATTCATGCCGTCGCGCAGCGGGGTGACCAGCATCACGTCCGCCGCCCGGTACAGGGCGACCACGCCCTCGAACGGGAAATTCTGGTGCAGCAGGTGGATCGGCACCCAGCCCGGCGTGCCGAACCGGCCGTTGATCCGGGCCGCGAGCTGGTCCACCCGCTCGCGGTATTTCCGGTAGGCCGGGACCCCCTCCCGGGACGGCACCGCGACCTGGAGCATGAGCAGGCGTCCGCGCTGGTCCGGGTGCCCTTCGAGATAGCGTTCCAGGGCCAGCAGGCGCTGGAGGATGCCCTTGCTGTAATCCAGGCGGTCGACCCCGAGGATCAGGGTGCGTCCGCCCAGTTCGCGGCGGATCTCGGCCACCCGCCCGGTGATCGCCGGCGACGCCGCGGCCCGGGCGAAGGCCTCCGCGTCGATGCCGATGCCGAAGGTGCCGAGGGTGATGTCGCGCCCCTGGAAGCGCAGCCCGGCCGCCGCAGGCTCGGCGCCCAGGACCCGGACGGCCGTCCTGGCGAAATGGTCCTGGTCTTCCGCGGTCTGGAAGCCCACCAGGTCGGCGCCGAGCAGGCCCTCCACCAGTTCCGCGCGCCAGGGCAGGACGCGGAAGGTCTCGAAGACCGGGAACGGGATGTGCAGGAAGAAGCCGATCCGGAGATCGGGCCGCAGTTCGCGCAGCTTGCGCGGCACCAGCATCAGCTGGTAGTCATGGATCCAGACCGGATCGCCCGGGGCCACCCGCGCCGCCGCCGCCCGGGCGAAGCGCTCGTTCACGGCCACATAGGCGTTCCAGTCCTGGTCCATTTCCAGCCGGATCTTGTCCAGGAAGCCGTGGCACAGGGGCCACAGCACCCCGTTGCAGAACCCTTCGTAATAGTGCTCCAGCTCCGCGGCGGAGATCTCCACCGGCATGACCCGGCGCCGTTGCAGCTCCTGGTCGAGCTTCCCGCGCTCCTGCGGGTCGAGCCCGGCGAGATCCCCGGGCCAGCCCACCCACAGCGTCCCGGACCGTTCGTGGGTCCTGGACAGAGCGGTGGCGAGCCCGCCGGAAGAGGCCTGGAGGGTGGGCACCCCGTCCACGGCGGCCACGGTCCAGGGCAGCCGGTTGGAAACCAGCATGAGCCGGGATTCCCCCTCCTTGCGGATGGCACAGGGCAGCCGGCGCACGAAGGTATAGCAGTCATCGGCCTCGCGGGTCGGCTGGCGGGTCTTGAACCGCAGGGTGGCGATCAGATCGCTGACCCGCTCGCAGCCGGAGAGGGTCGGGCCCTTTTCCGTGGAGATGGGCCAGAGCCCCTGGTGGATGTCCGGTGCGCCGGGCTCCCGCGACCAGACGTCGGCCTCGAAACGCGTGGCAAGCAGCTCCAGGCCGGCCTCCGGGTTGAGATGCAGGCGGGGCGCTTGCGCCAGCACCGCCTGCCCGGAGGCTTCGGCCAGGACCGGAGCGGCCTCGAAAATGAAGAGGCCCCAAGGCAGGGCCTGGACCGGCCGGTGCCCCTGGGCTTCCAGCCCGCCCTGCCGGAGGTAGAGCGACAAGGACAGCAGGTCGGACCCCGGCAGGCCAGGCTGGATGGGGGCTTTGCTCTGCCCCCGGCAGCCCGGCCCGTCCGCCTCCAGGCCTTCCTCCGCTGAGGGTTCCAGGCGGCGCAGCGTGAACAGCAGCCGCGCGTCCTGCTTCCCCAGGTCCGGATCGTAGCCGATGAGCATGAAATCGAAAACCGCCCAGCCGTGCACCTTGTCCATGGGACTGAAGGCGACCTCCACCTGCCCGCGCTCATCGCGGGACCGGAAGCATGGCTCGCCGGCGTTGGTAAAGGTGAGGAGCGGCGCGCCGGGGCCGTCCGGGTGCAGGCGCAGCAGCCCCGCGACCCGGGCATCCTCGGCCTGGGCCGCATTGAAGAGCATGACCCGGAAGCTGCCGCGGTACTTGTTGTACAGGGTGAAATACGGGATGGCCGGCGCCGCCAGCTCGGTGCCGAAGTCGCGGTGCACCAGCATCCAGCCATCCTCCTTGAAGCGGTTCCCGGGGGCTTGATACAGCCGGCTGCCCGGGCAGAAGAACGGCAACGCCGCCTGCACGCGGCCCGGCGCCTGCCCGGGGCGGTGGTAGAACAGGGTCTGCGGCTGGTCCGTGGTCCAATCCCAATCGGCGTTCAAGTTGGGATCACCGGGCGGCAGGTTCCGCTGGGCGTGGCAGGGCGGATGACCAAGAACGCCTGCCAGCACCATCGCACTCATCAATCGGTACATGAGATCACCATGAGAAAGTAGGCTCCGAGCGGCCTCCCGGGCGTTCCCGATCGGCAGGCGAATACCAGATAGAACCTTCGTGGGAAGGATCTGGAAAAGGTTCCAGCCCGCGCTGCAAGCCGACAGTCCTATTTCCGGCCGCATGCGGCCATCGCCCATGGATTCAGGCCAGGCCATCCGGTTCTGCACCTGGGCCGGCTCCTTGATCAGATCGGGGGGCTTTGATTAAAGGGTTGACGAGTATCCGGCCGTTACGTTGAGGGTGACCACGTTGCTGCCCACCAGCGTGCCGTCGTTGGCCGCCATGGTTGCCTGGATGGTCACCGTGCCTGGAGCCACGCCGGTGGCCGTTTCAGCAGATGACAACGTGCCAATGGGGTTGCTGCCACCGGTGGCCATCGGGTGTGAACGCGGCTGGAATGCGTTCACCTGCCTAGGAAGGGGATGACTTCATCGTTAAAATAAGCAGTTAATTAATTCAGACAAGGGGATCCTTGGCAGCCGTGCCGAACCGGTGCTCGGGACCGCCGGGCCTTGGGCGGCTCAATCTCGATCCGGCAAAGACTTACAAGGCTGCCGAAGTCACCAAAGCCTACCGGGCGTTGTAAGCCTCATCTTGCCTCATCCATCATCCTCACCTGGGCCACCGCAGCCTGCACCGCCGCCGGCGCCAGGATGAGGGGGATATGCCGAACGCCCGGCACCAGGGTGACCGGCACGTCCTTGCCCTCATTCTGGAAAACTTCGGCAAAGCGGTCCGAGTGGAACACCTCGTCGTCCTGGCCCGCCACCAGGCGGCAGGGTTGCCCCATCGCCCGGATATTGGCCCGGTAGTCGCGCTGGGGCTGGAAATCGAGCGCCAGGTTATACGAATAGTGCGGGGTGAGGATCGCCTTGGCTTTTTCGTCCAGGGCGAAATTCAGCACCGGGAGGCCATTGAAGATGCGCACGCCGATTGCGTTGAGCATGGAGATGGCGATGATGCGCGCCAGCCCGATCCTGACCCAGCCGCCGCTGTCCGGGCGGAAGGTGGGCGCTTTGCGGCCGATCAGCGGGGAGAGCAGCAGGTAGTTGTCGAACAGCTTCTGCCGGGCGCTGCCGGCGAAGCGCAGGGCGAACCCCCCGCCCGACGAGAACCCGGCCAGGGTGATGGGATGGGCCGGTTTGACGGCCGCCAGGAAGTCTTCCAGGTCATCCTCCAACTGGCCGACGTAGGCGATGGTTCCCTTGGGCCCGGATTCACCATGCCCGCGGATATCCAGGGCATAGGCTGCGTAGCCGGCCGAGGCCATGGCCTTGCCCAGGACGTGCATGCCGCCGCTGCTACCCGAAGAGCCGTGCACCAGCACGACACAGCCCATGGTCCGGCCGCCGGCGGCAGGATAGGCCCGGTAGGCCAGGCTGGCCCCATCCCTGGCCAGGAACCGGCTGGTCGCTGGCAATCCTGAGAAATCCACATCCTTGAACGGGTCGTTGATGCTCGGCATGGGCGGCGGCGCGCCCGGCCCGCCGAAGACGAGGGCCAGGCTGAGCACCACCGCCATCACGGCCAGGGACATGAGGATGTGGCGAAAAATCCGTTGCATGGATGGGTTCCTTCGCGGAGAGCCACCTGTTCGGATGGGAGGGATGGGCGATCGTTTACCTCAGAATCGTCCCGCTGGGGGGCTGGGCGCACAAGCATAATCCAGATGCGTCGTTCCAGTTGGACAGGGTGAGTATTATGCATATATTTAGTTATGATTTATTAATTTTTAAACCTTTCAATGGCAGCAACGCATGTGGAGCTTCAACCCCAACCGCCTTTCCCCTTCATGGTTTCTGGGGACCGCCGCCCTGGTGCTGCCGGACAGACCACCCGGTGGGGGCGGACAAAATCGGTATTTCCCTTGGTTCGAGGGTCAGTATGTGTAAGCTCGCGGTTTGCATCCTGTTCGTCATGCTCGGCTCGGTGGGTTGCACCAGCAACCAGTTCTGCCCTGATTGCGAGAAGGCCGCCGCCCAGCAAGCGGCTGCGCAAGCCGGCTCCCTGACCCTGAGCTATGCCTCGCCGGAAAACTTTGGCGATGACAATCCCATCCCCGCCCAGGATCCGACCCTGGGCGGCCGTCTTTCCGCGCAAACCACAGCCTACGCCGTCATCGCGGGGTCGCTGCCCCCAGGCCTGGCCCTGGATGCCGGCAGCGGCGCAATCACCGGCAACCCCACCGCCCCGGGGTCTTACACGTTCACCGTCCAGGCCAGCAATGGGGCCCTCACCGCCACCAGCACCCCCACCTACAACGTGTTCCTCCTCGGCCTCAGCTACGCCACGCCTGAGCAATTCATAACCGGAACCGCCATCGCCCCCCAGATCCCGACGGTGACCTATCAAACCCTCCAGCTTCCGACCACCTTCGCGGTCACCTTCGGTGGCCTGCCTCCAGGCCTGGTCCTGGACTCCGGCACCGGCCAGATATCGGGTAGCCCAACCACGCCGGGCGTCTACCCATTCAGCGTCACTGCCACCGAGGACGGGGTGACCGCCACCGCCAGCGCCACCTACACGGTGGTGGCCATGGGCCTGAGCTATGCCACGCCCCTGACCTTCTACGTGGGCGTGGCCATCAATCCCCCCCAGTCCCCGACGCTCGTCAATGCTCCTACCGCCACCACCGCCTACTCCTCGGCGGACCTGCCCGCGTGGCTGTCCCTGAACGGCACCACGGGCACCATCACCGGCACGCCCACCACGGCGGGCACCTTCAACGTCACCATCACCGCGCTCAACGGCGGCGTGACCACCTCCTTCTCCTTCAACTATTCCGTGCTGGGGCCGCCAACCATCACCCTCCAGCCAGTCAGCCAATCCGTCTGTGTGAACGGCACCGCCACCCTCTCCGTGACAGCGACCAACGCCATCTCGTACCAGTGGTACCAGGGCGGGGTGCCCATCTCCGGGGCCAACGCCAGCACCTTCACGGTCACGGCTACCGGCACGGTGGGCACCTTCACCTACACCTGCACCGTCACCAATCCCGCCGGTTCCGTCCCTTCCAACCCCGCGACCCTGACGGTGGGGCTTGCCATCATCACCCAGCCCCAGAACCTGGCCATACAAAGCGACCAGGCCGCCACCTTTTTTGTTTCGGCTGCGGGCAACGGCCTGACCTACCAATGGTACCAGACCACTCTTTTCCCGGCCGCCACGACCCCTGTCGGCGACAATGCCAGCGTCTATACCACGATCTACCTGACGCACGAAAACAGTGGGAATACCTACTACGTTGTGGTCACGGACGCTTGCGGGAGCACGGTCACAAGTAATACGGTGACCCTCACCGTGGATGATGCCATGTCGACTCCGCCGACCATCCTCGTCCAGCCTCAGGGGCAGGCGTCAACCATTTCCGGCACTCCGTCTTTCTCCGTGGTATACAGCAGCCCCATTCCGACCAACCTGGCGTGGTTCAATAGCAACAACCCCCTGGCGTCCGTGGGCAATTCCGTCCCCTTGACCCTGCAGCCGGTGACCTCCAGCGATGACGGGACCAGCTATTACGCCGAGGTCACCAACACCGATGGGTCTGGCCAGGCGGTTTCCGTCCCTGCGCCGCTGGCCGTGGGTCAGGGCATCCTGGCGGTCGGGCAGCCAACGTCCCAGTTCGTGGGGCCCGGAGCCTCGGCCACCTTCACCTTCAACGCCATCTCCAGCAACCCTTCTTCTCTCACCTACCAGTGGTCCTCGGCGGGACCCGGGTCCCCAACTTTCACCCCCATCCCCGGGGCCAACGCCGCCAACTATGTCCTGGCCACCACCTCCAGCGCCGATTCCGGGACGGTCTTCCAGTGCGAAGTGAGCAACGGAGTGACAACCCCACTGATCAGCCAAACCGCGGCCCTCTTCGTGGGAGCTCTTGGGACCATCGATAGCCTGGACAGCAACTGGGTCTCCAACGGCAGCACCCTTCCCTTCACCGGCCCACCCAGCGGGTTCGCTTTGACCCAAGGAACGGCCGGCAACCAGATCGGCAGCCTGTTATGGCCCAACGTCATCCCTACCGCGAGGCTCACGGTCGCATTCACCTTGACCATCCCGACCTCCGGCACGCCCTCGGGCGGGTTCTGCATGGTCCTGGCGGATCCGTCCCAGGGGGCCACGCCCGGCAGCCAGGGCCTCATTGGAGGGCTGGGGGCCCAAGGCATACCCGGCTTCGTACTGGCGTTCGACCCCACCGGCGGGCCGACCCTGGAGGCCGGCCCCGGGGCGGCGGCGTCATTCGGCAACCCGTGGACCCTGACGAATACAAACCTCCCTGCTTTACCCGGTTTCAGTAACTCCAACGCCTACGTGGTGACCCTGGCCGGGGGCATGCTGAGCGTCTCGATGAACCGGCTCCAGGTGTTCACCGGTGAGGTGGCGGTTCCCCCCGCGGCCTATCTGGGCTTCACCGCCGCCACGACCTCCGGTTTTGCCTACCAACTCACCAACCTGACGGCGACCCTTGCCACCCCATGATCGATCTGCGAGAGACGGCCATGCGCTTCCATCGGACACCCATCCGCGCCTTGACAGGATTCGTCGTGACCCTGGCCGCCCCGGGCCTCATGGCCCAGAAGGCGGCGCCCCTGACCTGGGTCCAGGTCCAAGGGGCAGCCCTCACCCAGCAGAATTCCGCATGCACCGCCAACGCCCCGGGGTTCGGGGCCGGGATCGGCCAATGGCTGTCGCCCCGGTGGGGCTGGGAAGCCAGTGTCCTGAGTGCCACGATCAAGAGTTCGACGGGGCTCTGGGAGGCCCGGGAGACCCATCTGGACCTCTCCCTTCTCAATGCCCCCCTGGCCCTGCAGGGCCCTTGGAAACCCTACCTGCGGGTTGGCCTGGGCCCTTCGCGCCTGGCGTCGCCGCTTTCCCTGGACGGGAACGCCACGACGAAGTTGAACCTGCTGGCAGGCGTGGGCACCCAATATGGGTTCGGGAAGCACGGGTTGGCCTCCCTGGAGTTCCGGATGGCGCAAATCCGTTCCAGCGAACCCAGGGCCGAGAGCCAGATCGTTCTGGGCATCGGGGCCCGGTGGGGTGCGCGGCCCGCCCCACTGGCACCGCCGGCGCCCGCGCCCGCGCCGGTCGTGCCGCCGCCGCCGGCGCCCGAACCTCCCCCACCCCCTCCGCCGCCAGCGGAAACCCCGGCGCCGGCCCCCGTCCTGACGACGCCTCCCCCGGTCAAGATCATCCTGGACGACGCCCAGGTCCATTTCGCCAACGACGAGGACGTCCTCAGTCCCGAAGGCAAGGCGGTCATCCGCAAGATCGGCGAGGAGCTGACGAAATTCACCGGCGACTACACCCTGGATGTCACCGGCCACACCAGCAGCGTCGGCTCCATGGCCTGGAACATGGCCCTCTCCAAACGCCGCGCCGATGCGGTCGCCCGGGTGCTCGTGGAGGCCGGCGTCCCCGCTGCCAAGATCCACACCCATGGTCTGGGACCCACCCAGCCGCTGGCCGGCAACGACACCAGGCTGGGCCAGGCCCGCAACCGCCGGACGGAAATCGACGTGAAGGCCGGCGCGGTGGAGGTGCACAGCCAGGATACCGGACTGGTGGACGTGCCGACCTACGTGCACCGCCCGTTCAGGCACTCGGCCAAGCCGACGCCTTGACGATGGGTGTTTGAATAAAAAAATTAATATTGTATTATAATTTTTTTCTTCACGGTTTCCTTGTCCATATTGGGTGCAGACCTATACATTTTCCAGCAGCTGCCGGAAATAAAAATTGAATATAGTCCATCAACAATCCGTTCTTCCCAACCTCTTCGGGAGTGACCCATGCTGTCCAAAACCCTAGCCATGGCTCTGACCGGAGCCATCGCCGTACCAAGTTTTGCCGCCAATCTCTTGAGTGGCGGCACAGGACCGGTTTGGCAGGTCTGCCTGCGCACCACCTCATCCGGGGGAAGGGTTACCGAAACGCCCATGCCCGGGATCGCGACCTTCGACCTCAAGGTCACCCAGGCCCCAGGCCCGCGAACGCCGCCCGGCGCGCAGGGGGGGGCGGGCTCCGTCACTTTTGTCGCCATGGGCGATGACCACGGCTGGCGCGAACAGGCCCGCTTGTGCCGCCAAGACAACGGCCAGGTTGATCTCATCATCAAGATCCAGCCGGGCAACCTGCCTTCGGGGGGCTTCCCGAATGTCGTCGACAACACTTTCACTTCCGGTTCCAATTCCGGTTACACCATCATCCAGATGTTTGATGCCTCCGATGACGTGTACAACGGGGCTGGGACCGGGGCGAGCGTGGACGGCGACGGACGGGGGGTACCCAAGGTCACCACCTGGACTTTCTCTTCCATCCAGGTGGTGCCAAACAACCCGTCTGGCCCCACTGCTTCATAATCATCTTTCCAAGGAGCGTAACCATGAAAATTAAATGCTTGGCCTTGGGCCTGCTGGTCGCCCTCGGCGCCCCTGGCACCGGCTTGATGGCCATAGATGATCCTTTCCAAACGTCAGCCACTGCGGTCTTCACAGGCCCCAGTTCCTCCGTGACGGTCAACGGCGTCACTGCGGTAAGCGTCGATACGGTCTCGGCCCCGCCCGGTTCGCCGGGCGTGACCGTGCAAGGCGGCTCCCTGACCCAGGCCATCTGGGACGGAACGGGCGACCTGCTCACGCTGCTCGGCAAGGAGTGTGCCCTTTCATTCACCCTGGGGGATGACGTCTCCTACTCCCCGCTCCCCTTCAATCCGTATTTGACCCAGGTGGAAATCTCCGGAGTGAACGGGTATTCCCTTTCGATGACCGCGGAACTCGCCAGCCCGGACTGGTACAACTACAACATCGGCACTGCGCGGTAGCCGCCTTGCCCCATGACCGCCAGGGCGCAGGAACCTTGGCCCGGAATCGCTCACCGATAGGATGGCCCGGCCGCTCGGGAAGCCGGAAGCCGGGCTTCGTTCGGGAGTGGGCATGGCGGTCGACCGGAATCTGCTCAAACGTTATCTGATTATTGCCGCTCTTGGCCTCCTGGCGGGCGCCAGCCCGGTTTTCGCCGGCCGCACGGCCCAGCGGAAGGCCGGTCCGCGCGGGACGTTCCAGACCTTCCACCGCCGGTCGAGGCATGATCTGTCGCACGCCGCCGGCCGGCGCGAGCCCGTCCGGGGCCGCCGGGCCAGACCCGAGCTGCAGCCCCCCCGGCGGCCGCAAGAGGTCCGGGACAGGCCACCGGAGCAGGCCGGGAACGCCGCGCCCCCCTGGCCCGAGGGGCCGGGCATGGACCGGCGCCCGCTGGTCAGCTGTTCCATGGGGTCCTCCCACCCCGGCTGCTTCGGCTATTTTCGGTTCATGCTGCTGGCCATGGCCCTGTGCCACGGGTTGCCGGGGGCGGGCGGGACCAGCGTGCCGCTGCAAGCCCATGGTGATTATGTGGCCCAGCGGACCGCCGCCTTCAACGAGACCCTGGCCCTGGCCGGCCTCCCGGCCCCGCCCATGGCCGGGCCGCCGGACCCGCCGGCCAACCTGACCCAGGCCCTGGACCAGTTCCGCAACGCCTCGGCGGCCCTTCGGACCGAGCCCCCGGCCACCGCCATCGCCGGGTTGCGCGCCAGCCTGGCGTCCTTCCAGCCCTGGCTCGCCCAGGAGCTGGCGCAGGCCCGCGGCGCCATGGCGGCCAGCGCGCTCGGGGGCACGGCGCCGCCGCCCCTGCTGCCGGCCCTGACCACCCAGCTGACGGCCCTGGAAGGGCTTTCGAACGGCATGCAGGTGGTGTCGGGCGGATACTTGACCGGGGCCCTGGGCCCGGCGGAGGCGGTCCGCCTGATCCGCCTGGCCTCGGACACGCTGATCAACATCGTCAACAGCTTCCGGGTCGCCGCCCAATCCCTGGCCTTGTCCACCTACGGCCCCCAGCCGGAGGTCCCGGATTCGCCCTGCTGCGAGTATGCCGACCTCATGGCCGAGTACACCATCCAGCAGGTCCTGGGCGCCGCCGGAGCCACCAATGTCGCCGCCTACATCGTGGCCACCGAAGCCGCCGCCGAGCTGGCGGGGGCCGCGGTGCTGCCGGCCGCCGGCAGTGTCCTGTCCGCCCCCGCCCGGCTTCTGCTGGCCGGCACCGACCTGACCTCGGTGACCGCAGCCGCCCTGAGCGCCCAGGTCCTGGCGCCGCCGCCCGGCGCGGTGCCGGCGGCGTGGTTCCCGGGCCCGGGGATCGTCCTGGATCCGGCGGTCTGGGGCAATACCAGCCAGGCGCTGGCGGCCCGCTGCGGCGCCGCCCCGTGCGACCATCCCGCCACCCGGGCCATGGCGGTGGTGGCGGGGGAAACCCTGGCCGGCTCCATCATGAACGTGGTCGGCCTTGCCCTGTTTTCGGTTGCCACGCAGCTGACCCTGGCCATGGAGCCCCCGCCCGCCAGCGCCGTGACAATGCCAGGCCCGGATCCGGCCCAGCCCATGGCCTGGACCGGAAGCCTGATGCGCCAGTTCCAGGGACGGGCCCTGCAGACCCTTTCGGCGCCGCGCCTCGCCGCACTGTTGGGCACGGTGCCCCATCCGCAGGCCGATGGCGCCGGCCTCACCCGGACCCTCCAGGATGAGTACTGGCCGGCCCTGGCGGGGATGAGCACCGGCGCGGTCCCCCCGCCGTCCCGCCTGACCGGCATGCTCTCCGGTCTGTACCAGGCCTCGGCGGGCCTGGCTCCAGCCCCCGGGCCCGCGCGGCAGTTCCATGGCCAGGTGACCGCTTTCGCCCAGTACGCCCTGGCCACCGCCAACGGCTACCAGAGCGGCGCCGTGGAGCGCCCGGCCGCCTTGACCCTGCTCGCGGACATCGCGGATTCCCTCCAGGCCCTGGTTTACGCATGGCTCATCGAGGCCTCCGCCGTGCCTCTGGAAGTCTCCCTGCTTTATCAGCAGGGCGCCATCGCGCCGCTGACCGAGGCCCGGGCCAGGGCCCTCGGGCTGGGGGCGCAACCCACCGCCGCGGAGCAGAGCTGCCGGGACGCGTGCCGCCAGGCTCAGCGCCGGCTCCAGGCCGCCAGCGACGCCATCGCCGGCAACGCCACCCGGACCTATCTGACGGCCTACATCGAGGCCCTGACCGGTTCCATCATCTCCGAGGCGCTGGATGTCGCCGCCCCCGTCCCGGCCGGCAACGGCACCGCGTCCCGGCGGCTGCTCCAGGCGGCTTCGGCCGCGCCGGTGCCGGCGCTCGCGCGGTTGTATCAGGATTGTCCCCCCTGTGACCTGGCCTTCAGCGGGCAAAGGCTCGCGCTGGCGGAGGAGACCCGCGACGGGGCCGGGCTGACGCTCATGGCCTACACCTTGAACCTGGTGGTCAAAGGCCTGCGGATCGCCGTGGCGGCGGAATCAGGGGGCTGAATGGCCCTCCACCTTCAGGATGCTCATGTCCGTCGAGTGGGAGTACTCCACGTAATCGGTGTAGAAGAGGTTGACGCCGTGCCCCTTGGCATTGGGCAGGAGGAAATTCGCCGCGGCGGCCAAGCTGCGGTTGGCGTCCTTGGAGACCAGCCAGACGCCGGTGGGCGGGGTCAGGGTCCAGGAGAGCAGGAAGAGGTCGCAGGGCACCGGCTGGCCGTCCTTGCCGGGATGCTTGCAGCGGCCGTCGTAGGCCTGGAACTTGCGGGTCTGGTCATCCTTCATCGCCGTGAGGGCGATCTTGTTGGCGTACTGATCGAAGACCCTCAGGTCGCCCGCGTCGGCATCCGGGGCGTCCCAGTCCCGGTAGACCCAGATGCCCCGCTGGGGGAACCGGAGCGGGAACGCCTCGTCGCAGACCACGAGGACCTTGCCGCCGGTGGCCAGGAGCTCCTGCAGGGGGATGTCGCACAGGCGCTTGCCCGCGGGCAGGGCCGTGACCAGCCACGGGTCCAGGGCGGCCTTGATGCGCCGGGCCAGCTCCTGGTAGGCCTTGGCATCGTCGAAGTCGCTGTAGTGGGAAAACTTGAGGATGGCCAGTTCCCTGCGGCCCTCGGCCATGAACCGGCCCACGTCGCCAAGGACGTCGGCCAGCTTCGGTCCGTTGATGGGACCGTGGCAGATGACCAGGTCGTTGCCGGCCCAGCGGGGACGGAGGTCGAAATAACGGACCCCTGCCATGAGTTGGTCGTGGATGTTGAGGTCCTGGGTCTTGCCGAGGAGGGACCTGGCGCCGGCCAGGTACATGCCCGCGTCGTGGCTGGCGGGGAGGGCCAGCTGCTTCAAGGTCTTGTCCTTGAGGGAGCCGCCGAGGCGGTCGCGCATCCAGTCGGGACGATCCAGGATCAGCGAGGCGGAGTACCAGAGGGTGCTGAAATTTTCCGAGCTGTGGGTCTGGATCGCCTTGCCGCCGGCGCAGGCCACGGAGGGCTCCGCGCCGTCGTCGAAATAGGCCGCCCCGCTCCAGGCGACGGCCTCGCCCTGGAGCATGCCCATGCGCCGTTCAAGGCCGGCCGGATTCTGGTGGACCTCCACCATGAGGCCGTCCCGGCCCCAGGCCACCGAGGGATGGGAGCCTTCGCCATAGGGCCGGGCCGGCCCCCACTGGATGAGGTCGCCCTGGATCCTGCCCAGGCGGCAGAGCAGCCCGTTGCCGGAAGCGGCCTGGTGCACCAGGATGACCTCGCCCTTGCCGGAGAGGGCCAGCGCCGGCTGACGTCCCGCGCCCAGGGCCTGGGAGCCGCCCCAGGTCACGTCGCCGCCCTTGGACCGGCCCGCCATGGCCACCAGTTCGCCCGTGGCCGGGTCCAGGTGGACCTCCACGAGCAGCCCCTGGTCGTTGAGGGCGACCGCGGGGGTCGCGCCCACGGCATAATGGCGGGCGCCCTGGGGCCAGCGCACCCCGCTGGCGGCGGCCGACCCCACCAGCCAGGCCAAGCCCTTGCCGTCGCTTTCGGCGTGCACCTCCACCGCCACGCCGCTGCCGTTGAGGGCCACGCAGGGGGAGCTGCCGGCGCCGTAGGACACGGATGCGCCCCAGGCGACGGTGTCGGCCTGCAGGGACCCGGTCCGGCAGTAGAGGGTGGCGAAATTCTGGGAGGCATGGACCTCGAGGACCAGGCCCTTCGGGTTGAGGGCCACATGGCTCATGCGGCCCGTGTCGTAGTTCTGGCCGATGCCGAAGAGCGCGTCCGGCTGGGCCGCGGGTTGCGGGGCGGCGAACAGCACGGGAGCGAGCAGGACGAGGAGGACAGGAAGCCTGGGCATGGGTTTCCTTGCATCGGCATGGGCCGGACAATGGCCGGGTCAGTCAACAATGTAATATTTATATATTCGCCGTCAACCTGATTCAAAAGGATCGCGCAGCACTGCGGGTCCAGCTCCATCGCCTCCAGCCGGGCTGTCCTGCTGCCCGGCCATGGGTCCGTTTGAACCTGCGGTGGGCAGACCGCACTCACCCATGCGGGAGGGGATGCATGGGCATGCGGGGTTTTGCATATCGTAATAATGGTCATGGCGCTGGCCGCGTCCGCCCAGGCCGAGGTCCAGGTGACCGTGGAGCCCTCGGCCCCCGCGGTTCCGGGCGGCGCCACCGTGCAACTGCGCTGGCAGCAGACCGGCGCTTCCGAGGATACCCGGTCGGGCTGCTACTGGGCCTTTGCCGGAACGGATGCCGGGGCCGTCCTGGCCAGCACCGGGTGGGACACGGCTGCCTTCACGGCCCCGCACACGGACCGGCAGCTGGCCGTGCGCATCCTGGCCATCAACAAGAAGGAGGCCCAGTGGCGGGGCACCGCGGTGATCACGGTGGTGCCCGCCGCCGGGCCTGCCCCGGCGCCCCCTGCCCTGCCCGGCTTCAATCCCCTGGTCACCCACTGGAACCGGGTGCCGTTCCTGAATGTGTTGCCCGGGCCCCGGCTGAAGGGCGCTCCTTTCGGGTCGGGAACCAATCCCCAGCCGATTCCCGCCTCGCCTATCCCGGTGCGGCACCTGGCCGGCTACGGCTGCCCGGTGCAGCTCCGGTGGCACCGGCCGACCGGGGAGCTCGCCTCCATGCTATCGGTGGACGAAGGCGACCGGGTGATCCACCGGAGCGTCCCGGGCCAGGGCGCCCAGGAGATCACGGTCCGGGACGCCGCCTGCAAGTTCCTCGTCTGGACCCGGACGGCAACCCCTCCGGAACGATGGCGCAAGGGAACGGCACCGTGGATGTGGCGCTTCCTCCGTTCCGGGGAAGGTTCACCCGGGCCGGGACCTGGACCCTGAAGCTGACCCTGGTTCTGGAAACGGGCCACACCCTGGCCTGGTCCTGGCTCAAGGAGGTTTCGGACCCTCCCGGCGGGAAGACCCTGGTTCATTCAAAAAAACCGGTCTGAATTCGCCTTGCTGATGCATAATGATCGAAATTGCCGCCAGAAAGTATTTAAAAATTATTCAATACCATTTAAAGCTTGTTTTGGAGCCGTTATGAAGCATGGGCTTGCCGGCCTGCCGTTCGCCGTCGCCGCCAGCCTGGTGGCCCAGCCCTTGCCGGAGGCCCCGGTGAGTCCATCCGCCGTCATGATCTCCAGTTTCACCCCCACCTGCGGCCCGGTGGGGACTGAAGTGATCATCATCGGGCTGCATCTGGATGATCCAGGGCCGCTCACCTTCGGCGGCGTGGCCGCCGCCTGGAACCGGGTCAGTGCCAACATGATCAGCGCCATTGTGCCGGTGGGCGCGGTGACCGGGCCCATCGGCCTGGGAACCTACCAGTCCACCATCCCCTTCGTGGTCACCGCTGGGCCATGCGGCGGCCGGTCAAACGTTCAACAGGTTCCTGGTTGGCTAGGCTTGAATTATCGGCTTCCCGCCGGGTTGATGACCTCGAGCAGTTCCCCGGCGCCGCCCAGGTAGTTGGCATCGCCCGCATAGACGGCCGTGATCGCGTGGGGGAGGATGCCCGCCTTCAGGCTGGAGGCCTGCAGGCTGGCCGTGCCGCGGCTCAGGGACACGGTGCCCAGCAGCGTGAAATCATCATAGAACTGCACCGACCCGGTGGGCGTGGCCGTGGCACCCTCGTTGGGAGCCAGCGTGGCGGTGAGGGTGACCATGGTTCCGGCTTTGGCCGGGTTGGCGGAGCTGACCAGAGCCACCTGGGCCAGCGGCTTGTAGACCGTCACCTGGCGAGTCGCACTTTGGGAGGCCAGGAACAAGGGTGAGGCTCCGCTGTAGACCGCCTTCAGGCTGTGCGTCTGGGTGAGCGGACCCGGGCTGAGGCTGGTGATCTGGGTGGAGGCTGTCCCGGTGGCGTCGAGCTGGATGGTGGCCAGGGTGGAACTGCCGTCCATGAAGGTCACCGAACCGGTGGGGGTGCCGGCCCCCGCCGCGGTGGCGGTGACTTTGGCGGTGAGGGTGACCGGCGCCGAGGCCGCGGCCAGGCCCGGCGTCGCGGTGCAGCTCACGGTGGTGGCCGAAGGATTCGCCGCCTGCACGGACTGGGACAGCGAGGGGCTGTTGGCCGGGGCGTAGTTGACATCACCGGCGTACTGGGCCGTGATGCTGTGGCTGCCGGCGGCCAGGAGGTTGGTGGAGAAGCTGGCCACGCCCGCACTGGCCGCGACGGAGCCGATCTCGGTGGTGCCATCAAAGAAGTTCACCGGGCCGGTCGGAGTGGTGGAGGTGGTATAACCGGTCGTGGCGGGGACGACGGTCGCGGTGAAGGTGACCGTTCCCTGGTAGGGCGCTGGGTTCTGGCTGGAAGTCAGGGTGACCGTGGGGGTGTTCTGGTTCACCGTCGCCTGCGCGGTGACGGGCCCGCTGGCAGCGTAGCTGCCGGTGGAGTCGGAATAGTTGGCCGTGATGCTGTAGTGGCCAGGGATGGCATTGGGTATGACAAAGGTCGCGACGCCGCTCCCATTGACTGCGACCGGCTGGGGAAGCTGGGTCCGGCCCGTGCCGACGAAAGGCGAGAAGGTGGTTTGGAAATTCACCACGCCTCTGGTCGCGACGCTGCCAGCCGACGTATTGGTGATGGTGGCCGTGACCATGAGTTCCCAGCCGTTCGCGGTAGTCGACATCTGGCTCGAGGCGAGCGCCATGTTCGTGCTCGCGGCCAGGCCGGTGCCGCTGACCGCGATCGCCTGCTGCGTCCCGCTCTGGTTCAGGCTGTTGTCGGTCAAAGTGACGGATTCCGCCAGGCTGCCCGCGGATTGCGGAACGAATGTCACCGACACATCGGCGCTGGCGCCGGCGGCGATGCTCGAGCTGATCAGGTTCGTGTCGGCGCTGTTCACCGGGAAATCGGCGGGGTATTGGACGGCGGGGCTGAAGGTCAGGGCGGCGTTGCCGAGGTTGGTCACGGTGACCGGCTGGGGGCTATCGGTGCTGGTTCCGCCCACGGCGGTGTTCGCGAAGGTCAAGGCCGGCGGTTGGGACATCGTGATGGTCCCGACCCAGAAGCCGCCGGCGGTGGGGTTGTAGAGGGCCTGGACGTCGCCGGACCTCAGGACCGCCATGGTCTGGGGCGCGTCGCTCGCCTGCTGGTCGAGCACGACGGCCGTGCCGCCGGCAGGGGGCACCCGAAGGATTTTCAGGGTCGAGCTGTCGGCGATGTAGAGGTTGCCCATGGCGTCCACCGCCAAGCCGTTCGGCTTGACCAGGGTCACCGGGCCGGTGTTCACGGTCGTGAAGCTGGCGTTGCTTTGGAAAGGGTTGGTGACCTTCAGTACCCTGGGATTGCCGCTATCGGCCAGGTAGAGGCTGCCATCCTGGGCCACGGCGATCCCGGCCAGGGTGGTGATGTTCAGCTGCCGGGTTGCATTCTGCGGTATGGCGTATTCCTGCCATGAGTAGACCGGGCTGGTGACAAGCTGGACCACCCGGTTGTTGCCGGTATCGGCGATGTAGAGATTGCCGGAGCCGTCCAGGGCCAGGGTCCCTGGCTGGCTCAGGCTGGTGTTGAGCTGGTTGGTGGAATCCAGGTAGGTGACCGTTCCGGCAGTGTCCCTCATGACGATCCAGTTGTTCGCGGGGTCGTCGACGTAGATCTTGCCGGAGCCATCCACGGCGATCCCGGTGGGTTGGCCAAGAGCGTTGGGGAGACTGGAAAAGCTCACTTGGCTCACGCCGGCGGACGTGGACTTGAGCACCTGATAGCCTGCGTAGTCGGCATAGTAGGTGTCGCCAAGGCCATCCATGGCCATCTGCACCGGCCCCTGGGGGATCACGCCGAACCATGACTGGGCGAAGGGTGGTGCAACCGGCGGCATGAAGCTGATCATGGGGCTCTGGCCGGTCCCGGTCAGAGGCAGGGTATAAAGGATGTTGCTGTCGACATCCTCGAAGACCACGGCTCCGGTGATCTGGCCCGGGAACGACGGGGCGAATTGCACGGTCACGGACATCGAATTGTCGTTCACCGGTGTCGCCACCGACCCCGACAGGGTGAAGTCCTTGCCGGAGGCTCCCAGGGTCAACACCTCAACGCTGTTCACGGTGACATCCGATCCCACCGTGAAGTTCAGCTGGGTGGAGCTGGAACTGCCCACCTGCACCGACCCCACACTCCCCGTCGCCCCCCCGGCTACCAGATTCACCCCATTCGCGTAAGACTCGATTGCCAGCATCGGCCTGCCGGCCAGGATCAGGAGGAACGCCAGCAGCGGCCACAGGGCTTGGCGCAAAGTCTTGGATACGATGAACGGCAAGGTGGGCATGACAGCCTCCTGATGGGGGAATAAATTTGATTTTTATCGAGCAGATGTTGATTTTAAAAGAAAGAATGATGTGATTAGTTCAGGCGGTACTCGCGAAAAGTGGTAAAGAATATTGGCCCGTTTGGGGGCCAGGCAAGGACCTTGATCATATTTTTTTCATGCCGGATAAAAATCAATTTTGAGCAAATCCTGGAATTCCGGCATCCGCGCTAGACTCCAGGCATGTTCGTCGCCGTGGCAGACCTTCCCGCAGATCCCGCCGCCCTGGAACGGGCCGCGGCGCTCTGCGGCCTGACCATGCTGGAAGCGCGGGCGCGCACCTGCGGGGTGCTGCCGAGGATCCTCGTGCGCCAGGCCCCCGAGGACCAGGCCCGGCGGCTGGTGGCCGGCCTCGCCGACCTGGGTTTCCGGGCCTTGGCGGCCGAGGCGCGCCAGGTGCCCGGGGACGCCCAGCGGATCGTGGCCCGGCAGTTGGAATGGACCGAGGCGGGCTTCGCGGTCACGGACGGGCGCGGAACCCGCCACGATTGCCCCTGGTCGACCATCGCCCTGCTCCAGTTCGGCTTTCGCACCACCTCCCATACCGAGGTGGTCAAGTCCAAGGAACGCAAGTTCTCCATGGGCAAGGCGCTGCTCACCGGGGGGCTGTCCCTCAGCACGACGGTGGAGAAGGTCACCGAGCAGGTGACGGCCAACCGGGAATTCTGCATCCTGGCGGCGCGCAAGGGCGACCTGCCCGGGATCATCCTGTACGAGCAGCGCCTGGGCTTCCAATGTCTGGGCGCCGAGCTCAAGCCCTCCCGGTATCTCAATCTCAAGGCGCTGCTTGAACGCCTGCGCGCGGTTCCGCTGCCGGTGGACGAACGGACCGCCCAGGCGGCCTATCTGGGCGGCCTGCCCCAGCTCGGCGGGGACGTGCTCGACCTGGGGCTGTTCCTGGTGCGCGAGGCCATGAACCTCTAGCATTGTCTTGTGGCCCTGGCTCGGTCAGACTGGGGGCATATTGATATCGTAAGTTATTCCCTAAGGATAGTTGCCGTTGCCCTTTGCCATGCGAAGTGCCTTCCCCGATGCGGAACCCGTCGTTCCGGGGGTGGAGCGCCCTTGATGGCTTTCCAGGGTGCACGCATGGTTGGCAGGGTTCGGGGTTGGTTCGGCCTGATCGTCCTGGCATTGTGCCTTTCGGCCCTGGGCGCCCGCGCCCAGGGCTGCCCGGCGGCGCCGGCCGCGGCACGCTTCGCCCTGCCGCTTCCCGGTCCCAACGCCAACCTGGAGAAGGTCAAGCCCCGCCAGGGGGCGTCCTTGTCCCATGGCGCCGTCCAGCCCCAGTGGTCCGAAGGGGAGACCGGGGAAAACGGCAGCGGATCCGACCTGATTCCCGCGCGGCCGGTGTTGCTGCCCAGTCCGGGCACGCCCGGCACCATGGGAGGCCATCGGCAGCCCGGGCCGACCTTGCACCCGGGCTGTCAGGCCGGCGACAACCGCCCGCGGCCGCCCCCGGGCCACTGATCGGAACCTCTTCGACGCCAGCGTAGCTGCGTCCGGCGCCCCGTCTGCTCCACGGGCTCATGAGCCCATGTGCCCCAATCCCGCTTTCTTCCGCTCCGGCTCCGGCCCTTCCGGGCCCGGCGCCCCTTCCATAGGAGACGCTGCCATGTCAGCTCTCAGCAAGACCACCCCCATTCTCGCCCTGACCGCCGCCTTCATGGTGGCGGGAGGCATGGCCTGCCGCAAGCCCGCGCCGGCCGCGCCTGCCGTGGCCCCCAAGGCGGCGGCCCCGGATACCGCCAAGGTCGATGACGCGGCTCGCCAGCGTGCCGAAGCCGAGCAGAAGCGCAAGGCCGAAGATGCCGCCGAGGCGGCCCGCAAGGCGGCGGCCATGAAGGAGGCCGAATACCGGCAGGCCGCCGCGGCCGCCCTCAAGGATGTCCACTACGACTTCAATCTGTCCGCCGTCCGGGAAGGCGACAAGCCGGTCCTGGTGGCCATCGCCGCTTTCATGAAGGCCTACCCCCAGGCCAGCGTGTTCATCGACGGCAACTGCGACGAGCGGGGCACCGTGGAATACAACCTGGGCCTGGGCGAACGCCGGGCCCACGCCGCCATGGACTACCTGGTCGGGCTCGGGGTGCCCGCAGCCCGCTTGAGCACCACGTCCTTCGGCAAGGAGAAGCCGGTCTGCACTGAATCCACGGAATCCTGTTGGGGCAGGAACCGCCGGGCGCACTTCAGCCTGAAATAGCGACGACGGGCAGCCCCGCCCTCCGCGTGCCGGCGGAGGGCGGGGGCGCGCCCTATTGGGGCAGGATGATTTCCGTTCTGCGGTTCAAGGCGCGGCCCGCTGGCGTGTCGTTGGTCGCCACCGGGTAGGCGCTGCCGAAACCCTGGGTCTTGATAAGGCTCTTGTTGACCCCCTTCAGGGTGAGGTAGTTGCTGACCACTTCCGCCCGCCGGAAGGCGAGCACGGCGTTGTGGTTGGCTTTGCCGGTCAGGTCGGTATGGCCGCAGACGAAGACCTGGATGCCGGCGAAGTGGCTGGCCAGCAGCTCCGCCTGGTGGTCGAGCATGGCGGTGAAGGCGGGGGCGAGATCCCATTTGTCCGTGGCGAAGGTCAGGGCCGAGCCGTAGTCGAACACCAGGATCCGCGGCAGGCCCAGGGCCCGGGCCATGGGGGAAGCGCTCGGGCCGAACACGAAGGTCACTTCCGCGGAGGTGTCCGACAGCACCCGGATCCGGGTTTCCGTGGGCTTTTCCTGGTCCTGGGCGGCGGTGATCTGGAACACCTCGTCCAGGGAGGCCACTTTCACCGTCCTGGGGGTCTGGCCCAGGGATTGCCCTTTCAGGGCCACCTCGGCCGGTCCGGGGCGCGAAAGCAGGGAAGCCTCCAGCTTGGGCTCGACCACCACCGGAGGGGGCGGTGGCGGCGCCGGCACCGGAACGGGCTTGGGCGCGCAGCCGACCAGCAGGCCGGCGATCGGGAAGAGGAGGATCGCAAGGTTCTTCATGGGCTTTCCGGGAACTCCAGGGCGAGGGTGGTGACGGCTTGCACGGGGTGGCCCTGGGCATCGAGGGCCGGCTTGAAGCGATAGCGCAGCGCCGCCTTGCGGGCGGCATCGGCGCAGGCCGGCGCGCTGTCGGAAAGAATGCGGCAAGCCTGCACCGCGCCATCCTCGCCGACCGTGAGGGTAAGGATGACCCGTCCGCCCGCGCAGGCGCCGAGGGCGGCCCCCTCGGGCGGAAAGGACTGTTCCAGCTGCGGGTAGGAGACCGGGACCTTGATGGCCGCCTTGGCCGGCGCCGGGGGTTTGGCGGGCAGCGCGGCCTTGACCGGAGCCGGGGGCTTGGATGGCGGCGGCTGGGGCGGCAGCGACTGGGGCGCGGGGGGCTGGGGAACGCTGACCGGCGCCGGGGCCGGCTGCTTCGGGCGCAGCGCGAAACCGGTCACGGCCAGCACGCCGGCCAGGCCCAGGAGCCAGCGCCAGGTCCGCCGATGCCGCCGGGCCGCCGGGGCCGGAGGCGGGGTGCCGGCTTCGGACAGGGGCGGCAGCGCCCACCTGGCGCAGGGGGGCAGCGGCAGACCGGTGATCGGCCCCTCCCAGTCCACCCCGGCCTCCTGGCAGAAACCCCGCAGCGCGTCCCGCATCAGGCCGGCCGTGGCGTAGCGCTGGTCCCGGTCCCGGGCCATGGCGGTGGCCAGGATGGCCGCGAGGCCGGGGGGCAGGTCGGGACGCAGCTCCCGGATGGGGATCGCGTCCCGGTCCAGGCGGGCCACCACGATCTGCAGGGGGGTATCGCCCGGAAAGGGCATCCGCCCGGAAAGGAGGTGGTACATCATCGCGCCCATGGAATAGATGTCCGCCCGGAGGTCGGCGCCGCCGGTCAGGGCCTGCTCGGGCGCGATGTAGGCGGGCGTCCCCAGGAACAGGCCGGTCCGGGTCTTGAGCAGGCTCTCCTTGGATTTGGCCACGCCGAAATCGGCCAGGTGCGGACGCCCTTCGCGGTTCAGCAGGATGTTGGCGGGCTTCAGGTCGCGGTGGATGATCCCCATGCCGTGGGCGTGCTCCAGGGCGTCCAGCACCGGGATGACCGCCTTGGCGAAGGCGGAGAGTTCGAAGGGGCCGTGGTCGGCCAGCAGCCCTTCCAGGGTGGGCCCATCCACCAGGTCCATCGAATACCAATGGACGCCTTCCTCCATCCCGAAATCGTGGATCTTGACGATCCGCGGGTGGTTCAGCGCGGCGGCCACCCGGGCCTCGTGGGCGAACCGCTCCGCCGCCTCGCCCTCCAGGGACTCGCCCAGCACCTTCAGGGCCTCGATGCGGCCCAGACGCAGGTTACGTACTTCGTAGACGGCGCCGGTGCCGCCGCGGCCCAGCAGGTTGACGAAGGCGTAGCGTTCCCGCAGCCGATGCGCCAGGAAAGGACGTCGGCGGTCGAACGTGGGGTCTGCGGGATCGGGCATTTTGGGTAGCCAAAACACTCCCAGGGGAATCGGAAGTTGATTTACTATAGTATATCTCAAATAAGGTCACCCCAGACTTCACTAACGCCCGGGCCCAGGCGGACCCAATCAAAAGAACAGGGTGATCTGCAGACCGGCCGGATCAATCCAGCCACCCTCAAACCATGGCTGTTTCCGGGTGGAGAAGCAGGCCCTGGCGGCCAGGCGTTCCTTCAAAATGATCTGACCGCGCGCCCGGTGAAGTCGCCGAGGGGTCCTTCTGAAATGTTAACTATCTTCTTTTACTTAATTAATGATTTGGAACGGAAAATGCTTCGAAATGCTTTCCAAGTCCCCGCCGGAATCCAGGACAGCCTCGCGCACACCCCGGGTTCAGGACCGCCCTGCGGGCTGGAAGGAGCCATCCATGGTCATCGCTTCGCCCGCCGCCGTTCTGCTGGACCTGCTCGCTCCCCTGTCAGGCGTCATCGTTCCCCTGGAATCGGTGCCTGATCCCGTGTTCGCGGGCAAGCTGGCCGGTGACGGCATCGCCATCGATCCCACCTCCTCCGTGCTGCTGGCCCCGGTCGCAGGCAAGGTGACCCAGCTGCACCGGGCGCACCACGCCATCGCCATCACCTCCGACGGGGGCGTGGAGGTGCTGCTCCACCTGGGCCTGGATACGGTGATGCTCAAGGGCGAAGGCTTCACCGCCAAGGTCGCCCTGGGCGACCGGGTGCAGGCGGGGCAGCCGCTGATCGCCTTCGACCCGGTCCTGGTCGGGCGCAAGGCCGCCAGCCTGATTTCGATGATGGTGATCGCCAACGGCGACCGGGTGGGGGCCATGCGCGCCGCCACCGGCCTGGTGGTGGCGGGCAAGGATCCGGTCCTGCACCTGGAGCTGCGCGAACCGGCGGCGGAGGCCCCCGCCGGCGGCGACAGCGTCCTGTCGCGGATCGTGGCGCTGCCCAACAGCCTGGGGCTCCATGCCCGGCCCGCGGCCGTCCTGGCCGCCGCGGCCCGGCAGTTCCACTCCGCGGTCCGCCTGCTGCGCGGCGCGGCCGAGGTGAACGCCAAGTCGGTGGTGGCCATCCTCGGTTTCGAGGTCAAGTGCGGGGAAGCCCTGCGGATCCAGGCCAGCGGGCCCGATGCCCGCGCGGCGGCGGAAGCCCTGGCGGACCTCCTGGCCGCAGGCTGCGGCGAGGCCCCCGGCACGGCGCCGGCCGCGGCCCGGCCGGCCGCCCCCAAGGCCGTGGCCGCCGGGGAACTGGCGGGCCTGGCCGCCTCCCCTGGCCTGGCCATGGGGCAGGTCTTCCAGTACCGGCCCAAGGTGATGGAGGTGGTCGAGGCGGGCACGGATCCGGCCCGGGAACGCGGCCGCCTCCAGGCCGCGCTGCGCGATGCCGGGCTGCAGATCGAAGCGGTCAAGGCCCGGGTGCGGGCGGGGGTCGACCTCACCCGGGTGGGGATCCTCTCCGCCCACCAGGAGCTGCTGCTGGACCCCGAACTCACGGAACTCGCCCTGGCCGGCATCACCGCCGGCAAGAGCGCCGCCTTCGCCTGGCGCGAAGCCTTCAACGCCAGCGCGGCGCAGCTGGCGGGGCTGAGCTCGGCCCTGCTGCGGGAACGGGCCAACGATATCCGGGACGTGGGCCGCCGGGTCCTGGCGCTGCTCACCGGCTCGGTCCAGACCCGGGTGGAGGCGCCTGCGAATTCCATCCTCATCGCCGAGGAGTTGAGCCCCTCGGAGGCGGCCCAGCTGGACCGCACCAAGGTGCTGGGCCTGTGCACCACCGCTGGCGGCCCCACCGGCCACGTGGCCATCCTGGCCCGCTCGCTGGGCATTCCGGCCATCTGCGGCATCGACGAAGCCGCGCTGAACCTGCCCGACAAGGCGATGGTCGTGCTGGACGGCACCCGGGGGATCCTCAAGCAGGCGTCCGGGGCGGCGGAGCTGGCCAAGGCCAAGGAGAGCATCGACCGCCAGAGCGCGAACCGGGCCCGGGAACACGAGGCGGCCCAGAAGCCGGCCGTGACCGCGGACGGCGTCGCCATCGAGGTGGCCGCCAATATCCGCGACGCCCAGGAAGCCCGGGAGGCGGTGGGCGCCGGAGCCCAGGGGGTCGGCCTGCTGCGCAGCGAATTCCTGTTCCTGGACCGGGAAACGGCGCCCACCGAGGATGAACAGGCCGCCGAGTACAGCGCCGTGGCCAAGGTCCTGGGCCATGGCCGCAAGCTGGTGATCCGCACCCTGGACGTGGGGGGCGACAAGCCCCTGTCCTACCTGCCCCTGCCCAGCGAGGCCAACCCCTTCCTGGGCCTGCGCGGCGTGCGGGTGAGCCTGGCCCGCCCGGACCTGTTCCGCACCCAGCTCCGGGCCATCCTGCGCGCCGCGCCCCTGGGGGATCTGCACATCATGTTCCCGATGATCGCCACCCTGGAGGAGCTGCGCGCCGCCAAGGCCATCCTGGCCGAGGAGGCCAAGGCCCTGGGGGGCTCCGCCAAGGCCGGCGTGATGATCGAAGTGCCCTCGGCGGTGCTGATCGCCGACGCCCTGGCCGAGGAGGCCGACTTCTTTTCCATCGGCACCAACGATCTCACCCAGTACTGCATGGCCATGGACCGCGGCCATCCGCAGCTGGCCAGGCAGGCCGACGCCCTGCACCCCAGCGTGCTCAAGCTGATCGGACTCACCGTGGAAGGCGCCCACCGGCACGGCAAATGGGTGGGCATCTGCGGCGGCCTGGCCTCGGATGTCCTGGCGATCCCGGCGCTCCTGGGCCTGGGGGTGGACGAGCTGTCGGTGAGCGTGCCGGCCATCGGCGCGGTCAAGGCCCGCATCGCCCGGCTCAGGAAGGACGAATGCGCCGGCCTGGCCCGCGAACTCCTGCAGATGAGCACCGCCGCGGATGTGCGCCAGCGCCTTGCCTCCTGCGCCGAATAACCGAACTGGAGCCCCTCCATGTCCATCAACTATCTGGCCGCGTTGAAAAAGCTGAACCTGTTCGGGTCCCTGCAGAAGGTCGGCAAGGCGCTGATGCTGCCGGTGGCGGTGCTGCCGGTGGCGGGGCTGCTGCTGGGCATCGGCTCGGCCCACTTCGGCATCATCCCGGCCCAGGTCTCGAACATCATGAAGGCCTCGGGCGACGTGATCTTCAGCAACCTGCCCCTGATCTTCGCCATCGGCGTGGCGCTGGGCTTCACCGACAACGACGGGGTCTCCGGGGTCGCGGCCACCGTCGGCTTCCTGGTGATGAACGCCACCCTCGGCGTCATGGCCGGCATCTTCCACGTCACCCCGGCCACGGTCATGGGCATTCCGACCATGGACACCGGCGTGTTCGGCGGCATCCTGGCCGGCGGCCTCGCGGCCTTCATGTTCCAGCGCTTCTACCGCATCGACCTGCCCACCTACCTCGGGTTCTTCTCGGGCAAGCGGTTCGTGCCCATCATCACGGCCGTGGGCGCCATCGTCCTGGGCGTGGTGCTGTCGTTCCTGTGGCCCCCGGTGCAGCGGGGCATCGACCTGTTCTCCCACTGGGCCGCCGTCGGCAGCCCGCGCTCCGCGGCCACGGTGTACGGTTTCGTGGAGCGGCTGCTGCTGCCCTTCGGCCTGCACCACATCTGGAACGTCCCGTTCTTCTTCGAGATGGGGTCGTTCAAGGACGCGGCGGGCAAGCTCGTGCACGGCGACATCAACCGGTTCTTCGCCGGGGACCGCTCGGCCGGGATCCTGGCCGGCGCCTTCCTGTTCAAGATGTTCGGCCTGCCCGGCGCGGCCCTGGCCATGTGGCGCAGCGCCAAGCCCGAGAACCGCAAGCGGATCGGCGGCATCATGATCTCGGCGGCGCTCACCTCGTTCCTGACCGGCATCACCGAGCCCATCGAGTTCTCGTTCATGTTCGTGGCCCCGGGCCTGTACCTGGTCCACGCGCTGCTTGCGGCCTCCACGCAGTTCCTGGCCAACACCCTGGGCATGCACATGGGCTTCACCTTCTCCCAGGGCGGCATCGATTTCGTGATGTTCAACGTACTGGGCCACCAGGCGACAAGGTGGTGGCTGGTGCTGGTGCTGGGGCCGGGCTACGGCCTGCTCTACTATTTCGTGTTCCGCTGGTCGATCGCGTATTTCCATCTCAAGACCCCCGGGCGGGAGGATGAAACGGAGACGGCCGCCGTGGCGACCAGGGGCGACGCGCGGGCCCGGGACCTGGTCCTGGCCTTCGGCGGGCGGAACAACATCAGCGCCCTGGACGCCTGCATCACCCGGCTGCGGGTTTCGGTCAAGGACTCGGCCCGGGTGGACCGGGCCAGGCTCAAGGCCATGGGCGCCGCCGAGGTGCTGCAGGTGGGCAACAGCGAACAGGCGATCTTCGGCACGGCCTCGGAGAACCTGAAGACCGACATGGAAATCTACCTCAAGACCGCCGGGCCCGAGGCGGACGGCGAACCTGCCGCGGCGGCCGCGGCGGCCGCGACCGTCGCCCTGGCCGTCACCGCGGCCCAGCGCCAGCAGGCCCAGGGCATCTATGCCGCCCTCAAGGGCCCCGGCAATGTGCTGGCCCTGGCGGCCGTCGCCGCCACCCGCCTGCGGGTGCGGCTGGCGGACCCGGCCCTGGTGGACGCCAAGGCCATGGCCGCGGCCGGCGTGAAGGCGGTCATGGTCCTGCCCGGGGACGAACGGGATCTCATCGTCGGTCTGGAAGCAGCGCAATTGGCCATGGCGCTTGCGCCGGCGAAGGAGAAGGCATGAACAAGCGCAGGGTCCTCCTGGTTTCCTGGAACCAGGTCGCCAACCAGGCGGAGGTCTGGTGGTGAACCCGCTGCCGATCACCACGGTGCTGTTCGATTTCCACGCGACCCTGGTGGACGGGGGGGATCCTTGCGCGTCCCTGGACGCTGCCTGGGCGCGGGCCGGGCGCAAGGGCAACGCGGAGCGGCTGCTGGGCAGCGAACGCTACCGCCGGGTGGCCCAGCAGGTCCACCATCTCTGGGACCGGGTGCGGGAGGTGGACCCCCTTGGGCTGCGGGATCTTTCCCCGGAACGCCACCGGGCGGCCTTCGACGCGCTCATCGGGCGCCTGCCCGACGTGGACGGCGACCTGGCCCAGGCCTTCTACGAGGTCATGCCGGACATGTGGCGCCCCTACGAGGACACCCTGCCCACCCTGCGGGAGCTCAAGCGGCGCGGCATCCGCATCGCGCTGGTGTCCAACGTCGACTCGGACATCCGCCCGGTCATGACGCGCTGCCACCTGCTGGAACTGTTTGACGCGGTGGTCCTGTCCTGCGAACTGGGGGTCGTGAAACCCCAGGCGGCCATCTTCCAGCACGCCCTCGACACCCTGGGCGCGGCCGCGGCCAATGCCCTCATGGTGGGCGACGATCCCATCGGCGACGCCGGCGCCGCGGCCCTCGGCGTGCGGACCCTGCTGCTGCCGCGCACGGAGGGCCGCAACCACGGGCTCGGCCTGGTGCTGCGGCTCGTCCCCGGCTGACCTGTTCCGGTCAGACGATGATGTCGAGGGCGGAACTGGATAGGGCTTTCAGGACCTTCACCAGCGGCGCGAGCTGCTGGGCGATGTGGGTGAACGGCTTGCCCTGCGGGCTGCTGGTGTTGCCCGCAAGGGCGGGGGAAGGCGCCATCCCGTTGACGGCGGGAATGGCCTTCAGGGCCTCCTCGTAGGCGGCCAGGCCCGCGGTCTGGTTGGGTTGCTGGCCCGCCCCCATGAACTTGGCGGCGGCATCCGTGGCCAGGCTCCCGGAGCCCTGGGCCAGCTGGCTGGCGGCGTCGGCCTCATAGAGCGCGTTGGCGGCGAGGCTGGCAATGTTGGCCGCCGGGGCCGGGTCGGCCTCGGACGGGGTGGTCTGGGCGGCAGCGCCGCCAGGCGGCGCGGCCGGGATGGTCGTGGCGCCCTGGGTGAAGTCCACCGGGGCCGAGGCCTCGTCTGCGGTGGCGTCCCCGGCCTCAAGGATGGGCGCCGGGGGCGTGGCCACATCGACAGCGCTGGTGACCGCGGCGAGCGCGGGGGTGGACGTGCTGCCGGCGGAAACCACCCGGGCGGTCTGCCGGGTGATGGCCGCCCGGGCGATGGCGGCGGGATTGGTGATGGCGTTCAGGAAGGCGTCGAAGGGGGCCTGCGCCAGGAAGCTGGGCTGCGACAAGGAGGGCAGCCCATAGCGGTACCCGCCCATCGTGGCGAGGGTGCCCGAATTCAGGGGGGTGATGGGATTGATATCCATGGTTCGCCTTTCCGGGCCATCGCCATCAAGTGCCTGATGGTCTGGTTTAGCTTTCTGCGGGGAACCTTGAATCCAGCAGAGACCTATGGAGTAGCATTTCCTGCGCCAGTATATAAGACTAATCATTTAAATAATTAAAATATATTCATTCATTCCGAATGGCTGGCTTCATCAGAATGAAATAAATAATCATTCACATCATCCGGATCGGTTCTTTCTTTGGATGGGACGAAAACCCATAGTGCCAAAGCGGGAGCGCCTTGGGCCCATTCGGCAAGGCCATTCAACCCGATGGCATGCAACCTGCATGACCTCGATTCATCTGGCCGGCAGCCTCGCCGCTGGTGTGGGGAGGCGCGAGAGGAAATGACACGCTCGGAGTCGCTGATGACCACACGCCGGGAAAAGGACCGTCAGCGCCGGCGACCGGTCCTGCTCGCCGCCCTGGCCTTCTGCGCGGTCCTGCCGGCCCAGCCGGTGCTCACGCTGCCCATGGCCCTGCGCCAGGCCCAGGGCACCTCCCTCCAGGCTGGCCAGGCCGAGCGGGCCAGGCAGACCGCCCAGGGCGACCGGGACCTGGTGGAAGCTGCCTTCTTTCCGGATATCCAGTTCCAGGGGGGCCACCTGAACCAGGACCAGGACACGGTGTTCAAGGGCAGCCCGGTCACCCTGGACATCCCCGGGCTGGGCGCCCTCTCCGTCCCCGGGCAGGACCAGTCCGTGGCCCAGAAGTCCTCCTGGCGCTACCAGGTCAGCGCCAGCTACCTGGTCTATGATTTCGGCCGGCGCGGCCATGCCCTCGCCGCCGCCAAGGGCCGGCAGGCCGCGGTGGACCTCCAGGGCCAGGATGCGCTGGGGCGCGCCCTGGCCCAGGTGGCGGCCCGCTACATGGGCGTGATGAACCTCCAGGCCCAGAAAAAGGTGGTGGAGCAGCGCCGGATCGCGCTCCAGGACCACCTGGCGGATGCCCAGGCCCTGTTCGACCAGGGCGTGGTGGCGCGCAACGACCTCCTGCGCACGGGGGTGGCCCTCCGGGCCGTGGCGGACGCCGCCCGCACCCTGGACAACGCCGAGCGCTCCGCCCGGGAGGGGCTCAACATCGCCCTGGGGCTGGCGCCCGGCGACCCCCTGAACCTGCCGGACGGCCTCGCCGCCCCGCCGCCCCTGCCCTGGGACGAGGGCCAGGTGCAGCGGGCCGCCCCGGAAGCCAATGCCGGGGTCCAGGCCCTGGAGGCGAAACTCAGGGCGGCCGGGGACCAGGTGGTCTTCCGCAGGCGGGACTATGCCCCCAGCTTGACCGCTCAGCTGGCGCATTCCTACCAGGAGGACCAGTTCCTCCTGCATCCGGACCAGACCACCCTCTACCTGGGCGTCGCCTGGAAGCTGTTCGACGGCGGCACCCGGGCGGCCCGGGTCAGCCAGTCCAGGGTCGACGAGCAATCCGCGCGGCGGGATCTGCTGGAAGCCCGGCGCCAGGTGGAGAACGCCGCCGGGACCGCCTTCCGGGACTTCCAGGAGGCCCTCGCGGAAATGGCGACCGCCCAGGCCAACGTGGCGGCCTCCCAGGAGAACCTGCGCATCGTCAATGACCAGTACCAGCAGGCCTATGCCAAGAGCGCCGACGTGCTGGACGCGGAGACGGTCCTGGCCGAAAGCCGGTTCAGCGTCTCGGACCGCCTGTGCCGGGCCTACGCCCAGCAGGCGGCGCTGCTCGCCCTCATGGGCGAGGACCTGGGGACCTTCTACGCCAGCCACCCTCCGGAGCCCTGAGATGGAAAAACGCACCCGCACCTGGCTTTCCCTGGGGATCATCCTGGGCCTGGCGGCCGTGGCCGGCCTCGTCGGCTACGGCCGCTGGCGCCACAGCGAGCTGTTCGTGGCCACCGACGACGCCTACGTCAGGGGCCGCGTGGTGGTCATCTCCGCCCGGGTGCCCGGCTCGATCCTCACCCTCGACCTCAAGGAGAATGATCCGGTCAAGGCCGGCGCGACCATTGCCACCCTGGATCCCCAGATGGTGCAGGCCATGGAGACCAGGGCCCAGGGCTCCCTGGAGGAGGCCCAGGCCGCCATGGGCCTCAACCGCGCCCAGATCGCCCAGGCCCAGGCCCAGTGCCGGGCCACCTCCAGCCAGAAGAGCCTGGCCGAACTGGAGCAGCGGCGGCTGGAAACTCTGGTGGAGCGCCAGTCCATGCCCCGGGAAAAGCTGGACCAGGCCCGCACCGCCTGCCAGGTGGCCTCGGCCCAGGAGGATGCGGCCGAAAAGCAGGTGGCGGCCATCCAGGGCAGCCTCAAGGTGAGCGAAAGCAAGGCGGTCCAGGCCGGCGCCGCGCTGGAGGAGGTCCGGCTCCAGCGGTCCTACTGCACGGTCTCATCGCCCTGCGACGGCTTCGTCACCCGCAAGATGGCCGAGCCCGGCATGGTGGTGGCCGCGGGCCAGCCGCTCATGGCGGTGGTGCCGCTGGGGGCCGGGGAGCTGTGGGTGGAGGCCAACTTCAAGGAGACCCAGCTGGCCCATGTGCGCCCCGGGCAGAGGGTCGCCCTGCGCGCGGACGCCGAATCCGGGCAGATCCCGGGCATCGTGGAGAGCATCGCGGCGGGCACCGGGGCCGCCTTCAGCCTCCTGCCCGCCGAGAACGCCACCGGCAACTGGGTGAAGGTGGTGCAGCGGGTGCCGGTGCGCATCCGACTGGCCCCGGGGGCCGATCCTGGGCACCGCCTGCGCCTCGGCCTCAGCGTCGCGGCGGTCATCGACACCCGCTCCGACCTGCCCGGACCGCGATGAACGGGGCCGGGAACCCTCCGGACCGGGGCTCGCCGTTCAAGTGGATCATCGCCCTGTCCCTGATGCTGGGCACCTTCATGGAGGTGCTGGACACCTCCGTGGCCAATGTGGCCCTGTCGAACATCCAGGGCAGCTTCGCCGCCGGCACCGACGAGATCACCTGGGTCATCACCAGCTACCTGGTGGCCAACGCCATCATCCTGCCCATCGCCGGCTGGCTGGGCAACTACTTCGGGCGCAAGCGGCTCTACCTGACCTGCCTGGGCATCTTCACCCTGGCCTCCTTCGGTTCAGGCATGGCGCCCTCGCTCACTTTCCTCATCCTGATGCGCATCGTCCAGGGGCTGGCGGGGGGCGCCATGGTGCCCCTCTCGCAGGCCATCACCTTCGAGGCCTTCCCCGCCTCCGAGCAGGGCTACGCCGCCGCCATCTATGGCGTGGGCGCCATCTGCGGGCCTATCCTGGGGCCGCTGCTGGGCGGCTGGCTCACCGACAACTGGTCCTGGCCCTGGATCTTCTTCATCAACATCCCGGTCGGCCTGGTGGCCTTCGCGCTGGCCCTGGTGTTCGTCAAGAACCCCGCCTACCTCAGGAAGCCCGAAGGCCGGGTGGACTACTGGAGCTTCCTGTTCATCGCGGTGGGGCTGGGCTGCCTGGAGGTCTTCCTCAGCCGGGGCACCCGGCTCGACTGGTTCGCGAGCAATGCCATCAAGGTCTTCCTGGGGCTGGCCGTGCTGGGGATCGCCCTCTTCATCTGGCGCTCGCTCACGGCCAGGAACCCGCTGGTGGACATCCGCATCTTCAAGCTCCCGGAATTCGCCGGCGGCATGGCGCTCATCTTCATGGCCAGCGTGGGCATGTACGGGACCTTCGTCTGCCTGCCGCTGTTCGTGCAGAGCCTGCTGGACTTCACCCCCACCTGGGCGGGCATCATCCTCGCCCCCAGCGGCATGGCTTCCATGATCGCCATGGCGCTGGCCGGCTACCTGGTGGGCAAGGTGCATGTGCGGATCCTGGTGGGCGCAGGCTTCGCCTGCCTGTGCTGCGGTGTGTTCCTGCTCACCCGGGTGGACCTGGCCACGGACGTGTCCTTCATGGCCATCGCCATGTGCGCGTTCGGGTTCGGCATGGGCCTGGTGCTGGTGCCCATCGCCAGCGAATCCATCCGGCGCATCCCGGCGGAGCTGGTGGGCACCTCCTCGGGCATGTTCAACCTCATGCGCAACGAGGGGGGCAGTGTGGGCATCGCCCTCTGCACCACCATCCTGGCCCAGCGCTCCCAGTTCCACTATGCCCGGCTGGGGGAGCAGATGACGCCCTTCAACGGCATCCTGCAGCAGCGGGCCGCCGCCCTCCTGGGCGGGCTGTTCCCCCGGGCGGGCCTGGACCCCGCCGCCCTTCCGGGGCTGGCCGCGGGGCTGCTGGGCGCCGAAGTGGTGCGGCAGTCCTACCTGATGAGCTTCATCGACATCTTCGCCTTCCTGGCCGCGGCCATGGCGCTTTCCCTGCCGCTGGTCATGCTCATGCGCCACTTCAAGACATCCGCGCCCCGGTAGCCAGGGGCAGCAGAAAGGTTCCACAGCTATGAGCGAATCCTCCCAGACCACCCCCGGCCCGCCCTCGGGACTCACCCGCGAAGAAGCCCGGACCCGGCTGGCGAAGTTCGGCCCCAACGCCATGCCGGACACCGAACTGGCGCCCTGGCGCATGGCCCTGGGCAAGTTCTGGGCGCCGGTGCCGTGGATGCTGGAGGCCGTGATCATCCTGCAGCTGGTGCTTGGCGAGCATGCGGAGGCCGCGGTCATCGGCGGGCTCCTGGTGTTCAACGCCGCGCTGGGGTTCTTCCAGGAGGGGCGGGCCCAGGCCACGCTGGCCGCCCTGAAATCCAGGCTGGCGCTGAACGCCTCGGTCCGGCGCGACGGGGCCTGGAACACGGTGCCCGCCGTGGACCTGGTGCCGGGGGACACGGTGAAGCTGTCCCTGGGCGGCGTGGTGTCGGCCGACGTCAAGCTGGTCCAGGGCTCCATCCTGCTCGACCAGTCCATGCTCACCGGGGAATCGGTCCCCATCGAGGCCGGGCCGGGCCTGGAGACCTTCGCGGGGGCCCTGGTGCGGCGCGGTGAAGCGGTCGCAACCGTCACCGCCACTGGGGCGCGCACCAGGTTCGGACGCACGGCGGAGCTGGTCCTCACGGCCCATGGGGAGAGCAGCCAACAGAAGACCGTCGTCCAGGTGGTGCGCAACCTGGTCCTGTTCAACGGCGTGATCATCGTCCTGCTGGTGGCCTACGCCCGCGCCCGCCATCTGCCCATGGCCGAGATCATCCACCTCGTGCTCACGGCGGTGCTGGGCTCGATCCCGGTGGCGCTGCCCGCCACCTTCACCCTCGCGGCGGCGCTGGGGGCCCGGGCCCTGGCGCGCCTGGGGGTGCTCCCGACCCGGCTGTCCGCCGTGGACGAGGCGGCGACCCTGGACGTGCTCTGCTCGGACAAGACCGGGACCCTGACGCTCAATGAGCTGGTGCTCACCGCCATCCATCCGGAACCCGGCTTCGACGAGGCCCATCTGCTGGGCCTGGCGGCCCTGGCCAGCTCCGAAGGCGGCCAGGATCCGGTGGACCAGGCCATCCGCTCGGCCGCCCAAAAACAGCCCGCCGCCGGCCAGCCGAAACCAGCCAGTTTCATCCCCTTCGATCCCGCCACCAAGATGGCCGAGGCAGCGGCGGTGGATGCCGCCGGCGCCACCTTCCGGGTGGTCAAGGGGGCCTTCGCGGCGGTCAGCAAACTGACCGGCGCGAAGGCGTCCGACCCGGCCGTGGAGCCGGAACTGGAAGCCAAGGGCTTCCGGGTGCTGGCGGTGGCGGTGGGTGCGGGCAGCGCCATGCGGCTGGCGGGGGTCATCGCCCTGAGCGACCCGCCCCGGGCCGATGCGGCGGAGATCATCAAGGAACTGCGGACCCTGGGCGTCCGCACGGTGATGGTGACCGGCGATGCGCCGGCCACGGCGGCGATCATCGCCCGGGCGGTCGGGCTGGAGGGAGCGGTCTGCCCGCCCGGGCCTATCCCCGAACCCATGAAACCGGAGGCTTTCTCGGTCTTCGCCGGGGTGCTTCCGGAGGACAAGTTCCACCTGGTGCAGGCGTTCCAGAAAGCCGGCCACACCGTCGGCATGTGCGGCGACGGCGCCAACGACGCCCCCGCCCTGCGCCAGGCGCAGATGGGGATCGCGGTGTCCACGGCCACCGACGTGGCCAAATCGGCGGCCGGCATCGTGCTCACCAGGCCCGGGCTGGAAGGGGTGGTGGCCGCCGTGAAGGAGGGCCGGGCGACCTTCCAGCGCATCCTTACCTACACCTTGAATTCCGTCACCGGCAAGGTCGTCAAGGTGCTGTTCCTGGCCCTGGGGCTGATCATGACCGGGCACGCGGTCCTGACCCCGATGCTGATGGTGATCATCATGATCACCGGGGATTTCCTGGGCATGGCCCTCACGACGGACCACGTGCGGCCTTCCCCCCTCCCCAATGTCTGGCGGGTGGGCAACTTGACCATCGCCGGGGTGTTCATGGGCCTGTCGGAACTGGTGTTCTGCGCCGCCGTCCTGGCCGCGGGCAAGTACCGCCTGGGGCTTGGCCTGGGCGGCCTGCGCAGCCTCTGCTTCCTGGCCCTGGTGTTCGCCAACCAGGCCACGACCTACGTGAACCGGACCCGCGGGCACCTGTGGTCGATCCGGCCCAGTCGCCTGCTGGTGCTGTCCTCGGCGGCCGATCTGCTGATCGCCGCCACCCTGGCCAACCGCGGCATCGCCATGGCCTCCCTGCCGCTGCCGGTGCTGGGAGCAGTGCTTGCCGGGGCGGCGGTCTTCGCCCTGCTGGTGGACCAGGTGAAGGTCCCGGTGCTCAAGCGGCTCAGGATCGCCTGACGACCGGACGTTCTTTCCCTACATCGGAGGTGAAGCGCTTGAAACAATCACTAATCATGTCGGCAAGTAGGTGGTACAACACTCCCATGGCCGCATTCCTGGAGTGGTTGCATACCAGACGATCGCTGATCGTTCAGGTGGATCGGATGAAGGAGGAACTGCGCCTCTGCCGGTCGGAACGGGACCAGGCCATCATCGAGGCGGCTTCGGTGCGCAAGCTCGCCGACGCCTCGGTCACCGCCAAGAACACCTACCTGGCCAACCTGAGCCATGATCTGCGCACGCCCATCAACGCGATCCTGGGCTTCTCCTCGCTCGCCCGCAGGATGGAACTGCCGCTGAAAATCCAGCATTACGTCAAGCGCATCTCCAAGGCCGCCGAGGACATCCGGGACATCATCAACGACGTGCTCGACCTGTCCAAGATCGAAGCGGACATGATGAAGGTGGACCCCATCGAGTTCCACCTGGAGGACGTGCTGGCCAAGGTGGTGAACGTCACCGCCCTCATGGCCGCCGAGAAGGGCCTGGAATACGTGGTGACCGGCCTGGAGACGCTGGAGGACCACCGCTGGGGCGACCCGCTGAGGCTGGGCCAGGTGCTCACCAACCTCGCCACCAACGCCATCAAGTTCACCCCGGCGGGCCACGTGGTGATCCGCGTGGCGGCGGAGCCCGGCCGGATGGACGCGGTCCGGTTCGAGGTGGAGGACACCGGCATCGGCATCGGCCCCGAGCAGCAGGCGAGCGTGTTCCAGGCGTTCCACCAGGGCGATGGCGGCACCGCCCGGAAGTTCGGCGGCACCGGGCTCGGCCTGGCCATTTCCCGGAAGCTGCTGGAGCTGATGGGCGGGCGGCTGGATCTGCGCAGCAAGCTGGGCGCCGGCACCACCTTCCTGTTCGCCCTGGATCTGCCGCCCCGGCCGCAAGGCAAGAGCGGCCCCAGGCTGCGCGCCGGGGCCCGGGCCATGGTGGTGGGCGCTCCGGCCCTGACCCAGGCCGCCTTGAAGGGGCTGATGGCAGCCCAGGGCGTGCAGGTCCAGTGCGTCGCCGACGGGCCGGCGGCGCTGGCGGCGCTGCGCCCCGAGCCCTCGGAGCCGCCCTTCGACCTGGTGTTCCTGAGCCAGCACATGCCCGGGCCAGACGGCATCGACACCGCCCGGACCATCCGCCAGAACCCCTGGCTCAAGGGGCTGCCCATCGTGCTGCTGGTGAGCTCCACGGCGGACGACACGGTCGAAAGCCTGGCCGAGCGCGAGGGCATCAAGGTGCTGCTGACCCTTCCGGCCCTGCCTGGCCCCGTGGGCGAAGCCATGGTGCGCGCCGCCCAGGGGCCGGCCCTGGACACCCAGTCGACCGGGCGGATCTGGTTCGGCTCCCCGGCCATCCTGCGCGAGCTGTCCGGGGCCCGGGTCCTGCTGGTGGACGACAACGCCATCAACCTCGAGCTCGGCACCGACCTCCTGGCCATCGCCGGGATCGAGGTGGCGGCGGTATCCAGCGGCCGCGAAGCCCTCGCCCGCATGGATGAGGCCCGGTTCGACGCCATCCTCATGGACCTGGAGATGCCCGGCATGGATGGCTGGGAGACCACCGCCCAGATCCGTGCGCGGACGGCGGACGGCGATACGCCGGTGATCGCCCTGACCGCCCACGCCCTGGCCGGGTTCCGGGAGCAGTGCCTGGCGGCCGGCATGAACGACTACATCGCCAAGCCCTTCGAGCTCGCCCAGCTGTTCCGGGTGCTCAGCCAGTGGATCCCCCTGCGCCCCCCCGCCCCGCCCCCGGCGGCGGACCCCAGGTTCCACGGCCTGGAACAGGTCATCGCCGTCCACGAAGCCCTCGAGCGCATGGACGGCAATGCCGACCTGCTGGAAAAGTACCTGAAGAAACTGCATCTGGCGCCGGTCCATGCCGAGGACGAGGTGCGGGCCGCGCTGGATCGCGACGACCTGGCGGCGGCCCGGGACATCGTCCATCCCGTCCGCAGCCTGGTGGGCATGCTGGGCATGACCCAGGTGTTCAAGGCCGCCGAAGCCCTGGAAAACAGTCTCAGGGAGCAGGACCGGACCGGCGCCGAAGCCGCCTACACCCTGTTCGCCGATGGCCTGCGGCGTTTCCGCAGTAGCATGGAAGCGCTCCACCCGCAGCGGTAGGAGTGACACGCAACTCCATTTACGGATGATTTTTCAAGAATTCCTTCATCCCTGTCGATGCGCTGAAAGGCGTCATGTCAAGCCACGAGTTGGTAACTTTCCAGGGACAGCCTTGCAGGAGCACCGATGAGCAGTTGGATGAGCAATTTAACCGTCGCGAAGAAGTTCCTGGTTCTTCTGGCCACCCAGCTCGTCCTGCTTCTGGGCATATCGGCGCTCGGGTTCTACTGCATCACCGGGATCCAGGGAGGGCTGGTCGATATCACGGCCAGGACCTCCAAGATGAAGTCCATCGGGTCTGTGCTGAACGACTTGAATTCGATCCGAAGCACCCATGTCTCCATGATCGCCGCGGCCAGGAATGAAAGTTACATCACCAAGCGGACCAAGCGGCTGAAGGAACAGGAAGCCATCCTGGACAAGGATGTGACCGCCATCCAGGCGTTCACGTGGAGCGCGGAAGACCAGATCCTGGCGGACCGCAGCCTGACCGCCACCCGGAAGTACATGGAGGGTTTCCCGGCCATCCTGGCCAAGGCCCAGGCAGCGGAGGGGAAAGAGGCGCTCCCCGAACTCATGGACGCGAATGTCGACCTGGCCCGAGACGGCCGGGAAGCCTTTGAAAAGCTCATGGCCAGCAATGTGAGCGCGGCCCTGAAGACCACCGCCACCAGCTCGGCCTTTTCGGAAACCACCCGGACCGCCATGGTCGTCTCCGCCGTGCTGGCCATCCTGGTCGGAATCTACCTGTCGCGGTTGATCGGGGCAGCCATGAGCCGGGCGATCCAGGAAATCGGTTCGACCATGAACGAAGTCAGCCATGGCAACCTCAGCGTCAACTGCCAGGTTTCATCCAGGGATGAACTCGGCCAGATATCCGCCAGCCTGAACCGGACCATCGGAGCCCTGCGGGACGATATCGGCGCGATCGCCCAGACTGCCGAAGGGGTCGCTTCCAGCGCCACGCAACTGGCCGCGACGATCGAGCAGATCAACAGGACCACCGACGAACTCCGCAAGGGGGCTGAAGCCCAGCGCGGGGCCATGGTGTCATCGGCCACGGCCATGGACGAGATGCACGCCAACACCCGGCAGGTTCAGCAGAACACGGACCGGGCCGGGAAACTGGCCGCCGCCGCCGTGGTGGCCACGGACAAGGGCGTCCAGAGCGTCCAGCTCACCCACACGGCCATGACGGCCATCCAGGAGAGTGCCGAAAAGGTGAACAGCATCACGCGGATGATCCAGGAGATCGCCCGGCAGACCAACCTGCTTTCGCTCAACGCCGCCATCGAAGCAGCCAAGGCGGCGCAGCACGGGAAGGGGTTCGCGGTGGTCGCCGAGGAAGTGCGCAAGCTTTCGGAGCGGAGCGCCCATGCCGCCAAGGAAATCACCGCCCAGACCGAGGAAAGCCGGAACCGGGTGTCCGTGGGGGCCACGGCTGCCGCGGAGGCCGCGGAATCCCTCGGCATCATCGGCACCAACATCCATGACAACGCGAGCCTGACGAAGGCGATCGCCGAGGCCATGGAGGAGCAGGGCCGGGCGAGCCAGGAGGTGGTGAAGGCCGTGGAGGTCACCTCCGGGATGGTGGAACGCAATGCCTCCGCCACCGTCGAGCTGGCCGCTTCGATGCAGGAGACCAGCCGCACCACCGACGAACTGGCCAGCCTGGCCGCCCGGCTCAAGCAGCTGGTCGCGCGGTTCAAGACGGCCTAACTAGTGTTTGACGGCCCCCACCAGGGTCACCACCCGGTAGGCGCCCATCAGCATGATGGCCACGAGGTAGAAACGCACGGCGACCAGGGCGGCCCGGCAGCCCCGGGTCAGCTTCAGCGGACCCAGGTGGTCGGCGTTGCACTTGGCCTCGGGCGCGTCGTGCAGGGGGTGGATCACCCGGTAGGCCGGGCAGGTGGTTTCCAGGTCCATGAAGGTGTCGAAGGTTTCGGTTTTAGTGGTCATGGGGGTCTCCGTGGGAATCAGGATGTGGGCAAAGCGGGCCGGGCGGCCCGGATCAGGCGGCAGGCGTGGGGAATAGCCCCGGCAATAGCACCTGGGCGGCCAGCACGGCGGAAAGGGCGAACATGAGCGCGATGATCACCCAGTTGATGCGGTTGTTCCAGGGCCGGT
>CAZVHQ010000027.1:0-52953 GCA_964627225.1 uncultured Mesoterricola sp.
CGGTCGGTGAGCACCTGGTAGTCGGCGATGACGATGAAGGTGGTGGCGCCCAGGTTCTGGATGCGCACCCGGTTGGCCAGGGTGCCGAACAGGTGGCCGATGTGCAGGGGGCCGGTGGGACGGTCGCCGGTGAGCACCCGGTACTTCGACGGGTGCTGGGGCAGGTCCTCCCAGATGGTCTGGCTGCGCCGCGCGGCCTCCAGGAAGGTGGCGGATTCCTGCTCGATATCCTCGCCGTTCACGGCAAACTTTTCTTCCATGGATCAAACTCCCAGAATGAGGCTGGCGATGGGCACCAATACCGCATAGGCCAAGCGCATGAGCGGCTCCAGGATGCGACCCAGAACGCCGATGTACATGAGCAGCATGAGCCCGAGGAACCAGAAGCGGTTGTAGCGGAAGGCGTTGTAGCGGTACTGCAGGTGGTCGGGCAGGAAGCCGCCCAGCACGCCGGCGCCGTCCAGCGGCCCCAGGGGGATGATGTTGAAGGCGGCGAGCAGCACGTTCAGGTGGATCAGCGCGCCGCCAAGGCCCAGCAGCACCACCTTGCCGCTATCCAGGCCCAGGTCGATGAGGCTTTCCGGCCCCCGCCAGGCGGCCATGAACAGCTCTGCCCGGGAGTTGAGGCTGGGCGCCATCAGCCGGATGGCCAGGCAGGTGGCCGCCATGAAGACGATGCTCAGGATGATGTTGGAAAGCGGCCCGGCGAAGGAGATGATGGCGGAGGACACTTTCATCTGCAAACGCCGGGTGAGCCGGGCCGGATTGAACAGCACCGGCTTGGCCCAGCCGATGAAGAAGCCCCCGAACAGGAGGCCCAGCAGGGGAAACACCACGGTGCCGATGGGGTCGATGTGCGCCAGGGGGTTGAGGGTCATGCGCCCCATCCGCGCCGCGGTGTCGTCATCCAGCAGGTAGGCGGCGGTGGCGTGGGAGGCTTCGTGCACGCTCAGGGAGAACAGCAGCGCCACGAAGGAGATGAGGACGGTCGGGATGGAGATGTGACTGAACAAAGGCGCTCCTGGCAGACCTCTATCCTACCTTACGTGAGCGCCTTCATATGACGATGGTCTCCTTGACCAGCTGGCCTTCCCGGAAACGGCTCCAGCGCAGCGGGGTGCAATCGATGGTCTGGTAGCTGCCGGTGGTCACCAGCTCGGCCAGGGCCACCCCCACCGCCGGGCTTTCCATGGCGCCATGGCCGCTGTAGCCCACCTGCAGCAGCAGGCCGGGGTGGTTGGCGTGCCAGCCCAGGATGGCGTTGTGGTCGGCCGAATTGGTGTCGTAGAGGTGCGCCCAGCCGCGCTTGAGCTTGCATCTGGCGGTATCCGGCATGCGCTCCTGCATGACCAGGTTGATCTCGTCCACGTAGTACTCGGGTTCGAAGGTGGTGTCCATGCCGGCGGGGGTGTCGTCCTTGGCCTTGCCGATCATCAGGCTGCCGCTTTCGAACTTGAAGTAGATGCCCTGGTCGATGATGGTGAGGGGGATGGTCTGCCAGCGCGGGTCCTGGTCGGGGAAGTCGGTCATGAACAGCATGCGCTTCTGCGGCTTGATCGGCATGCGGTCCTCGGCGGGGCAGCCGGAGCGGTCCAGCAGCTGGTTGGTCCAGGGCCCGGTGCACAGGGCGACCATGCCGGCCTGGACGGTCTCCTCGACCCCGGCCGCCATGAGCTTGACGCCATCCACGCGCCCGGCCGCATCGAAGGTGAGGGCTTCCGCTTCGGTGTCCAGCTGCAGCACCGGCTTCACCGGGAAGTCGGACAGGGCCCGCTCGAAGTAGCCCGCCGCCGCCTGGCTGGGATCGAAGCTGCCGCAGTCGCGGCCGAACACGCCGCCGGCGATGGCCTCCAGGCCCAGGTAGTCGCGCACCTCGGGGTCCACGTCCTGGATGCCGCAGCGCAGGCCGGGGATCATGGCCTCCACCTCGGCCGGGCTGAGCAGGTCGAAGTTCACGTGGTTGGCGCGCCAGATCTCGGCGGCCTTGGGCACCTGCTTCCAGGCCGCCTCGTAGTAGGTGAACAGGTAGCCGGTCTGCTGGAAGCCGATGGCCACGCCCATGTCCTGCTTGAACCGGCCGAGCAGCTCGATGCCGCGGGTGCAGAGCTGCTGGTTGATGGGGGTGGTCCACAGGTTGCGGAAGCCGCCGGCCGAGTACGCCGAGGCGCCCGAGGCCACGGTCTCGCCCCGGTCCACGACCAGGATCGAGCCGGTGAACCCTTGCTTCAGCAGGTTGTAGACCAGGGACCCGCCCCCGATGCCCGCACCGATGATGACCAGATCGAACTTGCGCACTCATGCCTCCTAAGCGCCCCAGTCTCGCCTGTTTCCGCGGCAAATCCAAGCTCCGTTCGGGCCATCTCATGAATGAACAAGTGGAAAAGAGCCATCCCCGGGATATCCTGATCTTTCCATCCCGGAGGATAGATGCATCTCAAGGTGAACTCCCCCGCTGTCGTCCATCACGGGAAGACGGTGATCGGATTCAACTGGATCGGCGGAAAGGAACTGGAGGGGGACCTCCCCTCCTTCGACGCCAAATCCGCCGTGGACAGCCGGGACACGGTGGGCATCTTTCCCGAATGCGGGGAGCGCGACGTGGAAAAAGCCGCCAAGGCGGCCGCCGCCGCCTTCCGCACCTGGAGCGCCGTTCCGGGCCCCGGACGGGGCGCGGTGATCGGCCGGATCGGCGAAGCCGTGGCCCGGCACAAGGAGAAGCTGGCCGGAGTGATCACCCGGGAGGTGGGCAAGCCGCCCCGGGAGGCCCTGGCCGAAGTGCAGGAGACCATCGATCTCTGCCGGTTCTTCCAGGCCGAAAGCCTGCGCCCGGGCGAAGACCTCCGCAACCGGCGCCCGCTGGGGGTCTACGCGATCCTGGCCGGCAACAGCTCGCCCCTGGCCGCGCCCTGCTGGAAGCTCATCCCCGCCCTGCTCTACGGCAACACCGTGGTGTGGAAGCCGTCGGTCAACGCCCCCACCACCGCCTATCTGCTGGTCCGCTGCATGATGGACGCCGGCCTGGCGCCCGGGGTGGTGAACGTGGTGAACGGCAAGGGCCGGACCGGATGCGGCAAGTTCTTCGTGGCGGGGATCGACAAGGGCTTCTACCAGAAGTTCAGCTTCACCGGTTCCACCGCCATGGGCCGGGTCATCGGCGAACTGGCCGGGCGCAACCTGATGGTCCCCAGCCTGGAGCTGGGCGGCAAGAACCCCATGATCGTCATGCCCGACTGCGACCTGGACCGGGCGGTCGCGGCGGCCCTGCGCAGCGCGTTCAGCAGCGCCGGCCAGCGCCGCGTCGCCCTGGCCAACATCATCCTGCACCGGGACGTGGCCGCGGCCTTCAAGGCCCGGTTCCTGGCGGCGGTGGAAGCCATGGCCGTGGGCAACCCGGTGACCGACCCCGAGGTGTTCTACGGCCCGATGATCAACGCCCGGTTCGCCAAGGGTTTCGAGGAGCACTGGGCCATGGGCCGGGAGGACGGCGCCCGGCTGCTGTGCGGCGGCGCGCGCTGGACCGAGGACAACCGGACGGCCCAGGTCAAGGGGTTCATCACCAAGGGCTTCTACATGCAGGCCTGCGTCTGGGACGAGGTCACGCCGGAGATGCGGCTGTTCCAGACCGAAGTGTTCGGGCCGACGGTGAACCTGTCCACGGTGGACAGCTTCGACCAGGCCCTGGCCCACGCCAACGGCACCCCGTACGGGCTGGCCGCGGCGATCCACACGGAAAACCGGGAATGGATCGAGCGCTTCAAGCGGGAAAGCAACGCCGCGCTGTGCTCGATCAACGCCGCCCGGGGCGCCGAGGCGCACCTGCCGTTCGGCGGCACCGGCTGGAGCGGCAACGGCACCTGCGATGACGGCTCCCGCATGGGCACCGGATACACCCGCTGGCACGCCGTCTACGACAACGCCGAGGCCGCTCCCGGGGAGCAGGCCGAGGACGGCGCCCGCGTCTTCCAGTACGAGCCCAGCCACTGGGACAAGCTCTAGAACCTTGAGGAGGGTCCACCATGTGCGGCATTCTGGCAATCCTGGGCATCGACCCGGCCCGCTCCAATCCCGACGAACTGCGCAAGCAGGCTCTGGTCATGGCCAAGAAGCTGCGCCACCGGGGCCCGGACTGGAGCGGCATCTACAGCGACGAGCACGCCATCCTGGCCCATGAGCGGCTCTCCATCGTCGACGTGGAGCACGGCGCCCAGCCGCTGCTGGACACAGTCAACGGCAACGCCCTGACCGTCAACGGCGAGATCTACAACCACAAGGCGCTGCGCGCCGGGCTGACCCGGACCCATGATTTCCAGACCTCCTCGGACTGCGAGGTGATCCTCTACCTCTACGACGAAGGCTCGCCCAGGGAATGGCTGAACCGGATGAACGGGATCTTCGCCTTCGTGATCTACGATCCGCGCAACAACGACTGCATGATCGCCCGCGACCCCATGGGCGTGAACCCCCTCTACGTGGGCTGGGACCGCCAGGAGAACCTCTACGCCGCCTCCGAGATGAAGGCCCTGGTGGGCGTCTGCGAGCGCATCCAGGAGTTCCCGGCGGGCTGCTTCTACCTGGGCAGCGAAAGCGAAAAGGGCTTCCAGCGCTACTACCAGCCGCAGTGGGCCGAGCCCGGCTTCTACCCCAGCCAGCCCTACGACCCGGCCGTGCTGCGCAAGGCCCTGGAGGACGCGGTGCACCGCCAGCTGATGTGCGACGTGCCGTACGGCCTGCTGATCTCGGGCGGCGTGGATTCCTCGGTGGTCGCCGCCATCGCCGCCCGCTACCGGGAGAAGCGGGTGGAGGAGGACGACCAGTCCCCGGCCTGGTGGCCGCAGATCCACAGCTTCGCGGTGGGGCTCAAGGGCGCGCCCGACCTGGCGCCGGCGCGCAAGGTGGCGGAGTACATCGGCGCCATCCACCACGAGATCCACTTCACCATCCAGGAGGGCCTGGACGCCCTGTCGGACGTGATCTACCACCTGGAAAGCTTCGACGTCACCACGGTCCGCGCCTCCACGCCCATGTATCTGCTGATGCGGAAGATCCATGCCATGGGCATCAAGATGGTGCTGTCCGGCGAAGGGGCCGACGAGATCTTCGGCGGCTACCTGTACTTCCACAAGGCCCCGGACGGCCATGAGCTGCACGACGAGACCGTGCGCAAGCTGGACAAGCTGCACCTGTACGACTGCCTGCGCGCCAACAAGAGCAGCTCCGCCTGGAGCGTCGAGGCCCGGGTGCCGTTCCTGGACCGGGAGTTCCTGGACGTGGCGATGAACCTGGACCCGGACGTGAAGCTGCCCAGGAACGCCGCCCACCCGAAGCCGATCGAGAAGTTCGTGCTGCGCGACGCGTTCCGCGGCTATATCCCGGACGAGATCCTGTTCCGCCAGAAGGAGCAGTTCTCGGACGGGGTCGGCTACGCCTGGATCAACGCCCTGAAGGCCACCGCCGAGAAGGAGGTCAGCGACGGCATGATGCGCGGCGCCGCCGAGCGGTTCCCGGTGAAGACCCCGGAGACCAAGGAGGCCTACCTCTACCGCCAGCTGTTCGAGACCCACTACCCCCAGGCCACCGCCATCAACTGCGTGCCGTTCGAGCGCAGCGTGGCCTGCAGCACGGAAACCGCGCTGAAGTGGGACGCGGCGTTCCAGAACCTGGTGGATCCCTCGGGGCGCGCGGTCAAGGACGTGCACGACCTGGGCTACTGAAGCGCGGGAAAAGACCACCGGGCGCGTTAGGATTGAACGATGCGCCCGATCCCTGCCCTCCTCCTCCTGGCCCTCCCTTCCATGGCCCCCCTGTTCGCCGCCGGGGTCAACCCGCCGGTGCGGGTGGCCCTGGACACCCAGGCGCTGGAATGGACCGTCAGCCTGGAGGGGGGCGGCGATCTGCTGGCCGCCGACGGCCGGGCCCTGATGCACCTCAGGGACGGCGAAAAGGTGCGCATCTGGTGGGACAGCAAGGGTGAAGCCGACCCCACCGACGAGTACCGGGTCCAGGTCGGCCCGCCGCTGCCGCTGAAGGACGCGGACCTCCTGGTGCAGAAGCTGCGGGCGCTCGGGGAGCAGCCGGACAAGTTGCCGGTGTCCGACGGCGGCACCTGGCGGGTGGTCACCGGGCACTACCCGGGCTCGACCGAGGCCGAGCCGCTGCTGGACAAGCTGGAACGCCTGGGCTACCAGGAATTGTGGGTTTCAACGGAAAAGCGCAAGGGCAAGCCCATGAACGGCCGGGCGCTCTACGCCATCACCGAGCGCTACGAGCGGCGGCCCCTGCCCGACGGCGGGGTGCGCCTGGCGCCGTCCGGGGAGCTGACCATCCTGGCCGGCAAGGGCCGCTACCGGGGCCAGGTGGAGATCTTCCCCAACCATCAGGGCCGGCTTTCGGTGGTCAACACCCTGGACCTGGAGACCTACCTGCGCGGCGTGGTGCCCAGGGAGATGGGCGCCTGGGAGTTCCCGGCGATCGAGGCGCTCAAGGCCCAGGCGGTGGCCGCCCGCACCTATGCCTTCGTCAACCTGGGCAAGCGGGCCAAGGAGGGCTTCGACCTGGTGGACACCGTGGCCGACCAGGTCTACGGCGGCCGCGACGGCGAGCAGGCCCTCACCGACCGGGCCGTCGCGGAAACCGCCGGGCTGATCGCCACCTACGGCGGCAAGCCGATCCAGGCGCTGTTCATGGCCAACGCCGGCGGCGCCACGGTGGACAACACCTTCGTGTTCGGCAACACCACCCCGTACCTGAAGGGGGTGAGCAGCTATGCCGCCGTGCCGCAGACCCTGGCGTTCCAGGGGGCGTACAGCGACCGGGGCGACACCTGGCTGAGCTGGGAGATCCTGCGGCTGGCGGGCAGCGGGCTGCTGCCCATGGGCACCCTGGAAAGCACCCGCATGAACCAGCCCCTGCGCGTGGCGGATCTGCGCCCGGTGGTGGAGGCCCTGGCCCTGCGCCTGGACCGGCCGCGCCCCGCGGCAACAGCCGACACCGGCCCCCAGCTCTACCTGTGGATGGCCCGCAGCCTGGGCTTCCAGGAGGTGGTGGAAGGCATGGAGCGGCCCCAGGACGCGATCTACCTGCTCGGCGACGCCCTGCCGGCGCCCCAGGACCAGCCGCTGGCGTCGTTCCTGGCCCGGCGCGGGCTGGTGCCGCCCTCGGCCTGGCGCAATTCGGCCCCTTCCCTGGCCCAGGGCCTGCAGGTGCTGGGCCGGCTCTGGCAGGAGCTGGAGCCGGCCGCCTTCCAGGAGGGCACCCTGCTGCGGGACGGCCAGGTGCGGGTGAAGAACGGCGGCCCCGGCCCGCTGCAACTGGCCCCAGGGCATCTGCTGGCCGAGGAGGCGCCGGGCGGATCGCTGCGGCTGGTGGGCAGCGCCGACATCCAGGTGGGCGACAAGGTCAAGTGGCTGCCGGGCCCCGACGGCGCGCCCATCCTGGTGCGCCGCCTGGATCCCGACGGCGCCTCCCTGGACCGCTACAACCTCACCGCCCACTGGAAGGTGGAGTTGAAGGAGGCGGACCTGCTGGAGAACCTGCGCACCCGGGCCGGCATCCATGGCCTGCGCGGCCTCGAAGCCAGCCATAACGACCAGGGCCGGGTGCTGGAGCTGGTGGTGACCGATGACCGGGGGCGCCGGCACCGTTTCACCGGCATGCGCATCCGCGGCCTGCTGGGGCTCAAGGACAACGTGTTCCGGTTCATCACCCTGGGCCAGGCTCCCGAGCGCCGCTGGATCATCTACGGCCGGGGCTGGGGCCACGGGGTGGGCATGGACCAGACCGGCGCCTACGGCATGGCCCTGGAAGGGGCCGATTTCGAGACCATCCTGAAGCACTATTATTCGGGTATCCAGCTCACCCCCATCGGAAACTGATTCCGCCGTGCCGATCTACCGCCTGAGCCCGCGCCCGGTCTTTCCGGATCCCCGGAAGGCGGAGCCCGACGGCCTGCTGGCCATGGGCGGGGACCTGACGCCGGAGCGGCTGCTGACGGCCTACCGGGCCGGGATCTTCCCCTGGTACAGCGAGGACTCGCCCATCCTGTGGTGGTCGCCCCCCGAACGCGCCATCTTCCTCCCGGGCGGGCCGCGCTTCTCCCGCCGGACCCGGCGGGCGCTGCGCCAGCTGGATTTCCAGGTGCGCTGCGACACCTGTTTCGCGGAGGTGATCGGCCTGTGCTCCCGGACCCCGCGCCCGGGCCAGGATGGCACCTGGATCACCCCGGAGATGGAGCGGGCCTACCTGGCGCTGCACCGGGAGGGCTACGCCCACAGCTTCGAGACGTTCCGGGACGGGCGGCTGGTGGGAGGGCTGTACGGGCTTTCGCTCGGGGCGGCGTTCTTCGGGGAGAGCATGGTCAGCCTGGAGAGCTACGCCTCGCGGGCCGCCTTCGCCGAACTGTGCCGGGTGGCCTGGGGCTGGGGCTTCCAGTTCATCGACGGGCAGCTGCCCAACGACAACCTCACCGGCCTGGGGGCCGTCGTGGTGGACCGGGAGGATTTCCTGGCGCGGCTGGAAGGGGCCCTGGGACAGCCCACCCGGCGGGGAGCCTGGGGCGAACCGCATGATAATTGACATCTGTTTCGTCGTTTATCATGATACGTGACGGAAGCCTCGTCACCAGAGATAACCCATGTATGTTGCCCGCCAGTTTGACCTGCTCGATGCCACCCGAACCCGGTCCCGTTTCCGATTCGGGCCCAGGCAGACGGGGAAATCCATGCTGATCCGCCAGACGCTGCCGGCCGGCACGAGGTGAAAGCCACCCCCAGCGTCGCGCCTCGGGATCTCAGAGGCCTCCTGGCCCTGGGCGAGGAGGGGATCATGAAGAACCTGATCCTGGTCTGCCAGGAAACCGTGCCCCGGCAGATCGGCGAGATCCTGGTGCTGCCCTGGCAGGATTTCCTTGAGCGGCTTTGGGGCGGTGCATTCGCATGATCCCCCCCCTTCCCCCCCAATGGCCCTATGCCCCCCGCGTCCCGCTGGCACCGGCCGAACGAATCCGGGCCGCCCTGCCCGGCCTGTCCGGGCTTTGGACGCTGGAGGCGGTGCCGGGGCTGGCTCTGGGCGAGCCGGCCGGCGGCATGGGCCAGGCCTTCGGCCGGGGCGGGGTGCTGCGGGCCGGGGCGGTGGTGCTGCGGCCGTACCGGCGCGGCGGGCTGGTGCGCCATGTGAACTCGGCCATCTACTGGAGCCCCGCGCGGTTCCAGCGGGAATTCCAGGTGCACCGGGCCCTGTGGGCCGCCGGCCTGCCCACGGTGGAGCCGCTGGGCTGGGCCTGCCGGCGCCGGCTGTGGGGCTGGGAGGGGGTCTACCTGTCCCGGTTCGCCTACGCCGCGCCCTGGCCCAGGGCCTGGGACCGCGCGGTGCCGGCCCAGCTGCGCGTCCTGCTGGACGCCCTGTGCGCCTGGGGGCTCTACGCCCCGGACCTGAACGCGACCAATGTCCTGGTGGACCCTTCCGGCGCCATCCTGACCCTGGACTGGGACCGGGCCTGGTGGACCCCGGAGGCTGGGCTCATGCAACGCTACCGCGAACGGCTGATCCGCAGCCTGCGCAAACTGGGCGCCCCCTCGGCCATCGTCGAGGCCTTTTGACCGCTCCAACCGGCCCAAAAAACGATTCATGACTCTTTTTTTCACCGCCACCCGGTTGAGGATGGCGGGTTTGCGTTTATCATCTGATGCTCATGTTCAGCTAGGAGACAACCTTATGGGTGGTATGGAAAAGATGAGGAACCTCGGCCGACTGGCATTCTCGGCCAGCGACAACTGGATCACCATCCTGGGGATCATCCTCACCACGGGCGCCGGGTTCACCCAGATGTGGTCCTGGTTCCTGGAATTCGCCAGCCCGCACACGGTGCATCCCTACGTGGGGATCGTGCTGTTCATGGTGCTGCCGATGGTGTTCGTCCTGGGGCTGCTGCTGATCCCCGCCGGCATCCTGCTGCGCCGGCGCAAGCTGCTGCGGGAGGGCCGCCTGCCCGCGGAGTCGCCGAAGATCGACCTGGCCGCCCCGCACATCCGCCGCGTGCTGGTGTTCGTGGCCGTGGCGACCCTGGTGAACATCGTCCTCATGGGCACCGCCACGGTCAAGGGGGTCGATTACATGGACTCCAGCCGGTTCTGCGGGCTCACCTGCCACACGCCCATGATCACCGAGTTCCGGGCCTTTTCCGATTCGCCGCACTCGCGGGTGGGCTGCGCCCAGTGCCACATCGGACCCGGCACCGAATCCTTCATGCGGGCCAAGCTCGCCGGCGTGCGCCAGGTGTTCGGCGTGGTGTTCAACAACTATTCCCGGCCCATCCCCAGCCCGGTGGAGACCCTGCGCCCGGCCCGGGAGACCTGCGAGGCCTGCCACTGGCCGCAGAAGTTCTCCGGCAACAAGATCCTGGTGCGCACCCACTATGGCGAGGACATCGCCAGCACCCCCTCCACCACCGTGCTCATGCTGAAGATCGGCGGCGTTTCCGGCTTCAGCAGCACCGGCATCCACGGCCGCCACCTGGACGCCAATTCCCGCATCACCTACCTGGCCGGCGACCGCCAGCGCCAGTCCATCGCCCAGGTCACCTACCGGGACGACAAGGGCCAGCTGGTCGACTACAGCTCCCCCGACGTCAAGCCGGCGCCCGCTTCCGACCACATCCAGCCGCGCCAGATGGACTGCGTGGACTGCCACAACCGGCCCACCCACGCCTTCGAGATGCCCGACAACGCCATCGACCGGCTGATCACCGAGAACCGCATCAGCCGCGACCTGCCCTTCATCAAGAAGAAGGCCGTGGAGATCCTGAAGGCGGACTACAAGACCCAGGACGCGGCGGCGGCGGCGATTCCCGTGGCCCTGGCCGACTACTACAAGGCCAGCTACCCCGAGGTCTACAGCAAGCAGCTGAGCCAGGTGGAGGCCGCCGGCGCGGCGATCAAGGATGCCTTCCTGCGCAACGTATCGCCCGAGATGAAGCTCACCTGGGGCACCCATCCCAACCACATCGGCCATCAGGACGGCGGCGGCTGCTTCCGCTGCCACGACGGCAGCCACGCCGCCAAGGACGGCCGCGCCATCGCCAGCGCCTGCGACACCTGCCACGTGATCCTGGCCCAGGACGAGAAGGACCCCAAGATCCTCAAGGACCTCGGCATCAAGTAACCTGGAGTGATGCAGCGCGTCACGGCCCCATGCACGTTCCGGTTCAGGGAGAAGGCTTCGATCTTCCTGACCGAACTGCATCCGGCCGATGACGCGGAGCAGCGGGCGGCGATCCTGGCCCGGCTGCGCAAGCGCGACTTCGACGCCAGCCACCACTGCTCGGCCTGGCGCGAAGCGGGCGCCCAGGGCGCCGATGACGACGGCGAGCCCTCCGGCACCGCCGGGGCGCCCATGCTGCGCGTGCTGGAGGGCGAGGGCCTGGTGCGGCTGCTGGCGGTGTGCATCCGCTGGTTCGGCGGCACCAAGCTGGGCACCGGCGGGCTGGTGCGGGCCTACACCGAAGGGGTCCAGGGGGCAGTGGCCGAGGCCCGGGCCCAGGGCCTGCTGGAGGAAGTGCGGGTTTGGCGCCAGGGCGCGCTGCGCATCGAGCCCGGCCTGGCGCACCTGCCGTTCAGCGTGCTGGGCGCCTTTCCGGAGGCCGAGATCCTGGGCCAGGACTTCGGCCCGGAGGGCGCCACCCTGCGCTTCCGCCTGCCGCCCGCCCGTGCCGCGGCGCTGGAGGCCGCCTGGCAGGACCGCAGCCGGGGCGGGCGGGTGGACTGGGACCTTGCCGGTGCATGAAAGCAGGCGCATACTTCAAATTGAAGTAGACGCCTGGAGTTACCGTGCCTCGCCCAGTTTCCCATCACGTTCCCTTGAATCTCAAGATGTCCGCAGAGCGGGTGCGGCTCGGGAAGGCCCTGGCGCGGTTGCATGGCACGACCGTTTCAGGGCTGGTGAGCGACGTTTTTGCCGCCATGGCCCAGTTGGAAGCAGAGCCGCTGCGCTTGCACCCTCTTCTTGAACGGCTTGCCGGGATCGTGCCCGACCCTGGGACGCCCCGGCGAGAGGTCGTGATGGAGGCGCTGGAACGGAAATATGGCGTGGGCTCCGACCGATGAGCAACCCGCCCAGGGTCTACCTGGACACGGACGTGATCCTGGACTTCGTGCTGCGCCGCGACGGTTTTTTCGGCAAAGCGGCCAGACTCTTCCAGGCTGGCATGGAGGGCCGGGTCGTGCTGCTGGCTTCGTCCGGCAGCCTCAAGGATGTGTTCTATTTCGCCCGGAAGCCCGGCGGCGAAAAGCGTGGGCGCGAGGTGGTCCGGCTGCTGCTTCAGGTCGTCGAAGTGTGCACCCTGGACCGTCTCATGTGGGAGGAGGCCCTGCGCTCCCCCATCAAGGACACCGAAGACGCCCTCCAGATCGCCTGCGCCGGGCGCCATCAGGCCGATTTCCTGGTCACCCGGAACCTCAAGGATTATGCGGGGACGCTGTATCCCCAAGTCATCCTGCCGGAAGTGCTGCTGGCAACCTTGGGGTGAATCAGCCCCGGTTGGTGTGAAGGCGTCCCCGATGCGCCGAACATTGTTTTCTAATGGTCCTGCACGACGCCACCGAACTGGAGGCCCACCTGTCCCAGGAGGAGATGGGGCACCGGCGGACCCGGATGACGTGATCTGACGCCGCGCAGGGCAAGGCGGGCGCGGTCCGGCAGCGTCAGTCCGGAGACGCGGCGACCAGCACATGCTTCGAGGCCGATGGGGCCAGCGGGCCTTTCCAGGTAATTTGGGCTTGACAGACGCGCCAAACAAAATAGTATTTGGCATACAATATACCAAACCTTCAAAGATGTTTGCCTACCGGGTGCTCACCGTGGATGCCAAGGCGTCTTGGCATTCGTTAATTCAAATTTCATTTATTGCCCTTCAAAGGAGGTGCTCGAATGAAAAAGCTGATCCTCGCTCTGGCTGCCGCCATGCTCGCGTTCGGGAGTGTGCAGGCGGCGGGTAACGTCACCGTCGCCTACATGACGCCGGCCTTGAGCATTCCCTTCTGGAAGGACATCGCCGACGGCCTGCAGCAGCAGGCCGACAAGATCGGCAACATCAAGGTGATCGCTTCCGACTCCCGGCTGAGCGCTGAAACCCAGCTCAAGAACGCCCAGGACCTGATCACCGCGGGCGTCAACGCCATCGTCATCTCCCCCACCGACAGCGCCTCCTGCCCGGCGGTGCTGGAACTGGCCAACAAGGCCAAGGTGCCGGTCATCATCTGCGATATCGGCACCGACTCCGGCCAGTACGCCGCCTTCGTCATCTCCGACAACTACGGCGGCGCCAACGCGGCCGGCAAGTACCTGGTCGAACAGATGAAGAAGAAGGGCTCCGCCGGCGGCGACATCGCCATCATCACCATTTCCCTGGCCCGCCAGAACGGCCGCGACCGCACCGAGGGCTTCAAGGCCGCCCTGCAGGGCGGGAGCAAGGTGGTCGGCCTGCTGGAGTGCAAGGAATACACCCGCGCCGAGTCCATGCGCTACACCCAGGACCTGCTGACCGCCCACCCCAAGCTGCGCGGCTTCTTCACCGAACATGACGAGGCCAACCTCGGCTCGCTGCCGGCCTTCGACACCGCCGGCAAGCTGGGCCAGATCGTCCACGTCGGCTTCGACGGCAGCCCCGAAGCCGTGCAGGCCATCAAGGACGGCCGGCTCGCCGCCGCCTCCATGCAGCAGCCGGTCCTCATGGGCCGCAAGGCGCTCGACGCCGCCGTCGCCGTCCTGGCCGGCAAACCGGTCCAGAAGAAGGTCGTGGTGCCCACCATCCTGGTCACCAAGGAGAACGTGGCCCAGGTCGAGCCCACCCTCATGAACACCGTCTACCCCAACGAACTCAAGCCCAAATAGCAGCATACCGTCCCGGAGCCGCGAGGCTCCGGGACTGGCCGGGGAACCGCCTTGCCGATCAGCATTGGGGGACCCCGGCGAAGCAGGTAGAATGCCCTAGGCCGAAGGGCCGGAATCAATCTTGAAATCAACTCATCGGGTGCGAACAATGCTGCAAGGATTGCCATTGGTCGAGACTTCTGAGATGCCGAACCTTTCCGCCAGCATCTCTGATCGTGTCTACCTTTACATCAAGAAGCTCATCCTGGCCGGCACGCTCAAGGGTGGGGAGAAGATCCCGGAGAAGAAGGTCGCCGACCTTTTCGCCGTGAGCCGCACCCCGGTCCGCGAAGCGATCCGGAAGCTCGCCGAATATGGCCTCGTCCTCATCAAGCCGAGGAGCTGCGCCTACGTGGCGACGATCAGCCCCGTCGAAGCCAAGGAGATCTCCTGGGTGCGGCTGTACCTCGAGAAGCTCTCGGTCCGCCAGTTCACCGAGGTCGCGTCCGGCGACGCCTTGGCCCAGCTCCGCGATCTCTCCAGGAAGTGCAAGGAAGCCAACCAGAACGGGGACTACGCCGCCGCCCACGAGATCGATTCGACCCTCCACCTGGAGATCGCCCGCGCCACGGGCAATGGGGAACTCCTCGAAATGCTGCAGATGCTTGACGCCAAGCTGCAACTGCTCCGGCTCAAGCAGCATCTGCTCCACACCGCTCTATCAGGCTACTTCTCCCAGCACGACAGGCTCCTGGAGCTGCTGGAGCAGAAGGATCTGCCGAAAATCGATGCGCTCCTGGAAGAGCACATCATGCACGACTTGAACTTCAAATAATTCCTTCGCAGGGCCTGGTCACCCTGGGGTCGCGCCGGTCAACGGCGCACCCCGGGAGGTGCCTGCCCTCGAAAAAACAGTATGCAATATACCGCATACCCAGAGGAGTGATCATGGGCGAACTTGAAGGACAGGTGGCCATCGTCACCGGCTCAGCGCAGGGGCTGGGGCGCGCCATCGCCGAAGAATTGTTGCGGCAGGGGGCGGATGTCGCGCTTTGCGATCTCAAGCTGGACAAGCTCAAGGACTTCGCCCGGGAGATGGAAGGTGCCGGCCCGGGCAGCATCTTCTGCGCGCAGGTGGACCTGGCCCAGGGGCAGGCCATCCGCGCCTTCGTGGCGGCGGTGGAGCAGAAGTTCTCCCGGATCGACATCCTGGTGAACAACGCGGGCATCCATCCGCTGCACATGATCGAGGACATCACGGATGAGGAATGGGACCTCGTGCTGGCGATCAACCTCAAGGCCCAGCACTTGTTCTGCCAGGCCGTGCTGCCGGGCATGCGCCGGCGGCAGTACGGAAGGATCATCAACATCTCCTCCGAGGCAGGGAAGAACGGCGGCACGGTGGCGGCACCGCATTACTGCGCCTCCAAGGGCGGCGTGCTCGCCTATACCCGCAACCTCGCCCAGCAGGTCGGCGCCGACGGGATCACCGTCAACGCCATCTGCCCCGGAAGGATCGCCACCGAGATGTCCGGCGCGGTGTCCCCGGCCGAAAACCAGAAATTCATCGACAAGAGCATCATCAAGCGGCTCGGAGCGCCCGAGGACATCGGCTTTGCGGTCGGCTACCTGGCCAGCCGGCGCGCGGGCTTCGTGACCGCCGAAACCATGAATGTCAATGGCGGAACGCTCAGGGACTGAGCACGGCCGACCACCCTTTTTGAGGAGAAGAAGCGATGAAAGCCCTCGTCAAGTTCCAGTCGGGTGATGGGTTCATGGAGCTGCGGGATCTCCCCGAGCCGGTGCCCGCCAGGGACCAGGTGAAGATCCAGGTCCAGTACACCGGGATCTGCGGGTCGGACCTGCACATCTACCATAACGACATCGCCATTCCCATCAGGCCGCCGGTCGTGACCGGCCACGAGTTTTCCGGCATCATCGTCGAACTCGGCCCCGGGGTTTCCGGGTGGAAGGTCGGGGACCGGGTGGTCGCGGAGACGGCGTTCTCCTACTGCGGCGTCTGCCCCCATTGCCGGGCGGGCTATTACAACGTCTGTGATCAGCGCAAGACCCTGGGCTACTGGCACGACGGGGCCTTCGCCAGGTACACCGTGGTCCCGGCCGCGCGGCTCCATGCCCTTCCTGACTCGATCAGCTTCCTGGAGGGCGCCTTCACCGAGCCCCTGGCCTGCATCACCCACGCGGTCTACGAATTGACGCATATCATCCCGGGCGACATCGTCCTGGTCTCCGGTCCGGGTTCCATCGGCCTGGCCACGATGCAGGCGGCCAAGGCCCAGGGCGCCCGCGTCCTCGTCACCGGCACGACGATCGACGCCGAGCGGCTCCAGGTGGCCAAGGAACTGGGCGCCGACTGGACCGCCGACGTGCAGGCCCAGCCCCTGCTGCCGCTGGTCGCCGATCTCACCGGAGGCCTGGGGGCGGATATCGTGTTCGAGTGTTCAGGCTCGGCCAAGGGCCTGCAGGACGCTCTGCTGGCGGTGCGCAAGCGCGGCCAGCTCACCCAGATCGGCCTTTTCGGCAAACCCGTCAGCCTCGATTTCGAACGGATCTGCTTCAAGGAGATCAAGGTGACCGGATCCCTGGGCTCGCGCTGGGACTCCTGGGAGATGGCGCTGCGGCTGCTCGCCGCGAAACAGGTCGACGCCGGCCGGATCATTTCCCATGTCATGCCCCTGGGCCAATGGCGCCAGGCGTTCACCATGTTCGAGGAGAAGCAGGGCCGGAAACTGGTACTCGAACCGGAGCCCTGATGCGCTGGAACCGGGAAAAATTTGTGCTTGACAGGTCTGGGAGTGGAAATAGAATTTGGTATACAATATACCAAATTGAACCGTCAGAGACGCATGCCCACTGGGAGCTCACCTTGGATGCCAGGGTGTCTTGGCATTCATTAATTTAAATTTCATTTATTGCCCTTCAAAGGAGGTGCTCGAATGAAAAAGCTGATCCTCGCTCTGGCTGCCGCCATGCTCGCGTTCGGGAGTGTGCAGGCGGCGGGTAACGTCACCGTCGCCTACATGACGCCGGCCTTGAGCATTCCCTTCTGGAAGGACATCGCCGACGGCCTGCAGCAGCAGGCCGACAAGATCGGCAACATCAAGGTGATCGCTTCCGACTCCCGGCTGAGCGCTGAAACCCAGCTCAAGAACGCCCAGGACCTGATCACCGCGGGCGTCAACGCCATCGTCATCTCCCCCACCGACAGCGCCTCCTGCCCGGCGGTGCTGGAACTGGCCAACAAGGCCAAGGTGCCGGTCATCATCTGCGATATCGGCACCGACTCCGGCCAGTACGCCGCCTTCGTCATCTCCGACAACTACGGCGGCGCCAACGCGGCCGGCAAGTACCTGGTCGAACAGATGAAGAAGAAGGGCTCCGCCGGCGGCGACATCGCCATCATCACCATTTCCCTGGCCCGCCAGAACGGCCGCGACCGCACCGAGGGCTTCAAGGCCGCCCTGCAGGGCGGGAGCAAGGTGGTCGGCCTGCTGGAGTGCAAGGAATACACCCGCGCCGAGTCCATGCGCTACACCCAGGACCTGCTGACCGCCCACCCCAAGCTGCGCGGCTTCTTCACCGAACATGACGAGGCCAACCTCGGCTCGCTGCCGGCCTTCGACACCGCCGGCAAGCTGGGCCAGATCGTCCACGTCGGCTTCGACGGCAGCCCCGAAGCCGTGCAGGCCATCAAGGACGGCCGGCTCGCCGCCGCCTCCATGCAGCAGCCGGTCCTCATGGGCCGCAAGGCGCTCGACGCCGCCGTCGCCGTCCTGGCCGGCAAACCGGTCCAGAAGAAGGTCGTGGTGCCCACCATCCTGGTCACCAAGGAGAACGTGGCCCAGGTCGAGCCCACCCTCATGAACACCGTCTACCCCAACGAACTCAAGCCCAAATAGCAGCATACCGTCCCGGAGCCGCGAGGCTCCGGGACCGCTTGAAGGCCCTGACCCATGAGCATCCGCAACCCATTCGAAGGCATGAACCTGATCGACCTTTCGGCCCCCCTTGCCGAGGGGCTCCCCAGCACATGGCCCGGGCACATGCCCTTCGTCCACCGCAACTGGCACGATATCGGAGCGCATTCCGCCTACAAGACCAATTTCCTGGTCATTGACGAGCATTGCGGCACCCACTTCGACGCGGCTCCGCACTTCATCCCGCCGGAGGGGTCCTCCTCCGTCCTGGCGAGCCCCTTGGGCTCCAAGGGGGGGGACCAGGCCGACCTGACCAAGCTGTGCGGGCCGGCGGCGGTGATCGATGTGCGGAGCCTGGCCGGGGCGCCGGGACAAAGCCCCTGGATCACCGTGGAGCACATCCGGGACTGGGAAAACCGGCATCGCCCCCTGGCCGCGGGCGACATCGTCCTGTTCGCCTCGGGCTGGGCCGAGCATTATCGTTCCGGAGCGGCGGGACGCGCCTTCGTGCACGGCCCGGTGGTCGAGGGCAACCTGCCCGGCTGGCCTGCGCCGGAGGTGGCGGCCATCCTTTACCTGGCCGACCGGGGGATCGTGACCGTCGGAACCGAAGCGCCGAGCCTCGGGGCCGTGCAGGATGGCGCTCCCGTCCACCAGATCGGGCTCGGCCGCGGCATGCACTACGTCGAAGGGCTCTGCAACCTGTCCAGGCTGCCCGCCCTGGGCGCCTGGTTCATCTTCCTGCCTTTGAAGGTCGTGGACTCGACGGGCTGTCCGGGCCGCGCCATCGCCTTGCTTCCCGAGGAATTATGAGCGAACCGCTGCTGACTGTCCGGGATCTGGAGAAGAGCTATGACGGCATCTTTGCTCTGAAGGGCGTCTCGCTCGAAGTCAACCGAGGGGAGATCCTGGCCCTGGTTGGGGAGAACGGCGCCGGCAAATCCACCCTGGCGAAGATCATCGCCGGGGTCACCCGGGCCAACGCCGGGACGCTGGAATGGGAAGGCCAGGCGGTTTCCTTCCACAGCACGGCGGCGGCGCAGAGCGCCGGCATCGCCATCGTGCTCCAGGAGTTCAATCTCATCCCCCACCTCACCATCGCGGAGAACATCTTCCTCACCCACAAATCCGCCTACAAGGCCGGCTTCTGGACCGACAACGCGACGATGCTGGCGAAGACCGAGGAGCTGTTCGATCGGCTCGAGCTGGACGTGCGCTTCGATCCGAGGGCCAAGGTGATGGACCTGTCCGTGGCCGAGCAGCAGATCGTCGAGATCATGAAGGCCCTGGTGGTCGACGCGCGCCTGCTCATCCTCGACGAGCCCACCGCGACCCTGTCGAAGCAGGAGGTGGGGAAGCTGTTCGCGCTCATGCGCCGGCTCCAGGACCGGGGCATGACCCTCGTGTTCGTGAGCCACAAGCTCGAGGAGATCTTCGAGGTGGCGACCCGGGTCGTGGTGCTCCGCGATGGCGTCAAGGTGCGGGAATCCCTCACCTGCGCGCTCTCGGAGAAGGAGCTCATCGCCTCGATGGTCGGACGCGACATGGGCGATCTCTATTCGGTCCGCCACCGGCGGGAGCCCGGCGAGCCCATCCTCGAAGTGCAGCACCTTTCGCGCGGCAACCGGGTCATCGATTGCAGCCTGACCCTGCGCAGGGGCGAGGTGGTCGGCCTGTCGGGCCTCGTGGGCGCCGGCCGGACCGAACTGGTCCGGGCCATCTTCGGGGCCGACCGGCCCAGTTCCGGCCAGGTGGTGCTGCGCGGCAAGCGCGGCTGGCTGCGGTCTCCCCTGGAGGCCAGCCGCCGGGGCATCGGCATGATCCCCGAGGATCGCAAGGCGCACGGTCTCCTGGTGAACCTGCCGGTCTACCAGAACGCCACGCTCGCCTTCCTCGCGGTCAAGGGCGCCTTCTGGATCAGGCGGGAGCGCGAGGAGGCCATGGTCCGCGCCAAGGTCGACGAGCTGCAGATCAAGCTCCCGGGCCTTCGGAGCCCGGTCGGTGCCTTGAGCGGCGGCAACCAGCAGAAAGTGGTCATCGCCAAGTGGCTGATGACGACGCCCGATATCATATTCATGGATGAACCGACCCGGGGCATCGACATCGGCGCCAAGTTCGAGCTCTACCACCTCATCGACCGGCTGGCCGCCGAAGGCAAGACGATCCTGCTCGTGTCCTCGGAACTGCCTGAAATCCTTGCCCTTTCCGACCGCATTCTGGTCATGAACCAGGGCCGGATCGTGAAGCAATTCAGCCACGCCGAAGCGACGGAAGAACTCATCATGGCGAACAGCGCCCATGTGGCAAACATTGCATAACTTATCATCCAACTCCAGGGGGGTCATCGTCATGGGACAGAAGGCTGGTTCGCGGTCCGGCAATGCGTTGCGGAACCTGTTCAACGATTATCGGGTCGAACTCGTCATGCTCTTGGCCTTCGTGCTCCTTTGCGGCGGGTTGAGTTGCCTCTCCCCTGAATTCCTGACCCTGGGCAACGCCAAGAACCTGCTGTGGCAGGCCACTTCCGTGGGCATCATCGCCATCGGCCAGTGCCTCGTCATCCTCACCGCCGGCATCGACCTTTCGGTGGGAGGCGTGGCCGCCTTTTCGGCGATGTTCGGCGGCATCATCCTGATGAAGTTCGGCGTGGTGGCCGGCGTCGCGGCGATCCTCCTGTTCGGCGCCTTCCTCGGAACCATCAACGGCTTCCTGATCTCCTACACGAGGCTGGCGCCGTTCATCGTCACCCTGGGCATCGCCTCGGTCACCCGCTCGCTTACCTACGTCATCACCGACGCCCACTCCATCGTCGGCCTGCCCAAGGGCTACCGGGTGTTCGGCTACGGGGACATCGGCGGCGTGCCGGTCTACATGATCCTGCTGGTGGGGCTGTTCCTGATCGGCCACATCATGCTGACCAAGACCAAGTTCGGCCGGTTCATCTACGCCATCGGCAGCAACGAGGAGGCCGCCCGCCTGGCCGGGGTGAACATCCGCCGCTACAAGGCCATCGCCTACACGGTCACCGGCTTCCTGGCCGCGGTCGCCGTCCTCATCATCACCTCCCGGCTCGGGGCCATCGACCCGGACACCGGGGCGGGCTGGGAAATGGACACCATCGCGGCCGTGGTGATCGGCGGCTGCAGCCTCTCCGGAGGCAAGGGCAGCCTGGTCGGCACCTTCATCGGCGTGCTGCTGATCACCGTGCTCCACAACGGGCTCAACATCATCGGCGTCTCCCCGTTTTGGCAGGGCTCGGCCATCGGCACCGTCATCATCATCTCCGTCCTGCTCGACCGGGTCCTCGGCAACATGGGCAGAAGCAAGCCCCGGATGCAGCCGGCGCGGAGCGGCAAGTGAAACCCAAAGGAGTTCTCATGAACGTGACTGCCGGAGCCATTCTCTCCGAGCCTGACCGGAAACGGAAAACGGCGCTGACCAAAGTTCTCGCCCGGCATATCCGGGTGGAGATGCTGGATATCCTCCACCAGAAGGGCACCGGGCACTGGGGCGGCTCCGCCTCGGCCTGCGAGCTGGTGACCGCGCTCTATTTCCTCAGGATGAACATCGACCCCGCGCGGCCGCTCTGGGAGGACCGCGACCGCTTCGTGCTGTCCAAGGGCCATGCTTCGCTTCTGCTCTACGAAGTCCTGGCCCACCGCGGGTTCTTCAACCTGGCGCTGGTCCAGACCTTCCGCGACATCGACTCGACCCTCCAGGGCCACCCCTGCATGCGCAAGACCCCGGGCGTCGACATGTCCACGGGCGCCCTGGGCCATGGCATCTCCGTGGGCCTGGGCATGGCCCTGGCCTCGAAGCTGTCCGGAAAGGGGTTCTGGACCTATGTCATGGTCGGCGAGGGCTGCCTGGACGAAGGCCAGTCCTGGGAGGCCATCATGGCCGCGGCCAAGTACCGGCCCGAGCGGTTCGTGCTGTTCGTGGACAACAATGGGGTGCAGCTGGACGGCCCGTCCGCCGAAATCATGCCGCTCGGCTCCATCAACGAGAAGCTGAAGGCCTTCGGCTGGAATGTCGCCCCGGGCAGCTACGATGGCCATGATCTGGACGCCATCCAGAAGACCTACGACTGGCTCGACGCGCCGGGGGCCTGGCCCAGGGCGGTGGTGTACACCACGGTCAAGGGCAAGGGCGTCTCGTTCATGGAGGGCAAGAACAAGTGGCACGGCTCCCCGGTCGATGACGGGAGCTGGAACTCAGCGAGGCCGGAACTCCTGGCCGCGCTTGCGGAAGCGGAGGCATCCCTATGAGCACGACCATGCGCGACGCGCTCGGTATGAAGCTCGCGGCCCTGGGCCGGGAGCGCAAGGACCTCGTCGTCCTGGACGCCGATGTGTCCTCCAGCACCAAGTCCAGCTATTTCGCCGCCGAGTTCCCGGAGCGGTTCTTCAACGTGGGGGTCGCCGAAGCGAACATGGTGGATATCGCCGGGGGCCTGGCCACCTGCGGCTTCCGGCCGGTGGTGAACGCCTTCGCCATCTTCCTGGCGCTCAAGGGGACCGACCAGGTGCGCAACGTGCTCTGCTACAACCGGCTCCCGGTCATCCTGGCGGGGTCCTACGCGGGGCTGTCCGACTCCTTCGACGGCGCCAGCCACCATGCCATCGCCGACGTGGCGATCATGCGCGCCCTGCCCAACATGACGGTGATCGTCCCGGCCGACGCGGCCGAAGCGGAGGCCGCGCTGGAGGCGGCGCTGGCGGTGGACGGCCCGGTCTACCTCAGGATCAACCGCAACGTCACCCCCGACCTCACGCCCGCCCCGGAGCCCTTCGCCGTCGGCAAGATCCGCCGGCTGCGCAAAGGTTCCGATCTGACCATCGCCGCCTGCGGGCTGTGCGTGGCCATGGCCCTGGAAGCCGCGGCGGAGCTTGAGCATTCGGGCATCCAGGCCGAGGTGCTCAATGTGGCGACAATCAAGCCGCTGGACGTCGAGGCCCTCGCCCGGTCCGTGGGCAGGACCGGCCGGCTGCTGGTGGCCGAGGAGCATACCGTCGTCGGCGGGCTGGCGAGCGCTTGCGCCGAGGCGCTGGCGCCCCGGCTATACTTCCTGATGGATGCCATGGGGATCCAGGATACCTTTACCGAGTCCGGCCCCTACGGCGAGATCCTGGAGAAGTATGGAATCACCGCAGCCGACATGGTGCGCCGCTCGACCGCGCTGGTGGCCAGGTGCGAGCCCGTCGCCCGCTGAAGGAACGGTATGAGCCAGAAAATGCGTGAAAGCGTCTGGGATCGCCACGGCGTGGTGCGTTCCATCCTGGAACCCGTCCGGATTCCGCGGATGGCGCAAGTCCGCCAGCGCTTCGACGACACCCGGATCGCCGACCTGGCCGCGACGATCGACCAGGCTTTCGCCCAACCGGGCATCGGCTCGGCGATCCGGACCGGCCAGAGCGTGGGCATCACGGTGGGCAGCCGCGGCGTGGCGAACATCGCCGAGATCATCAAGGCCATCGTCCGGAATGTGCGGCAGCGCGGCGGCCTTCCCTTCGTCTTCCCCGCCATGGGCAGCCACGGCGCGGCGACCGCCGAAGGCCAGCAGGCGGTGCTCGAGGGTTTCGGCGTCACCGAGGCCTCCGTGGGGGCCCCCATCCGCTCCACCATGGAGACCCGGGTGATCGGCCGCACCCCCCGGGGCCTGGACGTGCACATCGACCGCTTCGCGGCGGAGGCCGACGGCGTCATCGTGGTCGGCAGGGTCAAGCCGCACACCGCCTTCCGGGGCGACTACGAAAGCGGCCTCATGAAAATGATGACCATCGGCATGGGCAAGCAGAAGGGCGCCGAGATCTGCCATGCGGACGGCTTCGGCCGGATGGCCGAGAATGTCCCGAGCTTCGGCAAGGTCATCCTCGAGCAGGCCCCGATCCTGTTCGGCATCGCGATCCTGGAGAATGCCTACGATGAGACCTGCCGGATCGAAGCCCTGCCCAGGTCCGAGATGGAAGCCCGGGAACCCGGGCTCCTGGTCCAGGCCCGGGCGCTGATGCCGCAGATCCTCATTCCGCGCTTCGACATCCTCATCGTCGACCAGATCGGCAAGAACATCAGCGGCGACGGCGCCGACCCCAACGTCTCCGGAACCTACTGCACCCCCTATGCCAGCGGGGGGCCGGAGTTCCAGCGCTACGTCATCCTCGACCTGACCGAGGAGACCCACGGCAACGCGCTCGGCGTGGGCATGGCGGATATCACCACCAAGCGGCTCTACGACAAGACCGACTTCGACGAAAGCTACCCGAATTCCTTGACCTGCCGGGTGCTCAAGACGATCAAGATGCCCATCGTCATGAATTCCGACCGCCTGGCGATCCAGGCCGCGATCTTCACCTGCATCGGCCTCGATCCGGCCGGCCCGCGGATCGTGCGTATCCTGAACACGTCGCATATCGGGACCATCAGTGTTTCGGAGGCCCTCCTCCCCGCCCTGCGGGCCGACCCGCGCCTCGAACTGCTGGCGCCGCCCGCCGAGCTGGGCTTCGATTCCGGGGGCAACCTCTTTTGAACATCCGTTGAAAGCCTTCACCCGCCGCCCGAAGCGGCGCTTCTCAGGGAGAATGTCCATGCCGGTATTTGCCGCCAATCTCACCATGCTGTTCACCGAGGTTCCTTTCCTGGAACGCTTCGCCCTGGCCAAGGAAGCCGGATTCAGCTTCGTGGAGTACCTGTTCCCCTACGCCTACAGGCCGGAGGAATTGAAGCAGCTGCTGGACCTGCACGGCCTGCACCAGGTCCTGTTCAACCTGCCCAGCGGCGACTGGGGCCATGGGGACCGCGGCATCGCCGCCGATCCGGGCCGGGTCGAGGAGTTCCGCGCCGGCGTCGCCAAGGCCGTGGACTATGCCCTGGTGCTCGGGGTCGACCAGCTGAACTGCCTGGCGGGAAAGCGGGTTCCCGGGGTGGACGATGCGCGCCACCGGGAGACCCTCGCCGCCAACCTCAAGTTCGCCGCCAGGCTGCTGGGGTCCAAGGGCCTGCGTCTGGTGGTGGAGGCCTGCAACCACTTCGACATTCCGGGCTTCTTCCTCAACCGCACCGACCAGGCGCTCGAGGTGTTGGACCTGGCCGGCGAGCCCAACATCTTCCTTCAGTACGACATCTACCATGCCCAGCGCGAGGAGGGGGAGCTGGCGGCCACCTTGCGCAAGCAGCTGCCCAGGATCGGCCATATCCAGCTGGCCGACAATCCGGGCCGCCATCAGCCCGGCACCGGGGAGATCAACTTCCCCTTCCTGTTCAAGGAGCTGGATAAGCTTGGTTACCAGGGCCACGTGGGGCTGGAATACGTCCCCAGCCCCGACAGCCGGTCATCGTTCGGTTGGATCAAAGAGATGGGTTACTAGGAGAACACCATGAAAATCGGATTCATCGGATTGGGGATCATGGGCAAGCCCATGAGCCTGAACTTGATCAAGGCGGGCTATTCGCTGGTGGTGCTGGACCTGTTCCAGCCGGCGGTGGATGAACTGGTGGCCGCGGGCGCCGCCACGGCGCCGACCCCCAAGGCCATCGCGGAACAGGCCGACATCATCATCACCATGCTGCCCAACTCGCCGCAGGTGAAACAGGTGGTCCTGGGCGACCAGGGGCTCCTGGAAGGCGCCCGCAAGGGCACGGTGCTCATCGACATGAGCTCCATCGCGCCGCTGGTGAGCCGCGACCTGGCCGGGAAACTGGCCGAGCGCGGCGTGGACATGCTGGACGCGCCGGTGAGCGGCGGCCAGCCCAAGGCCATCGACGGGACCCTTTCGGTCATGGTCGGCGGCTCCCAGGAGGTGTTCGAGCGCTGCTTCCCGGTCATGAAGGCCATGGCCGGCTCGGTGGTGCGCACCGGGGACATCGGCGCCGGCAACATCACCAAGCTGGCCAACCAGGTGATCGTGGCCCTGAACATCGCCGCCATGTCCGAAGCCCTGGTGCTGGCCACCAAGGCCGGGGTGGAGCCCGAACTGGTATGGCAGGCGATCCGGGGCGGCCTGGCCGGCAGCACGGTGCTGGACGCCAAGGCGCCCCTGGTCATGGACCGGAAGTTCAATCCCGGTTTCCGCATCAACCTGCACATCAAGGATCTCGCCAACGTGCTGGAGACCTCCCACGAACTGGGGGTCTCGCTGCCGCTCACCGCTTCGGTCATGGAGATGATGCAGGCCCTCAAGACCGACGGCCAGGGCGACGCGGACCACTGCAGCCTGGTCAAGTACTACGAGAAGATGGCCAAGATCGAGGTGAGCCGGTAGTTCAATCAGCTCCAGCCAGCCCGCTCACATCGCCCACCGCGAGGCTTTCGAGCCCCGCGGTGGTGCGTACGGCCAGGCGGCCATCCTCCATCCAGCCGGCGCACACCCCGCCGCCGGCCTCCCAGCGGATCGAGTCGCCGGCCTCGGGCCAGCGGAAGGCGGGTTCGCGCTGGGTCGCCAGGTCCGCCCAGGCTGCCAGGATGGCCAGGGCCAGGGCTTCGCGGTCGGGTTCGCCTTCGGCCAGGGGGGCCAGGTCTGCCAGGCAGGCGGGCGGGATCGGCCGGCCGGGAATCACCGGCGCGCGGAGCAGGTTCACGCCCACGCCCAGGATCATCCGGCGGCCCTTGATCTGGCCGATGATGCCGCCCACCTTGACCAGGCGGCCGCCATGCCAGGCCACCAGGTCGTTGGGCCATTTCAGCCCCAGCGGCGCGCCCCAGGGTTCCAGGGCCTCGGCCACGGCGCCCATGGCCCGCTGCAGCACCAGGCCCGGCGGCACCGGCGGCACCGGCAGCGCGGCGGACAGCCACAGCCCGGCCCCGGGCGCGCTCTCCCAGCTGTTGCCGCGCTGGCCGCGGCCCGCCAGCTGGCAGTCGGCCAGGACCGCGCAAAAGCCCAGCTCCGGGTGGCGCGCCAGGAAGTCCTGGGTGGAATCGATCCGGCCCAGGCGGATCAGGCTTGCGGGCATGGCACCGGCTTGCGGTTCTTCAACCAGAGGATGCGCAGCCCTTCCAGGGTGAGGTCCACGGCGATGTCCTGGATGTACTGGCTGGCGGGGGCGATGACCTTGGCCAGCCCGCCGGTGGCCACCACCCGGGAGCCCGGATGCACCGCCAGCAGCCGGGCCAGGATGCCGTCCACCATGCCCACGTAGCCGTAGAACAGCCCGGACTGCATGGCCTGCACCGTGCTCTTGCCGATCAGCCGCTCCGGCTCGGTGATCTCCACCCGGGGCAGGCGCGAGGCGCGCTGGAACAGGGCCTCGGCGCTGAGGTTGAGCCCGGGGCAGATGATCCCGCCCAGGTACTCCTTGTGATCGTTGATGATGTCGAAGGTGGTGGCGGTGCCGAAATCCACCGCGACCAGCGGGGCGCCGTACAGCTCCAGCCCGGCCACGGCGTTGACGATGCGGTCCGCGCCCAGTTCCAGGGGGTTGTCCAGCAGCACCTTGAGGCCGGTCTTGATGCCCGGCTCGATCCACAGCGGTTCGGCCTGGAAGTAGGTCCTCAGCCAGCTGTCCAGCACCGGGTGCAGCGGCGGCACCACGCTGGAGATGATCACCTGGCAGATGTCCGTCGCCGCGATGCCCCGGTGGGCCAGCAGCCCCAGGCTGGAAAGGCCGTACTCGTCGACCGTGCGCTCGCGGCTGGTGGCCATGCGCCAGGAGGCGACCAGGGGCGCGTGATGGCCCTGATCCAGATCATAGATCCCCAACACGATGTTGGTGTTGCCCACGTCCACGGCCAAAAGAAGGCTCATACGCGCTCCAGATCATAGTATGCCCCTAGCCCTGGGCCTCCTCCAGTGCCGTCTGGGCCTCTTCCCATTCGGTCATGGCGTAGGCCAGGTCGGTTTCCAGGGATTTCTGCGCGTCCAGCTTGGTGCTGAAGGCCTGCCAGTCGCCGGGGTCCTGGGCGGCCAGCTCGGCGCTGATCGCCGCCAGCTTCGCCTCCAGGGCCGCCACTTCGGTTTCGGCTTCCTTGACCTTGCGTTCCCAGCGCTTGACGGTCTTCTGCTGGTCCCGGTCGATCGCCTGGGGCTTGGCCGGGGTCCGGGGCGCGGCCCTGCCGGCGTCCCCTTTCGGGGCGCGCGGGGCCGGGTCGGCGGGCACTTCGGGCTGCGGCTCGTCGGGCTCGACGCCGACGTCCAGGTCCACCCAGGCCTGGTTGTCCTCGTAGCCGCCTTCCTTGAACTCGGCAAGGTTGTCGTGGATGCGCAACAGGCTGTCGGCGACCCGGCCCAGCAGGTAGCGGTCGTGGGTCACCAGGACCACGGCGCCGGTGAAGCTCAGGATGGTGTCCTCCATCGCCTCCATGGAGTGGATGTCCATGTGGTTGGTGGGTTCGTCCAGCAGCAGCAGGTTCACGCCCTCGCGGATCAGGGTGGCCACCGACAGGCGCGCCCGCTCGCCGCCGGAGAGCACGGTGACCGGCTTGTCCACCTCGTCGCCGCGGAACTGGAACTTGGCCAGGAAGCCCAGCACGTCCTGCTTGGGGGCCATGGGCACCACCCCCTGGATCTGCTGGTAGACGGTGTTGCGCGCATCCAGGTTGCGGTGGTGCTGGTCGAAGTAGCCCAGCTTGACCTGGCTGCCCAGGCGGGCGCCGCCGGTGATGAACGGGATCTCGCCGGTGATGGCCTTGAGCAGGGTGGATTTGCCGGTGCCGTTCAGCCCGACGATGCCCAGCTTCTGCCCGCGCTTGACCTGGAAATGCTCCAGGGGCTGGAACAGGGCCTTGCCCTCCCAGCCCACGGTGACCTGGTCCAGCACCAGCGCTGTGTCGCCGCTGCGCTGGGTTTCCGGGAAGGAGAACTTGATGCGCCGGCGGTCCTTGAGCGGCTTGTCCAGGCGCGCCATCTTGCCCAGGTGGGTGCGCCGGCCCCGGGCCATCTTGGTGTTCTGGCCGGCGATGTTGCGCCGGATGTACTCTTCCTGCTTCTTGATGTAGTCCTGCTGGCGCTCGAAGTGGCGCTCCTGGATCTCCAGCTCCTGTTCCTTCTTCTCCATGAAGTCGGTGTAGTTGCCTTCGTAGGACCGGGAGCGGCCCAGCTCGATCTCCAGGATCGAGGTGGCGATCCGGTCCAGGAAGTACCGGTCGTGGCTGATGACGGCGACGGCGGCCTGCGTGTCGTTGATGAACGACTCCAGCCAGCGCAGGGAGGGCAGGTCCAGGTGGTTGGTGGGCTCGTCCAGCAGCAGCAGGTCCTGGCCCTGGAGGATGGCCTTGGCCAGCATCACCCGGCACTTCTGGCCGCCGGACAGTTCCGCCACCTTGCTCTCCAGCTGCTCGGGGCTGAAGCCCAGGGCGAACAGGATGCCTTCGGCCCGGGCCCGGATGGTGAAGCCGTCCAGCCGCTCGAACTGCTCCTGGACCGTCTGGTAGCGGGCCATGACGGCTTCCAGATCGGCCTCCGGCTCGGCCATCTGGTGTTCCAGCTCGCGCATCTCGTGGCGGGTCGCCTCCACTTCGCCGAAGGCGGCCAGGGTCTCCTCCAGCACCGTGCCATGGGTGGCCGGCACCAGATCCTGGGCGTAGTGGCCCATGCGGATGCCGCGCTCGGCGGTGGGCCGGACCACGGTGCCGCCGTCCAGCTCCAGCTCGCCCAGCAGCACCTTGAAGATCGTGCTCTTGCCCGCGCCGTTGCGGCCGATGACGCCCCAGCACTCGTCCTCCTGCAGGGCCCAGGTGACGTCCTTGAGCACGTCGTGGGGGCCGAAGCTGAGGTTGGCGTGGTTCAGGCTTGCGAGCATAGGGTTGGGCCGGTCAGAAAAAAAGAAAACGAGGCCACCGGACGGTGGCCTCGTGTTTTGGTGGAGCTAAGCGGGATCGAACCGCTGACCTCTTGCATGCCATGCAAGCGCTCTCCCAGCTGAGCTATAGCCCCGGGGGAGTAATAAGAATGCCAGCATACGAAGCAGGACGCAAGCACAAATTGTCGCCATGACTGCGTTGCGCAGGAAAGTCATATGCCGGCATCCTGATTACCGTTTCAAGCGAAGCCGCTGTCCGACCTGGATGCCGTGCTTGCGCAACTTGTTCCATTTCCGGAGATCCTTGACCTCCAGGCCGTAGCGCTCGGCGATGGCGAACAGGGTCTCCCCCCGCTTGACCACGTGGAAGGCGGGTCGGGCCTCCACGGCGGGCGCCTTCTCCCTGGCCGGGGCCGGCCGGGCCGCCGTTTCCCGCACGGCGGGCCGGACCGGTTCGGGCGTTTCAGCCGGTTCGACCGGCGCGCCGGGCGCTTCCCGGGCAGGCTCCAGCGGCGCGACCGTGCTGGGAATGGCCGGCAGGCCCTCCAGCGGCCGGTCCTCGATGATCTGGGCGCGCTCGACCTTGGAGCGCAGATCGCGATCGTCGATGGGGCTGGTGGGCGGCGGCGGCACCTGGATCACCCGGCCGGGGCGGAACTGGGCCTTGGTCATGTCGTTGGCGTCCAGCAGGTCCTCGACGCTCAGGTTGAAGCGGGCGGCGACCCGGGCCGCGGTTTCGCCCCTGCGGATCTTGTAGGCCTTGAAGTCCAGGCGCTGGTTGGCCGGAATCCGGGCCAGGGCCCGGGCGGTGACGCCGCTCTGGCCGGGCGGGACGCGCAGGCTGTAGTGGCCCGGCGGCGTGGTGGCCCGGAGCAGCTCGGGATTCAGCTCCTTCAGGGCGTCCACGTCGGTGTCGGCGAAGCGCGCCAGCACCGGCAGGCTGGTCATGCGGTCCACGTCCACGGACTCATAGGCGTAGGGCGGCAGCTGCTCGACCTTCAGGCCGTAGCGCTCCGGGAACCGGCCCACCAGCACGGCGGCGCACAGTTCGGGCACGTAGTTCTTGGTCTGGTTGCGCAGCCAGCGGCTGCGGTACATGTCCCAGAAGTTGCGGCTGCCCAGGTTGAGGATGGCCCGCTCGGTGGTGAGGGGGCCGGCGTTGTAGCCCACCAGGGCCAGGTACCAGTCGCCGGAGATCTCGTAGAGCTTGCGCAGGTAGCGGGCGGCGGCGCGGGTGGCCTTGACCGGGTCGCGCCGTTCCTCCACCCAGGCGTTGCCGCCCAGGCCGTAGATCCGGCCGGTGGAGCGCATGAACTGCCACATGCCCACGGCCTTGGCATAGCTGGAAGCGGAATTGATGTAGCCGGATTCGATCACCGCCAGGAAGGCCAGGTCCTTGGGGATGCCCTCTTCGGCGAAGATCTGGCGCACCATCGGCAGGTACTGGCTGGCCCGGGACAGGGCCCGCTCCATGAAGCCGCGCTTGGTGGTGGTGAACTGGCGGACCCAGAACAGCACCTTGTCGTTGTAGTCGATGCCCAGGTCGAACACCGCCCCCAGCTCGGCGCCCTTCACCTGCTCCAGCTCGGTGCGCAGCTCGTCGGGGGACAGGGGCGTCACCTCGACCGCCTCCTTGAGGCCGGGATCGGGCTGCGGCGGAATTTCCTCGGTGTCGGGCAGGTGCTCCTCGAGTTCGGTGAGCCGATCGCGCAGCTCGTCCACTTCCTTCTGCCTGCGGCTGTCTTCCGGCAGGTCGTGCAGCATCTCTTCGGCCTGGTCGGCCAGGGACTGCGCCTCGTCCCAGTCCTTCTCCTCCAGGGCCTTTTCCCCGGATTCAATGACGGCCTTGAGCTTGATCAGCTCGGTCGCCTTCGCCGCGGGCGGGCGGGGCGGCGGGATCTTGATGTACTGGGGATGGACCGGGGGCGCCACCGCCGGAACGGTGGCCGGCGGGGGTGGCGCGGCGCCGAAGCCCGCCGCCCCCAGGGCGGCGAGGAGGGAGAGTACTCGGCTCCAGCGGCCGCCCCGGGTCCGGCGATCCACTCAGTGGCTCTCTTCGCTGACCAGCTTGGTGTAGGCGTCGGCGTCCAGCAGGTCGCCGGACAGGGCGCCGGCCAGCTTGATCTTGACCATCCAGCCCTTGCCGAAGGCGTCTTCGTTGACGAACTCGGGATGGGCTTCCAGGTCCTCGTTCACGGCCAGGACCTCGCCGGAGGAGGGCATGAAGATCTCGGAGACGGTCTTCACCGATTCCACGGTGCCGAACTCGTCGCCGGCATCGAACTTGGTGCCCACTTCGGGCAGGTCCACGAACACCACGTCGCCCAGCGCTTCCTGGGCATAGCTGGTGATGCCGACCACCGCCGTGCCATCGCCCAAGGGCTTGATGAATTCATGGTTCTTCGTGTATTTCAGGTCAGACGGATACATGGGGCCTCCGATGAAAAGACTGTTCCAGCCCCTGGGGGGCCGCAAGGGGGTTGAGGGGAAAGGGGGTGATCATCACATGAAGGTCTTCAGCGCCTTCCGGGCGGTGCGCGCGGGCCGGACGTCGGTCTCGATCACCACCTGGATGGCGCGCTTGCCGTCCCTGATCTCCACGGCGGTGCCGGGCGCGAGCTTCGACCCGACCCTGATGAAGCCGCAGCTGAGGCCCTTGATGGCGAGTCCGGCCGGCTTGTCGGGGGAAGCGATGCTGTAGATCCGGCCCTCATGCCGCCCGATGGCCATGTCGGTGACGCAGGTCAGGACGGTGCCGATCTCCTTGCCGTCCAGGTAGACCCGGGCGTCGTGGGCGTCCACCTTGCGGAGATCGTTGCCGACGAAGGTCAGGGTGTACGGCGCGTCGGACGCCTTCTCGAGCGCCGCGGAGCCGAGGAACGCCTTGGTGAAGCCGCGGCCATCGGCCGTGAAGGGCAGCGCGAACGGCCAGGGGTGGTGGATGTAGGTCCAGTGGCCGATGTCCTGATGGGAGAGCGGCAGCACGGCGCCGGCGCGCAGGGAGTCGCGGGCCGCGAGGCCGCACGCCGTCAGGCCGAACGCCTCGCCTGCCGCCATGATCGTTTCCCACAGCTTCACGGTCTGGGCCCGCTCCACGAACAGCTCGAAGCCCACCTCGCCGGTGTAGCCCGAACGCGACACCAGGATCGGCGTGCCATCCAGCAGCTGCACCTGGCCGGCCAGGGTCGACGCGGGATCAAAGTGCCCCTTCGCCGAGAAATAAGGCAGTTTTTCGAACACCGCCTCGGGGTTTTTCAGGATCTTCGCCATGATCTTGATCGAGGCCGGCCCCTGGATGTCGATCTTGCCGAGCTTGTCGGTCAGGTCGATGATCGTCACATCACGTCCCTTGGCCTGCTCGGCCAGGTGCTTGGCGACCGGGCCGCCCATGCTGGCGTTGACCTCGACCATGAACTCCCCATCCTTGATTTTGTAGACGAGGCTGTCGTCGATCGCGTTGCCGTGCTCATCGAGGAACACGCCGTACACGCACTTGCCGTCCGCCAGCGGCGCGTTGTCCTTGCCCACGCAGCTGTCCAGGTTGCGGGTGAAGCACCACTGCAGCACGTCGTACGCGTCCTTTCCGAACATCCGGATGGTCGCCATGTGGCTCGTGTCGAACAACCCGGCCTGGGACACCACCTGAAGATGCTCGTTGCGGGCGCTGGCATACCAGACCGGCATGAGGTAGTCCCCGAACTCGACGATATTGGCGCCGTGGGCCTTGTGCCAATCGAACAGCGGTGTCTTTTTCAACGGCTCAGTCATGGGTGCTCCAGGAATTATTAAAGCTACGGCGAAAGGACAGGTTATGTTTCATTTTGACCGCCCGGACCCGGTAACGGAAGGGGCATCTCGGGAGGGGCCATGGAAAATGGCTACCCTTTTGCCTCCAACCCTTCCAGGCGCACCCACGGGAGCAGGCCGGGCAGGCTCCAGGCCAAGGTCCAGAGCCCGCCGGGCTCCGGTTCCGCCGCGACGGCGCCGTCCACCGGCAGCACCGCCACACCGGCCGCGGCCGCCAGATCCAGTTCGCGCGCGTAGGCCGGATCGATGTCCCGGGCGGCGTCGAACCAGGCGGCGTCGGAGCGCTGCACGAAGAACACGATGGCGGCCCGGTGGCCCAGCCGCACCATGGCCCGCAGTTCGCGCAGGTGCTTGGCGCCGCGCAGGGTCACGGCGTCGGGAAAGCGCACCCCCTGGCCCACGCGCAGGGTGGCGTTCTTCACCTCGATGTAGACGCAGCGGCCTTCGCCATCCCGGGCCAGGACATCGATGCGGCTGCGTTCGTCGCCGTATTTCTGTTCGGTGCGCACGTCACGGAGCCCGGGCAGGCCCGGCAGCCGGTCGCAGCGCGCGGCTTCGGCCACCACCCGGTTCGGCATGCCGGTCTCCACCCCCACCCAGGTCCCGTCCCGGCGGCAGGCCAGCCAGGTGAACTTGAGCTTGCGCTCCGGGTTCAGGCAGGGCTCGAGCAGCACCAGGTCGCCGGGCGCCCAGCAGGTGGCCATGGTGCCGGTGTTGGTGCAGTGGGCCACCACCACGGAACCGTCCGGCAGTTCGACGTCGGCCAGGAAGCGCTTGTAGCGCTGCAGGATGACTCCGGGCACGAGGCCGGTCTTGCGGATCAGCGGGGCGGAACGCATCAATGGGTTTTTCATGGCTAGCGAGCTTCGAGCTCCGCCAGGATCCGCGCCACCGCCGAAGGCAGATCCGCGGCCACCAGATCGGCCCGGCCGGCGTCCACCTGGCTGCCGTAGCCGGTGCGCACCAGGGCCACCCGGCACCCGGCATTGCGCCCGGCCTCGAGGTCCAGCAGTTTGTCGCCGATCATCCAGGACCGCGACAGATCGACGCCGTGCTCCTGCGCGGCACGCAAGAGCATACCGGGATTGGGCTTGCGATCGGGGTGGTCGGGATGGCCGTAGGCGCCCAGGCCCTTGGGGTGGTGCGGGGCGGCGTAGACGCCGTCCATGTGCGCGCCGCCCTCGGCCAGCAGGGCGCCGATCCGGTCCATGACGGCCTGGAACTCGGCCCAGCCGTACTTGCCCCGGCCGATGCCGGCCTGGTTGGTGACCACCAGCACCGGGATGCCGAGGGCGTTGAGCCGGGCCAGGGCCTGCGCGACGCCCGGAACGAGCACCACGTCTTCCGGGCGGCACAGGTAGCCGACCTCTTCGTTGAGGGTGCCGTCCCGGTCGAGGAACACCGCGGGAATGCCCGGAGCGTTTCGGATCAAAGCTCTTTCACCAGGGACAGGGCGGCCTGGCAGAGCCGGCGCACCCCCGGCACCAGGTCCAGGGTGGCCAGCGCCTTCTCGCCGACCCACTGGGCGCCTTCGGGCGGCGCCGGCAGCTGGTCGTCCGCGGCCCGGGTGCGCAGCAGGTGGGAGAGGTAGAGCCGCTGCTGGTTTTCCAGGCCCTCGAGCCGGAGCAGCCAGGGGGTGGGCAGGCGCGAGGTGCGCTCGTCGAACACCACCGGCAGCCGGGACGGATCGTAGAACCGGAACGGGATCTTCCAGGTGGTGTCGATCAGGGCCTGGAGCAGGCCCGGCGGCAGGTAGCCCGGCGACCACGGCACCTGGGGCGGCATGAGCAGCCCCCGGTGCGGCGAATGGGCTGAGGGCACCAGCAGGATGAAGGGCATGGACGAACCATGCACCAGCACGCCTTCGATGAAGGTCGTCAGGTAGACCGGGCCCTCTGCCATTGATTACCTCCCGCCCTGGACGGCCAGGTCGCCCATGATCCGGTCCCGGGCCGCGGTGACCTGCGCCACGATCTCGTCCGGCTTGAATTTGAGCACGGCCTTGGTGCGCCGGTCGCGCAGCTCCACCAGGCCTTCCTTGAGGCCGCGGGAGCCGACCATGGCGCGCAGGGGGAAGCCCAGCAGGTCGGCGTCCTTGAACTTGGCCCCGGGGCTGAGCCCTTCGCGGTCGTCATGCAGCACTTCGAAGCCGGCGGCCTCCAGCTCCCGCTCCATCCGGTCGGCCACTTCCCGCACCTCGCCGTTGCCCGGGTCCAGGTCCAGCAGGTGGACCTGGTAGGGCGCGATCGGCCAGGGCCAGACGATGCCGTCCGCATCGTAGTTCTGCTCGATGGCGGCGGCCACGGTGCGGCTCACGCCGATGCCGTAGCAGCCCATGACCATGGGGTTCTCCTTGCCGTGCTCGTCCAGGTAGACGCAGTTCATCGACTTGGAGTACTTGGTGCCCAGCTTGAACACCTGCCCCACCTCGATGCCGCGGAAGGCCTGGTAGTGGCCCTTGCCGCAGCGCGGGCAGAGGTCGCCTTCCTGGGCCAGGCGCAGGTCGGCGAACCTGGCGCCCGGCAGGTCACGCTGGGGGTCGAGGCCGAAGTGATGGCAATCGGTGACGTTGGCCCCGCAGGTGAGGTTGCTGGCGCCTTCCAGGGCCTTGTCCACCAGGTAGACCACGGCGTCCGGCTGGGTGCGCAGGAGCTCCCAAAGCCGGGTGCCCTCCTTGGCCACGGGGCCGAGGAAGCCGCTCAGGGCGCCGGTGAAGTCCTCCGCGTCGGCCATCGGCTGCAGCTCCACCGCGCCGAGGAAGTTCTTCACCTTCACCGGGTTCATCTCGTGGTCGCCGCGCAGCACCACCGCCACCGCCAGCCGGCGGGTGACGTGGCCGTCGGCGTCCTTGCCGGTGACGATGTCGGCGTCCAGCCAGTAGACCTTGGACGTCTGGTGCAGCGGCATGCCGTCGTGCTCGGCATCCTTGAACGCCGCCGCCTGCTCCGCCATGGCCAGGATGCCGGGGGTCTTGAAGTGGGCGGGCTTGAGCGCGAAGGCCGGGCCGTGGTCCACCGCGGGGATGCGCGGCGCTTCGGTCTTTTCCATGTTGGAGGTGTAGTCGCAGGCGTCGCAGGAAAGGATCGCGTCCTCGCCGGAACCGGCCAGCACGTGGAATTCGTGGGTGAAACTGCCGCCGATGGCGCCGCTGTCGGCCTCCACCGAGCGGAACTTCACGCCCAGCCGGGCGAAGATGCGCGAATAGGCGTTGTACATGGCCCAGTACGACTTATCCGCGGCCGCGTCGTCCACGTCGAACGAGTAGGCGTCCTTCATGATGAATTCCCGCCCGCGCATCAGCCCGAAGCGGGGCCGGATCTCGTCGCGGAACTTGGTCTGGATCTGGAACAGGTTCATGGGCAACTGTTTGTAGCTGCTGACGTTGCGCCGGACGATATCGGTGATGACCTCTTCGTGGGTGGGGCCCAGGCAGAAATCGGCGTTCTTGCGGTCCTTGAAGCGCAGCAGTTCCTTGCCGTAGAAGCTCCAGCGGCCGGATTCCTGCCATAGCTCGCTCGGCTGTACGGTAGGCATGAGCAATTCCTGGCAGCCGTCCTTGGCCAGCTCCTCGCGCACGATCTGCTCGAACTTGCGGATGCTGCGGAAAGCCAGGGGCAGATAATCGTAGATTCCCGCCGCCAGCTTCTGGATCATGCCGGCCCGCATCATCAGCTGCTGGCTGACGACATCGGCGTCCCGGGGCACTTCCCGAAGGGTGTGGATCAACATTTTGGATTGTTTCATTTTCTAATCTTTCATTGGAATGAAGCGGCGCGGAAGAGAAAACGACCATCCGCGCCGTGGGGCCCGCTGCGCGAGCGGCTGGGTTACGAAAGCAGGGACTGGACGAGCTGGCTGGCGGTCTTGCCGTCGAAGGCTGCACCGTGTTTGGCCTGGAGGGCCTTCATGACCGCGCCCATGTCCTTGCGGCTGTGGGCGCCCGCGGCCTGGATGGCTTCCCGGACGGCGGTTTCGAGCTGGACTCCCTCCAGCATGGCCGGCAGGAAGCCCTTCAGGACCTCGATCTCGGCCTGTTCCACCGCGGCCCGGTCCGGAAAGCCGGCGGCGCTGAACTGCTCCACGCTGTCCTCGCGGCTTTTCACCAGGCGTTTGAACACCGCCACGGCCTCGGCCTCGGATAGCAGGCCCTGCGGTCCCAGGCCCTTGGCCACCGCCTCGTTCTTGTAGGCGGCCAGCGCCATGCGCAGCACCATGGTGCGCGGGGTGTCCTTGGCCAACATGGAGGCCTTCAATTCGGCTTGCAATCGATCCAGCATGGTCTTCTCCGGTCCTGCACTGACTTTATCCTGCCCTTGAAAGCCGTTATCATCAATCAGTTGTGGCAAGAATCAGGTTATTCTGGATGGAACGGATGAAATCATGAAGTGGGAACCAGGGAGCACAACCAGCTATGAACGTCGCATTCATTAATCCTTTCATCGAATCCACCCTGCGCAGCCTGGACATGATGGCGGGAATCCAGGCCGAAAAGGCGGGGCTGGAGCTGAAAGAGGATCTCATCACGACCTATGACGTTTCGGCCATCATCGGCCTCACCGGCGAAACCTCCGGCTCCATCATCATCAGCATGCCCGAGCAGCTGGCATGCAAGATCGCGTCCAACATGCTGATGGAAGAGATCACCAGCATGAACAAGAACGTCGAGGACGCCATCGGCGAAATCGGCAACATCGTGGTGGGCGACGCCCGGCGCGCGCTGATCCAGGATGGCCATTCCCTGAACATCTCGATCCCCACCGTCGTCATCGGCGTGGGCCACAAGATCAGCCGCTCCGGCGACGTGCCCTGCATCGCCATCCCCTTCACCACCCCGTTCGGCAACTTCGAAGTGAACGTCGGCCTGCGCGAGAATTAACGCCGCACCGCCCACCTGAGCTTGGCGCTGGACGAGCGCGGATTGGCGTGGCGTTCCTCCGCCGACGGGCGGATCGGGTCGGGCGCGATGCGCTGGTAGAGGCCGTCGCGCAGCCCGGCCTGGAAGGACTTCTTCACCCGCCGGTCCTCGCCGGAATGGAAGGTGAGGATGGCCACCCGGCCGCCGGGCTTCAGGGCCGCGGGCAGCGCGGCCAGGAACTGGTCGAGCACGCCCAGTTCGTCGTTCACGGCGATGCGCAGGGCCTGGAAGGTGCGCTGCAGCGAGCCGCGCGGATCATCTTCGAGGCCGGCCACGGCCTGGCGCACCAGGGCGGCCAGCTGGCGCGTGGTGTCCACCGGCTGGCCGTGCAGGGCCTGGGCGATGGCCTCCGCGTGGGGCTCGTCGGACAGTTCGGCGAGCAGTTCTGCCAGCGCTTCCCGGGACAGCGCGCGCAGCAGCGCCGAGGCGGGCCGGCCGCGGTTCGGGTTCAGCCGGAGGTCCAGGGGGCCGTCGGCCTTGTAGGTGAATCCCCGGGCCGGATTGTCGATCTGCATGGAGGAGACGCCCAGGTCGGCCAGGATGAAGTCCAGGGCGCCGCCGGCCTCGGGCAGCAGCCTGGGCAGCCCGGCGAAGTTCATCCGGCGGGCAACCAGGACCTCCTCGCCGAAGCCGAGGGCGCGCAGCCGGGCCTCGGTGCGGGGCAGTTCCAGCGGGTCCACGTCGATCCCGAACAGGCGCCCCCCCGGGGCCAGCCGCGGCAGGATCTCCTGGGCATGGCCGCCGTAGCCCAGGGTGGCGTCCAGGCCCACGTCGCCGGGCCGGGGATCCAGCGCCTCCAGGATCTCCCGCACGCAGATGGGCCGGTGCGTGCCCGCCGGGGTCGCGCCGCGCTCCCGCACCTTTTCCAGCTCGCCGGCATGGCGCTCCGGGTCCAGTTCCTTGTACTTCTCCTGGAACCGCCGGGGATGGGTGCCCTGGTAGCGCACCCTGCGTTTGGGTCGGGGAAGCTCTTCGGGCATGGCGGCTCCGGTGCGCGACGGGGCGCCCAACTGGCGCCCCGTATCCGTGAGTCGAAGCTTGGCGGCTTCAGACTTTATCGAACTTGATGACTTCCACCGGGCAGCCGGCGGCGGCGGCTTCGATGGCGGCTTCCAGGGAGGTCTGGAACGCCTCCTTCAGCTCGGACATCTCCTCGCGGTTCTCGGTCTCGAGGCCGTCGGCCCGGACGTCGGACTTGATCACGCAGGTGGTGTCGGTCACCAGGAAGACGTCGGGGCACTCGGCTTCACAGGCGTTGCAGACAATGCAGCCTTCTTCGATCCAAACCTTGGTGATGGCCATGAAAGGTCTCCTTACCCATCAACGCTAGCACCGGCAAGCGCCGCGACCAAGCGCGTATGTGACAGACTATCGTGAAGGGGGAGGTGCCGTGAGGTTATCCGAGCTGGAAATCATCGACCGCATCCGGGCGACCTTCCCCGGTGGCGGGGACCTGGTGGACGACTGCGGCGCGCTCGCGCCGGTGCCGGCCGGGCAGCAGCTGCTGGTGACCACCGACCTGATGGAGGAGGGCCAGCACTTCCGGCTGGATTGGCATCCCCCCGCGCTGCTCGGCCGCAAGCTGCTCATGACCAACCTCTCCGACCTGGACGCCAGCGGCGCCACCGCCACCGGCTTCACCCTCACCCTGGCGCTGGGCCGGGATCTGCGCGCGGAGTGGCTGGAACAGTTCCTGGATGGCCTGGGCCGGGCGGCCGCGGCAGCCAAGGTGCCGGTCATCGGCGGCGACACCGTGGGCCGGGCCGCCGGCCTGGGCCTGGGCATCACCGCGTTCGGCGCCGCTCCGCGCTGGCTGAAGCGGGAGGCCATGGCGGCCGGCGACCGCCTCTACGTGGACCAGGAACTGGGCGCCAGCCTGCGCGGCCTGCGCAAGCTCCAGGCTGGCGCCCGCTGGGACCCGCTCGCGCCGGATCCGGATTTGGCCGCGCACCTGGACCCGAGCCCGAACCTCGGACTCGGCCCGCGCCTGGCCTTGATTCCCGAGGTCCACGCCTGCATCGACATCTCCGACGGCCTCAGCCGCGATCTGCGCAACCTGGCGCGGGCCGCCGGCCTCAGCGTGGTGCTGGAGGCGGGGTTGGGCCCGGACAGCATCCAGGGCGGGGAGGACTACGCTCGCTGTTTTTCCTCTTCCCTGCCCCAGGCCGAGCTCCAGAGCAGGTTAGGTATCTCCCTCATTCCGGTTGGCTTGGCCGTGGAGCAGGCAGAGGCGCCGCTTCTCCACTATGATGGAGGTGAGCTGCGGCCCTATCCGGACCGGGCTTTCGATCATTTCGCCCCCTGAAACCTGCTGGAGCACCCCCGAGTCATGCCCGATGCACAGGCCCCCGTCTCCATGAAGTCCATCTTCAAGGCCGGGTTCCGTCACCATTTCAAGAACATCATCCTTCATCCGGAATTGACTCCGGAGCAGGTGGCCCTCAGCTTCGCCATCGGTTTCTCCCTGGCCTGGAACCCCTTCATCGGGCTGCACACCTTCCTCATCCTGCTCCTGTGCTTCCTCTTCAAGCGGCTGCACCGGCCGCTGATGCTCCTGGCCTGTTTCATCAACAACCCGTGGACCATGGTGCCCATGGCTTCGGTGAGCGGCCTGGTCGGCAACCTGCTCCTGGGGCGCGGCTGCCGGCCCAAGCTCCACGGCATCCGCTGGGACACCATCGGCTGGCACAGCTTCATTAGCCGGGAAGGGTTCGACCACATGTACCTCATGCTCAAGCCCATCCTGGGGCCCTACCTGCTGGGCGGCGTGGTGCTCAGCGCCCTGGCCCTGCCCGTGGGATACTACGTGATGCTGAAGATCACCAGGCACCTGCGCAAGCTGCACATCCACCTGCCGCCGGTGAAGCTGCCCGCCATCCATTTCGTCAGGACCCATCCCGACAAACCCGAATAGGAGTCCCCCATGGACATGCGCTTCCTCATGAAGCAGGCGCAACAGATGCAGACCAAGATGCAGGAAGCCCAGAAGGCCCTGCGCGCCGAAGGCACCGCCGGGGGCGCCATGGTCAAGGTGACCCTGAACGGCGCCAAGGAGCTGGTGGACATCGCGGTGGCCAAGGAAGCCATGGATCCCGAGGACCCGAGCATGCTGGAGGACCTGATCCGGGCCGCCTTCAAGGACGCCTCGGCCAAGGCCGACGAGGGCATGAGCAAGGTCACCGGCAGCCTCGGCGGCGGCCTGAACCTCCCCGGCATGGGCTTCTGACCCCGTGAAACTGCCGGATTCCCTGGAGGCCGTGGTCAGCGCCTTCCAGAAGCTGCCAGGGGTGGGTTCGAAATCGGCCCAGCGCATGGCCCTGCACCTGCTGAAGGAGGGCCCGGCGGCCATGGAGCAGCTGGGCGACCTGCTGCGTTCCGCCGCCCATTCGGTGGGCTTCTGCCAAACCTGCGGCGCCTTCACCGACCGCCCGGTCTGCGCCATCTGCGCCAACCCCGAGCGGGACAACGGCACCCTGGTGGTGCTGGCCGAGGCCAGCAACGTGCTCAGCTTCGAGCGGTCCGGGCATTTCCACGGGCGCTACCACGTGCTGGGGGGGCTGATCTCGCCGCTCAAGGGGGTGGGCCCGGACCAGCTGAAGGTGCGCGAACTGCTGAAGCGGCTGGAGGATTCGAGGATCAAGGAGATCGTCCTGGCCACCAACCCCACCCTGGACGGCGAGGCGACGGCGGCCTGGCTGGCCCGGATCCTGGAGCCCCTGGGCATCCGCACCACCCGCATCGGCCTGGGCCTGCCCATCGGCAGCGACCTGGAGTACGCCGACGATCTCACCCTGGACCGGGCCATGGACGGGCGCCGCCCGCTCTGATTCCAGCTCAATAACCTGCGGCCTGCTTCCGGGCGCAGGTGTCCTCGGGATTGATCGGCACCAGGTTGACGTTGTTGACAATCTCCAGGTCCTTGCCCGCCTTGGCGGCGCAGGCTTTGCAGAGCGGCACGATGCACACGCGGTCCGGTTCGCCGGGCCGGGCCACCTGCGCGCCGACTTCCGGCTTGCCGTCGCAACCGACCACCATGCAGTAGTTGGCCTTCTGCCGGCTGAAGGCTTCCCAGTGCAGCAGCCAGCTGCCGCACCGGCAGCCTTCAACCGTGATTTCCATCAGGTTCCTGACGCGCATGCGAACCTCCCCGTCATAGGCAACGATGGGCGGTCCGGCCGGCCGGCGCCATTGGGCAGTTCCTGTCATCCATTGGAGGAAGGAATCCTCAGCGTTTCCCTTAGTCCTCCAGCTTGATCAGCCCTTCCTTGATGGCGAACCGGGTCAGCCCGGCCACGCTGTTGATGTGCAGCTTCTCCATGATGTGCTGCCGGTGGCTTTCGATGGTCTTGGGGCTGAGGTTCAGTTCCGCCGCGATCACCTTGGCCGATCCGCCCTTGGTCAGCATGCTCAGCACCAGGCGCTCCTGCCGGGTCAGCCGCGCGGCGCCGGCCGCGGCCCCGGGCGAGGAGCCCCGCACCACCTCGTCGGCCACGTGGGCCGCCAGCCCCGGGCTCAGGAAGGAGAAGTTGGCCTGCACCACCCGGACCGCCTGGGCCAGGTCCTCGCGCACGCAGTCCTTGAGCAGGTAGCCGGTGGCGCCGGCCCGGAGCATCTCCAGCACGTACTGGCTGTCGGCGTGCATGGACAGGGCGACCACCTTGGTGGCGGGCAGCTGCTTGAGGATCCTGCGGGTGGCTTCGATGCCGTTGAGCTTGGGCATGGCGATGTCCATGACCACCACGTCCGGCCGGGTCTCCAGGCAGACCGCCACCGCCGCCTCGCCGTCCGCGGCCTCGCCCACCACCTCCAGGTCGACGCACTGTTCCAGCAGGGAACGCAGCCCGGCGCGGGTCAGGCCCTGGTCTTCGGCCAGCAGGATGCGGATGCGCCGGTCGGCCCCGGCCTCCTGGACCGGACCGGGCAGGGCGGTCCTGGCCGGCACCTTCTCCTTGTCCAGCAGGGGGGCGCGCAGGATCACCCGGGTCCCCTGCCCCGGCGCGGAGATGATCTCCATGCGGGTTTCCAGGTGGGCCATGCGCTCCCGGACGCTGAACAGGCCCATGCCGTTGGTGCCATGGTGCAGGGCGCGGTACAGGGCCGGATCGAAGCCCACGCCGTCGTCGTTCACCTCCAGGAACAGCTCGCCGGCCTCCACCTTGGCGGTCACCCGCGCCATGTTCGCCCGGGAATGCTTGCCCACGTTGGTCAGCAGCTCACGCACGGCCTGGAACAGCACGATCCGCAGGTCATCGCTGAGCGGCTTGGGCTGCAGGTCGTCGAAGAACTGGCCGGCGATGCCGAAGTTGGCCCGCAGCTGGTGCACCAGCCATTCCAGCGCCGCGCACAGGCCCAGCTCGTGCAGCACCGGCGGGCTCAGCTCGTAGGTGAGGTTGCGCGAGGACTGGATGGTCCGCTCCAGCAGGGCCAGGCTTTCCACCAGCTCCTTGTCCTGGGAGGACTGGGCGAGCAGGCCCAGCTTGAACTTGATGGCGGCCAGGTTCTGGCCGATCTGGTCGTGCAGTTCCTGGGCGATCTGCCGGCGTTCGCGTTCGCTGGTCAGGGCCAGCTCCGAAGCCAGCGACCGCAGCTGCGCCTGGTACTCGGTAATCCGCTCCTTGGCGCGGTAGTGCACCACCACCGCCCCCGCGCGTTCGGCGATGCTGTCCAGCAGGTGCCGCTCCTCGGGCAGGAAGGGCTCGCCGCCCTGCCCGGGCACCGCTTCCCGGTAGCCCACCTCCACGAAGCCGATGGCCTCGCCCTGCTTGCGGATCTCGCTGCTCTGGGTGGCGGCGCAGTTGCCGAAGTCGCCGGTGGCGTACTCGTCGTTGAACACCCGGATGCGCGCCACCGCGGCCTCGGGGAACTGCCAGGCGGGAGGCAGCAGCTTCACCATCTCCCGGAAGAACTCCTGCAGGGTGAGGTCATCCCCTTCACGCAGGCGGGAGATGCCGTACAGGCAAGCCAGCTCCTTGGCCCGTTCCCCCAGTTCCCAGCTGCGCCGGCGCAATTCGGCTTCCGTCGCCATCTGGACGGTGGGGAGGGCCCGCTTGTCCTTCACCGGTTCCGCCATGAGCCCAGGTTACCACTTCACCGTGAGCCGGCTGCCACCTTCGGGCCGCAAGGCGATCACCAGATCCGCGCCCTGCGCGTTGAGCCACTTGAGGGCCAGGGGCAGCCCCAGCCCGGTGCCATCGGGACGGCCGCTCTCGAACGGCTTCAGCATGCGCGCGGCGGCTTCCGGGTCCAGCCCGCTCCCCTCGTCCAGGATCTCCAGCAGGCCGTCGGCGGCCAGCATCCGCACCTGGCCCCCCGGTTTCGTGGCCTGGGCGGCGTTCTCCAGCAGGTTCACCAGGGCCTGGTGCAGCAGCATGGGATCGGCCAGGGCCCGGCCCCGGCCGTCGAGGGTGAAGCTGCGGTCCTGGAGCGCCGGGCGGCGGCGCACTTCGGCCAGCGCCTGGGCCGCGACCTCCTCCAGCGCAAGGTCGGCGCACTGGGGCTCCAGCGGCTTGGCCCACAGCAGGAAGCGCTGCACCAGGCGCTCCAGGGCGTCGGTCTCCTCCAGGATGCCCCGGGCCGGCTCCTCCTGGCCGGCCCGGCGCAGCAGCTGGCCCTGCCCCTTCAGCACCGCCAGGCTGTTCTTCAGCTGATGCGCCACGCCGGCGGTCATCTCCCCCAGCTCGGCGAACCGCTCCCGCAGCTGCCGGCGCCGCTCGTCCTGCTCCCACTCGGTGATGTCCTCGAACTCCAGCAGCGTGCCCACCATGTCCGGCGCCTCGATCCGGCGCAGCCGCCAACGGCGCCCGGCGCCGTCGCAGCGCCAGGCCGGGCCGGGCGGCTGCTTGAGGCCGTCCAGCAGCCACGGGAAGGGCTCCAGCACGAACCTGGCGTCCAGGCCGATCACCCCGGCCTTCACCCTCAGGAGCTCCCGGCCGGGGGCATTGAGCGCCGCCAGCCGCTGGCGCTGGTCCACCCAGAGGATGCCGGAGGGCAGCGCATCCAGCAGCCGCTCGTGCACCGTGCGCAGCTCGCCCAGCGAGGCCGCCAGCTGGCCCCGCTCCTGGAGGCTCTGGGACACGGCCCCCAGCAGCAGTTCCTCGGACTCGGCCCCGGAGCGGGGCCGCAGCCGCAGCCACCGGCCGAGGAACAGGAACACTCCGAACAGCACGATGCCCAGCGGGAGGCCAAGCAGAATCCAGGCGAAGGCGGGGCTGGGATGGGTCACGGGGAAATTATATTCCGGGCCGCGGCCGAACCGTCGGTTATTACTCGACGGGTGCGGGTGCGGGCGGAACCTCGGGAGCCCGGTGGCCGTGTCCCATCATGCCGCCGAAGCCGCCCCGGGCCATGCGCATGCCCTCTTTCATCCCTTCCATGCGGGCAGCCTGCTCACGCTGGTCCGGGGTCAGCATGGCGCGGATCTCCTGGCGCATGGCGCGGCGCTCCAGCATGAACTCCAGGCCCTGGTCGGACATGGTGCGGTGCAGCGTCTTCAGGGTATCGGCGCTGGTCTCGGGCTTCTGCGCGGCCTCGAAGAAGGCCCGGCGGGCATCCTTGGCGGCCTTGCCCTTGGCCATCAGGTTGGCCCGGTGCTTGGCCATGATGTCCTTGAGGCTGGCTTTCTGGGCGTCGGTGAGCTTCAGCCGCTCGGCCATGTGGCCCTGGATCCAGTCGTGGGGCGCGGCTGGTTTGGGTGGCACCGGGGCGTCCTGGGCCACCAGGCCCGACCCCAGCGCGAGGGAGAGTCCGAGCATGGTAAGGGAGTGGGCAAGCTTCATGGTCTTATCCTCGGGAAAGGGAGCCGGATCTGGGCTCGCGGGGATAAGACCCGGCGAACCCGACCCTGGGTTTAGGCGGCGTGACGAATTGGCCTGGCTAAAGGATTTCTTCGATCCGCTCGCACAGCGTCCGGAGGATCTTGATCCGGCCAAAATACTTGTCCTCGCTCTCCACCAGGGTCCAGGGGGCGATCTCGGTGCTGGTCCGGTCCAGCATGTCGCAGATGGCCGTTTCGTAGAGGCCCCATTTTGTGCGGTTGCGCCAGTCGTCGTCGGTGATCTTGAAGCGCTTGAACGGGCTGTTCTGGCGCTGCTCGAAGCGCCTGAGCTGTTCGGCCTGGCTGATGCTCAGCCAGAATTTCAGGACGATGCCGCCGCTGTTGACGATCTGCTCCTCGAAGTCGTTGATCTCGCCGTAGGCCCGCATCCAGTCGGCCTCCGAGCAGAAGCCCTCGACCCGCTCCACCAGCACCCGGCCGTACCAGCTCCGGTCGAAGATGGCCACCCGGCCCCGGCGCGGCAGTTGGCGCCAGAAGCGCCAGAGGTAGGGCTGGGCCCGCTCCTCCTCGGTGGGCGCGGCGATCGGGGTGATCTGGCACAACCGGGCGTCGATGGCCTGGGTGATCCGGCGGATGGCGCCGCCCTTGCCCGCGGCGTCCATCCCCTCGAACACCAGGACGGCGTTGTGGTCCCGGAAGGCCTTGTGGCGGGTGAGCAGGTTGAACTTTCCCTGGTACTTCTCCAGCTCCCGGGCGTAGTCCGGCTTGTCCAGTTTCTGGTCCAGGTCCAGGGACCTCAGGATGTTCCGCCCGTCCAGGTCGGGCGTGGTCGCCGGCACCGGGAGCGTCCCGGGCTTGTCGGCCGGATGGTCCAGCCGGAGCCGCAGGTGCTCCAGCAGGGTCTTGCCCACCATCAGCCTCTGGTAGCGGGAATCCACCGCCTCCACCTGGATCCAGGGGGCCTCGGCGGTGCTGGTGCGCCGCAGGGTCCGTTCACTGATCTCCTGGAAGCTGTCGTACTGCTCGAAGTGCTTCCAGTCCCGCTCGGTCACCCGCCAACGGGTCAGCGGGTCGCTTTCCAGCTTCTTCAGGCGCTTCTTCTGGGCGTCCTTGGACAGGTGCATCCAGAATTTCAGGATCAGCGCCCCCTCGTCGATGAGCATCCGCTCGAACCGGCGCACCTCGTCCAGCTCCTGGTCCAGCTTGGGGTTCTTGATCCGGCCGCTGGCGCGCTCGAAGATCGGCCAGGAATACCAGCTGCCGTCGAAGATGGCGATCCGGCCCTTGGGCGGCAGCTGGCGCCAGAAGCGCCACATGTGCGGGCGTTCCAGCTCCTCGTCGGAAGGCTCGCTGGTGCCGTGGGTCTGGATGAAGCGCGGGTCCATCCATTCATTGAGGGTATTGGCGGTGAGGCTCTTGCCGGCACCGTCCAGCCCGGCGATGAGGATGATCACCGGGAACTTCTTGGCGCTTTCCAGGTCGAACTGGGCGTTCAGCAGCGCCTCCCGCAAGGCGGGGAGTTCCTGGTCGTAGACGGATTTCTCGACAGAATGGCCGAGTTCGGCGGATTCGAACATGGCGGCTCCCAGGAAGTGGCCTTGGTGGAGCGATAGTAGCACTAGCCCGCCGGTTCAGGCAGCTCCCAGGAATCGAACCGGCGCAGCAGGAGCAGGCCCGGGACGGCCAGGGCCATGCAGGCCACGAAGAACACCGGCCAGCCGAAGGCCTTGACCAGGTACCCGGCTGGGCTGGCGAACAGCACCCGGGCGATGGCCGAAAGGCTGGTGAGCAGGGCGAACTGGGTGGCGGTGCTCTTGAGATCGCAGCAGCGCTGGATCATCGCCAGGTAGGCGACGGTGCCCATGGCGAAGATGGAGTTCTCCACGGCGACGGTGACCAGCAGCAGGGCATGGTTGCGCCCCAGCAGCGCCAGGGTCAGGTGCCCGGTCATGGACACCATCTGCAGCACGCCGAACACCCACAGGGACCGGCGCAGGCTCCAGCGGCTCATGAGCCATCCGCCCAGCAGGCCGCCGCCGAGCAGGCAGGCCATGCCCACCCCTTTGGTGGCCAGGCCGATCTCGGTCTTGGAGAAGGAAAGGGCCCGCAGGAAAGGGATGTTCAGCGACGTGCAGAGGTTGTCCCCCAGCTTGTAGAGCAGGATGAAGGCCAGCACCTCCAGGGCGCGCCTGCGCCGAAGGAACTCGCCGAACGGCTCCACCACCGCTTCCCTGAGCGTGCGGGGCAGGCGCAGGCCTTCGGGCTCGGGCGCGAAGCAGCTGGCGATGGCCCCGGGAGCGAGCCCCAGCGCCATGATCAGGTAGACCATGCGCCAGGGCATCCGGTCGGCGAGGATCAGGGCGAGGGCCCCGGCGAACACCATGCCCAGCCGGTAGCCGGTGATGTGCAGCGAGGTGCCCGGGCCGAGCAGCTTGCCGGGCAGGAGCTCGGTGCGGTAGGCGTCCACGTTGATGTCCGCGCTGGCGCTGACGAAGGCGACCGCCAGCGCGGCCAGCGCCACCAGGCGCAGGTGGCGGGCGGGGTCGGCCTGGGCCAGGAGCGCGAGCAGCGCCATCAGCCCGAGGAAGGTCACCAGGATCCAGCCCCGGCGCCGGCCCATGAACGGCGGGCGGTAGCGGTCCATGAGCGGCGACCACAGGAACTTGAGGGTATAGGGCAGGCCCGCCAGGGAGAACAGCCCGACGGTCTTCAGATCGACCCCGGCATCGCCCATCCAGGCCTGGAGCGTGGATTGGGTGAGGATCAACGGCACGCCCGAGGTGAAGCCCAGGATGGCGACCGTGGTCAGGATGGGCAGGCGCGGGGGGTGGCCGGGGGACGGTTCCATACCCTCAGGATGCCAGCAAACGCCGGCCCGGCTTCAGGCTTTCAGATCCAGCGCCGCTCCCAGCATCGCGTTCTGCGCCTGCAGGAACTTGAGATTGGCCTGATAGGCGACGCCCTGGGTAACTAGGCGAACCACTGGCTCCCGCTCTGGAAGAAGCGGTTCTTGGCGGTCTTTTCCGCGTGGCGCGCGACGGCCAGGTCGACCAGCCGGCCGAGCAGCTCCCGGTAGGCAATGCCGCTGGCCTCCATGAGCTTGGGATACATGGAGATGCTGGTGAAGCCGGGAATGAGGTTGATCTCGTTGAGGAACAGCCGGCCGGTGTCCCGGTCCAGGAAGAAATCCACCCGGGCCATGCCGTAGGCGTCCAGCGCCCGGAAGGCGGCCACGGCATGGCGGGTGATCAGGTTGGCCATGCCCTCGGGCAATTCCGCCGGGATCTTCGCGTAGCTTTTGCCGTTGATATATTTGTCTTTGAAGTCGTAGAACTCGCCGGCGACGATGATCTCCCCGGGCACGCTGACCAGGGGATCGTCCCCGCCCAGCACCGCCACTTCCAGTTCCCGGGCGCGCAGGCCCTGCTCCACGATCACCCGCCGGTCGAAGCTGAAGGCCTGGTCCAGGGCCGCCGGCAGGTCCTCGGCGCGGCCGACCTTCTCGATGCCGATGCTCGAACCGAGGTTGGCCGGCTTGACGAAGACCGGCATCCCCAGCGCTTCGAGGCTGCGCAGCACGGCTTCGGGGGCCTTGCGCCAGTATTCCTCGGTGAGCCCCTGGTAGGGCACCACCGGCAGCCCGTCGGATTCCCAGATCCGCTTGGTGATCCACTTGTCCAGCGCGGCGGCCATGGCCAGCAGGCCGGCGCCGGTGTAGGGCCGGTGCAGCGGTTCCAGGTAGCCCTGGATCTGTCCGTCCTCGCCGCCCGCCCCGTGGATGGCGTTGAAGAATACATCGGGCAGCGGGGTCGATTCGGCGCCCTGCTCCAGCGGCAGGAACGGGTGCTCGCCGCGCTGGGGCATCTCGCCGGCCGCCAGCCGGGCCAGGGGATCGCCGTTCATCACCCACACGCCGTTGCGGGCGATGCCCATGGGCCGCACTTCGAACCGGGCGGGATCCAGGTGGGCGGCAATGCTTCGGGCGGAAACGATGCTCACTTCGTGTTCCGGGCTTTCACCACCGAACAGGAGACCAATGGAAAGACGCGGCATTGTCATAGGCCAAGTTTAAGCGGTCGCGGCAAAATATTCTCCTCAATCCGGCGATGGCCCGGCATACCGCTTAAACTGGGGATTCGACTTGCGACAGGAGCTCCGTTGCGCGTAGCCATCTACCCAGGTTCGTTCGATCCCGTCACCCTGGGCCATTGGGACTTGATCCAGCGCGCGGGCAGGCTGGTGGACCGGCTGGTGGTGGCGGTGCTGTACAACCCCGCCAAGACCTGCGCCTTCTCCGTGGCCGAGCGGGTGGATTTCCTCCGGGAGCTGCTGGCGGACGCGCCCCACGTGGAGGTCACCACCTTCCACGGCCTGCTGGTGGATTTCGCCAAGCAGCAGGAAGCCCACTTCATCGTTCGCGGGGTGCGCGCCTTCTCCGACTTCGAATACGAATTCCAGATGGCCCTCATGAACCGCAAGCTCGCTCCGGATCTGGAGACGGTGTTCCTCATGCCCAAGGAGGAGTACAGCGTGGTGAGCAGCCGGATGGTGCGCGAAGTGGGCGCCATGGGCGGCGACATTTCCGGCCTGGTGCCGGAGATGCTGGTGGAACGCATCACGTCGCGCCTGAAGAATCCCGCCCAGCTGGGGTGAGCTTTATTCCAGGCCGCTGGATTGGGGCGAGCGGGCCGGCTGCACGGGCGGCTCCATGGAGCCCGAGGTCACGCTGTCCGCATCCATCTGGTAGATCGAACCGAGGCTGGTGCCGGCCCAGTGCTCCCGGACGTGGAAGGTGCCGATCACGTTCAGCGGCCGGTCCTTGAGCGATTCGGCGGGCTTGCCGGCCATGCGCACCTCCAGCATGTCGCTGATCTGCAACGGAAAGCCGAAGCAGCAGCTGGCCTGGCTGCGCACCAGGAGGAATTCCCGCACCTTCTGGTCGGCGCTCACGGTGGGGATCATGTAGCCCTGCACGAGCACCCGCTGCCGGTCCAGTTTGAGGATGGACGGGGACACCGCCTTCAGGTAATCCCCCGGCCTGGGCTTGGCGGTATCCGGCAGGGCGGCCCCGGCCAGCTCGCCGAAACGCACCAGGGCCACCCCGGCGGGCACCTCAGGGGCCTTCGGCGCATCCTTCACCTCCATCCCCACCCCGTAGAGGAGGACGCTGCCGAACCCGGCGAGGATGATTTTGACCAGAAAATGCATGGACCTGCCCGCCCGTCTTGTCAAAGCATAGGCCCCATTCCCGATGGGAACCAGTCAGGAGATTTCCGCCAGCTTGAGCCGTCCCTGCTCCTGCTTGAGCCAGACCAGCTGCGCCTCGCTGAGCCCAAGCCGGACCGCCTTGTCCGCGGCCTGCCGGCACTGCGCCAGGAGCTGCCGGTCGCGCACCAGGTCCGCGGCCTGGAACTGGGGCAGGCCGGCCTGGCGGGTGCCGAAGAACTCCCCCGGCCCGCGCAGCTCCAGGTCCTTCTGGGCGATGCGGAAGCCGTCCTGGGTCTGCACCAGGACCTGCAGCCGGTCGGTTTCGCTGGCGGACAGCATCAGGAAGTGGCTGCGCGCCGTGCCGCGCCCCACCCGCCCGCGCAGCTGGTGCAGCTGGCTGAGGCCGAAGCGCTCGGCGTGGTCCACCACCATGACCGTGGCGTTGGGCACGTCCACCCCCACTTCGATCACGGTGGTGGCCAGCAGGATGCGGGCCCGGCCGGAAACGAAGGCTTCCATGCGCTCGGCCATGGCGTCCGCCTTGAGCCGGCCGTGCACCACGGCGATCTCCTGCTCGGGGAACTGGGCGCGCAGCAGGGCCTCCATGGCCTGGATATCCCGCAGCGGCACCTTGGCCTCGTCCTGGGGATCGATGGCCGGGCTCACCACGAACGCCTGGTGGCCGGCATTCAGCTCCCGCTCCATGACCGCCCAGGCGCGCCCGGCGTCATCCGGCCGCACCAGCCCGGTGGTGATCGGCTGGCGCCCCGGCGGCAGCTCGTCAAGCACCGACTGTTCCAGGTCGCCGAACAGGGCCAGGGCCAGGGAGCGCGGGATGGGCGTCGCGCTCATCACCAGCCAGTGCGGGTCCAGCCCCTTCTCCTTGAGCGCCTCCCGCTGGCGCACGCCGAACCGGTGCTGCTCGTCCACCACCACCAGCTGGAGCTTGTGGAAATTCACCGATTCCTGGAACAGGGCGTGGGTGCCGATGATGTAGGAGGCTTCGCCCGAAGCGATCCGGGCCAGGGCCTGGCGCTTCCCGGCGGCCTTCATGGGGCCCAGCAGCAGCTGCATGCCGCCGGCGGCCTCCTTCAGCAGCCGCTGGACCGTCGCCGCGTGCTGCCGGGCCAGGACTTCCGTGGGCACCAGCAGGGCCGCCTGGCCCCCGGTTTCGGCCACCATGGCCATGGCCAGGAAGGCCACCAGGGTCTTGCCGCTGCCCACGTCGCCCTGGAGCAGCCGGTGCATGACCCGGCCCGAGGTGAGATCCTGGACGATCTCCCGGAACGCCTGGCGCTGGGCGCCGGTAAGCCGGAACGGCAGGTAGTCCTTGAGCCGCTCGCGCAGTTCCGGCGTGGTGGCGACGGCCTGGCCGCGCCGGGCCATGCGCCCGGCCCGGCGCAGGGTGACGCCCAGGGCGAAGGCGAACAGCTCTTCGCTGGCCAGGCGCCCATGGGCCGGGGTGGCGTGGGCGTCCAGCTCGGCCGGATCGCTGTCATCGGGCGGCTGGTGCAGCAGGCGCAAGGCCGCCAGGGTGCCGGGAAGGCCCCGGGCCAGCTCCGCCGGCAGCCATTCCTCGGGATCGGCGGCCCGGGCCAGGGCCTCCTGCACCAGGCGCTGGCGGGCCCGGCCCATGACCGGCCCCAGCTTGCGGTACAGGGGCAAATAGCGGCGCACCCACAGGTTGTCCTCGTCGCCGCCCCGGCCCATGAGCTCGAACG
>CAZVHQ010000028.1:0-48651 GCA_964627225.1 uncultured Mesoterricola sp.
TCTCCTCCGAGCAGGTCGCCCTGCAGCTTGGCTTCAGCGCGAAGTGGGACAAGTCCAACAACCTCAAGCTGGATGCCGGATTCAAGCATGACGGTTCCTCCTCCACCAGCGTCATGCTCTACAAGCAGGTCTATTACACCGCCTCCATCGATCCCCCGACGGATCCCGCCGCAGTGTTCGCTCCCAGCGTGACCCTGGCGGATGCGAAGAACCGCTTCAACGCCCAGGGTCCCGCCGCCTATGTCAAGAGCGTGGACTTCGGCCGGCTCCTCATGATCCGGATGGACACCAGTTCGTCCGAGACCGAGGCGGACCTGTCCGCGGCCATGAAGTATGCCGTCAGCGGCGGCAAGGCCACCATCAAGGCCGACCTGAAAGCCAAATACGAATCCATCGTCAGCAATTCCACCTTCACCGTGATTTCCCTGGGCGGGAACGCGGAGGCCGTCACCAGCGTCATGGAGGGGGGGACCCAAGCCGAGGCGAACCTGCTCAAGGTGATCCAGGGTTCTGCCACCTTCAACCGGAACAACCCGGCCTACCCGATCGCCTATACGGTGAACTTCCTCAAGGACAACCGCCACGCCACCATGGCCTTCAGCACCAACTACACCGAGTGGGACTGCAAGGAATATCCCTCCGGTTTCGTCAAGCTGGTGCAAAACGGCGCCTATGTGGGCAAGTTCGAGGTGACCTGGCAGGAAACGGACCCCACGGGCAAGACCCGCGTCAAGAAAAGCTGGGGCTCCGGGAACCAGAGCGCGGGCTACACCTACACCCTCAACCTTCCGGGCGACGCCAGCAACGTCAACATCAAGGGCATGGCGGCCACCGGCCTGGCCTGGAGCCCCTGGGGCGAAGCGATCAATGTGACGGAGAATGGCCCGACCAACAAGACCTACACCATCTCCGGCACCACCCTCAACCGCAAGAACAGCATCTCCGCCCCCGCCCAATAAAGTCGATCAGCCGCGTTCCATGGGGACGGCCGAGGCCAGGTTCTGGCCAAAACGAAGCATCCCACTTTTTTTATTCCCTCCGCCTCCGGCGTCGAAGGCCGCATCGTTGGCCGCCTGCCGTTTGATCAATCCGCCGGCAAAGCGCTTCGAGGATGGGGCCAAGGCTTCATGCTCGTAGAGGACGGGACGGATGCGCCCCCCAGGGCTTCGGAGATCGGAGCACGTCCGAGCCGAAATAGAGCCCGGCGGTCAAGGGCCAGTCCAGGCCCTTGGCCCGGGCGAGCAGCACCCCAGCGGGAATCCCGCCCCCGACAGGCAGAAGGAAGAGCAGGAGCACACTGACCATGGTGAATGGTAACCGGTCAAAACCGTTCCATTCCGCGTTTGGACCTGGGAAGGAACCTATCCGGGATTTTGCCCATTAAATAATTATCCACGGGCTGGGCGCCGGCATGTTCGCTCCCGCAAGTTCCCATCCCAATGCCCCTCCTTGGCCAAAACGCCCCATCATCAGGAACGCTCCCATGCAACTGCCTGGTCTTCGCCGCTTCCGGCTCCTCCTCCTGGCCCCCCTGGCCGGGTTCCTGCCTCTGCTGGCCCAGGAGAAGGTCTGCCTGATCAACATGTCGACCCTGGAACTCCGCCTGGTACGGGTCAATCCGCACCCCGACGGGGAGTCCGTCCCGCCCGCCCGCCCCGAACCGACCCTCAAACCCGGGGAAGACCAGTGGTTCACCCTCCCGGAAGGCCCCGTCGATCTGGAAGCGGATTACCTCCTGGAAGAAGTCCAGAACCATGGGCTGGTGGAGCAACTGGGGCAGTTGGTCCACACGCGCTCGTTCGGGCGCGACGACGGTCCGGGCGAACTGATCTTCGAATCCAAGGCGGGCAACCGGAGCCTGGAATTGTTTTACACCTACGACGGCGTCCATCACCTCTATGGAATCTATGAATCCATGCCGCCCGTGCCCGGCATCGGGGCCGCTCCGGAATCAGCATCCGCGCCTTTCGCCCCCAGTGGCGCATGGCCGGCGGAGGCGGGAGGGGTCCACAGCCACCCGGAGAAAAGGCGTGCGCGCCGGGGCGGTCGCCCCACCAACCAGGAGAAGGCCAGGCCGTGGCAATGCCCTGCGTGTCGCTCCACCTTCATCAATTGGCAAGATTTGCGGCGCCACTGGTACGGCAATACCGAGAACGAGGCGAAACATTCCCCGGAAGAGCTCATAAGGGCCGGCGTTCCCGGCAAGAAGCAGGTCTTCACCAAAGAGGACCAGGCAAAGTACCACATCGGACCCCTGCCCCTGGCCGCGAAGAAAGGAGCTTCCTCCTCGTTGGAGCCGAAATCCGGGAAGAAGGGACCCGGCCTTGGCGCCAGCGGAGCCGCGGCCGACCCCACGCCCGATCCGCCTCTGCCCTGGGGCTGCGAGGTGGGCGATTGCCATGAAAGCTTCCCGAACCTGAAAACCCTGAACCGCCACTGGTGGGGTGGCAAGGGAGGCGTGGGGGCGGGCCACACCAAGGAAGAGTTGCGCCAGGCAGGCCTTCCCACGGAGAGGCCGGAACGGGGAACGGCTCCCTCTTTGGTGAGGCCGAGGCCCGCGGGAGGGGATTCTGACGCCGGCAGCAAGAAGGTCCGGCGCGCCGTGGCGGCCGAAGCCGCCCCGAACACCGGCAGCCCGTTCCACGGGGCTTCCAGTCCATCCTGGAATCCCTTTTCCGGCTCCAGCCCCGTCCCCATCCCGAGGCAACCGCTTCAAACGCTGCCGCCTCAGCGTTATAACGGATCGATTCCGGTCTCGCCCCTGGCCTCCCCCGGCTTGTTCAGGCTTCCCTTTTCCCCGGAGCTGGGTAACCTTTCCCCGCAGAGGCAGATCCCCATGGCAAGGGAACTGGGCTCGCCCGATTCCGGGGAAGCCGGCCTGCTTTCGACCCTGGAATGGGATGAATCCATCGACTTTCTGGTGAATTGAAGTGGCTAGCTTCTCCCGGCGTTGAAGGCCGCGTAGTTGGCCGCCCACACCGCGGGCTTGGGATTGACCTTGCGCAGGGCCCGCCACCAGAGTTCCACCGGGAACCGGTCGAACGGGCTCAGCCGGCTCAGGATCCCCATCAGGATCACGTTGGCGATCCGGCCGGTGGCGTCGCCCAGGGTCACCGCCTGTTTGAGCGGGTCCACCTCGATCAGCCGGTAGGCCGCCAGGAGCTCCTCGAATTGGGCGGCGCTGGGGTAGCCGCCCTCGGCCAGGCCTTCGGGCAGGATCCGGGTGCTGGCCATCAGGATGGTGCCGCCGGGCTTGAGCAGATCGAGGAATTCCGGCCGCAGCACTTCGCTTTGCTCCATGACGATCAGGCAATCCACCGTGCCCGGCAGCTGCACCGGGCTGAGCACCGCGCCGCAGCCGAAGGTGCTGATCACCGGCCCGCCCATCTGGGCCATGCCGTGGGTGTCGCCCTTGACGATGTTGCTCTCCGCGTAGCCCGCCTCCAGCGCCAGCTGGGTCAGCACCCGGCCGAAGAACAGGTTGCCCTGCCCGCCCACCCCGCGGATCGCCAGCGCCAGCCGGTGCGGGAATTCGGCCCTGGGCGCGGCCGGGAGAACCTCCGGCGGCGCCGGGAACGCCGCCCCGGCCCCACGCTGCTCCAGGGTGAACGGTTTCAGCACCCCCGTGGGGCACATCTGGGAACAGGCCGGCACATGCCCGCCGCACCCCGAGCACAGGTTGTTCACCACCGGCACGCCGTCCGCGCCCCGTTCCAGCCCGGGGCAGATCAGGCACAGGTTGCACTGCTTGCACTGGCCGGGATCCACCTGGACCCGCTGGCGGCTGGGCTTGCTCTTCTTGAGGCAGGCGCCGTCGCGCACGACGATGGTGGTGTAGCGGCCGTTGCCCGCTTCGGCCAGGGCCGACTTGAGGGTGGCGCGCAGGGCCTTGCGGTCATAGGCCCCGACCACTTCGACGCTGGCGCCGTGGGCCGCCAGGGTGCCGGGCAGATCGAAGCGGATGGGCTGGTTGGCCAGGTTGGCCGGGGAGGTGGGCGAAGGCTGGCCGCCGGTCATGGCGGTCCACTCATTGTCCAGCACCACCTTCACCCCGGGGACGTTGCGGTAGACGGCGTTGCGGGTAGCATCCATGCCGCTGTGGCATTCGGTGCTGTCGCCGATGATGCTCAGGCAGCGGGACGCCTGCTCCGGGCGGGACAGCACGTAGCCCATGCGCTGGCTTTCGCTGGCGCCCATGGCCAGGCCGGTGTCCATGGCGTTCATGTGGAACAGCAGCGCGTTGCAGCCGATGTCGCCAAAAGCCGCGTCCAGCTGGCCTCTGCGCTTGAGCTCGGCCACTTCATGGGCGAACAGCCGGTACGGGCAGCCCGGGCAGATCAACGGGGGCCGGCCCAGGGCCGGGACGGCGCAGGCCGTGCGCGGCACCTCCAGCCCCAGCAGCCCGGCGATCAGCGCCGGGCTCCACTCGGTGAGCTTGCTGTAAGGCGCCTTGCCGCGCACCTTCAAGCCGGCGCCTTCCAGGGCTTCCTGCAGATGGCGGTAGCCGTCCTCGATGACCAGCACCTCCTCCACCGACTGGCAGAAGGCGCGGATCAGGTTCATCGGCAGGGGGTTGGAGAAGGCCAGGGAGAGCACGTCCAGCTCCAGGCCCGCGGCCGCCATCACTTCGCGCAGGTAGAGATCGCAGACGCCGTAGGTGATCACGCCGAGCTTGCCCGTGCCCTTGTCCCAGCGGTTGAGCGGGCTTTGCTCCACCATGGCCGCCAGGGCCGGCATGCGCTCGTCCATGATCGTGTCGTAGCCCTTGCGCGCCTCGCTGGGCAGCACGTTGAAACCGCGCAGGCTGGCCGGCATCGGCACCGGCTCCCGGCGCGTTCGGGGCGCCAGGCGCACCAGGCCGTCGCTGTGGCACAGCCCGCCGCTGGGCATGACCACCACCTGGGTCCTGAAGGCGCGGGCGAGGTCCGCGGCGATGGCCGGGGCGTCGTGCATCTCCTGGTGGTTGCGCGGCTCGAACACCGGGACGAAGCAGCTCTTGAACAGGTAGCGCGGATCCACCAGGTGCTGGGTGGAGCTGGGGGTGAAATCGCTGGCGATGAAGTAGATGAGCGCGCCCCGCGGCTGGGTGAAGCCGGCCCCGCTGGTGAACACGTCGCCCGCCTGGAACAGGCCGGGGATCTTCATGGTGACCACGCAGTCGCGCCCGGCCAGGGTGTGGCCGTGGCCCACCGCCGCCGCCGTGGCCTCGTTCACCGACCAGCCCACCGTGATCAGGTCCTGCACCTCCCCCAGGCCGCGGTCGATCACTTCGGAACTGGGCGTGCCCGGGTAGCCGTCGGCGCTGTGGATGCCGCTGCGCACGCAGCCGACCGCGAAGGCGATGTTGCCCTGCAGCACTTCCGCCTCGCCTTCGGGCGCCAAACATAGCTGGCTGATTGAATTGCTCATGGAAAACTCCGGGCGATGCTCGATTCTTGACCAAGCACGCCCTGGAAAATGTAGCCAGCGCTACATATCCCAAATAAGAAAATCGAGTCCGAACCAGGGTCAGGTCTTGCCGCGGAGGGTCTTCACGTCCAGCGCACCTGGTCCTGGTGGAGAGGGATCACTCGGGAAGTGCCTTGGCGGCGTCGGGATACGGGTCGCATGGAAGCATTTTACCTTTGTTTCGCAGGGGTCTCGTCTTTGGCTTCAGCTGTTTTGATCGAATGAGCGGCATGGCCCTTGACCCAGCAGGGGGATGCACGAATATTATAAATAATTATTTATCATGTCACCTATTATGCCGAAGCCTTGGTGAACGCCTGGCTCGACACCGCCCCGTCCACCGCCCACCAGGCCGCGGTCCTGGATAAATTCGAACGCAGCAAACGCCGGGGCAGAAACGACCTGGTGGTCCTGCGCTCCTGGCAACCAGGCAAGGAGCGCGAGGAACGACAAGTCGCCAGGGGCGAATTCGACCCGCTCGAACCCGGGCGCAGCACGGTCACCGTGCTCACCAAGCCCGGCCACCTGGGCTATGAATGGGTTGTGAGCTACCGGATCGACCCTTGATCCACCTGCCCGCCCAGCCGGCATAACCCCTGGAAATCCGCGATATCCAGCTCGTTCTTGGTGAAGTGCCGGATGATGCCCAGGTCCTTGAGCCGCTTGACCGCCTTGGTCACGGTGACCCGGTGGATGCCCAGCAGCTTGGCGATATCGTTCTGGGTGACGTCGGACTGGATGAGCACTGCGCCGTCCGGGACCAGGTTGCCCTTCTTCCAGCGGACGAAGTAGACCAGGATGCGGCAGACCCGGACGAAGTAGTCCTGGCTGAGGCTGTCCTGGAGCCAGATCCCGTACATGCGCACGATGTGCCCGAGCAGGCCGGCCATTTCGAGCAGGAGCTGGGGATGCTCCCGGGCGATGGGCCCTTCCACGGTCTCCTTGCGGTAGAAGTAGACGACGCAGGGGGTGCGCGCCCACACGCTGGCCTCGCCGGTGACGCCGGTGGAGAAGCACGACGCTTCGCCGAACACGCAGCCCTGGCCGACGCCGTAGAGCACCTTCTCGGGGCCGTTCAGGGTGTACAGGCAGGTATCGACCTGGCCCTCCTTGACGTAGTAGATGCCGTCGGCCGGCGCTTCCATGTCCAGGATGAGCGAACCCTTGGGGTAGACCTGGCGGGTGGCCAGGTGGGTGACCAGGCCCCAGGAGGGGCACAGGTTCTCGAATACCGGAAACTCGTACTGCATGGAATCAGGCCTTGCAGCTGGAAGCCTTGAAGTAGCAGTCCCGGCGCATGCCGGTCAGCTCCACGGTGAGGTCGCACTGGCGCGCGGCCAGGGTGCCGGAAAAGTGCGTCTTCAGCAGCTCCAGGGCGGCCGCGCCGATGGCGGCCAGGGCCTCGGGGCTCCGGCCCTCCAGCAGCCGGATGGAGAGGTGGACGAAGGCGTAGCCGGGAGCGCCGTCGGCCATGCGGAAGGCCTCGCAGCGGTAGGCCCGGCTCTTGATGTCCTGGAGGCGGACCTGGGCGATCTCCACCAGGGCCGGGTGCAGCTTGCGCCAGAAAGGCTGGAAGTCGGCCGGTTCGATGATGTTGTCGGAATACTCCAGGATGGTGTGCGGCACGGGCGGCCCCCTTCAGAAACGGTAGGTGGTGAATCCGGTGATCTCCGGGGTGGCGAAGGTGCCGGCCTTTTCGGTGAAGCCGAAGCGCCAGTGCGGGCAGCGGGTGTGGGTCACGATCCAGGTCTGCTGGAGGCCGTACTTGTCCACCCGCACCAGCATCGAGTGGTAGGGGGTCTCGTTGTAGGCCAGCGAAAGGTCCAGCCCGAAGCCGTACCAGCGCCCCAGCACGACGCCGGCCCAGGCCCGCCAGTACTGGCCCCGGTCGATCACGGTGCGCAGGGGGCTGTTCTTGGGCAGCTCCACGTAGATCTGCTCGGCCTGGGCCCAGAACCGGGCGAAGCCGAAGGTGTGCCACAGCGCGGCGCCAATCATGAAGTTGGTGCCGTCGCTGCTCTGCATGATCCGTTCCCCGCCGGTGGGCAGCTGCACACTGCCGCCGTAGCGCCCGCCGTTGGCGCCGTCGCCGAACGGGATCGCGTAGGAGACATCCAGGCCCTGCACGAAGGTGCGCGGACTGGTGCTGTCGAACACCACCCGGCCGTCCCGGACCATCACCCACTTGTCCTGGAAGATCGGCACCTCATTGCGGCCGCCCTGGCCGACCCCGAGGATGTCATGCCAGTTCATGATGAGCCGGTCGGCGATCCCGCCGGACCGGTGGTCGAGCCGGGTGCGCAGGTTGATCCGCCCCGGGCCGAGCCCCTCGGCCAGGTCCGACACCAGCTCCCAGTCCTCCCCGTCCAGCTGGGCCTGGGTCTGGCCGCCCAGGCTGGATTGCCGTTCCGGGCGGAGGAACTGGTTGGTGGCTTCCAGGCCGATCTGGTTGACCCCCTCCGGCAGGGGTTCGGGAAAGATGGACAGCCAGGCCAGCCGGTTGGGGTGCGGCGTCTCCTGGGCGCCGGCCAGGGCACAGGCGCAGCACAGGGCAAGGATTCGGAGGGTCATGGCTCGCTGCTCTCATGAAGGTGTGCCAACGCCGCGCGCAGCTCGGCGTCACTGCGCACGAACAGGGCCGCCAGGCGCAGGAACCAGCCGATCTGCCAGGCGTTGGCCAGCACCACCGCCAATTGCAGGGCCAGGAAGACAGCAATTCTTGGAAGCGTGCCGCCGCCCAGCCGCCAGGCCAGGAACAGCACCAGCAGGGTCAGGCCCGCGCGCAGCAGCACGCCGCCCAGGACCAGCGTCAGCCATTGCACAGGGCAGGTCCAGAAGCGCCGGAAGCTGAGGCCCAGGTGCCCGCCCAGCCGCTTCCAGGAGCCCAGGCGGAAGCCGGGGGCTGCGCCGGCGCGGCCCAGGCGGCAAAGCCACCACTGCAGGAACAGGGCGGAGACGAAGGCGAGGCGCACCAGGCCGCCGCCCAGCCAATCCAGCCAGCCGAGGCCCTGGATCCCGGTCGCGCCCAGCCTGCCGAAGGCCCAGAGCAGCACCCCGGCCAGTCCGGCCAGCGGCCCCACGCCGATCACCAGGGTGTCGACCAGGCCCCACAGCCAGGGGCCCAGCCGCGCGGGGAACGCCGCGGCGGCCGCCTGGAGGCGCCAGCCGGACCACAGGAACCAGAGCATGGCCAGCCCGCCCGCCCAGGGCACCCAGGGGCCGAGCCAGTGGGCTTTCAAGCCGCCGTTCTCCACCAGCTCCCATAGGTCCCGGGCGGTGAGCATCTCGCCCCAGTAGTTGGGCAGGCCGCTCCAGCCGGTCAGGCTGCGCAGGTGCAACGCCCAGAGCAGGTTGGACAGCAGCGAAAAGGCCAGCCAGCCGGCCATGAGCTGCAGGCCCCAGCGGGAGAAGCCGCCGGGCAGGGCCTGGGCCATGAAGGACCACGGCCCGCGGGGTGCGGGATCGTCCTCGGGAAGAGAGGGTTGCGGGGAAGGCAGCATGAGCGTCAAAGCTTGAACCGGAGCGGCGTGTCCGCCTCCAGGTTCACCTGCTTGGCACTGCCGGGATGCCCCTGGATGGTGACCGTATGGGCGCCGCGGGTGACCAGGATGGCCGTGCCGCCGTCGCTTTCCACCTGGGTCGGGATGCCGTCCAGCACCACCATGCCGGAATTGGGGAAGGTCTCCACGGTCAGCCGCACCGTGGGCGGGAGCGGCAGGGTCAGGGTCTGGCCAGGGTTGACGGTCACCGTCCGGGCCTCCTTGAAGAACACCCTGGGGCTGCTCAGCTCCACCTTGTGCGGGCCGGGGGCCGCGGCGAACGGCTTGTCCCTGAGTTCGCCCAGGTCCTTGCCGTCCAGCCGCACCCGGACCGGGTACTCGGTGCTGAGCCGGATGCCGCCGGGCGCGTTGGCGTCCACGGTCTTGGGGATCGCCGAGGTGCGGGTCTGGGCGGCCGATTCCAGGGTGAACACCCGGTTGCCCGGGGTTTCGCCCTCCTGCAGGGTGGTGGCCAGCACCTGGCTGCCCTTGGTGAAGGTCAGGTCGTGCTTCTGCCCCTGGTTCCAAGCCGCCACCTTGAGCGGCGTGACCCCTTCGAGCTTGACCGAATCCAGCACCACCATCGCCCCGTCCGGCTCGGTGCGCAGGGTCTCCTCGCTCTTCACCGGTTCCAGTTGCAGCTTGCCGGGCGCGTCTCCGGCGTGGTACTGGTAAATTTTGGGAACAAATCCCTTGCGTTCCAAGCTGACACTCTCCCCGGCCTGCAGCAGCACCGGCATCGGGGTCGAGCCCAGCACCTTGCCGGCCTTGACCACGGTGGCGTTGCCCGGGTCGGTGTCGATGGGCACCTGCACCGGTCCCTTGCGGAACATCAGGAACCCGGCCAGCACCACCGCCGCCGCCGCGCCCCCCAGCGCGAGCCACAGCCAGGAGCGCGCGCCCTTGGGCCGGGCCGGGGCGGCCAGGGTGGTGGCCGGGGCGATGACCGGCGCCGCGGGCGTCGGGTCCCCGGGCCGGAGCCCGCTCAGCAGCTGAAGGCGCTCGGTGCGGCCCAGGTCGATGGCGGTGTCCAGCAGCTCCCGCACGAAGGCGGAGCAGCTGGCATAGCGTTCCTGGGGATTCTTGGCCAGCGCCTTGTTGAAGGTGCGTTGCCAGCCGTCGGACATCAGGCCCGCCACCGGCGGTACCACCGCCACCGGCGGCTCGTTGACGATCTTGTAGAGGATGGTGTTGATGGAAGTGCCCGGAAACGGCAGGCTGCCGGACAGCAGCTCGAACATCAGCACGCCGAAACTGAACACGTCCGAGCGGCTGGTGGCCACGCCCTCCTTGATCTGCTCCGGGCTGGCGTAGCTGGGCGTGCCCAGGAAGGTGCCGGTCTGGGTGAGCGACGCGTCATCGCGCTTGGCGATGCCGAAATCCATCAGCTTGGGCTTGTGGTCCTCGGTGATCATGACGTTGCCGGGCTTCACGTCCCGGTGCACGATGCCGTGGCTGTGGGCGTGGTCCAGCGCCGCGGCGATGCCCGCGGCGATGCCCAGCTTGTCCTTCAGCGCCAGCCCGCCGCCTTTGATGATCGCGTCCAGCGGCCGGCCCGGCACGTACTCCATGGCCAGGAACGGGCCCAGGTCGCTGTCGCCGACGTCGTAGATGGTGACGATGCCCGGGTCGTTGAGCACGCCGGAAACCTCGGCCTCGCGCTGGAACCGGGCGAGGAACTCCTTGCGCTCGGACTCGCTGCGGATGGTGTCCAGGCGCACCACCTTGATGGCCAGCTTGCGCTTGATGCGCGGGTCCTCGGCCAGATACACCGAACCCATCGCCCCGGACCCGAGGAGTGCCTTGATCTCGTATCGACCGATGCTCTTGGGGAAACCTTCGCCTTCAACCATCCCATCCCACCTATCAGGCAATGTCTTGTTGCTTCATTTGAAGCGATGTAGGAGAAAAAAGGAAGAAAAAGGTGATGAATATCCAAGCACTTCCTGCCAGTATTAAAGGATATAGGATTGCTTGCGTGGACGGCAAGTCACTGCGGAGTTGATAATGGAAATCATAAAGACGATCGTGCTGGTAACCTACTTCACGATCCTGAGCATCCTGAGCATCTACGGCGCACATCGCCTTTGGATGCTCTTGTTGTATTTCCGCTACAAGAAAAACCCGCCGCAGCCCGTGGGCGGCCCCGATTTCCTGCCGATGGTGACGGTGCAGCTGGCGGTATTCAATGAAGTGAACGTGGTCGAGCGCCTGCTGGACCACGTGGTCAAGATGGACTGGCCCAAGAACCGGCTGGAGATCCAGATGCTGGACGACTCCACCGACGACACCGTGAAGGTGGCCCAGGCCGTCTGCGACAAGTACCGCATGCTCGGCTGGGACATCGCCTACCTGCACCGCACCGACCGCACCGGCTACAAGGCCGGCGCCCTGCAGAACGGCCTGAAGAGCGCCAAGGGCGAATTCGTTGCCATGTTCGACGCCGACTTCATCCCCACCGTGGATTTCCTGCGCAAGGCCGTGCCGCACTTCGGTGACCCCAAGATCGCCTTCGTCCAGGGCTGCTGGGACCACCTCAACCGCGACTTCTCCCTGCTGACCCAGGTCCAGGCCATCCTGCTGGACGGCCACTTCGTCTTCGAGCACACCGCGCGGCACCGCTCCCACGCCTTCTTCAACTTCTCCGGCACCGCCGGCATGTGGCGGGTGAGTGCCATCGCCGACGCCGGCGGCTGGCAGCACGACACCATCACCGAGGACGCCGACCTCAGCTACCGGGCCCAGCTCAAGGGCTGGCGCGGGGTCTACCTGAAGGACATGGTGGTCCCGGCCGAGCTGCCGGTGGAAGTGAACGCCTTCAAGAGCCAGCAGCACCGCTGGGCCAAGGGCAACGCCCAGGTCATCCGCAAGATGATGAAGACCATCCTGTTCAGCAAGGAGAGCTTGCACACCAAGGCCGAATGCTGGTTCCACCTGACCGCCAACTGCAACTACCTGCTGATGGTCGTGCTTTCGGTCATCATGGTGCCCTGCATGATCTTCCGGGCGGGCACCGCGCCGCACATCCTGCTGCTCACCGACGGCCCGTTCTTCCTGCTCAACGCCGTCAGCGTCGGCCTGTATTTCGGCCTGTCCCAGCGCGAGGTCTACAACAACAAGAACTGGACCAGCCGGCTGAAGTACATCCCCGCCCTGATGAGCCTGGGGATCGGGCTGTGCCTGAACCAGACCAAGGCCGTGCTGGAAGGCTTCTTCACCGACGACATCGAGTTCAAGCGCACCCCCAAGCTGGGCGTGGACGAGAACGGCAACGGCGCCAAGAACCACAACGCCCGCGCCTACAAGGTGCCCAAGAGCCTGCTGACCTTCCTGGAGCTGGGCTTCGCCCTCTACTATTTCGTCGCGGTGCTGATCTCCATCTACATCCGCAAGTGGGCGTCGGTGCCGTTCATCTGGCTGTTCTTCAGCGGCTACGCCTACATCAGCTTCATGTCCCTGGCTGATATGAAGATCTTCCGCCGGCTGGCCATGGACGAGCTGGAAGACGACGACCCCGCCACCCATCTGATCCAGTAGCGTGGCGCGGCCGACCCGCACCGGCGCCGTAGCCCTCCGCTACCACCCTCAAGCCCCTTACCTGGACTTGGCCCCGAGACTCGTGGCCAAAGGCGAGGGGCTTCTGGCTGACCGGATCCTGCTGCTGGCCCGGCAGAACGGCATCCCCATCGAGCGCGACCCCAACCTGCTGGCCGCCCTGCAGCCGCTGGAAGTGGACCGGGTGCTGCCGCCGGAGCTGTTCAAGGCGGTGGCCATCATGCTGGCCGCCCTGTACCGGGCCAACGGCATGGCGGCGAGGTTCGGCGCGTGATCGACCTGCACAGCCACTCCATCTTCTCCGACGGCACCGACACCCCCGAGGCCATGGCCCTGGCCGCGGACGCGGCCGGCCTCACCGCCCTGGCGCTCACCGACCACGACACCCTGGCCGGGCTGGACCGGTTCATGGCCATGCAGCCCCGGGTGGCCACCCGGCTGGTGCCCGGCGCCGAGCTCAGCTGCCGGTTCATGGGCCGGCCGCTGCACATGCTCGGCCTGTTCCTGCGCTTCAAGGATCCCCTGCTGGTCGAGCGGATGGCGTCCATGCACCGCTTGCGCCTGGAGCGCAACCGGACCATGGTGCGGAGGCTGCGGGACCGGGGCGTGGCCATCACCTGGGAAGAGCTGGCCGCCGAGGCGCCCACCGACCTGATCTCGCGCACCCATTTCGCCCGGGTGCTGGTGCGCAACGGCGCCGCGGGCAGCCCCGAGGATGCCTTCCGCCGCCTGATCGGCGACGACAGCCCCTGCTACGTGCCGTTCCCCGAACTGAGCCCGGCCACGGCGGCCGTCTGGATCCGCGCGGCCGGCGGGGTGGCCGTGGTGGCCCACCCGGGCCGCGGCTTCCCCCGGGGTTTCCGCTGGGACCAGGCCATGCAGGACTTGAAGGCGCAGGGGGTGCATGGCTTCGAGGCCTACTATCCCGACTACGGCCCGCTGGAGGAGCGCTACTTCCTGCAGTTGGCCGAGACCTTGGACCTGGTGCCCAGCGGCGGCAGCGACTACCACGGCGGGCACAAGCCCGGCCAGCGGCTCGGCGTGGGCCGCGGCGGGCTGCGCGTGCCGGACGAGGTGTTCGGCCGGCTGGCTACGCTCGCCCGGCCTTGAGCCGCAACATGCCGACCCCGAGCACGAAGAACAGGCTGCCGGTGACCCGGTTGAACCAGGTGGAGCGCCCCTCATCGGCGAACCAGCCCCGGGCCGTGTGGGCGAGCAGGGCGTAGACCATCAGGCTCAGGAACGAAAACCCCATGAAGGTGGTGGTGAGGATCAGGAACTGCGGCGCCAGCGCCAGGTCCGAGCGGAGGAACTGGGGGAACAGGGCGGTGAAGAACAGCACGGCCTTGGGGTTGGTCAGGGCGACCAGCAGCCCCTGGAGGAAGATCTGGAAATTGCTCCGGTTCCCGCCGCAATCGGCTTCGGGGCCCTTGGTGAACAGGCTGCCCCTGGAGCGCCACTGCCGCAGGCCCAGGTAGATCAGGTAGCCGGCGCCCACCAGCTTGACCGCGGTGAACACCGCCGCCGAGGTCTTCATCAGCGCGCCCAGCCCGGCCATGGCCAGGCTGGAGACCACCAGCAGGCCGAGCATGTTGCCCAGGGAGGAGAACGACACCCGGCGCCAGCCGAAGGCCACGCTGTTGGAGATCGCCAGGAACACCGCGGGCCCGGGGCAGAGGATGGCGGCCATGGCCACGGCCGCATAGATGATCCAGGTGGAGAAGTGCATGGCTGGTCCTGCCTCAGCATGGAAGGTGTCCGGTCCAGCTTACCGCCCCTGGGCGGCGGAAGCGAAATGGCCGAACCCGGCCGGCTGAATACGTATAATGGGGGTGATCGCCGTTACCGATTCCGAGGCTGCCGCATGCCCATCAAAATCCTCATTGTCGAGGATGACCCAATCAACGTGAAATTCATGAAAGTTGTCCTGGTCCGTAAGGGTGGCTTCGAGGTGGCGGTGTCGGAGGATGTGGCGGAAATCATGGCCCTGGCGGAATCCGGTGAATTGGGCGCCATCATCATGGATATCAGCCTTTCCCGCACCCTTTACGAAGGCAGAAAAGTGGATGGAGTTTTTATTACTAAATTATTGAAAGCCAACCCCATCACCAAGGGCATTCCGGTGATCCTCGCCACCGCCCACGCCATGTCCGGCGACCGGGAACGCTTCCTGGCCGAAACCGGGGCGGAGCACTACCTGTCCAAGCCGATCCATGATCCCGAGCACTTCCTCGCCGAAGTTCGCAAGGTCCTGCCGGTGGGCGCTTGAGGCGGCCGGAGCGCATGGCCCCGAGGCCCGCCGAGGGTCCGGCCTATCGATTGCTCGTGGAGTACGACGGCTCCCGCTTCCAGGGCTGGCAGAAGCAGGGCCCCAAGCAGACCGCCCAGGGCATCCGCACGGTGACCGGGGCCCTGGAGCGCGCGCTCCAGGACGGCGGCATCCAGGTGGCGGCCCTGGGCGGCTCCGGCCGCACCGACGCCGGGGTGCATGCCCTGGGCCAGGTGGCCCACCTGCATCTGGCCCCGGGCCCGGCGCCCCGGCCCCGGGACCTGCAGAAGGTCTTCGACCAGGGCCTGCCCGGCGACGTGGCGGTGCGCTCGGTGGCCACCTGCAGCCCCGGCTTCCACGCCCGCCACGAAGCCATGAGCCGCACCTACCTCTATCAGCTCAGCCTGCGCCGCAGCGCCTTCGCCAAGCCGTACATCTGGTGGGTCAAGGCGCCCCTGGACCTGCGCAAGCTGGACCAGGCCTGGGCCGCCTTCCAGGGCGCCTACGACCTCTCCGCCTTCGCCGACCTGGAGCCGGGCGAGGATCCGCGCTGCCAGATCCAGTCCTCGGAACTGGTCCAGCAGGGCGACCTCGTGCTGCTGCGGGTCACCGCCACCCATTTCCTGCGCCGGCAGGTGCGGCGCATGGTCGGTGCCGCGGTGCTCTGCGCCCTGGGCAAGGAGCGGCCCGAGCGCATCACCCTGGACCTGACCCAGCCGACCGTGGAGGCCAACCTGTTCTGGGGCGCCGCCGCGGCCCCGTCGGCCGGGCTGTTCCTGGAGCGAGTACGCTATCCTGGAGATCCGGTGGCATTTCCGCTGCAGGCGGCGATCCCGGTCTTCTGAACCCTTTCCTGGAGGGCCCTTGGGCATCTTCGACATCCTCGGCCCGGTCATGGTCGGCCCAAGCAGTTCCCATACCGCCGGAGCGGCGCGCATCGGCGCGTTCGCCCGCAAGCTCCTGGGGACCGCCCCGGAGACGGCGTTGATCCAGCTGCACGGCTCGTTCGCCGCCACCGGCGAAGGCCACGGCACGCCCCTGGCCCTGCTGGCCGGGCTGCTCGGCCTGGCGCCCGACGACGAGCGCATCCCCGCCGCCGAGACCCTGGCCGCCGAACAGGGCCTCGCCTACCGGTTCGAGCCGGTGGACCTGGGCGACGTGCACCCCAATTCGGTGCGGCTGCGGCTGGCCGCGGGCGGCACGGTGCTGGAGCTGTGCGCCAGCTCGGTGGGCGGCGGACGCATCGAAGTCTGGAACATCGACGGCTTCGAGGTGGACCTGGAGGGGCAGTACCCCACGATCCTGCTCACCTACCCCGACCGGCCCGGCGCCGTGGCCATCGTCAGCGCCATCCTGGCCAACGCCGGCCTGAACATCGCCACCATCAAGGCGCACCGCAACACCCGCGGCGGCCAGGCGCTCATGACCGTGCAGCTGGACGCCGAGCCGCCCCTGAACGTGCTGGATTCCCTGCGCTGCCTGCCCCAGTTCCAGCAGGTCAGGTTCATCCCGAGTCTCGGGTTCGGAGGCTAGATGCCCAATCGTGAAGGCACCCTGGGCGCTTATCGGGCCGCCGCCGAGCTGGCCGGCGTCCCCTTGTCCGAGATCTTCCTCCGGCAGGAGGCCAGCGCCTCCGGCAAGCCGGAAGCGGAGCTGCGCGAGGTGATGCGCAGCCGGATCCAGGTGATGCGGCAGTCCCTGGAAAAGGGCCTGACGGTCCCCCAGCATTCCCGCAGCGGCCTGATCAAGGGCGGCGCGGCGCGGATGCAGCAGTGGCTCGGCACCGGCGCCTCCCTGCTCTGCCCCGATTTTTCGCGCATGATCGCCGCAGCCATGGCCGTGGCCGAAGTGAACGCCTGCATGGGCCGGGTGGTGGCCGCCCCCACGGCCGGGGCCTGCGGGGTATTGCCCGCGGCGATCTTCACCGTGGCCGACGCCCGCCGGGCCCCGGACGAGGCGGTGCAGCGGGCCTTTTTCACCGCCGGCGGGATCGGCCTGGTGATCGAGAAGCTGGCCACCCTGTCCGGCGCCGAAGGCGGCTGCCAGGCCGAGGTGGGCTCCGGCTCGGCCATGGCCGCCGGCGCCCTGGTGGAGCTGATGGGCGGCACCCCGGCCCAGGTGGACCACGCGGTGGCGTTCGCCCTGGCCAACGTGATGGGGCTGATCTGCGATCCGGTGGGCGGCCTGGTGGAGGTGCCCTGCGTCAAGCGCAACGTCATGGGCGCGGTGAACGCTGCGGCCAGCGCCGAGATGGCCCTGGCGGGGCTGGAGAGCGTGTTCTGCGCCGACGCCGTGATCGAGGCCATGGGCAAGGTGGGGCGGCGGCTGCCCGAGGAGTTCCGGGAGACCGCCCGGGGCGGGCTCGCGGCCATCCCGAGGTAGGATTCAGGTCCTGACGACGATCTCCCCGGTTTCCAGGAGCGATTTCAGGTTGGAGAGGATGCTCGGCCAGCCGTCGGCAACCGCCTCGATCATTTTCGATTCGCCCCGGTCCATCACATGGGTGACGGTCAGCTTGACGACGCCTTCCAGCGGGTCCAGCTGCATCGTCATGCGGGAGTTGCCTTCGGCCTTCAGCTCCGGCTGCCATTCGTGGAGCCAGCGGATGACCAGGCGCCTGGGCGGGTCGATCTCGACCACGGTTCCGCTGTCCGCCAGCCGGCCGTCAGGGAAGACCAGGCGCCACGGCGAACCGGCCTCCCAGGTGGATTCCACGTGCATGCCGAACCAGTAGCGTTCCATAAGGTCGGCCCGGGTCAGCGCCGACCATAGCCGGTCCGGGGTGGTGCGGATGTAGGTGACGTAGACGAACGAGCTGATATCCATGGGGTGGTCCGTATTGGCAAGCATGGTAGCGTGCATTGCCCTGTCAAGGCGGGAATCCGCAACCCGGCGTCACGACCCATCTCCCATCAGGAACCTGGCGCGGCCTTGCTCGCGGCGCCTGAATCCCATGGACCAGCGCCAGTAGCTTTTTTTATCCCTTTTTATCCCCGTCCATCCCCGTTCATCCCCGGCGAAAATCGGCTTGAACCGCCGTCGCGCCGGGGTCGGAGCAGCACCAGCCTTCATAGCCTTGCCGGGTCATTCTGACCGATAATGTTGACAATTCGTTAGGTTATTTGAAATATAGCCAAACACATAGCACAATCGCACCTGGCCGGCAGCGGGTCCCCCAGCCTGTGACCATTGTCTCAAACTGGCACCAGCTAGGGCTTGGGCAAGATCAGCATATTTCGTTGATAATATTGGAATTGTATTTCTTCTTCAGCCCGGCTTCCCGTGCCCGAATATTGCCAACCCATTAACCCCGCCGTAGCTTTCATAAACGTTCACCATGGGGGGCAAAGACGATGAGCGACCGGGAACCGGAACGCAAGGGCAAGGGCACCGTCTTCATCAGGAAGGAAGTCTGCAAGGGCTGCTCCTATTGCATCGACTTCTGCCCGAGCCACGCCCTGGCGTTCTCCCGTGAATTCAATGCCAAGGGCTACCATGTCCCCTTCCTGGCGCGGCCCGAGGACTGCACCGGGTGCGATAACTGCGGGAGGTACTGCCCTGATTTCGCCATCTACGGGGCGAAGTGGAAGGACGTCGACGCGAAGCGCCAGCGGACGGTCTAGGAACGGATTGAGACCAGGGAGGCAACCTTGCAAGCGGATCCAAGAGGAGTCTTGACCGGCGTTCACTTCATCGACGGCGATCACGCCGCCTGTGAAGGCGCGCTGGCTGCCGGGTGCCGGTTCGTCGCCGGCTATCCCATCACCCCTTCCACGGAGATCGTCGAGCGGTTCGCCGCCCGCATTCCCCAGGTGGGCGGCATCTTCATCCAGATGGAGGACGAGCTCGCCGCCAGCATGGCCATCCAGGGCGCAGTCTGGGGCGGCAAGAAGGTCATGAACGTGACCAGCGGCCCGGGCCTGTCCCTGATGATGGAGCACCTGGGCTACGCCTTCATGACCGAGACGCCCTGCGTCTGGGTAGACGTCCAGCGCGGCGGCCCCTCCACCGGCCTGCCCACCGGGCCGGCCCAGGCCGACATGATGCAGATCAAGTGGGGCTCCCATGGCGACTTCGAAGTCATCGCCCTGGCCCCCAACTCGCCCCAGGAATGCTTCGACCTCATGGTCCGGGCCTTCAACCTCACCGAGACCTGGCGGGTGCCGGTGTTCCTCATGATGGACGAAGTGGTGGGCCACATGACCGAGCGGGTGGTCATCCCCCCGGCCAGCGCCATCGAGGTGGTGGAACGCAAGTGGACGGCGAAGCAGCCCGGCGATTACCAGGTCTACGGCACCACGCCGGAGGATCCGGTGCCGGAGATGATCAAGGCCGGCGACGGCTACCGGGTGCACGTCACCGGGCTCACCCACGACGAGAAGGGCTATCCCGACCTGACGCCCGCCGCCCAGCACAAGCTGGGCCGGCGCCTGGTGGACAAGATCCGCCTGAACGCCAGTCAACTGGTGGATCTGCGCGAAGACGGCGTCGAAGGCGCCGACGTGGTGGTGGTCTCGTTCGGCATCACCTCCCGGGTGGCCATGGCCGCCATCGAAGCGGCCCGGGCCAGGGGCGTGAAGGTCGGCGCGGCCCGGCTGGTGATCACCTGGCCGTTCCCGGCCGGGCGGCTGCGGGAAATCGCCCGCACCGCCAAGGCCATCGTGGTGCCCGAACTGAACCTGGGCCAGATGGTCCTGGAGGTGCAGCGGGCCGTGGCCGGCTGCGCCAAGGTCACCGGCCTGCCCCATGCCGGCGGCACCGTGCACGAGGTGGATACGATCCTCAACGCGATTCTGGAGGCGGCCCGATGAGCCAGGACCTGGACACCCTGCCCGAAGCGGACTTCGGCATGGAAAACGCGGTGCTGCCCTTTCTCCGCCAGGACCGCATCCCGCACATCTGGTGCCCCGGCTGCGGCATCGGCACCACCGTCAACTGCTTCTGCCGGGCCCTGGGCGATTCCGGGCTGGACCTGGACCAGGTGGCCATCGTGTCGGGCATCGGCTGCACCGGCCGCACCGCGGGCTACCTGAACCTGGACAGCTTCCACACCACCCACGGCCGGGCCATCCCCTTCGCCACCGGGCTCAAGCTGGCCAACCCGAAGCTCAAGGTGGTGGTCTATTCCGGCGACGGCGACCTGTCGGCCATCGGCGGCAACCACCTGATGCACGCCGCCCGGCGCAACATGGACCTCATGGTGGTGTGCGTGAACAACTTCACCTACGGCATGACCGGCGGGCAGGTGGCCCCCACCACCCCCACCGGGCCGACCCAGACCACCATGCCCTACGGCAATTTCGAAAGCCCGTTCAACCTGCCGTTCCTGGCCGACGCCTGCGGCGCGGTCTACGTGGCGCGCTGGACCGTCTACCATGTGCGCCAGCTGGCCAAGGCCATGCGCGAGGGCCTGCAGAAGAAGGGCTTCGTCTTCATCGAGGCGCTTTCGCCCTGCCCCACCCTGTATTCCCGCCGCAACCGCCTGGGCGACGGGGTGGACCAGGTGAAGTACTACAAGGAGCGCAGCCAGGTCAGGAACGGCGCCGACACCAAGGAAGTGGGCCTCACCTACCAGGGCGACATCATCGTGGGCAAGTTCGTCGACCGCGAACGGCCCACCTGGATGGATGCCATGAACAGCCATTTCAACAAGGTGCTGGGCGACTCGTTCCAGACCTACGGAGCCGACCATGGCCAAGACTGAAATCCGCGTCGGCGGGCTGGGCGGCCAGGGCGTCATCTTGTGCGGCTCCATCATCGGCAAGGCAGCCGCCATCCACGGCGGCAAGCAGGCCACGCTCATCCAGGCCTTCGGCCCCGAAGCCCGGGGCAGCGCCTGCAGCGCCCAGGTGATGATTTCCGACGAACCGATCGGTTATCCCTACGTCAAGCACCCGGACATCCTGGTCATCATGTCCCAGGACGCCTTCACCCAGTTCCTGCCCCAGCTGAAACCCGGCGGGCTGGTGCTGTACGAGCGTGATCTGGTGGACCCGCGGGGCGTTCCCGAAGGCATGCGGTGCCTGGGGGTTCCCGCCACCCGGTTCGCCGAGGAACTGGGCCGGCGCCTGGTGCTGAACATCGTCATGGTGGGCTTCTTCGCCGGCATCACCGGCCTGGTTTCGATCCAGGCGGTGGAGCGGGCCGTCCTGGATTCCGTCCCCAGGGGCACTGAAGATCTGAACATGAGGGCATTGCGGAAGGGGTATGATTATGGCCGCGCTCAATCGACCCTAATCAGCTAGGAGTTTCCTATGGCCTTGGATACCTTCCCCGAGACGGTTACCTTGCGGGACGGCAGCACTGCCGTCCTCACTCCGCTTCAGCCCTCCTGCTCCGGCGCCCTGCTCGCCTTCTATCGGGCGTTGCCCGAAGAAGACCGCCTGGTGCTCAAGGATGACGTGACCACGGGCGACTGGGCCGAGGGTTTCCTGCGCAAGGTGGAAACCAGGGAAGTGATCTCGCTGGTCGCCAAGTCCGGCGGCAAGGTGGTGGGCGAAGCCACGCTGTACCGCACGCTGCACGGCTGGACCCGGCACGTGGGCGAAATCCGCGTCACCGTCGCCCCCGCCTTCCGGCGCAGGGGCCTGGCCACCGCCCTGGCCTCGGCCCAAGTGAAGATCGCCACCGATCTGGGCATTGAAAAGATCATCGTCCAGGTGGTGGACAACCAGCTGGCGGCACGCCGGACCTTCGAGAAGCTCGGCTTCCACAAGGACGCCATCCTGCCCCACCACGTCATGGACGTCGCCGGCACGAAGCGCGATCTCATCATCATGGCCAACGACGTATCCCAGATCTGGGCCGCCATGGAGGCCGCGAACCAGGACTACGCCCCGCACCTCGGTTGAGCGGCGAGGATCAACACGCTTCCCGGACGTTGATCAGGTAGGCCATGACCGCCACGGCGCACGCGCTGACCACAAGCAGGATCAACGTATTCACTCTTTTGATGTACGGGTCCATGCCTTGCTCCATCGTGGACTGCCTGCCCACCTTCTATATGTGCCAGTGATAGCCGAAACGTTCCCGGCCTAGTTTCAAGCGGCGCTCCGGCTGGCCAGGAAGACCACCCCGCCGGTGCCGACCGAAGCCAGGGCAGCCGCCAGGTAGATCGCCGCCAGCGGCCCGTGTTCCAGGCCCCAGCCGGCGACCAGGAAGAAGGCAATGAAGGCCAGCGAGCCCAGCACGTTGCCGCGCAGCAGCCCGGCGGCGGCGGCCGGCCCCTGGCGGTGCTGGGTGAAGGCCGCCAGGACCACGCCGAAGACCGGGAACGGGGCGATCAACCCGCTCAGCTGCGGCCCCAGGGTGCGGGCGAAGCCGGTCAGGGCCAGCACGAAGGCGGTGGCCACCAGCATCCGCGCCGGAAGGTCCCAGCGCGGCGGGTGGGAGGACGCAGCAGCGAACGGCTGCCGCGGCAGCAGCCGGTAGGCCACGACGATGGCCGCCAGCAGGAGCGTCGAGGCGGCCAGGAGGGTCCAGGAGAACCGGTTGAGCAGGGCGGTGGACAAGGCGAAGACCAGCAGCGCCGCCGGCGCGCAAAGGGGCCAGGGCCACCGGCGCGCCGCGAGCCCGTAGGCCAGGCAGAAGCAGCAGACCGAAGCCTGGCCGGCCAGGTTGCCGATGGCGGCCCGGGCGGCGAAGGCGGGCCCATACTGCAGCGCCAGGAAGACCGAAATGGGGCCGGAGGTGAGCGGCAGGCCCATGAGCAGCCCGCTGAACACCGGCCCCCAGCGCCGGCCGGCCAGGGTGACCGAACCGATGAAGATCGGCGTCATGAGCAGCTTGAACAGGAACACGGTCACCGGCGGTACTGGCCCGGGTGGGAGTTCTGCATGAAACGGTCCGGATCGGTCAGCGGCTCGAACCCGCACTTCAGGTAGACCCCGTGGGCGTCCCGGGTGGCCAGAATGATCCGGCGCAATCCCTGGATGTCCGGGTGCTCGAGCAGGGCCCGGACCATGCGGCGGGCCAGGCCCTTGCCCTGGTGCGGCTCCAGGACGAACACATCGGCGAGGTAGCCGAAGCTCGCGTAGTCGGTGACCAGGCGGGCGAACCCCACCTGCGCGCCGCCGGGCGCGTAGGCCCCCACCGTCAGCGAATGGCGGATCGCCTTGGCGACCAGCTCCATGGGGATGCCCGGGGACCAGTAGCTGGTGGTGAGAAAACCGTGGATCACGTCCAGCCGCAGCTCGGCAGGGTCCAGCGAGATCCGGTACTCGCAATCACTTTGCATGGACAAAGCCTCCGGGCCTGGGGAGCAGTATTAATGGTAATTTCCCATTAAACCATGCTTATGACCTCTCCCATCCCCTTCCCCATCACCCAGGTCTGCCGGCTTGGCGCTTGACAGCAATTATTAATAAACCATCCTGGGGCATGTTCGTCTGGCGCCGAAGCCTGGTGTTCGCACTCGCCCTGACGCTCGCCGCTTGCGGCGGGCATCACGAGCCCAGCGGCAACCGGGCCCAGGCGGCCACGGCCCGGCCGGCCACCCTTTCCGGCCGGCTCACCGACCGGGTCACCGGGGTCGCCCTGGCCCAGGCCACCGTGGTGGCCCAGAACGCCCAGAACGGAACCCTCTACGCCAAGGCCGACACCGGCGCCGACGGCAGCTACACGCTGACCCGCCTGCCGCTGGGGGTGCCCATCCGGGTGGTCAGCCAGCCCGTGACCGGCGCGGTCGTCTACGGGACCGAAGTCAGCGCCCCGGTCACCCTGGTCCAGGGCACCCCGCCGGCGCCGGTGGATCTGGCCTTCGCCCAGGTGCAGCAGACCGGCCGGGTCGAGGGGGCCCGGGCGCCCAGGGCCTTCCCGGGCCGGAAGGTGGCCCTGGTCCAGAGCCGGGACCTGGGCGGCGGGACCACCCTGAAGGTGGTGATCCGCCTCGTGCGGGCGGCCGACGACGGCAGCTTCCAGTTCAATTCCGTCCCGCCCGGCGACTACGAGGTGCATTTCCTGGGCGGGCGGCCCGGGCATGGCCGGCAGCGCCCCCCGCAGCCCCGTCCTCCCCAGCGCCGTCCCCACCAGCCCCATCATCCCCGGCGCGTCCCCGGCTCGCCCCGGTTCGTGGCGATCACCGTCCATGCCGGCGCGGTCGCCCACGTGAACTGGCCCGCCAGCCCGCGGCTCAAGGCCGAACCCGGGGAACCGGATCAGGACGAGGTGGAGATGGAGGCGGAGGAGCCGTTCGAGCTGCCCTGAGCCTCGGCGCGCAGGGCCGCATCGGCCAGCCGGCCCAGATCCGAGCTGCCCTGGGCGTTGGCCAGGGACTTGGCCAGGGCCAGGAGCAGCGCCGCCTGGGCATGCTCCGGCAGGTGCGGCAGCAGGTCGGCCACGGCGGCCGTGGCCAGGATCTGGTGGCTGTGGTTGAAGGCGGGGTCGTTGTTCGAGGCCGCTTCGGCCAGGATGCGCAGGACCGGGTCCGGCCCGGCCATCTCCAGCAGGAGCTGGGCCAGGCCCATGGCCGGCAACGGTTCGCCGTCCAGGATGGCATCCAGCAGGGCCGCCGCCGGGTCCCCGGGCACCTGCCGGGGCGGCGCCGGCATCGGCCGTTCCTCGTCTTCGCCGGTCGGGAACAGGTTGACCAGGGCCGCCGCCTGCACCCAGGCCGCCGGCGCGGAGCAGCCCGTTTCCGCCACCCGCTTGGCCAGGCTGGCCAGGTAGACGAAATTCCAGGCGGTCCTGCCCTCCAGGTCGCGGCGGGCGTCCAGCTGCTTTTCCGCCGCCGCCAGCACCAGCACCGCCAGCAGGTCGCCGCTGCCGCCGCCCGAGCCCACCCGGGCCGAGAACCGGTCCAGCAGCTCCACCAGGCCGGCATCGCAGATCTCCCGGGCCTGGGCACGGTGCGCTTCGGCATGCTGCACCGCCGCGCGGAACGGGATCGGCGCCGCGGCGCCCAGGCGACGGGCCGCGCGCTCATGCCAGAAGCTGTCGTACGGCTCCGAAGCGCAGTGCCAGGCGGTGAGCGCCAGCATCAGCCGGCCGGCCTCCTGGGGCTGCCCCAGGGCCAGGAACAGCTCGCCCAGCCACCGGGCCAGGACGGACTTGTGCCCGACGTTGGCCATGTCCGGCTCCGCGGCCCGCTCCAGCATGCGGAAATGCTCCCATTGGACCACCGCCACCGCCTTGGCCTCGCCCCAGGCGATGGCGGGCCGGTGGTGCTCCAGCGCCATCTCCAGGTTGCCCCAGTGGCCCGACCCGCTGCCGATGGCGCCCAGGCCGTGGCCGGCGCCGCTCCGGCCTTCCTGGGCGAAGCCGTGCAGCTGGGTGGCCAGGATGCGCAGGAAGCTGGGTTGCGCCAGCAGGGGGCGCAGCCGGAAGACCGCCTGGAGCCCCAGCAACCCATGGGGGATGTGCGGCAGATAGCCCGCCCAGTCCACGGCCGGCGCCAGGCGCAGCACCGCCTCCCGGCCGGCGTCGACGGCGGCCCCGGCACCGAGGGCGGCGAAGGCGCGGAAGAAGCCCGGGGTGGGATGGTCCAGTTCCCTGATCCAATTTTCCATGACGGACCCCCCAGGCCCCCGATTTTACACCTTCAGCCGGGGATGCCCCAGGCTTCGCAGACGCTCCGGCTCCAGTGGTGGTCCCAGGCGCGGCGCCAGACCAGCGTGCCTTCCGCCAGGCCGGCTTCGGTCAGGCGCAGCGACAGGGCCGCGCGCAGCGGCTCGGCCGCGGCCCCCAGCCGCGCTTCGGCCTGGGCGACCAGCTCCTTGAACAGCTTGCGCTCGCCGTCATAGTGATCCAGGAAGCCGGCGGCATCCGGCGCCGGCGCCGCCGCCTGGCAGCGTTTCCAGTCGGCGAACAGGGCCCGGCAGCGCAGGTCCGAACGCAGCGGTTCCTTCACCGCGTCCCAGCCCGACTGGGGTGCCGGCGCCCCGGCCCGGTCCAGGGCCGAGCGCAGCTTCATCGCCTTGGCCACGTCCTTGGCCAGGTGGTCCAGGGCCACGAAGCCGTGGGCTTTGGCCCGCTTGGCCCGGCGGGTGAAATAGCTGTCCATGGCATTGACGATGGCGTCGGCCGGCACGCCTTCGCCGGCCCAGAGCTGCAGCTGCAGGAAGTCCTCCCGGCTCATGAAGGCCGAGCGGCCATGCAGATGGAAGGCCCATTCGGCCTCCATCCAGTCCAGTTCTTCCCGGGTGTAGCCCATACCGGCGCTCAGGACCGGCCCCGTGGTTTCATATCGTTCTCCCCATGCCCTGGATCTTAGCGCGACGCGGTAGACTTGGTGCAGGGAGCGAGCTGTGGCTATCCGTGAACAGATCAGATACAAGAGCAGGAAAGAAATGGAAAAGCTCAGGGAGGCCGGCCGCCTGGCGGCCAATGCCCTGAGGGTGGCGGCCCGGGCCGCCAAACCGGGGGTATCCCTCCTGGAGCTGGACAAGCTGGCGGAGACCTACATCCGCAAGCAGGGCGGTGTGCCCAATTTCAAGAACTACCACGGCTTCCCGGCCACCCTCTGCACCTCGGTGAACGACCGGGTGGTGCACGGCATCCCCGACCGCTACGTGCTGCGCGACGGCGACATCATCGCCATCGATTGCGGCGCCAAGCTGGACGGCTTCCACGGCGACACCTGCCTGTCGGTGGCGGTGGGCCAGGTGAGCGAGGAGGCCCGCCTGCTGCTGCAGGCCACCCAGCTGGCCATGTTCATGGGCATCGACTACTGCCGCACCGGCTACCGCCTGGGCGACATGGCCACGGCCGTGCAGACCTTCGGCGAAGAGCGCGGCTACAGCATCGTCCGCGAGTACATCGGCCACGGCATCGGCCGGGACCTCCACGAGGATCCCCAGGTGGTCTACGCCGATACCCGGCCCGGCACCGGCTTCCGCATGGAGGTCGGCATGACCATCACCATCGAGCCGATCTTCAACCTCGGTTCCCAGCGCTGCCTGGTGGAGCCCGACGGCTGGACCGTGCGCACCGCGGACGGCTCGCTCAGCGCCCAGTTCGAGCATGCCGTGGCCATCACCAAGGACGGCCCCTGGATCCTCAGCATGCCCGATCCGGAATTCGAGTTGGAGGACGGCCTCTGATCATCCAAGCCCCCGCCAAGCTGAACCGCTTCCTGGCCGTCCTGGGCCGGCGCGCCGACGGCTACCATGACCTGGAGCTGGTGACCACCGTGCTGGACGGCGTGGCCGGCCTCACCGACACCCTGGAAGCCGAACCCGCCGCCGCCCTCACCCTGGAGCTGAGCGGGCCCGACGCCGAAGGCCTGGCCGTGGACGAGCGCAACCTGGTGCTGCGCGCCTGGCGGCTGCTGGAGCGGGAGGCCGGCCGGCCCCTGCCCGCCCGCATCCGGCTGGACAAGCGCATCCCCCACGGCGCCGGCCTGGGCGGCGGTTCCAGCGATGCCGCCGCCGCCCTGAAGCTGGGCGACGCCCTGTTCGGGCTGGCCCTGCCCGCGTCCCGGCTGCTGGCCCTGGCGGCCGGACTGGGCAGCGACGTGCCGCTGTTCCTGCTGGGCGGCACCGTGCTGGGCCTGGACCGGGGCGACCGGGTCTTCCCGCTGCGGCCGATCCCCCTGGAGCCCATCCTGATCGTGCATCCCGGGCTGTACGTGGCCACCGCCAGCGTCTTCAATTCCATCGCCCGGGTCGGCTACCCGCTGCCCACCCCCTGCGCCAGCCTGGCCGGGGCGCTGGCGCCGGACTGGCGCAACGATCTCACCGGGGCGGCCATCTGGGCCTGCCCCGCCCTGAGCGGCGTGCGCGCCGCCCTGCTGGAAAGCGGCGGCGAGCCCCTGCTCTGCGGTTCCGGCAGCTGCTGGGCCGCGCGCTACCCCGGCCCGGCCGAGCGGGACGCCGCCCGGGACCGGCTGGCCGCGGCGCACGGCTGGCGGCTCTGGAGCGTGCCATGACCGGCGCGGCCCTGCGCGTGCGGGGCATCCGCAAGACCTATCCCAAGGTGGTGGCGGTGGCCGGTCTCGACCTGGCGGTCCAGCGCGGCGAAGTGTTCGGCCTGCTGGGCCCGAACGGCGCCGGCAAGACCACCACCCTGGAGATGATCGAGGGCCTGACCGTGCCGGACGCCGGCGAGATCGAACTGCTGGGGCTGGACTGGAAGCGCCACGCCCGCGCCATCCGCGCCCGGATCGGCGTGCAGTTGCAGAGCACCAGCCTGTTCAACAAGATCACCCCGCGCGAGGCGCTGACCCTGTATGGCAGCTACTACCCCCGGCACCGCCCGGCCGCGGAGCTGCTGGAGCTGGTGCAGCTCACCGACAAGGCCGACGCCTACCACGTCACCCTGTCCGGCGGCCAGATGCAGCGGCTGGCGCTGGCGCTGGCGCTGGTGAACGATCCCGAGCTGGTGTTCCTGGACGAGCCCACCACCGGGCTGGACCCCCAGGCCCGGCGCGGCCTGTGGGACGTGGTGCGGCAGATGAAGGGCGAAGGCCGCACGGTGATCCTCACCACCCACTACATGGACGAGGCCGAGGTGCTTTGCGACCGGCTGGCCATCATCGACCAGGGCCGGCTGCTCACCGAAGGCACCCCCATGGGCCTGATCCAGAGCCTGGCCATCCCGAGCGTGGTGGAACTCACCTTCGCCGGGGCGCCGCCCGACCCCGGCGGCTTCCAGGCCCGGCTGGGCCAGGAGGTGGCGAGCCGGGGCGATTTCTGGGAGATCCCCACCCGGGACCCCAAGGCGCTGCTGCCGCGCCTGCTGGAGGCCGCCGAGGCCGCGGCCGTGCCCTACCTGCAGATCCACGTGCGCCGAGCCACCCTCGAGGACGTCTTCCTGCACCTCACCGGCCGCAGCCTGCGCGACTGAAAGGCACCCCATGCTGCTGCTCAGACAGTTCCTGATGGAGTGGAGGCTCTACAGCCGCGACCGGGTGGCGCTGTTCTGGACCTTCGCCTTCCCCATGCTCATGCTGGTGGGCTTCGGCACCATCTTCCGGTCCGGCTCGGCGCCCGCCTTCACCGTGGTGGTGAGCACCGACACCCGGGCCACCCAGGCCGGACGCGACCTGCTGGGCGCCCTGCAACGCACCCCGCTGAAGCTCCTGGAACTGTCGCCCCGGGCCGCCGAAGCCCGCTGGAAGAAGGGCGAGACCGCCGTCCAGCTGGAACCCGCCGCCGGCGGCTTCGCCCTCAAGGTGAACACCTACCTGGCCGCCCAGGGCCAGATGGCCGCGCAGATCGTCCAGCAGGCCAACCTCGCCGTGCAGCTCCGCGCCGCCGGTGCCGAGCCGCACTGGCTGCCGGTGGCCCAGGAAAGCCCCGGCTCGGCCCACGCCTCCAACTATGCCGCCTTCCTCCTGCCCGGGCTGCTGGGGCTGAACCTCCTGAGCATGGGCCTGTTCAGCGTGGGCATGGTCAACGTCTCGTACCGGGAGAAGGGCAAGTTCCGGCGCCTGGCGGTGACCCCGCTGCCCAAGTGGATCTTCCTGCTGGGCCAGATCCTGCACCGGCTCACCGTCAGCTTCCTGCAGGCGGCGCTGATGCTGGTGGTCGGCTACCTCGCCTTCGGCATCGCCAACCAGGGTTCGTACCTGCTGCTGGCCGCAGTGATGGCGCTGGGCACCGGCTGCTTCATGGCCATGGGCTTCGCCCTGGCCGGGTTCGCCCAGACCTCCGAAGGCTACGCGGCCATCTCCAACGTGTTCTTCTTCCCCATGACCTTTCTCTCCGGCGTCTATTTCACCCTGGACTCCGCCCCGCGCTGGATGCAGCAGGCGGTGGTCGTGCTGCCGCTGTCGCCCTTCCTCAAGGCCCTCCGGGCCGTCTTCAACGACGGCGCGGGCCTGGCCGGCCATGGGCCCGGACTGGCCATCGTCGCCGCGTGGACCGCCGGGTGTTTCCTGGTGGCGGTGAAGCGGTTCAAGTGGGCTTGATTTTACCGGTGCTAGAATCGGCCTGAACCTTCTGAGGCCGACCCAATGCTGATGGCGATCCGTGGACATGCCCGCATGCTCATGGGGTGCCTGGCGTTGCTGATCGGCTTCGGCTGCCGGGGCCCCGCCATCCGGCCCGGGCCGGCCCCGGCCGTCGGCCAAGGCTTGGCCCGCCTGGGTTTCACCATCCAGGCCGGGGCGTTCGCCCAGCCGGAGAACGCCGAGCGGCTCTCGGAGACCCTGCAGTCCAAGGGGCTGAACGCGGTCTACTACGCCTCCGCGCCCGAGGGCGCCCCGCGCCGGCTGTTCCGGGTGCGCTTCGGCGACTTCCCCACCCGGGAGTCGGCCCGGGCCCGGGCCGAGGCCCTGCGCGCCGAAGGGGTGATCCAGGAGTTCTACATCGTCGCCCCGGAGGAGCCACCCCTGGCCCGGCCCAGCCCCGAGAACGAGGCGGGGATCCGCGCCAACCTGGTGGATACCGCCAGCAACTACCTGGGCGTGCCCTACCTGTGGGGCGGCAGCAACGGCGCCGGGTTCGACTGCAGCGGCCTGACCATGGCAGTCTACCGGCTCAACGGGCTGCAGATGCCCCGCACGTCCCGGGAGCAGTTCGCCCGGGGCACCCCGGTGCCGCTGAACGAGGCGCACAAGGGCGACCTGGTGTTCTTCACCACCAACCATGCCGGCACCGTCTCCCATGTGGGCATCTACCTGGGCGGCGACACCTTCATCCACGCGCCCAAGCACGGCCGGAAGATCAGCCGGGAAAAGCTCACCGGCTATTACCGGGAGCACCTGGTGGGGGTTCGAACTTACCTGTAATGCCTGGTGGTACAGGAAGTATGGTTGGCCCTGCCACTGATGGTCAGGTTGCCCGTGGCCGTGAAGCTGCCTGGTGCCGGCGGAGTGGCCGCCGGGGCAGCCGGGGTGGAGCCACTGTTGCCGCAGCCGCAAGCGATGCCTGGTCCTGGGCAGGGCGCAGGTTAAGATGGGGGATGGCCAAACCGCTCGTTTCCCCCAAACTCCTCAAGGCCATCTCCACAGCCGTCGCTGTCGAGCCGGAAGGCGCCGGCAAGCGCAAGGAAGCCAACCCCGTCAAGCACAGGAAGACCGAACGGGAACTCATCCGCCCCGCACGCACCGCCATCGCCCATACGCGTGGCGGCAACAAGGGGAAGTGACTGCTTCCCGGCCTTGAAATTAAAATTATTAAACATACATTGAGGGCATGCCCCGCCCTCCGATCGCACCCCACCTGAGGCCCCTCCAGCTACTCCTCACGCTTCTGGCCGGACTGGTCCTGAGTACCGCCTGCCACCCGGGCGGATCTGCCTCCCACCCGGCGCCAGACTCATCACCCAGCTCGCCGCCGTCCTTCGACTCGGAACGGGACATCGTCCCCTTTGACCCGGCCAAGGTGCGGAACTGGCCCGGGCTGCCCAACCTCGGGCGCTCCTGCTTCATCAACGCCGTCGTCAAATCGCTGGCGGCGCTCCCGGATCTCGACCCCATGCTGGCCGACCAGACCGCGGACGCCCCGGCGACGGCGCTGGTCCGCAAACATCTGCGCACGACCATCAACTTCGTCCGTTCCGGCGGCGCGGTCGTCACGCCCCTTGAACCGAACGCCCTCGCCCAGATGCTCGGCCTCGTGTCGGCCTTCTCGGGCCACACCGCCCTTCGACACTATGCCGTGCGCGCCCAGCATGTGGGCGGATCGGAGCACCTCCTGCTCTCCCATCTCCTTGAGGTGCTCGGCAACCCGCACGCGTTCTCGCTCGCCTACTCCACCAAGGAAATGACGCCTCTGGTTCCCGGCCCGGCCCAGTACCAGGATGGGGGCACCTTCTCTCTCCTCGTCTCGCTGCGGCCGGACCTGGCCGGACATGACCTCTCGGCCATCCCCAGCATCGGAGCCTTATGGGAGTGGGTCTGCGCCAACCCCAGGGACTTTGGCGACGGCGAGGACCGATACATGCTGCCCATCACCGTCCCGGACACGATGCAGCTCCAGATCACCCATTTCCCGCCCCACAAGGCCATGGCCTTCAGCGAGGACCTGACCTTCCCGGTCTACGCGGTGGACCCGGTGAACCATGCGGATTCCGTGACCGGCCAGGTGGCCATGCAGGCCGTCTCGGCCATCGTGGGCAATCCAAACCATGTCTGGGCCATGATCCACGGGGACAACGGCTGGTATGAGAACAACGACCAGACCCCTTCCCGCCGGGTTCCGACCCGGGACCTGGACGAGCAGGTCTCAGCCCACGGCACCCTGATCCGCGAGACGTCCTTGGTCTTCTATCAAAAGCGGTGACGGGTCAGCCGGGACGCGCACCACCAGGAGGCCGTCGGCGGGTACGCCCAGGTTCCGGCTTGCCAGGATGGGGCGGGTGAGCTGTTTGAAATGCGCCCGCTGATTACTTCACCAGCTTCGCGTCCGTGATCACCACCGGGGTCACCGGCACGTCGCCGGGGCCGGTCTTGGTGTCCTTGATCTTGTCGACGGTGTCCATGCCCTTCACCACCTGGCCGAACACGCAGTAGCCCCAGCCGTCCTGGCCCGGGTAGTCGAGGAAGCCGTTGTCCCTCACGTTGACGAAGAACTGGGCGGTGGCGCTGTGCGGCGCGGAGGTCCGGGCCATGGCGATGGAGCCGCGGCCATTCTTCAGCCCCTTGGCCGCCGCTTCCTTCGCCTCGTTCTGGATCGGCGCCAGGGTGGACTTCTCCCGGCCGTCGGCGGTCATGCCGCCGCCCTGGATCATGAAGCTGGCGATGACCCGGTGGAAGACGGTGCCCTTGTACTGGCCGGATTTGACGTAGCCCAGGAAATTGGCCACGGTCTTGGGCGCCGCTTCGGGATTGAGCTCCACGGTGAAGCTGCCGAGACTGGTGGTGAAGGCCACCTGGGGCTTGGCGGCGGCGCAGACCGCCACGGTGGAGAAGGCGAAAACGAAGGCGCGAAGGCGCATGGCATGGCTCCTATGGTACTGAACGGTCATTATGCCCGAACCGGTCCGGAATGGCCGGGCTGGGAATAAAACCGCCTCAAACTTTTGATCCCGGCACGGGAAAGGGCTAGATTGAAGAGGTTATTCCTTCCCGGTGCGAGGCGTGGTGCAATCTTCCGTCATGTTGGCATGTCCCGATTGCGATCTCCTGCATCGGGCCGGATCCCCGCCCAAGGGCAGCATGCAGCTTTGCGTCCGCTGCGGCGCGGTGCTCGGCCGGGGCCGGCCCGCCGGCCTGGACCGGGTGATGGCCTTGTATCTCACCGCGCTGGTCCTGTTCTTCCTGGCCAATGCGTTCCCGCTCCTGGCCCTGCGCCTGCACGGCACCGTGCGGGAAACCTCGATCCCCGGCTGCGCCCGGATCCTGGCCACCCTGGGCTGGCCCTGGCTTTCGGCCATCCTGCTCACCACGGTGATCCTGGGCCCGCTGCTGCAGATGGGCGGGACGCTGGTGGTGCTGCTGCAGATCGCCCGGCGCCGGCCAAGCGCGTGGGCGGCCCGCGCCTTCCGCATCCTGGAGGAATTCCGCAGCTGGGGCATGGTGGAGGTGTTCCTGCTCGGCGTCCTGGTGTCCTATTCCAAGCTCGCCAGGATGGCCACCGTCGTGCCTGGACCGTCGCTGTACGCCCTGGGCGGCTTCATCGTCGCTGCGGCCCTGGCCATGTCGGCGCTGGATCCCCGTACGGTGTGGGAGGCGGCGGGAGGTGCCGCCCAGGCGCCGGCGGCGCGCCCGGGAACCGGGCATAGCGCCCGGGACGCCGGCCTGCAGGGGTGTTCCGCCTGCGGGCTGGTCGCCCCGATCTCCCGCCAGGTCTGCACCCGCTGCGGCGCGACCCTGCACAGCCGGAAACCGGACAGCGCCAACCGCACCTGGGCCCTGCTGATCACCTCCGCCATCCTGTACATCCCGGCCAACGCCCTGCCGGTGACCCAGGTGATGAACCTGGGGCGGCCGCACGAGGACACCATCCTCAGCGGCGTCGCCTACTTCCTGCGCACCGGCTCCTGGCCCCTGGCCGTGCTGATCTTCGTCGCCAGCGTGCTGGTGCCGCTGACCAAGTTCGTCATCCTGGTGTTCCTGCTGCTCTCGGTCCGCTACCGGCTGCGCTGGCGGCCCCGCCTGCGGGCCGGCCTCTACCGCCTGACCGAAATGGTGGGCCGGTGGTCCATGGTGGATATTTTCGCCATCACCCTCATGGTGGCGATGCTGCGCATGGGCAGCATGGCCTCGGTGGTGCCCCGGCCGGGCGCCATGGCGTTCGCCGTGATGGTCGTGGCCACCATCCTCGCGGTGCGCAGTTTCGACCCCAGACTGGTCTGGGACGCATTGGAGTCCAGTCATGGCTGACCAGCCTGAACTTGAACTGCCCGAGCCTGTCTTGCGCCGGCGCAGGCCTTCGCTGGTCTGGCTGATCCCGCTGGTGGCGGCGGTGATCGGCGCCTGGATCGCCCTGAAGGCCTATACCGACCGGGGCCCCACCATCACCATCACCTTCCAGAGCGCCGAAGGGCTGGAAGCGGGCCAGACCCGGATCAAGCACAAGGACGTGGAAGTGGGCCGGGTCACCGCCATCAACCTGAGCAAGGACTTCAGCCTGGTGGAAGTCACCGCCGAGCTCAAGCGCGAGGCCTACGCGCAGATTTCCGAGAACACCCGGTTCTGGGTGGTGCGGGCCCGGGTGAGCACCAACGGCATCTCGGGCCTGGGCACCCTGCTGTCCGGCGCCTACATCGGCATGGACCCCGGCCCGCGCGGCAAGCCGCAGCGGGATTTCAAGGGGCTGGAAAGCGCGCCCATCCTCACCCCCAACCTGCCGGGCGCCCTGGTGGAGCTCAAGGCCGAGAAGCTGGGTTCGCTGAACATCGGCTCCCCGGTGACCTTCCGGCAGATCCACGTGGGCGAAGTGGAGGGCTTCGACCTGGCCCCGGACGGCCAATCGGTGCTGATCAAGATCCAGGTCAACGCGCCCTACCAGCGCCTGATCCGCCACGACACCCGGTTCTGGGACTCGGGCGGCGTGGACCTGAGCGTCGACGCCAACGGCATCCGGCTGCATTCCGACTCCATGGTGCAGCTCTTCCTGGGCGGCATCGCCTTCGAGAACCCACCCGGCCAGGAGCCCGCCGAGTTCGCCCCGGGCCAGACCTTCACCCTGTTTCCGAGCCACGACAAGGCCTACGAACCAGTGCTGCTGGACCGCCACTTCTTCGTCCTGAACTTCGACGAATCGCTGCGCGGCCTGGCCCGGGGCGCGCCGGTGGAATTCCGCGGCATGAAGGTGGGCGAAGTGCAGGACTTCAAGCTGGAGTTCAACGCCCGGGATCTGGCAGGCCGGATCCCGGTGCTGATCGCCCTGGAGCCCGAGCGGTTCGCCCTCAAAGGGGGCCACGGCGAATCCATCGAAACCCTCATGGCCAGGATGGTGCGCAAGGGCTTCCGGGCCCAGCTCAAGCCCGGCTCGCTGCTCACCGGCACCCTGTTCGTGGACCTGGGCTACTTCCCCTACCCCCAGGCCGGAGCCAGGGCCGCGGCCCGGAGCGGCGGCTACCCGGAGATCCCCACCATCCCGTCCTCCATGGGCGCCCTGGTGGACAACCTGGCCCGGCTGGTGGACCACCTGCAGAAACTGCCCCTGGAGGAGATCGCCGGCCAGTTGCGCGACACCTTCCCGGCCCTGCGCGACACCCTGGAGCAGACCCGGGCCCTGATGGCCTGCCTGGACACCGAGACGGCGCCCCAGGCCAAGGCCACCCTGGCCCAGGCCCAGACCACCCTGGCGGCCCTGGAGCGGACCCTGGGCGCCGATTCGCCCACCCAGGCCGACCTGCGCAACGCCCTGGAGGAATTCGCCAAGGCCGCCCGGGCCCTGCGCAACCTGGCGGACACGCTGGAGCGGCATCCCGAGTCCATGATCTTCGGCAAAGGAAAGACCCCATGACCCGCCGGTCCGCGTGTTCCGCCCTGCTCCTGGCCGCCTGCCTGGGCTGCCTCCGGCCCTCCCCGCAGGAGGTGCTGCACGCCCTCCAGCCGATGCAACAGGAAGGGGCGGCCCCGCAGCACGGCGGGATCGCCCTGGAGGTCCTGCCGGTGCGCCTGCCCGAGCTGCTGCAGCATCCGCAGATGGTGATGCTCGAGCGTTCCGGGGCGCTGGGGCTTTCCGAGACCCAGCGCTGGGCCAATCCCCTGGACCAGGACATGCAGCGGGTGCTGGTGGCGAACCTGGGCCAGCTGCTGGGCAGCGACGCCGTGGTGCCGAGCCCCTACGGCGAGCGGGTGGCGGCCGCCTACCGTCTGGAGGTGGCGGTCCAGAGCTGCTCGGCCCAGCCCGGCGGCGGGCTCGTCCTCGAGGCCGTCTGGATGCTGACCCGGCCCGGTATAACCCAGGCCGTGCTGCTGCGCCGGACGGTGCTCCGGGAAGCACTCGCCGACCCCGGCCCGGACACCCTGGCGGCGGCCCACAGCCGCATCCTGGAGGCCCTGAGCCGGGAAATCGCCGCGGCCGTGCTCAAGCTACCTTGAAGCGCTGGATGCGGCTGCGCAGGTCCCCGGCCAAGCGCGCCAGCTCGTCGATGGTGCGCGCCGTCTCGGCGACCGAGGAGGCCAGCTGGGTGGTGGCGGAGGCGTTGCGCTCGGTGAACTGCATGGTGGCGTGCATGGCCTGCACCGCCTGCTCGCCGGTGCCGGTCTGGACCTCCAGCACCTGGGCGATGGTGTGGACCTGCTCCGCATTGCGCCGCACGTCCTGCTCGATGGTGGACAACGATTGGGCCACCGCGGCGACCGCCTGGCCCCCGGCCAGGACCCGCTGGTTGCTTTCCTGGATCAGCCCGAAGATCTCTCTGGCCGCGCCGGCGCTGCGCTCGGCCAGCTTGCGGATCTCCTCCGCCACCACCGCGAAGCCCCTGCCCTGCTGGCCGGCCTTGGCCGCCTCGATGGCGGCGTTGAGGCTCAGCAGGTTGGTCTGGCGGGCGATTTCCGCGATGACCGTGGTGATGCGCGAGACCTTCTCCTCGCTTTCCTTGATGGCGGCCATGGCCTGGGTGGATTCCCCGGCGCTGCGCAGGCCCTCCTGGCTGGCCGCGAGCGAGCCCTGGGCCAGCTGTTCGGCGGTGGCGGCGCTGCGCCGCGCCTCCTGGGCCGAACGGGCCATCTCCGCCAGGGCGCTGGTGGACGTTTCCACCGCCCGGCGCTGCTGGTCGGCGCCGCGGCTGATCTCGCCGGTGGCGGTATTGATCTGATCGCCGGTCGCCGACAGTTCGGTGGCGCTGGAGGCGTTCTGCCCGGCGATCCGGGCCATGGCCTGCAGGTCCTCGCACAGCCGCACCATGGCCAGGTTCAGGCTGCGGCCGATGTGGCCCAGCTCGTCCCGGCCCTCCACCTGGCAGTGCACGGTGAGATCCCCTTGATGCAGCGCGCGCATGGAGCGCTCCAGGTCCTTGACCCCGTCGCCGACCTGCCTGCCCACCAGCCGCACGAAGCCGATGCCCGCCAGCAGCCCGCCCGCGGCGAAGCCCACGATCCACGCCTGGCGCCGCCGCCCGAGGCGGGCATTGTCCCGCACCGCGCCTCCGGAAGCCTTCAGCACCGCTTCCTGGAGCCCTTCCAGGGCCTCCCGGGCCGAGCGCTGGATCTGCACATTGCCCTCCATCAGTTCGGGCACGGCGTCGACCTGGCGCCCCTTGGCCGCGTCCAGGACCGCCCGGAAGCCATCCATGTACCGCTTCATGGCGGCCATGCCCTTTTCCGCCAGCGGGCGCTCCTCCGCGGTCCAGGGCAGGGTGGGAAACTGGTCGAGGATCTGGTGGACCCGGGCTTCGTACTCAAGCGCGCGGCCGGTCCGCCTGGCCAGGTAAGGCTCGTTCCGCGCCGCGGCGATCATCGAGATGTGCACCGTCCTGAGCACGTTGGAATCATTGAGGGCCCGGCCGATCATCTCGGACTTGGCCACGTTCTCATCCAGCCGGGCGGTCGCCAACTGGGATTCCTGAATTCCCAGCCAGCCCAGCGCCGTGATGAGGATCAATAAAAGCGACTGGACCGACAGGACCAGCGCGAATTTCCGGCTGACGCTGAGTGAGGCCAGGAGTCGGTTCAGCATGGGGTAGCCCTCGTCCGCGGGTGACTATAGCCATGATCTTGTTCTTTTCAAAGGAAATGTCTTGCAGGCCGTTTGACCTTCGGGTCGTTCGTGCCGAGCAAAAAACCATCTCTAGCCTAATTGAAATATGGAATACCTCGGCCCCGGCACCAAGCCCGAAATACACGAAAGAATATAGCGGCGATATAGGATACGGCCGATTCATACAGCGCGACGGCGTCGCAACCCAGTCATCGCAGTAAACAGCTAAATATACCGAAATTAATCCAATTGTTGTAATACTTGCATGTTATATATTTTATTTCATTTTTATGGCTCATACCGTGAGAACGCGTAAAATATGGCTACTCCCACTCAGCACATGCCCATTTATCGGAAAAGGAGATCGGCCAATGTATAAATCCCTTAAGCTGAATCCCAACAAATGTACAGGTTGCCTCCAGTGCGAGATGGCTTGCGCCTATCAGCACCACAAGACCTTCAACACCGGCAGATCCCGGATCAAGGTCTTCTCGTTCGAGCGGGAGGGGCGCAAGGTGCCGTACACCTGCACCCAGTGCGACGAAGCCTGGTGCCTGCACGCCTGTCCCGTGGAAGCCATCGTGCGCGATGCCCGGACCGGCGCCAAGGTCGTCCTCGAGGACCGCTGCGTGGGCTGCAAGGTGTGCACCATCGCCTGCCCCTTCGGCACGGTGAACTATATCGCCCTCACCGGCAAGGTCCAGAAGTGCGACCTGTGTGAAGGCGAGCCGGCCTGCGCCAAGGCCTGCCCCACCGGAGCCATCACCTACGTGGACGCCGACTGGACCGGGCTGGGCCGGATGCGCGAGTGGGCCGGGAAGACTGACACGAACCCGGCGACGGTTTGAGGGGAGGAAGCCATGTCCTATACCAAGAAAGTCCTGAGAGTGAACCTGACCGCCGGCACCTGCACGGCTGAACCGCTCAACCTGGAATGGGCCGGGCAGTACCTGGGCCAGCGCGGCCTGGCCACCAAGTACCTCACCGAAGAGATCGACCCGCAGGTCGACCCGCTCGCCCCCGGGAACAAGCTGATCTTCGCCACCGGGCCGCTCACCGGCACCGCCGCCGCCACCGGCGGCCGGTATTCGGTGATCACCAAGGGCCCGCTCACCGGCGCCATCGCCTGCTCCAACTCCGGCGGCTATTTCGGCGCGGAGCTGAAATTCGCCGGCTGGGACATGGTGATCTTCGAGGGCCGCTCGCCCCGCCCCGTCTACCTGCTCATCGAGGACGGCCAGGCCACCCTGCTGGACGCCGGCCACCTGTGGGGCAAGACCGTTTGGGAGACCGAGGAACTGCTCAAGAGCGGTCACCAGGATCCGCAGATGCGGGTCGCCAGCATCGGCCGGGCCGGGGAGAACGGCGTGCTGTTCGCGGGCATCATCAACGACCTGCACCGGGCCGCCGGCAGATCCGGGGTGGGCGCGGTGATGGGTGCCAAGAACCTCAAGGCCCTGGCCGTGCGCGGCACGCGCACCGACGCCTACGCCGTGGCCGATCCCGACGCCTTCTTCAAGGCCGTCGACGCCGCCAAGGCGGTGCTCGCGGCCAACCCCGTGACCGGCCAGGGGCTGCCCACCTATGGCACCCAGGTGCTCATGAACATCATCAACGAGATGGGCGCCCTGCCCACCCGCAACGCCCAGGGCATCCAGTTCGATGGCGCCCGGGCCATCTCCGGCGAGGCCATGCACGAGCCGCGGGCCACCGACGGCAAGCCTAACCTGATCAACCACACGGGTTGCTTCGGCTGCACCATCGCCTGCGGCCGGATCTCGAAGATGGATCCCAACCATTTCTCCATCAAGGACAAACCCGCCTACCAGGGCGCTTCGGCCGGCCCTGAGTACGAGGCGGCCTGGGCCCTGGGCGCCGCCTGCGGCATCTCGGACCTGGAGGCCCTCACCTATGTGAACTTCCTCTGCAACGAGGACGGCATGGATCCCATCACCCTGGGCTCCACCATCGGCGCTGCCATGGAACTGTTCGAACTCGGCCTCCTCACCCGGGAAGAGGCCGGCCTGGACCTGCCGTTCGGCTCCGTCGAGGCCATGGTGCACCTCAGCGAGCTCACCGCCCAGGGCACGGGCTTCGGCAAGGTCATCGGCCTCGGTTCCAAACGCCTGTGCGCCAAGTACGGCCGGCCGGACCTGTCCATGAGCGTCAAAGGCCAGGAATTCCCGGCCTATGACGGCCGCGGCCTGCAGGGCATGGCCTTGGAATACGCCACCTCCAACCGCGGCGCCTGCCACGTGCGCGGCTACATGGTCTCCCCGGAAGCGCTGGGCATCCCGGTGAAGATGGATCCTGCCGCCACCGAAGGCAAGGCGCCCATGCTGAAGGCCTTCCAGGACCTCACCGCGGTGGTGGACTCCGCCGGCATCTGCCTGTTCACCACCTTCGCCTGGTCGGCCGCGGACATCCAGTCGCAGATCCAGCCGGCGCTGGGCGGCGACTGGTCCCTGGACCGGCTCATGGCCACCGGCGAACGGATCTGGAACCTGGAGCGCGGCTTCAACCTGGCCGCCGGCTTCACCGCCAAGGACGACACCCTGCCGCCGCGCCTGCTCACCGAGCCCGCCAAGACCGGACCCTACACCGGCAACGTGGCCGAGCTGGGCAAGATGCTGCCGGAGTACTACCAGGTGCGCGGCTGGAGCCCGGAAGGGGTGCCCACGCCGGAAACCACCGCCCGCCTGGGCCTGTAGCCATGCGCTACCTGATCATCGGCGCGGGCCCGGCCGGGGTGGCCGCGGCCGAGACCCTGGCCAAGGCCGACCCGGCCGGCGCGATCACAGTGCTGCGCGGTGAGCCGGGCGCGCCCTATGCCCGCATGGCCATCCCCTACCTGCTCTCGGGCCGGATCCGGGAAAGCGGCACCCACCTCCATCCGGATCCCGGCCACTACGCCCGCTGCGGCATCCGCCTGCTGGAGGGCCGCGCCCGGACCGTGGATGCCCAGGCCCACAGCGTCACCTTGGCCGACGGCCAGATCCTCGCCTATGACCGCCTCCTGGTGGCCACCGGCTCCACCCCGGCCCTGCAGAAGATCCCCGGCATCGACCTCCCGGGGGTGCGCACCTGCTGGACCCTGGAGGATGCCCGGTTCCTGCTGGCCCACGCCCGGCCCGGCCTCCGGGTGGTGCAGATGGGCGCCGGCTTCGTCGGCTGCATCATCATGCAAGGCCTGGTGTCGCTGGGGGTCGATCTGACCATCCTGGTGCGCAGCGGCCGCATGGTGTCGCGGATGATGAACCCGGTGGCCAGCGGCATGCTCCGCGCCTGGTGCGAAGCCAAGGGCGTGCGCATCCGGGTCGACACCCTGCCCGAGGCCATCACCCGGGAGCAGGACGGCCTGCGGGTCCATCTGGGCCCGGCCAGCCTGCCGGCGGATCTGTACCTGTGCCTGGTGGGGGTCAAGCCCGCCCTGGGCTTCCTGGCGGGCAGCGGCGTGGCCGCCGGCACCGGGATCCTGGTGGACGAAACGATGCGCACCTCGGTTCCGGACATCTACGCCTGCGGCGATGTGGCGGAATTCCGGGATTGCCTGACCGGCAAGCCCGCGGTCAACGCCATCCAGCCCAACGCCGTGGAGCAGGGACGCATCGCCGCCCTGAACATGGCCGGACGGCGCGCCACCTCCCGGGGCAGCTTCGCCTTCAACGTCCTGGACACCCTGGGGCTGATCTCGTACTCGTTCGGTTCCTGGCAGGGCGAACCCGGAGGAGAGCACGTGGAGGTGTCCGATCCGGCCCGCTACCGCTACCTGCGCCTGGAATTCCACGAAGACCGCCTGGTGGGCGCCAACACCGTCGGCCTCACCGAGCATGCCGGCGTGCTCCGGGGCCTGATCGAAGCCAAGGTTCCCCTGGGCGCCTGGAAGCAGCGCCTGCTGCGCGACCCGACCCTGCTGATGCAGGCCTACCTGGCCTGCAGTCAAAAGCTTGCATGAAAGCGACCCTCAAACTGTTCGCCACCCTCACCGCCCACCTGCCGGCCCAGAACCGACGGGCCGGTCGGGTGCAGCTGGAACTCGCCCCGCAAACCACGGTCAAGGACGTGATCGAACAGCAGCGCCTGCCGCCCCCTTTGTGTGCCCTGGTGCTGGTCAACGGCGTGTTCGTCGGCCCGGCGCAATGGGGCGACCGGGTCCTGGTCGAAGGCGATGTGCTGGCCATCTGGCCGCCGGTGGGCGGTGGATAGCCTCCGGGTTTTCGCCATGACCCTCAGCCGGACCGAATTCATGCGCCTCCTGCCGGCAGCGCTGGGCCAGGAGTGCTTCGAGCTTTCCCAGCCGGCCGGGGCCATGGTGCTGACCCACCGGGGCGGCGGGCGGCAGTGGCAGATCCGGCTGACCGGGTTGCCGCCCCTCCGCCTGGGCTCGATCGCCATGGAACGGCTCCAGGTGGAGCTGCGCTTCGAAGGCTACCCGGAGGAAGCGGTGGACGCGTTCGTCGACCGCTTCCTCCGGGGCTACCAGCGGGGTGGCGGCTAGGCTGGCTCCGAATCGTCGTTCCTGCCCCCGGAAGCCACCGGCGCGCCCGGTCCCGGCGGGGTGCCAACGGCCGGCCCCTTCCCCTTCGGGACGGGTGCCGCGGCAGGGAGGCCCGTGCCGGCGAACAGGACTCCGGCCAACACGGTGGCCAGCGGAGAGGGGTGGAAGATCATGGCGGCCCTCCTGGGGGTCCAGGATTGAAACCCATGACAATTTATATTAATTACTAATTGTGTCAAGCGGCCGGCGCAGATGCTCGGCCAGGAACCGTTCCATGTCCGTGTAGAACTCCAGCCGGTTCTCCTCGTTCTGGAAGCCGTGGCCTTCGTTGTCCTTGACCAGGTATTCCACGGCGACCCCGCGGCTGCGCAGGGCCGCCACCACCTGGTCGGATTCCGCCTTGTTCACCCGGGGGTCGTTGGCCCCCTGGGCGATGAACAGCGGGGTGCGGATCCGGTCCACGTGGAAGGCCGGCGAAACCTCGGTGAGCAGGGCCTTGTCCCGCACCGGATCGCCCACCATCTCGTGCATCATGGCGAGGTAGGGCTTCCAGTACGGAGGAATGGTCTGCATGAAGGTGAACAGGTTGGAAACCCCCACGTAGTCCACCGCCGCGGCGTACAGATCGGGGGTGAAGGTCACCCCGGCCAGCGTGCTGTAGCCGCCGTAGCTGCCGCCGTAGATGGCGATCCGCCTGGGATCGGCGAGGCCCTGCTTGACCAGCCACTGCACGCCGTCGGTGACGTCGTCCTGCATGCTGCGTCCCCACTGCTTGAAGCTGGCTTCCCAAAATTTCCGGCCATAGCCGGTGGAGCCCCGGAAATTGGGCTGGAACACGGCATAGCCGCGGCTGGCGAGGAACTGCGCTTCGGGGTTGTAGCCCCAGGTGTCGCGCGCCCAGGGCCCGCCGTGGGGGTTCACCACCACCGGCAGCTGCTCGGGCGCCAACCCCTTGGGCAGGGTCAGGTAGCCGTTGATGGTGAGGCCGTCGCGGGAGGTGTAGCTCACCGGCTTCATCTCGGCCAGCTCCTGCTCCTTGAGCCAGGGCGCGACCTCCGCCAGGTAGCGCAGCTTGCCGCTGGCCCGGTCGAACAGGTAGCGCTTGCCCTGGGTCCGGTCGTTGTAGGTGACCACGATGAACTTGTCCTCGGCCTTGGTGGCGGCGGTGAAGGCCACCTCGTAGCCCGGCAGCTGGGCCTGGACGCGCTTGTACATCGCCTCGGTTTGCGGGTCCAGGAACACCCGCTGCTCTTTCCAGGTGGTGTAGATGATGCGGGTCAGCACCTTGCGCTTCCTGGAGTAGCCCAGGTCGCTCACATCCACCTCGGGGTGTTCGAACAGCAGCTTGCCCTCCTTGGCGGTGACCGGGTCGAATTCGAAGAGGGCGGTCTTGTCCCGGCCCCGGTTGGAGGCGACGTAGAGCCTCTGGTCGTCGAAGGTGAAGAACAGCGGCGCCACCGTCTCCTTGAAGCTGGTGGTCAGGATGGTCTGGAACGGGTCCTCCTCCCGGGCGCGGTAGAGCAGCGAGGTGCTGACCCCGTCGGTGGCCATGGCCACCCGCAGCTTGCCGGCGTGGTCGGTGAGCCAGCCGGTGATGTTGCCGGGATTCTGCGCCACCAGGCGTTCCTCGCCGGTCTTCACGTCGATGCGGTACACATCGAAGACCTGGGCGTCCCGGCGATTGTGCGAGACCAGCAGGTGCTGGTCGTCATCGGGCAGGTCGTCCACCACCTCGGCCGTCAGCTTTTCGCCCGGGGTCAGGTCGCGCATGCGCTTGCCGTCCAGGCCGATCGAGACCAGGTGGAAATTCTCGTCGCCGCCGAAATCCTTTTCATAGAGGATGCGGTCCCCTTTCCAGAAATAGCCGGACAGATCCCGGGCGGTCTCGGAGGTGACCCGCCGGGCCCTGCCGCCGGCCAGGGGCCGCACGAACACGTTGAGCCGGGTCCGGTAGGGGGCGAGCCAGGAAAGGTACTTGCCGTCCTGGGACAGGGCGAACCCCGACTGTTCGGGGTTCCTGAAGAAATCCCGCAGCGGGATCAGCCTGGCCGGCCGCACGGGGCCCGTGGCCGCGGCGAGGGAAAGCCCGAGGGTCATGAGGGGGATGATCGGTGTCTTCATGCCTACCAGCATAGGACGGATGGCCCCGGACGGATCGATGGAAATGCCCGGACCGGCTCATGGGGTCCAGGAAAAATAAGCGTCAAAACAATTTCTTAAATTAAATTTGAAACCGCGTCACAATCTCACCGCCCTTCGCACCTTAAATCCTGTCAGACCGAACGGACAGCCGTAACCCTTCGCTTCCCGGGCCCCATCGGCCCCCCACCCGCGGCCCCAGGCCGCCAGGAGGATTCATGAACAACTCCATCAAGACCCTTTTGCTTGCCGCGGCCGGCACCGGCCTCATGAGCGGCACCAGCACCGCCCAGCCGGTCAGCATCCCCGCGCAGAACGGCGGCTTGTCCATGGCCAAGCTGGGCCTGGCGCCCCTGACCCTGGCCCAGAGCGCCAAGCACGACTGCAAGGGCATGAACTCCTGTAAAGGCCAGGGCGGCTGCAACACCGGCGACATGGGCTGCAAGGCCAAGAACTCCTGCAAGGGCAAGGGCGGCTGCAAGACCACCTAGGAGCTTGACGTGACGGCCAACCGCTTCAACGGCTTCACCGAGTACGGCATCGGCATCGGGCTCCGGATTCCCCATTACGGGCATATCCTCGAGCACAAGCCGGCGGTGGACTGGTTCGAGATCATCTCGGAGAACTTCATGGCCGAGGGTGGTCGTCCGCGGGCGATCCTGGAGCGCATCCTGGAACAGTACCGGGTGGTGCAGCACGGTGTCTCCATGTATTTCGGGTCGGCCGGTCCGCTGGACCGGGAGCACCTGGCCCGGCTCAAGGCCCTGGTCCGGCGCACCCGGACCCCCTGGCTGAGCGACCACCTGTGCTGGGGCTCGGTGGACGGCCGCTACACCCACGACCTCCTGCCGATGCCCTACACCTGGGAAGCCGTGCGGGTGACGGCCGCCAAGATCCGCCAGGCCCGTGACGTCCTCGAAGTGCCGGTGATCGTGGAGAACGTGAGCAGCTATGCCGAGTTCCACGTGTCGCAGATGACCGAATGGGAGTTCCTCAATGAGGTGGTGGAGCGGGCCGATTGCGGCATCCTGCTGGACGTCAACAACATCTACGTCTCGTCCCGGAACCACGACTTCGACCCCTTCACCTACCTGAACGCCGTCCCCGCCGAGCGGGTGGCCCAGATCCACATCGCCGGCCATTCCAGGTTCGAGAAATTCCTGCTGGACACCCACGACCACCCGGTGCTGGACCAGGTCTGGAGCCTCTACGCCCGGGCCATCGAGCGCTGCGGCCCCACCGCCACCCTGCTGGAATGGGACGACCGCATCCCGGCCTTCGGCGAGGTCCATGCCGAAGCGCTCAAGGCCAGCCGCTACCTGGAAGCCGCCGCGCCGGTCCGGGTGGCCCGGTGAGCCAGGACACCCTCAAGGCCCTCCAGCAGCGCATGGCCGCGGCGGTGATGGCCCCGCTCACCAGCCGGGAGACCACGGCGCGCCGGCGCCCGGACGGCGTGCGCATGGAGCGGGAGGCGGCGGCGTTCATCAAGCCCAACGACCGGATGACCGCCCTGGAACGGCTGGAAATCTACAACCGGCAGTACTGGTTCCGGGTCCTGGGCAGCCTCGCCGAGGATTTCCCGGGCCTGCGCGCGGTGCTGGGCCGGACCCGGTTCGACAGCCTGAGCCGGGCCTACCTGGTCGAGTGCCCCTCCCGTTCCTTCACCCTGCGCAACCTGGGCTCCCGCCTGCCGGCCTGGCTGGCCGAACATCCCCAGTGGATCGAACCCCGCGGCCGGCTCGCCCTGGACACCGCGCGGCTGGAATGGGCCCACATCGAAGCCTTCGACGAAGCGGCCGAGCCGGCGCTTACGGCGGGCGACCTGACGCTGCTCGGCGCCACCACCCGGCTCGCCCTGCAGCCGCACATCCGCCTCCTGCACCTGGCCTATCCGGTGCATCAATTGCTGACCGGCCTGCACCGCGACCTGGACCGCGCCGGCCGCCACGGCCCCCGCCCGGTGCGCCGGGCCACGGCCAGCGAGGAAGAGACCTTCCTGGCGGTGCACCGGTTCGACCAGACCGTCTTCTACAAGCCGCTCGCTGCGGAAGCCTACCGCATTCTGCGGGCGCTCCAGTCCGGCGCCCCCCTGGGCGAGGCCCTCGAAGCCTTCGAGCCCAGCGCCATGGCCGAAGCCGGGCGTGCCGATTTCCTGCGCCAGGCCTTTCACGACTGGGCCAGCTTCGGCTGGTTCGTCCGCCGCGGAGAATCCGATGGCTAACTTCCTGCGCCGCGCCCGCGGCTTGAGCATGGCCGCCGCGCTGCTGCAGCCGCCCTTCCTGCTGGGCGTGCGGCTCTACTGGGGCTGGCAGTTCACCATGACCGGCTGGGGCAAGCTGCATAACCTCGCCAAGGTGACCGGCTTCTTCGCCAGCCTGGGCATCCCCTTCCCCGGACTCAACGCGCCGTTCGTAGCCGGGCTGGAATTCGCCGGCGGCATCCTGCTCATCCTCGGCCTGGCCTCCCGTCCCGTCGCCCTGCTGCTGACCGGCAACATGCTGGTGGCCTACCTGACCGCGGACCGCGAGGCCCTGTTCGCCCTGTTCAGCGACCCGGGCAAGTTCTATGGCGCCGCCCCCTACACCTTCCTGTTCGCCTCGATCATCGTCCTGCTGTTCGGCCCCGGGCCCCTGTCCGTGGACCGGTTTCTGGGCTTCAATGATGGAACAGGCGCACCCCGGTGAAGCACATCACCATGCCGTAGGCGTCGCAGGCTTCGATGACCGCGTCGTCGCGCACCGAGCCGCCCGGCTGGGCGACGTAGGAGACCCCGCTGGCCTGGGCCCGGTCGATGTTGTCGCGGAACGGGAAGAAGGCGTCGGAGCCCAGCGCCACGCCGGTCCGGGTGGCCAGGTAGGCGCGCTTCTCCTCCGGCCCCATGGGTTCCGGCAGCACCTCGAAATGTTCCGCCCACAGCCGGGCCTCGGCCGGAGACAGCCAGTCCTCCAGGTACTGGTCGATGGCGTTGTTGCGGTCGGCCCGGTTGACCCCGGCCTTGAAGCGCAAGCCCAGCACCTCCGGGTGCTGGCGCAGGAACCACTTGTCGGCCTTGGCCGCCGCCAGCCGGGTGCAGTGCACGCGCGACTGCTGGCCGGCGCCCACGCCGATCACCTGGCCGTCGAAGGCGAAGCAGACCGAATTGGACTGGGTGTACTTCAGGGTGATCAGGGCCAGGAGCAGGTCGCGCCGCGCCGCCTCGGGCAGCTCCCGGAGCCTGGTCACCACCCGGTCGAGCAGCTCGAAGCCGGGCACCAGGGTGTTGCGCCGCTGCTCGAAGGTGATGCCGAAGATCTCCCGCCGCTCCAGCTCCGGCGCCTGGTAGCCGGGGTCGATCCGGACCACGTGGTACTTGCCGTCCCGCTTGGCCCGCAGGAGCGCCAGCGCCTCGGGGGTGTAGCCCGGGGCGATCACCCCGTCCGACACCTCGCGTTTGAGGATCCGCGCGGTGGCTTCGTCGCAGACGTCCGAAAGGGCCGCCCAGTCGCCGAACGAGGACATGCGGTCGGCCCCGCGGGCCCGGGCATAGGCCGCCGCCAGCGGCGTCAGCGTCATGTCCTCGACGAAGCACGCGCGCTGCAGGCCGGCGTCCATGGGCAGGCCCAGAGCGGCGCCGGCCGGGCTCACGTGCTTGAACGAGGCGGCCGCGGGCAGGCCGAGGGTGGCCTTGAGTTCCTTGACCAGTTGCCAGGCGTTGAGCGCGTCGCACAGGTTGATGTAGCCCGGCGCCCCCGACAGCACCTCGATGGGCAGGTCGGCGCCGTCGATGAACACCCGGGCGGGGGCCTGGTGGGGGTTGCAGCCGTAACGGAGTTGGATTTCGCGCATGGGGGTCAGTCTCTGGTCGTAGTGGATCATACTGGAGGTCTCCCCACAAGGATCTGCCCATGTTCCGTTCGAAAAGCCTACAGACTGCCCTCGTACAGGGCGGATACCGCGCGCCGGCCGGGTTCAGCGCCTGCCCCGCGCCGATCCAGCGCGCCTCCACGGTGCTGTTCGAGAATGTCGCCGAACTGCGCGCCCGCGACAACCTCTGGCTGGACCGCTCCACCTACCTCTACGGCCTGTTCGGCACCCCGACCACCTACGAGCTGGAGGCCCGGCTGGCGGACATCGAAGGCGGCGCCCACTGCCTGCTGACCCCCAGCGGGCTGTCCGCCATCGCCATGGTCGACCTGGCCCTGCTGGGCCAGGGGGACGACGTGCTGCTGCCGGACAACGTCTACT
>CAZVHQ010000029.1:0-48582 GCA_964627225.1 uncultured Mesoterricola sp.
CTTGCGATCAGCGGCCGAGCTCCTACTCCATCGAACTTAGTAAACTCCCGCTAGACCAGCAATAGTCTGCGCTGGCTGACCCAGGGCGTGCCGGCCAGGGCGAAGCGCCAGGGCCGTACCCGGTCGGGTTCCAGGGCGAAGTCTATCCCCACCCTCGGGCCTTTCAGGATGCCTTCCGGCGCCGTGCCCTCCAGGAGTTCCAGCCCGCCCGGAAGCCAGAGCGGGTGGCGGGTGAAGCTGAGGTCCACGGCCAGCGCCTGGGCCACCTTGCCCGGTCCGGTGAGCAGGCCCGGGCCGGTGAGCCCGCCCCGGCGCCGGGTCACCAGCTCCAGGCCCGCCACCGGCTCGCAGCTGCGGATGAGGATGCCCTCGCCCTGGCCGGAAGGGCCCGTGACGATGTTCAGCATGTGGTGCACGCCGTAGCAGAAATACACGTAGGCCTGGCCGCCCTGTTCCCACATGGGGGCGTTGCGCGGGGTCCGGCCCGAGCGGCAGTGGCTGGCGGAGTCCTCCTGGCCGCCGTAGGCCTCCACTTCGGTGATGCGCAGGGTCACCTCCCCGTGGCGCAGGTAACGGCCCAGCAGGTCCTGGGCCACGTCCTCCACCGCCCGGAGGTAGAAGGCGAGCGGGATCAGATCGTCAGGCTGTGGCACATCCGGCCCCGGACGTAGCTGGCCCGGATCATCCGCGGGTCGCTGCGGTACATCAACCGGCTCAGCACTTCGGTCGCGGGTTCGAGGGTCCGGCCGGGCGCCGGGTCCACCTGGTCCGGATCCACCACGATGAAGTCGGCGTCCTTGCCCGCGTCCAGGCTGCCCAGGCGCTCGGCCTGGCCCAGGGCCCGGGCGCCGCCCAGGGTGGCCAGGGCGAAAGCCTGGGCCGGGTCGATGGGCGGGTCGGGCTCCAGCCCCAGGGCCTGGTGGACCCGCTGGTAGTCCGTTTCGGGCAGGCCCAGCCCACGCAAGCGCCGGCCCTGGGTCTGCTGGTCGGCCCAGCGCAGCTTGGAGGCGGTGCAGGCCATGGCCATCTCGGCCCAGAGGTCGAGGCTGGGGCCGGCCCCCACGTCGGTGCCCAGGCCCACCGTCAGGCCCTCGTCCAGCCAGCGGCGCAGCGGCATGATGCCGCTCTTGAGGAAGGCGTTGGAGCGCGGGCAGTGCACCACGGTCGCGCCGGACGCGCGGATCACCTGCCGCTCGGAAGGCCCCAGATGGATGCAGTGGCCCAGCAGGGTGCGCGGGCCCAGCAGGCCGGCGCGGGCGTAGACGTCGGTATAGTCCGCGGCCTCCGGGAAGAGTTCATGGACCCATTGCAGCTCGTCGAGGTTTTCGCTGAGGTGGGTCTGGATGAACGCCGCGTGCTTTTCCGCCAGCCGGCCGGCACCGCGCAGCAGCTCCCTGGAGCAGGTGGGCGCGAAGCGCGGGGTGAAGGCGTACTGCAGCCGGCCGCCATCCCGGCCGTGCCAGGCCCTGCAGAGCTCCTCGCTCTGGGCCAGGGAGGCGGCGGTGTCTTCCTTGAGCCGGTCGGGGCTGTGCTGGTCCATCATGACCTTGCCCATCACGCAGCGGATGCCCGAGCGCTCAGCCTCCTGGAAGGCGCGGTGGGCGGCCTCCAGGTGAACCGAGCCGTAGACCACCGTGGTGGTCGTGCCCAGGGCGAGCTGGTCGCGGAAGTAGGCCCGGGCCGCCCGGGCGGCCCATTCCGGGTCCTCGAAGCGGATCTCGGCCGGGAAGATGTGGGTCTTGAGCCAGGGCAGCAGTTCCTCGCCGTCCATGGCCACGGCCTCGTGCTGGGGCAGGTGCGAATGCAGGTCCACCAGTCCCGGGAGGACCCAGAAGGGGCGCAGATCCTGGACGGCCTCGCCGGGATGGGCGGCGGCCACCTCCGGGAAGGGCCCCGCTTCCTTGATGCGACCCGCCGCGTCCACCAGCATGGCGCCGTCAGGGATGTCCCGAAGGCCCGAGGTTTCGGAAGGGCTCAGCAGATGGGCACGGAAGAGCACGAATGAGTCTCCATAAAAAGAGCGGCTAGGCCGCCGTCAACTTGCACAGCCATGGTAGCAGCACAGGGAGGCGCGGGATTGCTGGTAACATGGCAGCATTCAGTGCATCGACCCACGCCGCGACGTGCTCAGATCAGACGAACGCCATTGATACAGGGATACTGGTCTAATGACGATATTGCACATCCTGATTCTAGCCATCATCCAGGGCGCGGCCGAACTGCTTCCGGTTTCGAGCTCGGCCCACGTCATCGTCGCCGAAAAGCTGCTGGGGCTGGACCCGACCCGGCCGGAGATGACGCTGCTGCTGGTCATGCTGCATACCGGCACCATGTTCGCGGTGATCTGCTTCTACTGGAAGGTCTGGTGCGCGGTGTTCTTCCGCTCCCGGGCGGAGTTCCTGGCCTTCCTGCGCCTCCTGGTGGCGGCCACCGCCCTGACCGGGCTGGTGGGCCTGGGCCTGAAGTTCATCATTGAAAAAGTGGCGCTGAAGGGCGTGGCCCACGCCGAAGTGGAGATGATCTTCGGCAACCTGACCCTGATCTCGGCTTCCCTGGCGGTGGTCGGCGTGCTGATCTGCTACTCCGGCCTCAAGACCCAGCGTTCCGGCCAGGACGGGGGCCCCCTGGACCTGACCGGGGCCTGCAGCATGGGGGCGATCCAGGGGCTTTGCCTGCCGTTCCGCGGCTTCTCCCGGTCCGGCGCCACCATCTCCACCGGGCTCATCCTGGGGCTGTCCCGGAAGCAGGTCGAGGCGTTCAGCTTCGCCCTGGCCGTGGTGCTCACGCCGCCCATCATCGCCATGGAGGTCCTGCGCCTGCTGAAGGCCCAGCACGCCGCGGCGGCGGCCGGCGCCGGGACCAGCCTGGTGGGGCTGTTCCTGCCGAGCCTGACCGGCATGGTGCTGAGCTTCGCCACCGGCCTGCTGGCCCTGCGCTGGCTTTCCACCTGGCTGGAAAAGGGCCGCTGGCACCTGTTCGGCATCTACTGCCTGTGCGCCTCGCTGGTCACGTTCGTGCTCAGCTGGAGCGGCATGTAGTCAGCGGTGCGTGCGCTCGCGCACGAAGCCCAGGGCCCGGTCCTTGTCCGCGTCCATCACCACGTTCAACTCGCAGCCGGGGAACACCTGCTCCACGTCGATGACCCGCACGGCCCTTTCCAGCCGGGCGTGCTCGGGCAGCATATGCGTGAGCACGCTGGGGCTGTCCCGGAAGAAGGCCTCGTTGAAGAGGTTGCCCTCCTCGTCGGGGTACAGGGCCAGGTAGTGGATCTTGGCTTCCACCAGGTCCTGGAAGAAGTGGGTGCCGAACGACAGGTCCGGCACGTAGTTGCCCTTCTTGCGGGCGATCTCCACCAGCAGCGAGGTGTTGTTGATGCCGGAGTAGGTGATGCCCACGCCCAGCGTGACGTCGCCCCGGCTGCCCCAGCGGCCGGGCCCCATGAGGATGAACTGCCGGCGCGGCAGGACCTGGTTGAGATGGCTCACCGCCTCGGCGATGCCCAGCAGGTCGGCCAGATCGGGGATGGTGCGGTACTCCTCGGGATCCACGTAGACGATGTAGCGGATCCCCTCGACGCTGCCGTTGGTGACGTACTTGCTCGCGGAGAACAGCTTGTGGTCGAACGGCACCTTGCTGGGGATGGAGATCTGGGCTTCTTCGATCATCCGGCTCTGGGGCCGGCACTGCAGCAGGTAGAGGCGCTCGCCGTCGTGGGCGAACTCCAGGTCCACCGGCATGCCCAGGGCGTCCTGCAGGATGGCCAGCATCGCCTTCACCTGCGGGATGAACTCGGTGCGCTCCACCAGGCCGGCGAAGGTCACCAGCAGATCGTCATGGCCGGGCCGGAACATGCCCTTCATGGGCTTCTTCAGGAAGCCGTCCTCCAGCAGGGAGACGATCTGTTCCAGCATGGGGTAATCGTCCCCGGCCTGCTTGAAGATCTCGCGCACGCTGAGCGACTCGAACCGGCCGGTCTCCAGGTTGATGACGTCCATGGAATTCTGGGCGTAGTGCTCGACCTGGTCGGGCATGATGTTGACCCGCAAGTTGGGCTGGCCGGGGCTGATCATGAACGGGAAGTCGCGGCCCATGCGGTCCACCGCCCGGGTGCCCAGGCCGGTCACCATGCGGACGATGCCGTCCTCGCGCTTGAGCCGGGACGACCAGCGGAACTCGTTGTTGCTGAACGCCACCCCGGCGAAGGCCGGGAAGAAGTACTTGCCCACCTGCCTGCCCACCACCTTCTGGATGATGATGCCCATCTCCTCCACGAAATCCAGCAGGCCGCGCTCGGCCCGGTACTCCATGGGATCGGGGCCGAACACCGAGGCGTAGACTTCGGCCACCGCGTCGATCAGCGCCGCCTGGCGATCCTCCCGGGAGCCGGTGTTGGCCAGGAACAGGCTGCGGTACTTGCCGGAAAACGCCATGCCCTCGCTGTCTTCCAGCAGGCTGGATGAGCGCACGATCAGCGGCCCTTCGCCCAGGTCGTCCATGGCGAACTGGATCTGCTGTTCCATCTCATGGGAGAAGAAGGAGTTCTTGAAGACCTGCTCCAGGTACGGGAAGGTCTGGCGGATCTCCTCCAGGGGCGCGAACTTGAGGCTCCAGAGGTCTTCCATGCTGTTGTGGCGCAGGAAATTCCACATGCCGTCGGAGGTGATGTACCAGGTCTTGGGGGTGCGGATGCTTTCGATGAGCGGATTGCCTTTGCCGTTCCGGCGCAGGATGCGCTTGGCCAGGATCAGGCCGGCGGCCTTGCCGCCCAGCTTGCCGTTGCCCTGGGCCGGGCCCGCCACGTGGGTCAGGATCTCGCCGAAATCGCTGATGAACAGGTGGTTCTTGGCGATGCCGATGAACTTCAGGTTCTCGGTGAGGAAGCGGCGGATCAGCGCCACCCGCACGTTCAGGTCGTCGGGGATGGACAGTCCGGACACCTCGTCGCCCCGGGTCTCCCGGCAGAACCGGTCCACCAGCTCGGTGATCTCCACCAGCGGGATGTCGCGCTTCTCGGTGGCGATGGCCAGGTAGCCCAGCTTGTCCTGGCGCATCCACTGCTTGAGCAGGCTGGTGAGCGGGGCGTCCTCGAACACCATGGACGCCACGTCCTGGATCTCGCCGAAGGTCTTGCGCAGCAGGTCGATGTCGCGCTTGGGCAGCGGCGCGTTGGAGCCGTGGGAGGAAACCTCGCCCTGGGCGTAGATGGCCGGATCGAACTGGGCGATCATCTTGTGCACCCCGGGCACCCCCAGCTTGGAGGCGTGGTTCATGAGCCGGCGGATCAACCGGTGGTGCATGGGCGGATCGATCTCGCCCAGCAGGTCGAGGATGGCGCGCCACTCGGGCTTGCGCTCGGGGGCGGGCGCCGGGGCGGGTGGATTGTCCATCTCGCCGCTGTGCTGGGCGATGCGCACCTCGGCCAGGTGGCCCAGCTTCTGGGCGGTCAGGTCCACCAGCTTCTTCTGGTCCAGGTGGAAGGGGCTGCTGGGGGCGCGCGAAGAGCGGTTCTCCAGGTAGACCACCTCCACCTCGCCCAGGGTCTCGCCCTTGACCAGGATCGGCGCGCGCAGCGTCCAGGTGCAGGGGATGAACCCCTTGGTCTCGAAGCATTCGCCCCAGAAATGGATCCGCGCCTGGCACACCTCCTCGTACTTGAACCCCTTGGGCAGGACCTCGGCCACCGCCTGGAGGATCTGGGTCAAGGAAAGGTCCTGGCGCGCCAGCAGCGCGGCGATCTCGAAGATGGTCTGGAGCTCGCGGGACTGGCCGAAGGTGGTGTTTTCCATTGGGCGGGATCCTCGGGTGAAATATAGGCAGTGTAACTAAATACGGCCCGCCGGAGGGCGGGCCGTTGGTTGCTGCACGGAATTTTCCTGGAGCCTAGACCCAGCCGCGCAGGTGGCTGGCTTCAGCGACGCGCTTGATGGAGATCATGTAGGCGGCGTCGCGCATATAGACTTTCTTGTCCCGGGCGAGGAAGGACACGGCCTTGAACCCGGCGGTCATCTTCTGGTCGAGCTTGGTCAGGACTTCTTCCTTTTCCCAGAAGTAGTTCATGTTGCACTGCACCTGCTCGAAGTAGGAGCAGGTCACGCCGCCGGCGTTGCAGAGGAAGTCGGGGATCAGGAAGATGCCCTTCTTCTGGATGACGACATCAGCTTCGGGGGTGGTGGGGCCGTTGGCGCCTTCGGCGATGAGCTTGACCGTCGGCTTGATCTTGTTGACGTTCTCGCTGTTGATCATGTTCTCCTGGGCGGCGGGGATCAGCACGGTCACTTCCTGCTCGATCCAGGCATCGCCATCCAGCTTTTCCCAGCCATTGGCCTTGGCCTTGGCGGGATCGATGGTGCCGAACTTGTCGATGGAGGCCATCAGCAGCTCGAACTTGATGCCGTCCTTGCAGCGATAGGTGTAGGGCACCTTGTCGTTGTTGTCCCAGCAGGAGATGGCGATGACCTTGCCGCCGTACTGGGTGAACAGGTCGAGGGAGTACTGGGCCACGTTGCCGGCGCCCTGGATCGAGGCGGTGGCGCCCTTGATGTCGATGCCGAGTTCCTTCATGGCTTCGCGGATGGTGTAGACAACGCCGTAGCCGGTGGCTTCGGTGCGGCCCAGGGAACCGCCCATGCCCACGGGCTTGCCGGTGATGAAGCCGGGGCGCTTGCCGCCAACGATGGTTTCATACTCGTCCATCATCCAGAGCATGTGCTGGCCGTGCGTCATGACGTCCGGAGCCGGAACGTCGTTGTAGGGCCCGACCATCTTGGAGACCTGGCGGATCCAGCCGCGGCAGATCTTCTCCTGCTCGCGATCGGAGAGTTCGCGGGGGTCGCAGATCACGCCGCCCTTGCCGCCGCCCAGGGGAATGTCCACCACGGCGCATTTCCAGGTCATCCAGGTGGCCAGCGCCTTGACGGTGTCGATGGTCTCGTTGGGATGGAAGCGGATGCCGCCCTTGGCGGGGCCGCGGGCATCGCTGTGCTGGATGCGGAAACCACGGAAAATCTTCACCTGCCCGTTGTCCATGCGGACCGGGATGGTGAAGTGCAATTCACGTGACGGGTTGCGCAGCAGGTCGCGAGTCCCCTGGTCGAGGCTCAACTTCTCAGCCACGGCATCGAACTGCTTCTGTGCCATTTCAAACGGATTGAAGGCCTTCTCAGCCATAACTCCACTCCTTGAAAGTTTTTGTGCTTACTGTGCCTGCTGCAACAGGCCACGGTTCTTAGGCGAATCAGCCTAACCCGGTAATTATGGCCTGAGTTAGAAGGCTTATGGTTGCGCCGGGGCGAACAAGTGACGAAGGGCACTTGCTGCGCCGAGTCAAGCCGCGTGCCAGCTTACTTTGCGGGGAATCCCCCAACCGGCTGGGTGATGATTGCTGGATAATACCCCGCCGTGGCCGCAGCGGCGCCATCCGGCCATGCGGTATCATCATTGAGCCATAAGGCTGAATCCCTTCAGGAGTCCCAAAGATGCGCTTTGCCCCCAGCTTGTTTGTCGTTGCCGCCGGTCTCGCCGCCTGCTCCTTTGTGGCCTGCCGCAAGTCCGAAGACGAAAAACCCGCCGGCGCCGCTCCGGCCGCCCAGAACGCGCTCCAGGGCACGGTGCTGGAGGTCCTGCCCGCCCCGCCCTACAGCTACCTGCACCTCAAGGCGGCCCAGGGCGAGCTCTGGGCGGCGGTGCCCGCGGCGGCGGTCAAGGTGGGCGATCCGGTGACGGTCCTGGTGCAGATCAAGATGGACAAGTTCCAATCCACCGCCCTCAATCGCACCTTTGATGCGCTCTACATGGGCACCCTGGCGGGCGCCGCCCCCGTGGCCGCCGCCCCCGCTCCCGCAGCTGCCGCCCCCGCGGCCGGCGCTCCCGCTCCGGCCGCCGCCATGGCCTCCGCCGCGGCCGCCCATGGCGCGCACCCGATCCCCGTCATCGAGAAGGTGGCGAAGGCCACGGGGCCGGATGCCCACACCGTGGCCGAGCTCTATGCCGGGAAGAGCCGCCTCAAGGACCGGCCCGTGGCGGTCAGGGGCAAGATCATGAAGTACATGGCGGGGATCATGGGCAAGACCTGGATCCACCTTTGTGACGGCAGCGGCAGCCCCCAGACCCGGGACTTCGACCTCGCCGTCACCACCTTGGACGTCGCCAAGCTGGGCGACGTGGTGACCGTGAAGGGCATCCTCCACGTCGACCGGAATGTCGGGTCAGGCTATGTCTACCCCATCATCGTGGAGGACGCCAAGATCGTCCGGTAACCCCCATGTACCCGATCCGGCTCATCACCATCGGGCGCCCGAAGCTGGCGCCGGTGCGGGAGCTGGAAACGCACTACCAGGGGCTGCTGAAAGCCTTCGTCCGGCTGGCCGTGGTGGAACTGCCCGAAGGCAAGGGCGATCCGTCGCGCCAGCTGAAGGACGAGGCCGAGCGGATCCGTCCGCACCTCCTGTCGGCCCGCTGTCCGGTGCTGCTGAGCGCCGACGGCCCTCCGCGCAGCTCCGAGGCGTTCGCCCAGTGGCTGGGGACGCGCGTGGACCGGGGCGACAGCCTGGCCTTCGCGGTGGGGTCCAGCCACGGGTTCGATCCGGGACTCAAGGCGGAGGTGCGTGAACACCTGAGCCTCAGTCCCATGACCTTCCCCCACGACCTGAGCCGGGTCCTCTTCCTGGAACAGCTCTACCGGGCCTTCGCCATCCTCAAGGGCAGTCCATATCATAAATAATTATATATATATTGCAGTTTGCCCAGGGCCCGGCTGGGCGGCGCTGGTCATCCCGGATGGCGGGTCCCCTCCAGATTGCATTAAAGATTTACGGACCCTTTTCCCGTCGGAGCTTGGGGCGGGATTGCCGCCCGGCCGGAACCAGCCGATGCAGCCGCAACCGGCCAAGACATAGCAATAAGATCAACTTTAATCTTTACTTGCTAGCCCAGCGCAGTGTTTGTACATTCAACCAACTTGGCAACCTGGAGGTTGTAACCCGGTTTCCGAGGCGTTCGCTCTTTTGGGAAATGCAACAAGCTGTAAAATCTTAAGTTAAGTAATCATTGCCAAGGCTCTGGGGCTGGATCTTTCGGATGGGATCGGGCATGGTGGCTCCGGCCGGGAGGCCTGACCCTGGTCAGTTCTTTCAGCCAGGGTTGTACCCCTTCGCCACTGAATGGATGGTGGACCATCCATTTCTGAGCCTTGTGTCCGAAATCATAGAGACTTTGAGATAAAAGATTGACGTATCCTTAATTTGGTTTGAGAATTCCAGGGAGCAGAGTATTTCAAATGCAGTGGCACCAGGGACTCAGCCGATCATCAGGATCTGATCGGCTAGGTCCACCTTTTTCAATGTCAGCCAGCGTTTCTTGAGTTCCAGCCCAGCCATTTCGAACCAGGAGGTCCCCAATGCGTATGCGATCCATGATCCTGCCGACCGCACCCATGCGGCGCATGGCGGGCGGAGGCCTCTCATGATCTACCGCACCCGCTTGGCCCTGCTTGCTGCTCTGGTTGCCGGCACGGCCATGGCCCAGGACGTGGCCTTCTCCACCACCAGCATCGCCCAGGCCTGGACCACCAAGACCCCCGGATTCAGCGACACCACGCAGGTTCCGTTGACCGAGTTCGTGGGCGTCGACGCGACCAAGCTCGGCGGCAAAGAGGCGCTCTCCTTCCATATGTACGGATGGGGCATGGCCGACCTGGGCGACCAGTCCTACATCGGCGGCAAGCACACCGGGGATCTCACCTACGGCTACCTGCAGTACGACTTCAAGCAAGCCAACGCCCAGATCAAGGCGGGCCGGATCATCGTCAACCAGGGCCTCGGCCCGATGGCGCTGGACGGCGTGGAGGCCCGCACGGACCTCCGCTACGGCTTCATGGTGTCCGCCTTCGCCGGCACGCCCGTGGTGTTCAAGAACTACAGCAACAATAATCAGTACTTCGTCGCCTACCAGCAGGACATCTCCTTCGGCGGCCGCTTTGCCTGGCGGACGGCCAAGCTTGGCGAAATCGGCGTGTCCTACCTCCAGGACGGCAGCCACCCCGCCGCGGGGCTGACGGTTCCGCAACCGGTGGACTACACCCGCAAGCAGCTGGCGGCCGACGTCAAGCTGGATCCCTGCGCCTTCCTCGACGTGGCCGGCCGCACGGTGCTGAATGTGGCCAGCGACCAGATCACCGTCCCCGGCACCGACCCTTCCCGGATCGCCGAGCACGACTACAAGGCCACCGCCAAGGTGAACGAGAAGATCTCCATCACCGGCACCTACGTGGAGCGGAACTTCTTCTCCTACTATGCCGGCAGCACCCTGCCGAGCCTGTTCAACCAGGATGAGCAGGGCACCTTCAAGGCCACCGGGGCCAGCCTGGTGTGGGCTGCCCTGGCCAATCTGCAGATCGTGGGCGACGTCCGCCGCTCCGAGCGCACCAGCTACGGCGACGCCACCCGGGCCGGCGGCGAGGCCCGCTACACCTTCACCAATGCCCACGTGGTCGCCGGCGCAGCCTACCACCAGGTGAACGCCGACGATGTGCTGCCGGTGAATGCCCAGTTCGCGGCCTACAGCCTCTCCCACAGCGAAGAGCGCGTCTGGGTGATGGCCGACCGGGGCGCCTACTCGGCCAGCCTGGACATGATCCGGCTCCATTACGACGACGCCGATGCCAATCCGAACCTGCACGGCCAGTCCATCGAATCGGCGATCGTGGGTTCGCTGGGCTACAAGGCCAAGGACAACTTGAGGCTCTCCGCCGATCTGAGCGTCGAGGACAACGCCCTCACCAAGAGTCAGGTCATGGCGCTCCTGCGGGTCCAGTACACGTTCGGCCTGGCAGCCAAGGGAGGCAAGTAAATGCTCAAGAAATTCGCGCTCCTTTCTGTCGCCCTCGGCCTTGGGCTCATGGTCGCCTGCTCCTGGATTTCGCCCAAGGGCAGTTTCGCACCCACCCACCCCCAGGCCCTGGACAACGGCCGGCCCACCTGCTCCGACTGCCACGGCACCGACCGGGTGTCGGGCAGCGAGAAGACCTTCGCCTCCTTCAACCACACCGAGGCCTTCGTCGCCAACCACAAGTTCCAGGCCAACCAGGACCCCGCCACCTGCGCCGCCTGCCATGCCCAGTCCTTCTGCGCTGATTGCCACGGCGGCAAGACCGCCATGCTGCCCTCGGTCAAGCTGGGCAACCGGCCCGACCGGGTGTCGCCGCACCGGACCGGCTACCTGAGCCTGCATCGCATCGACGGGAAGATCGACCCCACCAGCTGCTTTGAGTGCCACGGTCGCGCCAATAACGAGAAGTGCACTGCTTGCCATAAGTAGGATCTGATGAGGAAAGCTGGGGAACCATGATGAGCAAAATCGGCCTGATGCTTAGAACCTGCGTTGTGATGACCTTGGCCCTGGTCTTCATGGCCTGCTCCAAGAGCAACGGCAGCGCCCCCCAGCTGAACCCGCTGGGCCAGCACCCCGATGGCTGGATCGCCACCCATTGGATCACCTTCAACCAGAACAAGAACCAGTGCGCCCCGTGCCACGGCTCCTACACCAACGCCAGTTCCACCGGCGGCACCACCGGGATCAACTGCTTCTCCTGCCATGCCCAGCAGGTCCCCGTCGTGTATGCGCCGACCCATCCCGCCGGCTGGCAGACCGTCGGCAACGTTCCCTTCCACGGCACCTACGCCAAGCAGGCGGCCTCCCTCACCGGCGGTTTCGCCCACTGCGCCGCCTGCCACGGCAGCCTCTACAACAATGCCGACGGCACCACCGAGTCGTGCATGACCTGCCACACCAACGCGCCCCATCCGGACAAGCCCTGGCACGGCACCACCGCCGACGGCACCAACCATGCCACCACCGATCCCAGCAACGCCGCCGAGTGCGCCAAGTGCCACCTGAACGGCACCAACCTGGATCCCAACGACCTGCAGTTCCACGGCACCGCGCCGGCCGGAACGGCTCCGGGCTGCTTCAACAACACCCTGTGCCACGGCAACAGCCCCGGCCACGTGTACGACTGGGCGCTGCCCACCCTGCACGGCCAGGCCGCCATGACCACCCCCAGCGCCACCGCCGGCTTCGCCTATTGCGCCACTTGCCACGGGTCCAATTTCGCCGGCGGCGCGGGCACCTCCTGCCTGGCCTGCCACACCAACGCCCCTCACCCGGACTCCCCCTGGTATGCCCCTGGCACCCTCATCAGCCACGACCTGACCAACCCGGGCAATGCCGGCCAGTGCGTCAAGTGCCATGCGCTCGGCAACAATTCCACCCTGCAGCCGGTGCCGCCGGCGCCCGCGGGAACGGCCCCGGGCTGTTTCAACGGCACCATGTGCCACTCGGTCACCGGCATCTAGCTTCAGGCCCATGTTCGCCACGAGCATCCAAGGAGGTGAACCATCGCTTTCAACACCTTCACCATTACCCCTCGCAAGAAACCACAACCAATTACTCTCAAAGGAGATGCGCCGTATGCGTTCTAAACCTCAACTTCGATATTGCGGACTGCTAGTTGCCGCAATCTCCATCGCCGCCCTGGTCGGATGCAACGGCTCCAGCGGCTCCACCGGCGCCACCGGCCCGGCTGGCCCGACCGGCGCGGCCGGCGCCCCCGGCGGCACCGCCGCCACCAACATCGGCTCGATGACCCAGGCGCAATGGTCAGCCCAGAAACTGCAGGGCACCGTCACCAACGTCAACATGAACAGCGGTCAGCCGATCGTCACCTTCAAGGTGACCAACTCGGAAGGCGTGCCGCTTTCCGGTCTGGGCGGCGCGGATCCTTCGGGCTTCTCCAACCACTTCGGCTTCACCATCGCCAAGCTGGTGACTCCGGCCAATCCCGCCAACAACGGCAACGTCATGCCGAGCTACTGGGTCAACTACGAGTTCGTGCAGCCCCCGGCGACCCCGACCGGCACCGCGGCGATCTCGGGCTATCCCGATCCTGAATACAAGGCCGCCAACCTCACGGACAACGGGGATGGCACCTACACCTACCAGTACAACCTGAACCTCAGCCAGGTTGCGGCCAACGCGCTCGCGGCCTCGGCCACCTTCACCGGCAACAAGGCCCTGGCCGACCTCGGCGACCTGACCTACAGCGCCAGCGACACCTTCCGCATCCTGATCCTCGCGGGCGGCCAAGCCACGGGCAGCGGCGCCATTCCCGCCCCGGCGCCGGTCCTCACTTCCGCCAACATCGTCTACGACTTCGTCGGCACCGCGCCCAACACCCCCATCACCGCGCCCAACGACATCGTGACCCCGGCCTCCTGCAACGCCTGCCACAGCAAGCTGAGCATGCACGCCAACTACATGCCTCCGGTGCAGGACACCCACGCCTGCGTGGTCTGCCACACCGACCAGATGAAGTTCAACTTCGCCGACGCCCGCGCCGGTGTGACTGGCACGACGCTGCCCGCCGGCACCACCGGCAAGCTGGACGGCTTCGCCATCGGGCTGTTCCCGAACTTCATCCACAAGATCCACATGGGCAACAACCTGTCCCTGCAGGGCTACAGCTTTGATGGCACCCCCATCAACAGCCTGCCCTTCACCCAGTTCCCGCAGGATGTGCGGAACTGCAACACCTGCCACACCAACACCGCTGCCGTGACCACCCCGGCGACGGTCACCGTGAACGGTGTCACCACCCCCTGGCCGACGGTCCCGCCCATCGCGACCGCCACCGCCCAGGGCGACAACTGGAACATGGCTCCTGGCCGCGCCGCCTGCGGCGCCTGCCACGACACCACGGTCTTCTCCACCAACACCAACCACGGCAACGGCATCACCACGACCTACCTGGATGACAGCAAGTGCGCAACCTGCCACACCGCCCAGGACATCCAGGTCGCCCACTGGCCGATCTACGCGCCTGGCACGCCCAACAACACAAGCCTGACTGCGCCCGTGCTCGCCGGCAACCCCTACAACGTCCCCAACGGCCTCAACGGGGGAACCGCGCACAAGCTCACCTGGACCGTTTCCAAGGTGACCGTCGACGCGAACTACCACCCGAACATCACCTTCGCGTTCTTCGAGGACTACAGCTCCACGATCACCCCGGTGACTGGTTACACTGCGGGCGCAACCCAGATGATCCCCGGCTTCACCGGCTCGCCGACCCTGAAGCTGCTTGTCGCCCTGCCCCAGGACGGCATTGCCAACCCGGCCGACTACAACTACTTCCCGTCGGTCGCCATCAACACCATCTGGAACGGCACCGCCACTGGCGCCACTGCCGGCAGCTGGAACGCCAACGCCGACGGTTCCGTGACGATCATCATGACCGGCATGACCTTGCCTGCGGGCACCAACATGCTCAAGGCCGTCCTCGGTTATGGCTTCATGACCCAGGCCAGTGCCCTCGGCACCGACGCCTTCAATTACACCAGCTACGCCAACGGCCTGCAGGTCGCGACCCAGGCGTCGTCGCTTGACTGCTCCAGCTTCCCCGGCACGGCGGCCGTGGTCCGGCGCTCCATCCTCAAGCCGGGCGCCTGCCTGAGCTGCCACGAGAACCTCGGGTTCTTCACCAACTCCGCCTTCCACAGCGGCACCTACAACGATCCTGAGGCCTGCCTCAGCTGCCACGCCCCCAACGCGACCGATCACACCGGTGGCGTCTGGAGCATCAACCTCAAGGAATGGATCCACGGCATCCACTCCGGCGGCCTGAATTCCGCCGGCACCGCCCTGGCCGGGCTTCCCCAGACGCCCCGGGTCAATGCCTACACCAACCTTGTCGCCGAGGAGTTCTGGAACATCCAGTACCCCGCGCTGCTGAACGATTGCACCCAGTGCCACGTCGAAGGTTCCTATGACTTCGCCGGCGCCAGCAACGTTGCCCAGTACCCGAACCTGCTGTGGAGCCTTGCGGCTTCCGGCACCCTGGTCGCCAACGGCAACCAGGTCATCAACAAGACGGGCCTGATGCCGCTTCCGGCCGCTGGCACCATCCCTGCGGCCAATTCCGCCACCGGGACGCTCGCCGCCGGGAACTACCCGAACGGCTGGATCGGTTCCACCGCCACCACCTACGGCGCTGACTACATGTCTCCTGGGTTCTCTGGCTACCTGTCTGCCAGCTCCACCCCCGCGGCGAACGTCACCGCCTTCAACTCGGCTGCTGGTTTGGCGCTTGGCAGCGGCTGGTCGGTCACCTACACTCCGGCCAACCCCCTCGCCAACCCTCCCGTCGTCGCGTCGTTCACCCCCCATGCGGCCGCTTCGACCGTCCTGGTGACCTCGCCGATCACCTCGGCCTGCTCCTCCTGCCATGATTCGCCCCAGGCGATTCTCCACTTCCAGGGCAACGGCGGGCAGTACTACGCCCCGCGCGGTTCCTCCGCGACCCTGGTCAACACCGAGCAGTGCCTCATCTGCCACGGCGCCGGCAAGACTCAGGACGCCCAGACCGTGCACATGAACTTTAATTAACTTCCCCTCCGGAGCGGGAGCCATCCCGCTCCGGAACTTGCATTCCGTCAGGAAGATGACCCGGATGCCCCCAAGCATCTGGGTTATCTTATTTCCTGCCCCTGGATGGGGCTTCATGAGGTGAACGAATGACATTCCCCACCCAGATGCGCGGACCGGCGCTGGCTGTCCTGCTCTGCGCCGTCCCGTCGATCCTGGCCGCCCAGGTGGCTCCGGCCAAGCCGGCGCCCGCGGCACCGGCTCCAGCGCCCAAGCCGGCGCCCGCGGCACCGGCTCCAGCGCCCAAGCCGGCCAAGATCAAGAAGGTCCCGCTCAAGGACCAGGTGGACATGAACAATGCGCCCAAGGCCAGCCTGAAGAAGCTGCCCGGCGTCACCGATGACCTGGCCGACAAGATCATCGCCGGCCGGCCCTACCTGACCAAGACCAGGCTGGTGACCAAGGGGGTGCTGCCCATGGATCTGTTCCAGCGGATCCGCGAAAGCATCTTCGTCGGTGCCCCCAAGGCCAAGAAATAGCCCTGGGCTGGAGCGGCCCCTTTGTGGAAAAATGCTAATTCGTGTCTCACCAGGAGACTGCGGCTGCATGTGCGCCCGCTGAACCCTGTCTTCACCCTAGGATTGACCCCATGAAAAAGTTGTTTGACATGTTCGCCTCCCTGCGGCTGGCGGTGATCCTGCTGCTGCTGATCCTGGTGGGACTGGCGGCGGGAACCATCGTCGAGACCCGGGCGGGCGCCGAGATCGCCGGCCGCCAGGTGTACTACGCCTGGTGGTTCCTGGGCCTGCAGGGCCTGCTCGCCATCAACGTGGCCATGTCCCTGGCCGACCTGTTCCCTTGGACCAGGAAGCGGATCGGCTTCGTGGTGACCCACGCCTCGCTGCTGCTGATCCTGGCCGGGGCCTGCACCAGCTACTTCCTCAAGATCGAAGGGATGATGAGCATCCAGGAGGGCGAGCGCGCCTCGGTCATCGAGAACCGCGACAAGGAACAGAACCTCCTGTCCGAGCACAAGCTGCCCTTCGATGTGAAGCTGGACAAGTTCGTGCTGGAGACCTACCCGGGGACCATGCGGCCTTCCGGCTTCCGCAGCGAGGTGGAGATCACCGACCACGCCAGCGGCCAGACGTTCCCGGCGGCCATCTGGATGAACCATGAACTGCACTACCGCGGCTTCGCGCTGTTCCAGTCCAGCTACAGCCAGCAGGGCGGCGCCCAGTCCACGGTGCTCTCGGTGTCCAAGGACCCGGGGCAGAACCTGGTGTTCGCCGGCTACATCACCCTGCTCATGGGCATGATCATCGTGCTCTCCACGCGCATCGCCCAGGCCCGGGAAGCGGCGGCCCGGCCGCCGGTGGCGGCGCCCCGGGGCGCGGGACGCAAGGCCCTGCTGGCGCTGCTGCTGCTGGCCGGGGTCGCCTCGGCCCGGGCCGCCACGGTGCCGGATCTGCTGCGCCGGATGCCGGTGCAGCATGACGGCCGGGTGATGCCCCTGGACACGCTGGCCCGGGAGGCGGTGCATGACGTCACCGGCGCGTCATCCTGGCACGGCGAAGATGCCGTGGCCACCTTCACCGGCTGGCTGTTCAATCCGCCGGCCGGGGCCAACGCGCCGGTGATCAAGGTGGGCTCCAGGGCCTTCGTCCAGGAACTGGGCCTGCCCGCCGGCACCGTCCACACCTCCTTCATGACCCTCGTGCAGAATGCCAAGCTGGTGCAGCTGGTCCAGGCCTCCCGCCAGGCCCAGGAGGAGAACCGGCCGCGCGCCGGCCTGCTGAAGGATGCCGAGGCCATCGACAAGCGCCTGGGCACCATGCAGGCCATCCTCAACCAGCAGGCGGCGCGGCCGGTCCCGGTTCCGGGCAATGCCAGGGCCGCCTGGAACCTGCCCCTTGGCGTGAGCGCGGAGGGCTTCTCCATGCTCATGACCGGGCCCCGCCTGGCGGATTGGCCCAGCGCGGACCAGATGGACACCGAGGTGCTCTACAACCAGCTGCACCCGGTGCGCCTGGCCTGGATCATCCTGCTGGCCTCCCTGGCCCTGGCCATCGTCGCCTGGCGCAGGGAGAGCCGGAGGCTCGACTGGACCTCCTTCGGGGTCCTGGTGGGCGGCTTCGCCATGATGAGCTGGGGCATCCTGCTGCGTTGGAACGCCGGCGGGCGCTTCCCGGCCGCGAACATGTACGAGTCCATGCTGTTCCTGGCCTGGGGCGTGGGCCTGTTCGCGATCATCGCCTACCTGCTGCTGCGCAACCGGGTGGTGGTGATCAACGCCGCGGGCATGGCCGCGCTGGCCATGCTGCTGGTGGACCTGCTGCCGATCGACTCGTTCATCCATCCGGTGGCGCCGGTGCTGTCCGGCACGCCCTGGCTGGCCATCCACGTGCCCATCATCATGGTCAGCTACTCCATCCTGGCCCTGGGCCTGGTGGTGGCCCACATGCAGATCGGCTTCACCATCTTCACGCCCGAACGCACCGAGCTGATCGACAAGATGTATGACCTGCTCTACTGGTACATCTTCGTCGGCTCGCTGTTCCTCATCGCCGGGATCATCACCGGCTCCATGTGGGCCGCTTCGTCCTGGGGCCGCTACTGGGGCTGGGACCCCAAGGAAGTCTGGTCGCTGGTGGCCTTCCTCGCCTACATGGCGATCCTGCACGCCAAGATGGACCGGATCATCGGCAAGTTCGGCGTGGCGGCCATCAGCATCGCCGCCTTCCAGACCATCCTCATGACCTACCTGGGGGTGAACTTCGTGCTGACCACCGGCATGCACTCCTACGGCATGGGCGATACCCCGGTGCTGATGTGGATGCTGCTGGTGGCGGCGGCCGAGGTGATCTTCCTGGCCTGGGGCGCCGTGGCCTATCGGCGGTCGCTCGCGGCCTGATATCGGCTTATGAAAATATGAATCACATGACCAGTTGCTGGAGACCGCAGCGCTGGCCATGGCAAGCCGAAGAACATGACGCTGAGTGAGATCCTTGGGCATCCCGCTGTCCTCGGCCCATCCCTGGAAGAGATCCAGGCCAACTACGCCAAGATCGTGGCGGAAGTGGAAGCGGCATCAGGACCCCAGATCCCTGCGCGTCTGCATGGCCCCGTCCGCCCCCCCAAAGGCGCTCAGGTACTTCCGACCACGACCCATTGCCTTCGTGTGTCTGATCCGATTTGGGCAAGGTTGAATCAGAAGGCCCAGGCCAAAGGCATCAGCTTGAACCAGGCGGCCCAGCTCGCGTTCATCGAGTGGGTTGAACACTGAAACTGGCGCAGCCTGGTTTGGCTGCTACTTGCCCAGGCTCCCGGTCGGCACGCTGGCGGGCAGGACGATGTTGTTCTTGCCCAGGCACCGGGCCCGGGGCGCGCCGCTCTGGTTGCGCAGGTCCAGCAGCTGGAGGTCGCGGATGGTGACCATGGACATGGTCGCGTCCAGGTGCGATTTCACTTCGCACCAGGCATCGTGCAGCGGGCAGGGCTTGTCGCGGCCGTCGCAGTTGACGAAGCCCATCACGCAGCCGGACATGGAATCCAGCCCATCCAGCACGCCGACCACTTCGCCGACGGTGATGCGGTGCGCCGGGCGGGACAGCCGGAACCCGCCACGCGGCCCCCGGACCGAATTCAGCATGCCTTCCTGGGCCAGGGTCTGGAGGATCTTCGCCAGGTAGGGACCCGGCAGGCCGAGGTGGCTGGCCAGATCCTTAGCGAGGCTGTAACTCCCATCCTCTGGCAACGCCGCCAGTGCGCGTAAGGCATACCCGGTGGCCGTAGAAAACAACATTTTCTCATCCCCTGGATAATTAAGGATACGTCCATCGTTTATTAACGCAACAAAAAATATTTGAAAAAAGTGTTTGAATTCTATACCTCTTTAACGCAATGCAGGGTGGTGCCGGTCACCCGCAGCAGGCCCAGGTCCTGGAGCTGGCGAAGGCCCCGGGACAGGGTTTCCGGGGTCATGCCCAGCTGGGCGGCCAGGACCTTCTTGGTCACCGGCAGCACCAGCGATCCGCCCACCGGCACCCGCTCACGGATCCAGGTGCGCAGCCGGTTGGAGCTGTCCGAACCGGTGAGCTGTTCCACCGTGTGGGTGAGCCGGCGCAGCCAGACCGCCTGGGCGTGGATGATGGCCTGGGCCAGGTCGGGGTCCTCGCGCATGGCCGCCAGGAAGGGCGTCTTGGGGAACAGGAAGACCCTGGAGGGCTTCAGGGCGGTGGCGGTGGCCGGGAAGGCCTCGCCGCCGAACATGGCCGCCTCGGCGAAGCTGGCCACCGGCATGATCACCGCCAGGGTCGGATGGGCGCCCGGGATTTCGGCCGCCCGGGTGAGCTGGATGGCGCCCTCCACCAGGACGAAGAAGCCGGTGCAGGGCTGGTCTTCCAGGAACAGCACCCCGCCCGGGTCCAGGTTCCGGGGCCGGGCCAGGCCCTGCAGGCGTTCCCGCTGAACCGGCTGCAGCGACGCGAAGAGGGGGGCCTGGTGCCAGGAGGGTGCGGTCATGCCCCCCAGCATACGACGCCTGACCGGCCTGGAGTCTCTAGAAGAACGTGCGGATGGCGCCCAGCACCCGGTAGTCGTCGTCCACCTCGAACAGGACCTGCCACTTGTCGAAGGTCGTGCAGGGATGGCTGATGCCGCAGCCCACCAGGTCGCCCACCTGCAGGTCGGCGTCGAACGGCAGCTCCAGCCGCGCGTGCTGATCGTACAGGGTGGTGATGCGCCAGGACTCGGGCGCCAGCCGCGCGGGGTCGCCGGGGCGGCACCAGAGGGCCGGGATGGGCAGCCCCAGGTCGTGCCCGGCGTCGCGCTTGCCCAGGCCCAGGAAGGCCAGGCCCGGCTCGGGCCGGCTCAGCACCTGGCCCCAGATCTCCAGGGCGGGCCGCAGTTTCCGGTCCATGCGCAGCGGCTCGGGCAGGCGCCCCTCCAGCAGCGCCAGGAGGTGCCGGTAGTGCCCGGCGTCGTGCGAGAAATAGCAGCCGCTGCGCAGCACCACCCGGTGCGGGCGGGCCAGGGCGTCGCCCAGCGCCTGGACCACCAGGTCGAAATAGGCGGACCCGCCGGCCGAGAGCAGCACGCAGTCGGTCTCGAACAGCCCCTCCCCGTCGCAGCGCTGGGCCAGGGTCACCAGGGCGCCGAGCCAATCCTGGATGCGCGCCCGGTCGGCGGCAGGGTCCTGGCTGGCGATGATGCCTTCGTAACACTCGACGCCGCGCAGTTGGAGCCGGCTCGAGGCCTTGACTGCCCGGGCCACGGCCAGGGCGGCCTGGATGCTGCGGGCCCCGGTCCGTCCGGCGGGGATGCCCAGTTCCACCAGCACCTGGATGGGACGCCGGCCCGGCACCGAAGCCAGCCTGGCCACCGCTTCCGGGGAATCCACCAGGCAGGTGAAGTCGAAGTCCGGATCGGCGTCGAGGGTGCCCTGGAGCCAGCGGATGGCGCCGGGCAGGCTGGATTCGTTGGCCAGCAGGATCCGCCTGATCCCGTATTGATAGGCGGTCCGCACCTGCTGCGGAGTGGCCAGGGTGATGCCCCAGGCGCCGTCCGCCAACTGGCGGTGGAACAGCTGGGGCGCCATGGTGGTCTTGCCGTGGGGACACAGGCAGGCGCCGCTCCGGCGGATGAATTCGGCCATCCACCGGGCATTGTGTTCCAGGGCCGAGCGCTTGAGCACCGCCACCGGGAAATCCAGCTCGCCGCGGGTCAAGCGCAGCCCGAGCCCGCCCACGTCGCCCAGGCGGGTCGCCGGGCGGTCCAGGGGGAAGCCTTTGCTGGCGCCGTCCAACGGGAGGTCGAGGATGGGCTGGAGATAGGCGGCGTTGGCCATGGCGGCTCCGGGGGATGCCCTCATCTTCGCAAGAATGCGGGCGGGCTAACGGCACATTCTGAAGCTGGCCAGGGCGGCCAGGGCGAGGGCGAGCCCGGCCATGATCCAGCGCAGCACCCACGGGCTCCGGGCCGGGGTGCTGATGGGGCGCCAGCGCAGATCGAGGCCGTAGGCGGCTTCGCTCATGGGGGCGCCCCAGAGCTCCCAGGAGCCGTCTTCCCGGAACAGCCCGGACTTGCCCGTGAGGGTGGCCCGGACCAGCGGCAGGCCGGTTTCCACCGCGCGCAGGCGTATCTGGGCGGCGTGCAGGTCGGTGGCCGGCCCCCGCTCGAACCAGCCGTCATTGGTGTGGTTGGTCAGCAGGTCGGCGCCGGCGATGCGCAGCCCGTCCTGCACCCGTTCGCTCGAGAGCGCTTCGCTGCAGATCACCGGGTGGACCTTCAGCGGCCCCTGGGGGGTGGGGATCCGGAAGCTGCTGTCCGCGCCCAGGCGGCCGGCGGACTGGGAGATGAAGCCCAGGTTCTGGTCGAGCCACCGGCGCAGCCAGGGCGGACCGGGCATCCGCTCGCCGAAGGGCATGGGTTCCACCTTGGCCTGGATGAAGCTGGGAGCGCCCGCCGCCTCGCCCCGCACCAGGTTGTAGTTGCCGCCTTCGGTCCCGAACAGCCAGGCGATGCCGCGGCGCTCGGCCTCCAGCTGCATGCGCGCGCTGGGCAGGGTATCGTCCCGCCCCAGCACGGAGCTTTCCGGCCACAGCAGCAGCGTGGCGATCCCGGGCCGCGGCCAGTCCAGCGCCTTGAGCTCGGCGTCCGAACGCAGCCACATGTCCTGTTCCATGCCGGGCCGGCGCAGCCCGGATTCCCAGTCGGGCTGGATCATGACCACGTCCAGCACCCGCGCCGGCCCGCGCGGCAGGGTGCGCCAGAGCCCCGCCCCGGCCGCCAGCACCAGCAGCAGCGCCAGCGGCCCGGCCAGGACCCGCCGGGGCCCGCGGCCGGCGGCCAGGGCCGCCCCGGTATAGGCGCCGCAGGCCCAGAGCAGCCCGGCCAGCCCGTGGCTGCCCACGAAGGCGGCCGACTTGGCCAGCCAGGGCACCCCGCCCAGGGGCGCGCCCCAGCTCCAGGCATAGACGTGGAACCCGTAGCTCTCCCAGACCAGCATGGCCAGGGCCGCCGCGCAAGCCGCGGCCCTGGGGCCGCCACGGCGCATGGCCCAGCGGCCGAACATGGCCACCGCCAGGAAGCCCAGGGCCTCGTAGCCATAGAAGAGCCCCGCGCCCAGCAGGGCCAAGGGGTACGGCAGCGGCCCCTTGACGGCGATGGTGCCCGGCACCCAGTGGAAGATCCCGACCAGGCCCAGGAACAGCGCCAGGTAGACCCAGCCCGCGCGCAGGCCCCGGCCCAGGGCCGCGAACAGCAGGACGGGGAACAGCAGCGCGGCGGCCGCTTCCAGGTAGCCCCGGCCGGAACTGGCCGGGAACCGGAAGGCCAGGAGGAACACCAGGGCCAGGACGAGGACCGCGAGCACGCGGCGCGCCGGCCCCGTCACGCGCCAGCCCTGCGCGCGGTCTCGAAGCAGGCGATGCCCGCGGCCACCGCGGCGTTGAGGCTTTCCACCCCGGAGGTGGCGATGGCCACCCGCTGCACCCAGGCCGGCAGTTGCGCGCCCTGCCAGCCATGCCCTTCGTTGCCCACCAGGATGCGCAGGGGCGCCCGCAGGTCGGCCTGCGCCAGCGGCAGGGCGCCGGGGCCGCCGTCCAGGGCGAACCAGTGCGCCCCATCCGGGGCGAGCGATCCGGTGCGGCGCAGCGGCATGAGGAAGGCGGCGCCCATGCTGCCGCGCAGGGCCTTGGGGCTGAACGGATCGGCACACAGCGGCCCCAGCAGGGCTTCCTGGAAGCCGAAGGCCGCCGCGCTGCGCACCATGGCGCCCAGGTTGCCGGGATCCTGGATGGCCCAGGGGACGATCACCAGGTCCGCCAGGGCTCCGGCCGGTTCCGGTCCGAGGCTGGCGAGCAGGGCATGTTCCGGCGGGCTGGCCGCATCGGCCAGATCGCGCATGAGCGCTTCGCCCAGCACCAGGGTTTCCCGGGCCAGGCGCCGCTCCAGCGGGTGCGGGGCCGCGCCTTCCAGCCGCAGCCAGAGGTCCGGGCGCAACCGGTCCCGGCAGCCCGCGCTGGCCTGGAACCAGGCCAGCACCACCTTCTCGCCCAGCAGCAGGGTATGGCTGCGGCGCTGCCCGCCGGCGGCGAGCAGCGCGCGAAGGCTTTTGAAACGGGGGTTGGCCCGGCTGGTGATCTGGGATTCGACCTGCATGCCCTCCAGCCTATCCGGAGGGCAAGGGGAAAGGACACACCCTCTTAAAAGCGGTAGCTGATCCCGGTCTGCACGGCGCCCAGGGTGCGGTTGTTGACCGTTATGAATGAATATTGCGCCATCACGCCCCAATTCTTGTCGAAATCGTAGCCCAATCCGGCCAGGGCTGCCAATTTGGTGCCGGTTTCGTTCAGGATCGTGATATCCGCCGTCGGGGCCGCCACCGGGGTCACGGTGGATTTGATCTGGGTCAGGTAGTTCATGGCGCCGACGCCCACCTTGAAGTAGACCCCTTCCGTGTCGCCCGACGGGTAGTACAGGTACTGGGCGGTGACCGAATGGCTGCGGGCCTTGCGGTCGTTGTCGGTGAAGGCGGCCGAGGGCAGCCCGACCGAATCGGCATCCCCGCCGTGGGGGTACCAGATGCCATCGTAGGCGAGCCGCAAGGCCTTCCCGGCGCCCACCTCCCAGCCCGCGAACACGCCGATGCCGTAGCCGGTGTTGGAAGCGAAGTTGCTTCGCATGGCTCCGGTGGGCCAGCTGCCCAGGACCTGGACGCCCAGCTGCGGAGCTTCGATGGCCATCGCGCAGCACGCGGCCGCACAGAGCAACCCTTGACGGCCCATTTGATACATACGATGAGTCATGCCCTCTCCTCCTCGGATTGATGAAGTCGCTGATGGTTAACGAGACGAAAACCGTAATTAAGCATTGACGATTTTCAGTCAAGTCAAGCCTTGCTCCCAGATCAAGGCCAACCATCTAATGATGCGGGCGAGCAGAATGTGACATGTTTTTTACGGGTAGATTAAATATTATTTACTAATTAATATATTGGCTTTTGTTGCTTGCCTCGGGCTGGCGCTCGCCCAGGCCAGCGCGGCGAGCACCGGCGCCAGGCTGGGATGGTTCGCGGAGCCGGCCCGGACAGCGGAATAGAGATGGCGGCTGGGGCCCTGGGCGCCGCTCAACGGGCGCAGGACGATGCCCGCGAAGCCCTCCGCCGGCACCGCCAGGCGCGGGACGAGGGCCACGCCGCAACCGGAGGCCACCAGGGCGAGGGCCGCCTCCCAGTTGTCGACGAAATGGCGGACATCCGGGCTGAAACCGGCGCCGGTGCAGGCGGCGCAGGCCACCTCCTGGCAGGGGCCGCGCACCGCGCCGACGATCCAGGTCTGGTCCGCCAGGTCCCCGAGGGCGACGGCAGCCTGCCCGGCCCGGGCATGGTCCGGCCGCAGGGCCACCAGCATGGGGTCGTCCAACAGTTCCTGCCGGCTGTAGCGCGGGTCGGTGCGATGCGGTCCGCCGGGGTAGTCGACGGTCATGGCCAGGTCCAGATCGCCCGCGTCGAGCCGCGTGAAGCATTCCGGTGCCTCCACCTCGTGCACGGCGACCACCAGCCTGGGACGCTCCAGGCGCAGGCGGCGCAGGGCCGGAGCGACGATCCCGGTGATGGCGCTGGCGAAGGCGCCCAGATTGACCCGGCCCACGGTGCCGGCGTCGAGCGCGGCGAGATCGGTCCGGGCCCGTTCCAGCTGGGTGTCGATGGCGGCGGCGTGCTCCAGCAGCAGGTGGGCCTGGGGGGTGAGGCGCACCCCGCGCCCATGAGGGGTGAGGAGGGGGGCGCCGACCTCCCGGCTGAGTGCGGCCAACTGCTGGGAAATGGCCGAAGGGGTCAGGTTCAGGGCGCTCGCCGTGGCGCCGACCGAGCCGCGCTCGCGCAGCTCCCGGAGCACCCGCAGGCGCCGGATGTCGATCGTTAAGGAGAAACGATATGGTTCCATTCAAATACTTTAATTGGACATTAACTATCCTTCCAACGGAACATGGCTGGCATGGCGCAGACCCCCGCCGGAAAGGAGTTCCACCATGATTTCAGACGCGCGCGCGGATGCCCGGGAGGTGGTTATCGGCATCGTCGGTGACCGCAATCCGGACAACCAGACCCATCTGGCGACAGAACAGGCCTTCGGCCATCTCCTCCAGCCGATCCGCTGCGAGTGGATCGCCACCGGGCAGATCACCCCGCAGCGCCTTTCAGCCTATGCCGGGCTGCTGATCGCTCCGGGCAGCCCCTACCGCGACATGGAGGGGGCCCTGGCGGCGATCCGCCATGCCCGGGAGGAGCAGGTGCCCCTGCTCGGCACCTGCGGCGGCTTCCAGCACATGGTCGTGGAATTCGCCCGGAACGTCCTGGGCATGCGGGACGCCGGGCACGCCGAAACCCATCCCGACGCCCCCCGGTTGGCCATCACGCCCTTGTCCTGCTCGCTGGCCGGGCAGGCCCATCCGGTGCGCTTCATCCAAGGCTCCAAGGCGGCCGCGCTGTATGGGGTGGACCATGCGGTGGAACCGTTCTACTGCAACTACGGCCTCAACCCGGAATTCCGGCCCAGGCTCGAAGCCTGCGGCCTGACCGTCAGCGGGCTCGGCGAGGACGGCGAGGTGCGCGTGCTGGAAATGTCCGGCCACCCGTTCTTCCTCGGCACCCTTTACGTGCCCCAGGCGCGTTCGCGGCCGGGGCTGCCGCATCCGCTCATCGCCGGGCTCGCGGACGCCGCCCGGCGCCGTGTCATTTAATCCCCGAAGCAGGTCCCGACCTGCCGGGCGCAGTGGATCAGGTGGTGGTCCACCGGCACCAGCTTGCGCTGGCCGACCACGTCTTGCAGGGGCACCGGCACGCAGCGGCCGTTGCGATAGGCCACCATCACGTTGTAGGTGCCTTCCGCCAGCAGCTCGGCGGCCCGGGCGCCCATCATGGTGCTGAGGGTGCGGTCGAACGCGGTGGGGACGCCGCCGCGCTGGACGTGGCCCAGGGAGGTCACCCGCGCCTCCACCCCGGTCAGGGCCTGGAGGTGGCGCGCCAGGCGGGAAGCCATGGGCTCCTGCACCACGTGGTAGGCCATGGTCTCGTCATGCAGGCGCTGCACGTTGAGGGGGAGGTCGGCCCGGTAGGCGTCCACCGCTTCCCCTTCGGCGGCTTCCGCCTGGCCCTCGGCCTTGTCCGGCCGCTCCTTGACCTTCTTGCGCTCCTTGCCGTTTTCCTTGTCCTTCGCCTTCCGGGCGGCGGTTTCCGCGGCTTCCCGCTGGGACAGCGCACCCTCGGCCACGGCGATGATCGAGAAGCGCTTGCCGTGCCGGCGGCGCTCCAGCAGGAACTCGGCGATCTTTTCCAGATCGTAGGGCAGCTCGGGGATGAGGATCACATCGGCGCCCCCGGCGATGCCCGAGTGCAGGGCCAGCCATCCGGCCCGGTGGCCCATGACCTCGCATACGATCAGCCGGTGGTGGCTGGTGGCCGTCGTGTGCAGCCGGTCGATGGCCTCGGTGGCGATGCTCACCGCGGTGTCGAAGCCAAACGAGACGTCGGTGCCGAAGACATCGTTGTCGATGGTCTTGGGCAGGGTCATCACGTTGAGCCCGGCCTTCTGCCAGAGGCGGTAGGCGTTCTTGGCGGTGCCGCCGCCGCCCAGGCAGACCAGGCAGTCCATCTGGTGCTTGCGCGCGTTGTGCACCGCGGCGTCGGTCATGTCCAGCAGCCGGCCGCCCATGGGCATGCTGTGCGGCTTGTCCCGGCTGGTGCCCAGGATGGTGCCGCCCCGGGTGAGCACGCCGGAAACGGTGATGTCGTCCAGCGTGATGACCCGGTTCTCCACCAGTCCGCGGAAGCCGTCCTGGATGCCCAGCACGCGCATGCCGTACTCGTTCATGGCCACCTTGGTGATGGCCCGCACCACGGCATTGAGCCCTGGCGAATCCCCGCCCGCGGTGAGGATCCCCAGGCAGCGGGTCTTGGAACTTTGCATCGGTACCTCGACTGGTATGGCGCTTCAGGCACTTGGATTTCCGTCCAGGGCCGGAGGCCCCGGGCGGATCTTCCAGAATGGCTGAATCCGAGCGGACTGGCCTGAAACTATTGAGTAAAAAAAACAACGGCCACCGGTCGCATGCCGATCAATCCACCGTCCGGTCCTTCCATGGAAGGACCGGCACCGCGTGCCTCCCTATGGGTTCGCCTACTCGATGGGCAGCCGCCCCTGGGTCATGCGGATGATGGCCGGCACGTGCAGGTCGTCGGCCAGGGTGGCCAGTTCTCCGCTGGGGGTGGGGGCCTGGGGGAGGAGGCGGGTGGGGGTCAGGGGCTGGTCGCCGCCCTGGGCGCCCTGGGGCGCGTCACCGTAGTAGCGGCCGTTGCCGTCGCCGGTGGGCCACGGGGCTTCCGGCTGGACCGGGGCGGCTTCCTCCGGGGCGGGGGCTGGCAGGATGTCCGCCTCGCTGGAGAAGCCGGAGGCCAGCACGGTGACCAGGGCCCGGTCGTCCAGTTCCGGGGCATCCACCTGGCAGAGCTTGATGTCGGCGTGGCCGTGGTAATGCCGGCTCAGGTAGCCCATGGCGGTCTCCACGGCGGACAGCTCCACCCGGTCCCAGTCGGCCATGATGGAAACGATGACCTGGGAGGCAACGCCGATGTTCTCCCGCTCTAGCAGGGGGCAATCCAGCGCCCGGGTGAGGGCGTCCAGGATGGCTTCGTCGCCGCGGCCCGCGCCGGTGCCGATCAGGGCTTCCCGGCCGTTGCGCAGCACGGCCTCGACGTCGGCGAAGTCGCCGTTGAGCGATCCGGGCCGGAGGATCAGGTCGGTGATGCCGCGCACGCCCTGGATCAGCACGCCGTCGGCCACCCGGTAGGCCTCCTTGACCTTCACGCCCTTTTCGCACAGGGTGAGCAGCTTTTCGTTGGACACCACGATCACCGTGTCGGCGGTGTTGCGCAGGTTCTCCAGGCCGAGGGCGGCCTTGTCCGCCTTGTTGACCCCTTCCCAGCGGAACGGGGTGAGCACGACGGCCACGGTCAGCGCACCGAATTCCCGGGCGCAGCTGGCCACGATGGGCGCCGCGCCGGTGCCGGTGCCGCCGCCCATGCCGCCGGTGATGAACACCATGTCGGCGCCCTGGAGCTGGGCCAGGATCTCATCCCGGCTCTCCTCGGCGGCCACGGCGCCGCGCTCGGCGTTGCCGCCGGCACCCAGGCCGCGCATGCTCATCGGGCCGAGCGGGATCTTCACGTGCGCCTTGCTCTGGGCAAGGCTCTGCTGGTCCGTGTTCAGGGCGATGAACTGCACCCCGGTCACGCCGCTCTGGATCATCCGGTCGATGGCATTGCAGCCCGCGCCGCCCACGCCGACCACCTTGATGTTGGCGCCGGGCAGGGTGACGGGGCTGGGGAGGAAGGGAATGTCGGACATGCAATCTCCGTGGGGCGTATTCAGATCCATCGCTTGAACTTCTCCATAAAACTGTTGCCGCGGCTTGACTTGGTATGAGTCTCGTTGAGCCCGCGGTAGAGCGCTTTCACCGCGCCCAGGGCGTTGGTGTAAAGCGGATTGGCGATGACCTGGGAAAGGCCCTGGACGCCGGTCACCCGGCCCAGCACCACCCTGGGCCGTCCCAGGATGTTCTGGGCGAGGATGGGCAGGTGCGGCAGGAGGGCGCCGCCGCCCACCAGGTGAACCCCCCCGTGGATCTCATGGATGAGTCCGGAACGGCCGATCTCGGCCAGCACCATGTTGAGCAGTTCGACCGCCCGGGCGTGCAGCACTTCGGCCAGTTCCCGGCGCGGCACCTGCCGGCCTTCCTCTTCCAGTTCGATGTGCTCTTCCGGGGGGACCTGGTTGGGCAGGGCGGTGCCGTAGACCCGCTTGATCCGCTCGGCCATGGCGATGCCGCCCAGGTGCTTGGTGATCTCCAGGTCCTTGGTGAAGTGCATGCCGCCGATGGGGATCACCGCGCTGTGGAACAGGGTGCCGCGCAGGAACACGCCCAGATGGGTGAGCTGGTCGCCGATATCGACGATCACCGCGCCGTTCTCGGCGTCCTCCCGGGACAGCACGGCTTCGGCGGAGGCCAAAGGCGAGTACATCAGGGTCGCCCCCTGCAGGCTGGACAGGTGCATGGCCCGGTTGATGTTCTCCAGCACCGAACCGGGCGCCACGATGATCCGCACCTCGGCTTCGAGGGTGTCGCCGATCATGTTCACGGGGTTGCGGATGTCACGCTGGCCCTTGATGTGGAACATCTGCGGGATGCGGTGCAGCACCGTCTCTTCCTTGGCCAGCTTGCAGCCGTTGGTGGCCTGCTCCAGCACGCGGTCGCGGTCCTGGACGGTGATGATCCGGTCCGCGGAGGCGATGGTGATGGAATCGCGCAGGTTCTCGCCCTTGAACTGGATGCCGTCCACGGAAACCCGGATGCCGTCCAGCCGGGTCTGGCCGGCGGTGCGCATGGCTTCTTCGACGGCGCGGTTCACGGCGGTCACGGTCAGGTTGATGTCGGTGATCTCGCCGCGCAGGATCCCCCCTTCGGGGTTGGCCAAGCTGGCGCCGGTGACGTTCAACGCGCCGCCTTCCTCCTGCACCGCAACAACTGCAACGATTTTACTAGCTCCGAGATCCAATCCGAGGAGAACGGCAGGTTGCACCATGAGTATACCTATTTCCTTGGTGCCAATGATAACCGCATCCGGGGCGGAAATTCAGAATTGAAAAAGATGATTTTTCCTGTCACAGGCGGGTTCTAGCGCGGCTGTGCGAGGGCTCTGGGGGGCAGGGTCGCCTGCGGTTCGCCCACGGCGATTTCCTCGTCCCAGCGCAGGTCCACATAGCGCAGTTGGGCGATATCGGGGCGCTTGGACAATTCGTTCAGGAAAAGCATCTGGAAATTGGGAATATTCTTGGTTGCATCCTCCCGGGAGAGGTAGATGGGTGCTTCAAGCCCTTCCAGATAGGCCACCGGCCCCCGCTCGCTCCAGCGCAACTCCGTGAGCCGGTCGTAAAATTCCTTCTGTTTGTTCCGGAGGCTAGTTGCGGCTCGAATCAGCTGGACCATGGGTCCGTCCTCCTGGCTTTTCGGGTCAGCCACCACCGGAATGGGAATTAAATCCACTTGATTGAGCCGATCAAGCACGATGCCGTCGTCCGAGACCAGGAACACCCCCTGGGGCCGGGCCAGCCACAGCACCGGCTGGCGCTCCTCCACCACCAGGCTCAGCCGGTCCGGCGGGTCGCGCCGGATCAGCAGGTCCTTGACCCAGCGCTGGGTCTCCAGCGTCGATCGCAGCTTTTCCGCGTCGAACCAGAACAACGGCTTGCCCAGGCAGAGCCGGTCGGCGATGGCCTGGGCCTGGACCAGCCGCTGGCCCCGGCAGCCCGAGATGGTGACCTGCTCGATGGTCAGCTTCTGCAGGCCCAGGTAGCGGTGGCTCAGCTCCAGGGCGCCGTAGCCGGCGCCGCTGACCAGCAGGGCGACCAGACCGACCCTGGCCCAGGGCATCCAGGGACGGCGGGGACGGCTGCGGGAGGGCATGGCCATGGGAATGCCAGATTAGCCGGTTATGAGTTTCCCGGGGCCCCAGATCTCCACTTCGGGTTCCAGCAGGATGCCGTGCGCCGCCAGCACCCGGGCCTGCACCGTGGCCATCAGTTCGGCGAACTGGTCGGAGGTGGCGCCGCCGTGGTTGACCAGGAAGTTGCCGTGTTCCGGGCTCACTTCCGCGTCGCCCACCCGGAGCCCCTTGAGCCCGGCCTGGTCGATGAGCCGGCCCGCGCTCTGGCCCGGGGGGTTTTTGAAGATGCAGCCGGCGTTGCGCTTGCTGAGGGGCTGGCTGGTGCCGCGCCGGCGCCGGTAGTCCGCCACCAGGGCCCGGATGCGGCCCGGATCGCCTTGGGCCAGGCGCAGGGTGAGGCCGAGTGCCACCCGGCCGCCGCCCAGGACGCTCCAGCGGTAGCGGAATTCGCCGGGCTCCGGCGCCTTTTCCACCAGCTCACCTTCGGGCGTGAGGAACCGGTAGCGGGCCAGGACATCCACCAGTTCGCGGCCGTAGGCGCCGGCGTTCATGTGCATGGCGCCGCCCACCGAGCCGGGGATGCCGGACGCGTACTCCAGCCCCGAAAGGCCCAGGTCCGCCGCGGCCAGGCTGAGCCGGATGTGCCCGTGGCTGGCGGGCGCCCGCAGCTCCGGTCCGGCGCGCCGCAGCTCCTGCGGGAAGGCCAGACGCAGCGCCAGCGGGACGTCGCCCAGGACCACCAGGTTGCTGCCGCCGCCCAGCATGCGCCAGCCCAGGCATTCCCAGGCGCAGGCGCGCACGAAGGCCTGGGCCTGCGCTTCATTGACCGGCTCGAACAGCCAGCGGCAGACCCCGCCGACACCCAGGGTGGTCAGCTTGGCGAAGGGCACGTCCCGGCGGTGCGGGATGGCCAGGAGGGCGTCGGGGAGGGGCAGGGTCATCACCGACCATTATCCACGGGCGGGCACGCCGCCCAGGTTCCAGGGGAGCGAAAAGTCGTTTTCGCTGATCCGTTCCATGCGTTCGCAAGGGGCGATGACCAGGCCTGGAGCCACGTCCAGGCCCGGGTAGGTCTCCCGGAAGGCCCTGATGCCCCGGGTGTCGGCACGGGTCACCCGGGTCCTGGCCTTGACCTCGATGGGGAAGAACCGGCCGTTGGCTTCCAACAGGAGGTCCACCTCCGCGCCTTTGGCGCTGCGCCAGTGGTGGATGCGCGGCGAAGGGGAAACCAGGGCCATCTGCTTGCGCAGCTCGGCGGCGATGAAACTCTCGAAAAAATGCCTCCAGAGTGGGTGGCCGCCCAGGACGGATGGCGCACTGATCGCCTGGGCCCAGCAGGCCAGACCGGTATCGGCGAGGAACCCCTTCGCCTTGCCGGAAACCCGCTTGATGGCATTGCCCGAGTAGGCGGGCACTTCGAACCACTGGAAGGTCCCCACCAGCAGGTCCAGCCAGCGCCTTGCCGTTTGCGGCGTGATGCCCAGTTCCCTGCCCAGTTGGCTGGCGTTGATTTCCTGGCCGGAGAGGGCCGCGGCCAACCGCACGAACTGGCCGAAAGCATGCCAGTCGGAGACTTCCGCGAGCAGGCGGACATCCCGTTCCACATAGGTACGGAAATAGGCGTTCCAGAAATCCGGCAGGACCTCCATGGGCAACTGGGTGGCATCCGGAAGCATTCCCCGCCAGATCATTTCGAAGGGACCGTGGGGCAGGCCCAGCAGGCCCCTACCCTGGTGCTGGAAACGCTCCGGATCCGCAAGCCATGCCGGCAGCCACGCCGAAGCAAGGTCCGCCTGGGCCAGTTCCGCCAGGCAGAATCCTTCCAGGTCGAGGAACACGGCCCGGCCGGCCAGGCTTTCAGCCAGACTGCGCATGACGTGCCATTGCTGGGACCCGGTCAGCAGGTAGCGGCCGGGCCCGCGGTCAAGATCCACCCGGCGCTTCAGGGCAGCCACCAGTTCCGGGACATATTGGATTTCGTCCAGGATCACCGGGGCTGGATGGTTGTCCAGGAACAGGTCCGGGTCGGCGCGGGCGTTGCCGATGTCCTGGACCGGGTCGAACACCACAAGCTCGGTGCCGGCACCGAAAACATGCTTCAGCAGGGTGCTTTTACCCACCTGCCGCGCACCGGTGATCACCACCACCGGGAAGCTGCTGAACAAGGATCGCAAGCGGGAGGTCAAGAGCCGTGGCAGATACATCCGGGTATTCTGATGATGGCATCATCAGAATGCAACCTCATTTTCCGAGCTCAGAATCATCCACGGCCATTTAGACTGGAACTCCACCCGAGGAAGACGCCCATGCGCTGGCTGGCCCTGGATCACGGCACCAAGAACATCGGCATCGCCTTCTCCGACGAACTGGAGATCCTCGCCAGCCCCTTCGCGGTCTGGCCCAACCAGGGCGAAGCCACCCTGGCCCGGCTGGCCCGGCTGGCCCTGGAGGAAGGGGCCCAGGCCCTGGTGGTGGGCCTGCCCCGGCACAAGGACGGCGCCGAAAGCGCCACGGCGGGCCTGGCCCGGGCCTTCGGCGAAGCGTTGCGGGACCGGACCGGGCTGCCGCTGGTGTTCTGGGACGAACACCTCACCAGCGCGGAAGCGGACCGGCTGCTCGCCCAGCGCGGGGTGAAGGCCAAGGACCGCAAGGCGCGCCTGGATGCGGCCGCGGCAGCCGTGATCCTGCAGGACCTGATGGAAACCCGTAGGTCTAATAAGGGTTAAAAGTCCGTATCGTCGGTGCGCTGGATATTGAAGACCAATCCCAATGCCCTTGCCATGCTGGCCAGCCCCTCCGGGAGGCCACCGGAATCATCAGACCGCGGTGCTGGCGCTGAGACGGGCTTCCAACCTGTCCTTGGCGGTCTTCAGACCAGAGCGGATCATGGTCGCAGCGGTGTAGACCAGCACTGCGAAGACGACCCATTTCAACAGGGTCAGCGGCAGCGAGGTGATGATGTAGGCTGCCAACAGCACGCCGGGAATGCCACCGATGGTGATCCCCATGGCCGCCTTGCGGTCGATGCTATTTTCCTTGATGAACTTCACGCTGCCGGCCGGCATCAGGAAGGCACAGGAACTCATCATGATCGGGAAGGCCGCCTTCGGGCTCATGCCCAGGGAATACACCAGCGCCATGCATGGCGCGTACTGGCCGACACCGATGGTCATCAATGCGCCCAGAATGAAGTTGATGAACACACTGAACACCAGTTTGGCGCCATAGAGCCCGGTGGCCATGCCGCCGCTGGGCATCCACTTGAGCAGGCCAGCCAGGAGCACGAATGCCACTGCCAGGAGGGCGATGCCCATGCCGATTCGGATGGCCTTCACGTTCATCCGGGCCACGATGCCGGCGCCCCATACCGCGCCGATGATGGCTGCAACGACCATCAGGACCAGGGTCAGGGTATCCACCTGGATGACGGTCATGAAGATGAGGGCTTCCGCGATCACCGGCAGGCAGTGCCCAGCATTCATGGTGCCCGGGATGAGTTTGTCGTCGACCAGCTTACCCAGCTTGAAGGCAGAGGCGGTGGGGGCGAAATTGCCGATGCCAAGGGTATCGAAAAAGTCGGTCACGAGGCCGAGCAGGATGAATTTCCACCAGCTGTGCTGGGAAAGATTGTGCCGGTTGCGCCAGAAGTCCCCGACGAACGTATAGATATAGCCTAGGGCGAATAGGACCAGTACCCCCAGCAGAATGAGTTTGATCATGGCGGATGACTCCTTTGGACGTGTTGAGAAACATGCTGCCGGCGAACACGGATACAGCCAGAACCGAAAGCTCATGCTTCCGGCTTGGGTACCCGGTTGGTTGAGAGGGTCGAATCCCAGGACGGCCAGTCAGGCCGTCGCTTGAATTCGGAAGTAAACGAGCTTGATGGGTTTTGACCGGGGCGGCCATGCCACGGTCGAGCGGATACCTAGAAGTGCGCGTGCTCCGTGCGCTGGATGATCTCATCCTGCAAGGCCGAGGATAGATCGCAGAAGTAGTCGCTGTACCCGGCCACCCGGACGATCAGGTCGCGGTAGTGCTCGGGCTTGGCCTGGGCTTCCCTGAGCTTGGCCGCGTTGACCACGTTGAACTGCATGTGGTGGCCGTCCAGCTTGAAGTAGGAGCGCACCAGGCTGTGCAGGTTGTTGATGCCGGCCTCGCCCTCCAGCAGGCTGGGGGAGAACTTCATGTTGAGCAGGGTGCCGCCGGTCTTGACGTGGTCCATCTTGGCGGCGGACTTGAGCACGGCGGTGGGGCCCTGGCGATCGGCGCCCTGGACCGGGCTGATGCCTTCGGAGAGCGGCAGGCCGCGGTGCCGGCCGTCGGGGGAGGCGAAGCAGACTTCCCCGAAGTAGACGTGGCAGGTGGTGGGCAGCATCTCCACCCGGTAGGCCCCGCCGCCCTTGGTGTTGGGGCGCCCGTCGATGGAGGCGAACAGCATGCGGAAGGTGCGGGTCATCAGCTCGTCGGCATAGTCGTCGTCGTTGCCGTACTTGTGGGTCTTGTTCACGAGCCGCTGGCGCAGGGTCTCCATGCCCTCGAAATCGCTGTCGAGCACCTGGATGAACTTGGCCAGGGACAGTTCGCGGCGGTCGAACACCACTTCCTTGATGGCGGACAGGCTGTCGGTGATGCTGCCGATGCCCACGGCCTGGATGAAGGTGTTGTTGTAGCGCGCGCCGCCGGCGTTGTAGTCCTTGCCCCGCTTGATGCAGTCGTCGGTGAGCACGGAGAGGAAGGTGTGCGGCATGCGGGTGGCGTAGAGCCGTTCGATCAGCTGGTTGCCGCGGATCTTGATGTCCAGCATGTGCCTCACCTGGGTCTCGAAGGCGGCGAACAGGTCGTCATAGCTGGTGAACCGGGAAGGGTCGCCGGTGCTGGCCCCGAGCCGCTTGCCGGTGCGCGGATCGACGCCGTCGTGCAGGGCCAGCTCGAGCATCTTCATCAGGTTGAAGTAGCCGGTGAGGATGTAGGCCTCCTTGCCGAACGCCCCCACTTCCACGCAGCCGGTGCAGCCGCCTTCGCGGGCGTCCTCCAGGGTCTTGCCTTGGCGCAGCTGCTCCTCCACCACCGAATCGGCGTTGAACAGGGAGGGGAAGCCGTAGCCGTTGCGGATCACCTTCAGGGCGTGCTTGAGCACGGTGTCCGGGGTCTTGCGCGAGACCTGCATGTTGCTGCTGGGCTGCAGCAGGTGCATCTCGTCGATGATCTCCAGCAGCAGGTGGGTGACTTCGTTGGAGCCGTCGGAACCGTCGGGCAGCAGACCGGCCAGGTTGATGTTGGCGAAATCGGTCAGGGTGCCGCTTTCCGCAGCGGTCACGCCCTGCTTGGCCGGGGCCGTGTGGTTGTTGAACTTGATGAAGAAGCACTCCAGCAGTTCCTTGGCGCTGGCGCGGGTGAGGCTGCCGTCGGCCAGCCCTTTCTGGTAGAAGGGCCAGAGGTGCTGGTCCAGGTGCCCGGGGCTGTAGGCGTCCCAGCCGTTCAGTTCGGTGATCACGGCCAGGTGGCAGAACCAGTAGTACTGCAGGGCCTCCTGGAAGTCCCGGGGGGCATGGGCCGGAACCCGGCGGCAGACGTCGGCGATCTTCAGCAGCTCCTTGCGCCGCTCGGGCTCGGCTGCCCCGGCCTGGGCTTCGGCCAGTTCGGCATAGCGCTCGCCCCAGCGGATGACGGCATCGCAGGAAAGGGCCATGCCCTGCAGCTCCTCGCGCTTGTCCAGGGCTTCCCGGTCATGCTCGAAATCCAGGGCGGCGATGGCCTCGGCGATCTCGGCCTTGAAGTCCAGCAGGCCCTTGCGGTAGATCTTGCCGTCGGCGCCGGTGTGGCCCGGGGCGCGCTGTTCCATGAACTCGGTGTAGCAGCCGGCCTCGTAGGCGTCGATCCATGCCTGGGGCAGCTCCTTGAACATCTGTTCGCGCATGGAGCGGCCCTGCCAGTAGGGGATGATCTCCCGCTGGTACAGCTCGATGGTTTCCGGGTCCACCCGGTACTGGGTCAGCTTGCGCGAGTCCAGGATGCGCAGGTCCTCCACGCTGTGGCAGGTCAGCTCGGGGAAGGTCGGCACGGCCTTGGGCTTGGGTCCGCGCTCGCCGACGATCAGTTCGCCCTCGCCCAGCCAGAGCGCCTTGCGTTCGACGATCTCGAGGAAGTTCAGGCCCCGGAGCACCGGCATGCTGTGCCTGCCGTAATGCTCCCGGTAGAAGCCGGTGACGATCGCTGCCCGTTCGCCGGTGATGGAGGGGACCGCGGCCAGGCTTTCCTGGCGCAGTCGTTCGGTGCGTTCACTCATGGGTGACCTCCGGTGGTGGTGGCGAGACCCCGGGCGCGGAAGATCGCGGCCAGGGCCTCCATTCGTTGCGGGGAAGGGGCTTCCAGACCGGCCAGGGCGTAGTCCTTGCCCATGCGGGCGAACTTGGCCACGCCGGTGGGGTGGTAGGGCAGCAGGTCCACCTGGCGGATGCCCGCCAGGTTCGTCAGGAACCGGGCGGTCGCTTCCAGGTTGGCGGCGTCATCGTTGACGCCGGGGATGATCGGCACCCGGATCCAGATGTCCGGATGGATCGCGGCCAGGGCCTTGAGGTTGTCCAGGATGATCCGGTTGGATTGGCCGGTGGCGGCCTTGTGGCGCGCCTCGTCCATCAGCTTGAGGTCGTAGAGCACCAGCGAGGCCGCCGAGGCCGCCTGCTCCAGCGCGTGCCAGGGCGCGAAGCCGCAGGTATCCAGCGCCGTGTGCACGCCCTCGGCGCGCAGCCGGCCCAGGGTCTCGATGAGGAAGGGCGCCTGCATGAGCGGCTCGCCGCCGGAGAAGGTCACCCCGCCGCTGGATTCGTCGAAGAAGATCCGGTCCCGGAGCAGCTGCTGGACCAGCGCCTCCGGTTCCAGCTCCTGGCCGACCTGCTGCAGGGCGCCGGTGGGGCAGGCCTCCAGGTCCGCCTCGGCCATGACCCGCCCGCTGCTCCCGCCCAGGTCGGCTGCGCTGCACCGCCCGCAGGCCATGCAGCGGGTCTCCAGGCGCAGGATCTCCGCCCGGGGCGCCTGGCTTTCCGGGTTGTGGCACCAGAGGCAGGACAGCGGGCAGCCCTTCATGAACACGGTGCTGCGCAAGCCCGGACCGTCCTGGAGGGAAAAGCGCTGGATGTTGAAGACCAATCCGGGGTTCATGCCTGTTCCTGGCTTTCGAAGTAGTAGGTGTGGATGAAATGCTCCTGCACCTGGAAGGACCAGTGCACTTCCTGCAGGTAGCCGGCCGCCTCGCGGATCGCCCCGCGCTCCAGCAGGTCCAGGAAGATCGCGTGCTCCGAGGCGACGGAATGCTCTTCCCAGGCCTTGACGAAGCCATGCCGGCGCGGCCAGTCGTAGAGCCGCTGCTTCAGGGAGCGGACCAGGGCCAGCAGGCTCTTGTTGGCGCTCAGGCCCATGTAGACCTCGTGGAAGTCCAGGTTCAGGTTGTAATAGCGGTTGAAATCGTTTTCCGCCACCGCCCCGGCCATGGCGACGTTCAGCTCGCGCATGCGCTGGATGTCCGCGGGGACCAGTGCCGCGCCATAGTCCTTCAGGGTGGCCGACTCCAGGGCGCCGATGATCTCGTAATAGTGCCGGATATCGTCCAGGGTGAGCGGGTTCAGGCGGAACCCCCGGCGCGGCAGCACCGTCACGAAGCCCTGGTTCTCCAGCTGGAGCAGGGCTTCGCGCAGGGGTGTGCGGCTGACCCCCAGCCGCTGGGCGATGCCGTTCAGGTCCAGGAAGGCGCCCGGCTGCAGCGCGCCGTGGTTCATTTCGTCGCGCAGGAACTCGTACACCTGCTCCCGCAGGGAACGGGTCATCAAGGGGGGGAGTGGGGGGGCGGCGTTCATCTGATATCTAATATATCAGATGTCGAGGTCATCTTCAATAGGCCGGACCATCGTGGATGGAGGCCGGGGTCACCGGATCCCGGAAGGTCAGGAAGACCCAGAGCTGGTAGCCGATCACCACCGGCAGGAAGCACAGCACCACGCCCAGCATGATCTCCAGGGTCAGGGGGCTGGAGGCACTGTTGAAGGCGGTCAGGCTGGCCTGGGGGTCCAGGCTGGAGGGCAGCAGGTTGGGGAACAGGCCGGCCACCCCGAACAGCACGGTGCCCAGGATGAGGCAGCTGGAGGCGAACCAGGCCTTCCACCAGGCCGCCCGGCCGATCCATACCCGGGCCGCCAGCAGGCCCGCCACCGCCAGCCCGGGCAGGGGCAGCAGGTAGGGCCGGGCCAGCACGTTGCGCCAGAGCGGGGTGCTGAACCAGGTCATGGCCAGGAACACCACCGCCAGGGCCGCCTCCGCCAGCCAGAGCTTCCTGGCCAGGTCGCCGGCCCGGGCCTGGAGCGCGCCTTCGGACCGGGTGGCCAGCCAGAGCAGGCCGTGCACCCCGAACACCAGCACGAAGGTCAGCCCGCCGGCCAGGCCGTAGGGATTGAGCAGGGTGAGCAGGTTGCCGTGCAGCACCCCCGCCGCGTCGATGGGCAGGCCCTGGAAGATGTTGGCGAAGGCCACCCCCAGCAGCAGCGCCGGCAGGAACGAGCCGGCAACCAGGCAGACATCCCAGGTCCGGCGCCAGGCCGGGCTGTCCACCTTGCCGCGGAATTCGAACGCCACCCCGCGCAGGATCAGCGCGAACAGCAGCAGGAGCAGCGGTGTGTAGAGGCTGGAGAACATCACCGCGTAGGTCCTGGGGAAGGCGGCGAAGGTCACCCCCCCGGCGGTGATCAGCCACACCTCGTTGCCGTCCCAGAAGGGGCCCATGGCGTTGATCACCACGCGCTTGTCGGCCTCGCTGCGGGTCAGGAAGGGGAACAGGGTGCCCAGGCCCAGGTCGAAGCCGTCGAGCATGAAGTAGACGGCCCAGGCCACACCCCAGATGATGAACCAAACGGTTTCCAGCATGGTCGCCTCCTCAGCGCGCGGTCAGTGGATCGGGGCCCTTGCGGGCGAACTTGAAGAGCAGGTAGAAGTCGGCGGCGCCCAGCAGGCCGTAGACCAGCACGAAGGCCGCCAGCGACGTGGCCACCTGGACCGTCTGGATGGGCGAAACGGCGTCCCGGGTGCGCATGATCCCGTAGACGATCCAGGGCTGCCGGCCCAGTTCGGCGATGGTCCAGCCCACGGTGTTGGCCAGGTAGGGCAGCGGGATCATCCAGGGCAGAAAGCGCAGGAAGCGGGTCTGGCGCTCGATGCCGGCGCGCTTAAGGAAGGCGTAGAGCGCCACCGCCAGGAACAGGAAAGCCAGGCCCACCATCAGCCGGAACGACAGGAACACCGGCAGCACCGGCGGCCGCTGGTCGGCCGGGTAATCCTTCAGCCCCTTCACCTCGGTGTCCAGGCTGTAGCCGGCCATCAGGCTGAGGGCGCCGGGCACGGCGAGGGCCTGCACGCTGTTGCGCTCGCCGGCCGGGTCGGGCCAGGCCACCAGGTTGATGGGCGCCTGGCGGCCGGTCACCCAGTGCGCTTCCATGGCGGCGAGCTTGGTGGGCTGGGCGGTCTGCAGGATTTCGGCGTTCATGTGGCCCTGGGCGATCTCGAACAGGGCGAACACCAGGGTCCAGGCGGCGGCGACCCGGAAGGACTTCTTGAAGAAGGCCACCTCGCGCCGGCGCGCCAGGTGCCAGGCGGAGATGCCGAGGACGAACAGGCCGGCCAGGGTGTAGGCGCCGCCCAGGGTGTGCACGAACTCCAGGATGGCGAAGCGCTGGGTGACCACCGCCAGGAAGCTGGACAGTTCGGCGCGGCCGTGGCGCAGCACGAAGCCGGTGGGGTGCTGCATCCAGGCGTTGGCCACCAGGATCCAGAAGGCGCTCAGATTGGAGGCGATCGCCACCAGCCAGGCCACCCGGCGATGGGCCACCGGCGAGAGCTTGTTCCAGCCGAAGAACCATACGGCGATGAAGGTGGATTCCAGGAAGAACGCCACTGTGGCCTCGATCGCCAGCAGCGAGCCGAAGATGTCGCCCACGTAGGCGGAGTAGCGGCTCCAGTTGGTGCCGAACTGGAATTCCAGGGTGATGCCGGTGACGATGCCGATGGCGAAATTGATCAGGAACAGCTTGCCCCAGAACTGGGTCATCCGCTTGTAGTCGGGATCCCGGCCGCGCACGTACAGGGTCTCCATGATGGCGACCAGCATGGACAGGCCCAGGGTGAGCGGGACGAACAGGAAGTGGAAGTAGGTCGCGACGGCGAACTGCAGGCGCGACAAGTCAAGGACGTTCATGGGGAACTCCTTTCACTTGAGGTTGTCTGAGGGCGGCCCTCGGCCGCGTGGCTTTCAGTGAGCGGGCTTGTTGAACTGCAGATGGGCGGCCTGGTGGCCGGCGGGGCCGGCGGCCAGGAGGTCGAACCGGGCGGCGGCCAGGGTGGTTTCCAGGGCGCGGGTGGCGTCGGCCCAGACGGACTGGACCGGGCAGGCGGCGGAGAACGGGCAGACGTGGTCGGCGTCCAGGCAATGGTTCAGGGCGATGGGGCCCTCCATCGCCTGGACCACGTCGAGCAGGGTGATGCCATGCGCCGGCCGGGCCAGGCGGATGCCGCCGGCCGAACCGCGGCTGCTGGCCAGGATGCCGCCCCGCACCAGCTTGCCGATCAGCCGCCGGACGAAGAACACCGGCAGCATCCGCTGCTCGGCGATCTCGGCGATGGAGGCCTGGGCGTTCTCGCCCAGGCAGGCCAGGTGCAGCACGATCCGGGCAGCGTAATCGGTGTGGCGGGCAATCTGGAGCATGACAATCCGGCAAAAGGTGATGGTTTAGGTATTAATACCTTGGTCATCACCTTTGTCAACTCAAAATTTTGGCTAGTGCCGGCGGGCGATCATCTCGATCTCGATCCGGGCGCCCAGGGGCAGCGCGGCCACGCCGAGGGTGGTCCGGGCCGGGAATGGCTGCTGCAGGTGGGCGGCATAGACTTCGTTCATGGCGGCGAAGTCGGCCATGTCGGTGAGGAAGACGTTGACCTTGATCACGTCGTCCGGGGTCAGGCCGGCCGCCTTCAGCACCGCGAACAGGTTCTGGAAGCATTGCGCCGTCTGGGCCTGCACATCACCGTCGAGCAGCTGGCCGGTACCCGGGTCGATGGGGGTCTGGCCGGAGAGATAGAGCATTTTGCCGGCCCTGACGGCGTGGGAGTAGGGGCCCACCACGGCGGCCCCCTGGGCGGTGATTGCTTTGCGGGTCATATCCATCTCCATGGGTTATTAACGCCCGAGCAACTGCTGGGCCAGTGTGGCGAAGTAGCGGGCTCCGGGCAACAGCAACTGGTCATTGAAGTCGAATTGCGGGCTGTGCAGGGGAATGCCGCCGGGTTCGCCCTGGACGCCGCTACCGATGAACATATAATTACCGGGCACCACCAGAAGGAAGGCGCCGAAATCCTCCGAGGCCAGCACCGGCGCGCAGTCGCCATCGACGTTGCCCTTGCCGGCCACCGCCTCGGCGGCCCTGACCGCCGTGGCGACGCAGCGTGGGCAGTTGAAGGTCGGCTCGAACTCGAAGCTGTAGTCGAACCCCGCGCTGGCGCCGTGGGCGGCGCAGATGCCGTTGACGATGGCCACCATGCGCTCCTGCAGCAGGCCCTGGACCACGGGGGTGTAACTGCGGGTGTCGCCCTTGAGCACGACGGTGCCGGGGATGACGTTGCGGGTGCCGTCGGTGATGAATTCGGTGACCGAGACCACGGCCTGCTCGGTGGGGTCCACGTTGCGCGCCACGATGGTCTGCAGCGCCAGCACGATCTCCGAGGCGACCACGATGGGATCGATGCCCATGTGCGGCCGCGCGGCGTGCGCACCCCGGCCCTGGATGCGGATCACGAAGTTGTCCTCCGAGGCCATCAGGCCGCCGGAACGGGTGGCGAAGCGGCCGGCGGGGATGCCCGGCATGGAGTGCACACCGTAGATCTCGTCCATGGGGAACCGGGTGAACAGGCCGTCAGCGATCATCGCCTTGGCGCCGCGGCCGTGCTCCTCCGCCGGCTGGAACACGAAATAGATGGTGCCGTCCAGGTTCTCGGCCTCGGCCAGCAGGCTGGCGGCGCCCAGCAGCATCGCCATGTGGCCGTCGTGGCCGCAGGCGTGCATCCGCCCCGGATGGCGTGATGCGTAGGGCTGCGTCCCGGTCTCCTGGATGGCCAGGGCGTCCATGTCGGCGCGCAAGCCGATGGCGCGCTCGCCGCCGCCGCGCCGCAGGGTGCCCACCACGCCGGTGCCGCCGATGTCCCGGCCCACCTCCAGCCCCAGCGAAGCCAGCGTGCCGGCCACGAACTCGGCGGTCTGCTTCTCTTCGAAGCCGGTTTCGGGAATGCTGTGCAGATGGTGCCGCCAGGCGACCATCTCCCTCTCCAGTTCTAGGACCTCCAAGGCATCACCTCCAGGGATAAGGGTTGCCGGCGTCATGCGGTCACCAGCCCGCCCAGCCGGACGATGCGCCCGCAGCGCTCGGCCAGGGCCTGGTTGTGGGTGACCAGCAGGGTGGTGGGCTGCAGCTCGGCATGCAGTTCCAGCAGGAACTCGAACACTTCCAGGGCGGTGGCCGGGTCCAGGTTGCCGGTGGGCTCGTCCAGCAGCCACAGCCCGGGCCGGCGCGCCAGGGCCCGGATCAGCCCGACCCGGGCCGCCTGGCCGCCGGAAAGGGTGGCCGGCAAGCGGCCAGCCAGCGGGGTCAGCCCGACCGTCGCCAGCAGGCTCGCCACCCATTCCCGGTGCGCCGGGGCCAGGTCGCCGGCGATGCGGAACGGCATCAGCAGGTTCTCCTCCACGGTGAACTCGGGCAGCAGGTGCGGCTGCTGGAAGGCCAGGCCCACGTGGGCGCGCCGGAACAGGGCCGAGGCCTCGGGCTGGCCCATGGGCACCTCCTGGTTCCCGGCCCGGATGCTGCCGGCTTCCCAGTGGTCCAGCCCGGCGACGCAGTTCAGCAGGGTGGTCTTGCCCACGCCGGAGGGCCCGACCACGGCGCACAGCGACCCGGCTGCCACCTCCAGGGAGAAGCCGTCGAACACCGGGTGCTCGGCCCCGGCGTAGGTCTTGTGCAGGTTCCGGATGGAGAGCGGGAGGCCGTTCATCGCATCAGCTCCACCAGCTTCCAATACAGCTCGAAGGTGGCCAGGGCATCGCCCAGGGCGGTGTGCCGCTTGGCCTCCGGCACCTCGATGGCGAAGTGGGCGAACAGCTCGGTGGAACCGAGGTTGGCCAGGGGCAGGCGGCCGGCGTCGCGCAGGCCGGCCGCCAGGCTGTGGGTGTCCACCAGCCGGTGGCTGAAGCGCGGTTCCAGGGACCGCCCCTGGCTTTCCAGGAAGGCGCCCAGGAAGGCCTGGTCGAAGCCGACGTTGTGCCCGGCCAGGATGATCGGCTTGCACCGGTGGGGGAAGTGCTGGTCCAGGAACACGTCCAGCACGGCGAGGGCGACCGGCGGGTCCAGGGCGGCCGCGCTGTGCTCGACCAGGTTGATGCGGTTCACCTTCAGGCCCCCGGCCGAGACCACGTAGGGCTCGTGCCGGACCAGGATCTCCAGGCTGTTGACCACCCTGGGCCCCTCGCCCACCACCAGGCCCAGGCTCAGCAGGCTGTGCCGGCGCGGCTCCAGGCCGCCGGTTTCGGTATCCAGGAAAAGCATGGGCTGGGTCATCGGTCGTCTCCTTTAATCCGCGCGCAGCGCGTCGACCGGATCAACGCTGGCGGCGCGGCGGGCCGGATAGCGCGAGGCCGCCCACGCGACCAGCATGGGGAACACCGCCACCAGCGCCAGATCGAAGGGGTTGAGGCGGAACGGCACGAAGGTGATGAAATCGTACACCGCGGCGGGCAGCTTGATCAGCCGGTAGTGGTCGGCGATCAGGCAGAACGGCACCGAGACGCCCAGGCCCCAGGCGGTGCCCACCGCGCCGATGCGCAGGCCCTGCAGCTCGAACAGGCGCTGGATCTGCCGGGGCGTCGCGCCCAGGGCCAGGAATACGCCCAGGTCGCGGCGCTTCTCGGTCACCAGCAGCACCAGGCTGCCGACGATGTTGAAGGCGGCGATCAGCACGATCAGGGCCAGGATCGCCCCGAAGATCCACTTCTCCACCCGCAGCGCGGCGAACAGGGCCCGGTTGGTGTCGCGCAGGTCCTGGGCGAAGAACGGCCCCGGGCCGCTGCCGTTCAGGGCGGTCAGCACCGCCGGCTTGACCTGGTCGATCGCGTCGACGCTGCGGGCGCGCACCTCGATCATCTCGGCCTGGTCCGAGCCCGCCAGCCGCTCGGCGTCCAGGATGTGGATGAAGGCCCAGCTCTTGTCGTACTCGCCGATGTGGCTGTTGAAGGTGCCGGCGACCTTGAAGCCGGCCATCTTGGGCTGCAGTCCGGCCAGCCCCAGGTCCATGCGCAGGAACACCACCGCCACCGAGTCGCCGATCCGGATGCCCAGGTTGCGGGCCAGCTCCTGGCCGATCAGGATCTCGCCTTCCTTAAGCTGCTCGACGGCGATGGGCCGGAGGCTGTCGAAGATGCTGGAGGTGCCGTGGGCCGAGGCCGGGTCCACCGCCTTCAGCATCAACGGCGCCGGCGGGGCGCCGCTGTCGGCGGGCTTGAGCAGGCCGTGGTCCATGCGCATGGGGCTGGCCGCCACCACGCCCGGGGTGGCGCGGATGACGCGCAGGGACGCCTCGGTGTCGGGGATCTCCCCGCTCAGGTTGGCCACGGTGAAGTGGGCGGTGGCCGAGAACAGGTTGGCCTGGATGTCCTCCCGGAAGCCGTTCATGAGCGCCAGGGCGATCACCATGGCGAACACCCCGAGGGCGATGCCCCAGCGGGCGAAGCGCACCATCACCCGGACGAAGGCCCCCTTCTTGCGGGTCTTCAGGTAGCGCTGGGCGACGAACGCCTCGAAGCTTCGCACTAGTGGTCCCTTTCAGAATCGTGGAAGAAGCGCGCCAGGAAATGGTCCACCAGTTCCCATACCTCGATCAGGGCGGCCAGCGACATGGCCGCGGCGACCCCCAGCAGCAGCCCCCGCCCCCACGGCGTGAAGAAGAACCGCGCCAGCCAGGACCAGTGCCAGAGCAGCTCCGGCAGCCGGATGCGGTTGTTCAGCGCCAGCGTGCCCAGGAGCATGCCGCCCCAGAGCAGATAGAAGAAGCGCAAGCCCCTGATCAGGCTTCCCATGATTGGCCGTTCGCTGAACTCCAGGTCATTGCTGGGCCACCTGGGGCTTCGGGGCGGGGGACTGCTGGAAGGTGAGCATCTTGCGCTTCAGCATGGTCTCGGCCTCGGGCATGACCTCCAGGGCCTTGCGCACCTGGGGATCGTGCCCGCAGGTGTAGCGGAAGCCCGCCTCCACGCCGTAGGCGACGTTCTGCATCTCGATCCCCAGCTGGTCGCGCATGTCGCTCTGGTTCTGGGGGTCCTTCCAGTCGGCCTCGGTGCATTCGATCTTCTGCTCGGCCAGCCAGGCCTTGAAGCGCGCCATGGTGGCGTCGCTGGCGTCCTGCTGCGGCTTGACGCCGAACTTCTCCTTCTCCAGCACGGCGAACTTGAAGAACGCGCTGTTCCGGAAGCGCAGGTTGCCGACGAAGGTGGTGAGCTTGCCGCCGTCCGCCACGTAGTCCGGGGTGATGCCGCCGCTGCCGTACACCACCCGGCCCAGGTCGGTCTTGAACTTGGGGCCCTGGGGCTGCGCCGGCTCCTTGCCGTTCTCGTCGGGCAGCAGGTAGTCGTCCAGGCCGTGCATGTAGTCGCGCTGGATGCAGCGTCCGGAGGGGGTGTAGTAGCGGGCCGTGGTCAGGGCCAGGCCGCGGGTGCGGTTGATGGCCATCACCGCCTGCACCAGGCCCTTGCCCCAGCTGGTCTGGCCCACCACCAGGCCGCGGTCGTGGTCCTGCACCGCGCCGGTGACGATCTCCGAAGCCGAGGCCGAGCCCCGGTTGATCAGCACTACCATGGGGAAGGGATCGATGCTGGAGCCCTTGGGGGTGCGGGTCTCGACCACGTCCTTGCCGTCGCGCCCGCGCTGGGTGACGATCAGCTCGTTGGGGCCCAGCAGCTGCCGGCAGATGCCCAGGGCCGCGTCCAGCATGCCGCCGCCGTTGAACCGCAGGTCGAGGATGAGGGACTTCATGCCCTGGCCCTTGAGGGTGCGCACCGCCCGCTCGAACTCTTCGGACGTGGTTTCGCCGAAGTCCTTGATGGTGATGAACCCGGTGGTGCCATTCAACATGAAACAATAATAAACACTGTTGGAGGGGATCTCGCTGCGGGTGATGCTGAAGCGCACCAGGCCCGGGAAGCCCATGCGCTGCACCGCCACTTCCACCACGGTGCCCTTTTCGCCCCTCAGCTTCTGCACGGCGGCGCTGCTGGTCCAGTTCTCGGTGGATTTGCCGTCGATCTCCCGGATGATGTCCCCGGCCCGCAGGCCCACCTTCTCCGAAGGCCCGCCGCGCACCGTGCTGACGATGACGATGCCGTCGGGCTGCTGGACGATGATCGAGCCGATCCCGAAGAAGGAACCCCGCTGCTCGTCGCGCATGGCCCGGAACTCGGATTCATCCATGTAATAGGAGTGCGGGTCCAGGGTGTGCAGCATGCCGGAGATGGAGGCGTGGGCGATCGCCCGGGGCGACGGCGGATCCACCGCCTGCTTTTCCACCAGACCCATGATCTCGGTGAGGGTGTCCAGGCTCTTCTGGGTGGCCCGGTCTTCCCCGGTCCTGCCGGCCAGGGGCACATACACCCCCGTCGTGGCCAGGATGACCACGCCGATCCAATACTTTTTCAACCATTGCGCCATGGTGCGCCCCATAGGAATTCCGTTTCTGCTGGTGGGAGGTTAGAAGCTGTCCAGGATCCGCCGCGCCGTTCCGCCCATTCGCTCCCGGCGGCAGCGGGTGGCGATCACAATGGATTCAAGCTTGCGGTAGGCCTGTTCCACCGTGTCATTGACAACAAGATAATCATATCCTTCGAACTGGGCCAATTCATGCCGGGCATAGTCCAGGCGGATCCGTACCTGCTCATCGGATTCATCGCCCCGGCCACGCAGCCGGGCCGCCAGCTCGGCCGAGGAGGGCGGCAGCAGGAACACCATCACCGCGTCGGGGATCGCCCGGTGCACGTTGCGGGCCCCCTGGCTTTCGATATCCAGCAGGATATCCATGCCCGAGGCGAGCTTTTCCTGGATCCAGGCCTTCCCGGTGCCGTAGCGCCGCTCGTAGACCTGCACCCATTCCACGAAGCCGTCCTGGGCCACCATGCTGTCGAACGTGGCGTCGTCCACGAAGAAATAATCCCTGCCATCCACCTCGCCCGGCCGGGGCCGGCGGGTGGTGAACGACACGGAGAAGTTCAGGTCCGCGACCTGGTTGACTAATCGCTTGGCTAACGTGGACTTACCTGTCCCCGAAGGTGCCGAAAGGACGAATACGTTTCCCAAATGACTCAGCAATGGCAGCTCCTGCCCCATATCTTAGCCTCTTGTGGGCCCTGGGCGGGCATCCCATACTGAGCGATGCCGGTCCCATCCGGGCCCCGCGGGGTGAGGGGGGTCGGACGCAGCACCGGGGGTGACTGGTTTCGACAGGTTGCTGTAGGTGTGTGAGGTGCAGGCGGGGGTTTATCGGTTGGCCCCCTCATCAAGCCGATAAAAACAAAAAAGCCAATGACTCTAACGAGTACA
>CAZVHQ010000030.1:0-46991 GCA_964627225.1 uncultured Mesoterricola sp.
AACCTTGTCAATCAGGGCTTTTGCTCATGAATTGTAGGCTATTCGAACAACGGTTCCATGGCCCTGGTGCTGATCCACGGAGATCCGGCCTACGCCCAGACGGCCGCCGCGGCAGCCCGGCTTCTGGTGGAGGCCGGCAGGCCGTTCACGGCGCCGCGACCGGCCGGCGCCGAAGCCTGCGCTCAGCGTTCCTCCAGGGGCACGAAATCCCTGGGCTCCGATCCGGTGTAGATCTGCCTGGGCCGCGAGATCTTCTGCTCCGGGTCGACCATCAGCTCCATCCAGTGCGCTACCCAGCCGCAGGTCCGGGGCACGGCGAACATCACCGTGAACATGGAGGCCGGGAGGTTCATGGCGCGGTAGATGAGGCCGGAGTAGAAATCCACGTTGGGGTAGAGTTTGCGGGAGATGAAGTAGTCGTCCTGGAGGGCGATGCGCTCCAGTTCCAGGGCCACGTCCAGCAGGGGGTTGCGGCCGGTCACTTCGAACACCTCCTCGGCGGTGCGCTTGATGATCCGGCACCGGGGATCGTAGTTCTTGTAGATCCGGTGGCCGAAACCCATCAGGCGCTCCCCCTCGCCGTTCTTCACCCTGGCCAGGAAGGCGGGAACGTTGCCCACGCTGCCGATCTGCTCCAGCATCCTCAGCACGGCCTCGTTGGCGGCGCCGTGGAGGGGGCCGTACAGGGCCGCCGCCGCGCCGGCCAGGGCCGAGTAGGGGTCGGCCTGGGAGGAGCCGATGACCCGCATGGCGTTGGTGCCGCAGTTCTGCTCGTGGTCCGCGTGGAGGATGAACAGGATGTTCAGGGCGCGCTCCAGGACCGGATTGGGCTGGTACTGCACTTCGGTCATGCGGAACATCATCTTCAGGAAGTTGCCGATGAAGCTCAGCCCGTCGTCGGGGAAATTGCAGGGCCAGCCCTGGTTGTGCCGGTAGGTGAACGCGGCGATGGTGGCCGCCTTGGCGATCATCCGTTCCACCTGCAGGAGCCGGTTGGCCGGGTCGAACACGTTCCTGGCCTGGGGGTACAGGGTGGACAGGGAGGCGGTGGCGCTGATGAAGACGCTCATGGGGTGGGCGTTGTAGCGGAAGGCCTCGATGAGGTGCTGGATGTTGGTGTGCAGCATGGTGTGGCGGCTGATGTCCTGTTCCCACTGCTCCAGCTGCCCGGTCGTCGGCAGCTTGCCGAAGATGATCAGGTAGGCGGTCTCCAGGTAGGTGCTGCCGGCGGCCAGCTGCTCGATGGGATAGCCCCGGTAGCGCAGGATGCCCTGGTCGCCGTCGATGTAGGTGATGGCGCTCCGGGCGGAGGCGGTGTTGGTCAGGCCGGGATCGTAGCTCATCAGGCCGAAATCCTGGTCGTCCACCTTGATCCTGCGCAGGTCCATGGCCCTGACCGTGCCCTCCGCGATGGGCAGCTCGTAACTGGATCCGGTCCGGTTGTCGATGACGGTGAGGGTGTCTCTGGACATGGCGTGTCCCCCTGTAGGGCCATCCTCTGGCCCAAGGGCTGGATGGGAGGCGGAATGAAGCTCTGGGCATTCTGCGCCATCTGGTATGGATGAACACGATCCAGAGGAGTTATCGAAGAGGATGACAGACCTTCGGCCGGCGTCAAGGCGCCAGCGGGCTCATGGCGGAGCTGACGCTGTTCCCCCTGCGATGAAGAGAAAATATCATTGGCACCTGGCCGGGAGCGGCGGTATGCTCCTCGGGTCCCCATCCAACCTCAGGACCGCGGACCCAGGTGGGTTTTCCGCTTCCGCCTTTCTGCGGGTGCCGGCGTTTGCCGCCGGTTCTCCCTCAAACGGTGCTGGAATGCTGCCGATCCCTCCGGGTCACCCCCATGGACAATAAGGCCAGCGCCCTGGTGCTCGCGGCCGTGCTGGGGGCGGGCTTCGCGACCGGCTGGGCGCTCAAGCCCCAGCGCCCAGCCAAGGCCGAGGTCATCCCGCCGCCCGAGCCCGAGAGCGTCGAACTGGCCGGGCCCGCCGAGGTTTCGTCAAGCGTGCCAGCACGGGTACCACGGGCCATGAGGATGGGGATGGGGCCCCCATACAGTCCGGCCAACCCCGGGCCGCCCTACACCAGCGCGGAACCGCAGCTGATCACCATCCACAACGGAGTGGGGGACTTGCCCGAACTCCTGTGCGAGAAAGTCATTGATCTGTACCGGGCGGACCAGGAGGCGCTCCGGGCCTCGAACGCTTGCCGAGCGTTCCAGGTTCCGGCCTTTCTGACCGGTTCGCCCCAGCGCCAGCGGCTGCGGGAAGCCCAGGAGGAGGCCCGATCGAAATCCTGGGCCGCGGAGGCCATCGGCTCGGACCTGCGCTACCGGTTCAGCACCTATGACCTGGTGGTGAAGGTGGCCAACGCGGTCAGTGCTGTCCACGAACGGCGCGGCACCTGGTTCAGGGCCTGGGAGGCCTTCGCCGACTTCGCCCAGAACCACCGGACCGCCGATTGGCAGACGGCTGGCCTGGGGAAGGAAGGCTACGCGTCCTGCCAGCGGGCGGTCCAGGAAGCCCAGCAGGATCTCAATGTCGCCCAGAACCTGCTGGCGCAGGACCTGAATCTGCTGTACGCCCAATGCCAATCCCTCCAAACCCAGCGGGGGCGCCCGCCCAGACAGTCCCCTTGACGGCTCGCTTCCCGGATCGGCTCCATGAACACGAAATCCAGCATCGCCCTGATCACCGCGACCTACCTGGCGGGTGGTCTCCTGGCATGGGTGGTCAAGCCGGCCCGCGCAGCCCGGCAACCCGGCCACGCCCCGGGGGTCTCGACCCGGGCGCCGGAACCCTCCGCTGGACCCGCGGCCCCTGGAGAACCCGCTGGATCGATGCGGGAAGGGGCCTTGACGCTGAATCAGCTGTACAAGGACGCCAAGACCGCGGCGGATGACTGCCGGCCCTACCAATCCAATATCGAGCGGGGCGGGGATTGGCAAAGGGACCACCTCCGGTCGGTCCAGGAGGCGGCCGAGGCCAAGGCGACCGAACTGGACCGGTTCGCCCAGGCCCTCAAAGCCGGTCTGCCTGAAGGCGAGGCCGCGGGACGGGCCGCGGACGCGGTCCTGGACCTGCATGACCGCCGCCGCGCCGTGTGGGCGGCGTGGCTCCAGGAGGCCGATTTCGGCCGGTACCATTCCATCCAGGAGATCATGGCCCCGGGCCAGATCAGGGAGACTTTCGTCGGCTTCCAGATCGCGGCATCCCAGGCCCAACAGGAGGAGACGCTGGCCGAGCAGACCGCCGACCATGCCTTGAAGCGGTTGCTGGATGCCGCCGGGGTGGCGGTCGCGTCCCCGGGCCCGGCCAGACGGCTGGCGGGCCAGCCGTGATCCAGACCGCTGCCTAGGCGCCGGTCCACCAGCCGGTCCTTCATTTTGAAACCATCCGGCCCGGCCGCTCCCGGACCGGATAATCATTACATGTTAATTATCAGATGGTTAGGTGCTGGCACGAAAACCGCTTGGTGTCCTTGAACACCTTGTTTGGCCGGTCACTTCATAAGGCAGGAACCGCCATGGCATCCGCAACGGAACGTTCCAGGTCCAGGTCGGCGCTGCTTCCCCTGGCGGTGCTGTGCCTCGCCTGCTCTCCGGCCATGGCCAGGGGCGGCGCCATCTCCGGTTCGGTGAAGGCACGCTCGGACGGCTCGGGCCTGCCGTGGGTCTTCGTGACTGTACGGGACGCCAACACCGGCCTATTGGCGGGCGTGGGGACGACCGATGCCTCGGGGGACTATTCGATCGCCATCCCGTCTTTGGGCGCCTACACCCTTCGTGCCGCAAGCCTGGGGTACGGCCCAGTACCGCCGGAGCCGGTCGAACTTTCCCAGGCGGCCCCGGACCCGAAGGTGGACATCGCCCTGGACAAGGACCACCTGGTCCAGGCGCAAACCGCCGCGCCCAAGCCCGCCAGCACCTGGGGCACGGGCGCCAGCAAGAGCTACCTGGTCCCGGCCCTTGAACTGCCGGCCTTCCTCACCCTCCTCAGCCTCTATGACCGGCACGCCTACCCCGATCAGATGGAGAACGGGAAGAAGGTCTACAGCTCGACCGTGGCAAGCACCTGGGACCATGTCATCCACCAGCATTGGGTGATCGACCAGGACCCTTTCGCCATCAACCAGTTCATGCACCCGTACCAGGGAACCATCTTCCATGGCTTCGCCCGGTCGGCGGGCCTCAACTATTGGGAAGCCTTGCTCTATGACAACATGGGCAGCTTCGAATGGAAGATGGCCGGGGAGACCGACCCCCCTTCCATCAACGACCAGATCGCCACCGGCATCGCCGGCAGCTTTTTCGGCGAGGCGCTGTTCCGCATGGCCAATCTGCTGTGGGAAGACGATGAAACCAACCCCAGCTTCCTGCGCAAGGTGGGCGGCATCCTCGCCTCGCCGTCGGCGGGATTCAACCGCTACGCCTTCGGTGACCGGTTCCATTCGGCGTTCTCCAGCGGGGATCCGGCGGTCTTCTCCTGGCTCCAGCTGGGCGAAGGCCTGCAGTCAAACCAGAACGACGAGGGCGTCAGGAGCACCGGCAACCGGAACCAGGCCATGGCGACGTTCTCCCTGGCCTACGGGCTCCCGGGCAAGGACGGCTACACCTACACGCGGCCTTTCGACTACTTCCATTTCGAGTTCGACGCCCTGGCGAACTCAGGCAATACGGTCGACAACGTCATGATCCGCGGTCTCCTGCTGGGCACGGACTACGAGATCGGCACCGGCATCGACGGGATATGGGGCCTCTACGGCGGCTATGACTATATCTCGCCATACATCTTCCGCGTCTCGAGCACCTCCGTCTCCCTTGGCAGCACGTTCCAGGCGAAGGTCTCGGATCCAGTGACGCTCCAGGGGTCGCTCCTGGCGGGCGGCGGCTACGCCGCGGCCGGCAACATCACCCCCGTGGGCCAGCGCGACTACCACTATGGCTTCGCGCCGCAGGCGCTGGCCGCGATGCGGCTCATGTTCGGCCGCTGGGCCATGCTCGACGCGACGGAGCGCTACTATTACGTGAGCGGCACCGGCAGCGACAACGCCGGGGGCAATGAATCCGTCCACCGCCTCAACTCGGGTTTTACCGTTCGTCTGTTCGGCCGTCAGGCCATCGGGATCCAGTACATCGCCTCGACCCGGAGCGCGCACTATCCGGGCCTGCCGGACAGCCACCAGGGCGTGGGAACCGTGGCCCTGGTCTACACCCTGCTCGGCAAGACCGGATTCGGCGCGGTCAAGTGAAACCTTGCCTGGTCGCGTGGGAATGGCTAAAGTTGATTCAATTCCATTGCAACAGGGAACCAGTCCTTCCTCGGGCACTGAAAAGGAAATCATGACGACGATCAGTCATGTGCAGCGGAACGATCTCGCCATGCTCGACCTGGGCGGCAGCCAGGTGACGCCCGAACTCCACCCGGACCGGAACCACCAAGTCTGGTTCGCCATGCAGTGCTGAACGACCCCAACCATCCCAACCTGGAGGATCCACCCCATGAAAAAAATCTGGCTGCTAGGCACCCTGGTCGCCCTCTCCCTGCAGGCGTTCGTCCTGAACGCCCAGACCGTCAAGATCGGCACCGACCCCACCTTCGCCCCCTATGAATCCAAGTCGCCCAGCGGCGAGGTGGTCGGCTTCGAGATCGATATCGCCAAGGCCATGTGCGAAAAGATGGGCGTCAAGCCGGTGTGGGTGGAGAACGACTTCGACAGCATCATCCCGGCCCTGCAGGCCAAGAAGTTCGACTTCATCGTCTCGGGCATGGCGGTGAACGAAAAGCGCAAGCAGCAGATCAACTTCACCGACAAGGTGTTCCACACCCCCGCCGGCATGGTGGTCATGAAGGGCAGCGGCCTGAACACCCTCGCCAAGTCCCTGAAAGGCAAGAACGTCGGGATGCAGCAGGGCACCATCTTCGAGCAGTACGCCAGGAAGTACTACGCGCCCAATGGCGTGACCGTGACCCCCTACAAGACCCCCGATCTGTACCGGGCCGACCTGCTCGCCGGCCGGCTGGACGCCGTGATGGACGACGCGGTGGTGCTGGAGACGACCCTCCTCACCAAGCCTGAGGGCAAGAACTACGAGTTCGCCAAGCCCGCCCTGAAGGACGAGATCTTCGGGGTCGGCGCCGGCTTCGGGGTGCGCAAGGAGGACACGGCCCTGCTGCAGAAGCTGAACAAGGCCCTCGCCCAGATCCGGAAGGACGGCACCTACAACAAGATCGCCAAGAAATACTTCAGCTTCGACCCCTACGGGAATTGAAACCCCTTCCACCTGATCCCGCTGGGCCTTCCGGAGCGCATGCGGACCGCGCTCCGGACGGCCCAGCCGCCGGTATCCCCTGGATGGTGCCATGACGTTGTCCCTCGATGGCTATAGCCAACTGATCCTGGCGGGCACCTGGGTGACCCTGAAGGTCTCCTTCCTGTCCCTGGTGGTCTCGTTCTTCATCGGCCTGGCGGGCGCCATGGCCAAGCTGTCCAGCAATCCCATGCTGGCCTGGGCCGCGAGCCTGTACACCACCTTGATCCGGGGCATCCCCGCCCTGGTCCTGATGCTGCTCCTCTACTTCAGCGTCCAGATGGGCCTGAACCGCGTCACCGAGAACTTCGGAATGCAACAGATCGACATCGAGCCCGTATCGGCGGCGATCATGGTCCTCGGGTTCATCTACGGCGCCTACTTCACCGAGACTTTCCGCGGCGCCTACCTGGCGGTGCCGCGGGGCCAGATGGAGGCGGCCATGGCCATCGGCATGCCCTGGTTCCGCGCCTTCCGGCGCATCCAGTTCCCGCAGATGATGCGCTTCGCCTTGCCGGGGGTGACCAACAACTGGCTGGTGCTGGTCAAGACGGCCGGGCTGGTGTCCCTCCTGGGGGTCAACGACATGGTCAAGGCGGCCCGCCAGGCCGGCAACGCCACCATGCGCCAGTTCTTCTTCTACGGCGTGGTGGCGGTGCTCTTCCTGGCCATCACCTCCCTGTCCCAGGTCCTGTTGAATTACCTGGAACGGCGCTTCGCCGTCGGCGTCCGGGAGGCACGGCTGTGATCGACCTGATCCAAACCTACTGGAAGAGCTACCTGTGGACCGACGGCTTCAACACCACCGGGCTGGCCATGACCATGTGGCTGCTGATCCTCTCCTGCGCCATGGGCTTCGTCCTTTCCATCCCGATGGCGATCGCCCGGACCTCGCGCAACCCCTGGCTGTGGCGTCCGGTGTGGCTGTTCACCTACATCTTCCGGGGCACGCCCCTGTTCGTGCAGCTGCTGATGGTCTACAGCGGGTTCGCCGGCATCCACTTCATCCGCCATTCGCCCCTGCTGTGGTCGTTCTTCCGGGCGGGATTCAACTGCGTGATCGTCACCTTCGTCGTGAACACCTGCGCCTACACCACCGAGATTTTCGCGGGTGCCATCAAGGCCACCCCCTTCGGCGAGATCGAGGCGGGCCAGGCCATCGGCATGTCCAAGGCCACCCTGTACCGCAGGGTCATCCTGCCCAGCAGCCTGCGCCGCGCCCTGCCGGCCTACAGCAATGAAGTGATCTTCATGCTGCACTCCACGTCCGTCGCGTTCACGGCCACCGTGCCGGATCTGCTGAAGGTGGCGGTGGACGTCAACGCCGCCACCTTCATGACCTTCCAGGCCTACGGGATCGCCGCGGTCATCTACCTGGGGGTGGCCTTCCTGCTGGTGGGCCTGTTCCGCCAGGCCGAACGGCGCTGGCTGGCCTACCTGCAGCCCCAGAACCTCCAGGCGAATCCCCGGCCCAAGGAACAACCATGCTGAACCTTTCCGTGAAAGACCTGCACAAGAACTTCGGGGCCCTGGAGGTCCTGAAGGGGGTCTCGCTCACCGCCGAGGCCGGGGACGTGATCAGCATCATCGGCTCCTCGGGATCCGGGAAGAGCACCCTGCTGCGCTGCATCAACTTCCTGGAAATGCCCGACGCCGGCACGGTGTCCCTGAACGGCGAGGAAATCCGCATGACCACCCGCCGCTTCGGCCACCGGGGCCCGGCGGACCACAAGCAGCTGCTGCGCCTGCGCACCCGGCTGGCCATGGTGTTCCAGCACTTCAATCTCTGGGCGCACATGACCGCCCTGGAGAACATCATCGAAGGTCCGATCCACGTGCTGGGCCTGCCCAGGCAGGAAGCGGTGCGGCGGGCGCGGCACTACCTGGACAAGGTGGGCCTGGACGGCATCGAGGAGAAGTACCCCGCGCACCTTTCCGGCGGCCAGCAGCAGCGGGTGGCCATCGCCCGGGCCCTGGCCATGGAGCCGGACGTGCTGATGTTCGACGAGCCCACCTCGGCGCTGGATCCGGAACTGGTGGGGGAAGTGCTCAAGGTGATGCAGCAGCTGGCCGGGGAAGGGCGCACCATGGTCGTCGTGACCCATGAGATGGGGTTCGCCCGCGACGTGTCCAGCCACGTCATCTTCCTGCACAACGGCCGCATCGAGGAGGAGGGAGCCCCGGACCGGCTGCTGGACGAATCCCGCAGCGAGCGGCTGAAGCAGTTCCTGTCCACCGTCCGGAAATAGCTGACGCGTCCCGTTTCGCGGTACCATGTACGAAAAAAGTGAACCGGGGACCGGGGTTCCAGCTCCGGCCAACCGTTTCAACCTGCATCCGAGGAGGCGCCCAGTGACCCCACAGACCCGAGAGGACCCCATGAACGCCGTGGTCCGGACCATCGAAGACCTGCAGCCCGGGCTGGACGCCATGAGCGACTTCATCTTCGATCACCCGGAAGTAGGCCTGCAGGAGGTCCAGGCCTGTGAACTGCTCTGCGACTACCTGGCCAGGCATGGCTTCGCCGTGGAGCGCGGCTATGCGGGGCTGCCCACCGCCTTCCGGGCGGTGCACCAGGTCGGCTCGGGCGGGCCGCGCATCGGGCTCCTGTGCGAATACGACGCCCTCGCCGGCCTCGGCCACGCCTGCGCCCATCATCTCCAGGGCCCGTGCATCATCGGCGCGGCCATGGCCATCAAGGACCAGGACACCGGCCTGCCCTATACCCTGGAGGTGATCGGCACGCCGGCCGAAGAGACCGTCGGGGGCAAGGTGCTCATGCTGGAGCACGGGGCGTTCCAGGACCTGGATGTTGCCCTCATGATGCACGGTAACGACGTCACCCAGGTTGACCTGAAGTCCCTGGCGCTGACCGAGTTCCTGCTGACTTTCCACGGAATCTCGGCCCATGCCGGCATGGCTCCGGAAGATGGCCGCAGCGCCCTGGAGGCGCTCATGCTGGTGTTCAACGGGCTGGCCTTCCTGCGCGGCCACGTCAAGGACGACACCCGCATTCATGGGATCATCGAGCAGGGCGGGGCGGTCGTCAACGCCATTCCGGACCACGCGGTCGCCCGGCTCGAAGTGCGTTCCTACGACCGCTCCTATCTCGACCGGGTGATCGAACGGGTGCAGCGGATCATCGAAGGCGCCGCGCTGATGACCGATACCCGGTTCACCCTGGAGAAGACCACCGAATTCCATGGCAAGATCCCGGTCCGCCGCCTGAACGACCTGGTCATGCGCAACGCCGAACGCGCCGGCGCCAAGGGCATCGAACCGCCCCGGGAGCGCACCGGTTCCACCGATTTCGGCAATGTCATGTACCACGTCCCCGGCACCTGCATCAACCTGCCCTTCGTGGACAAGGGCATCTCGGCCCACACCCAGGGCTACCTGGACCGGGGCAAATCCCCGGAGGCCCATGAGGCCGTCGCCATGGGCGCCAGGATCCTGGCCATGACCGTCCTCGACCTGCTGAATGACCCCTCCCTCCTGGACGCCGTCAAGGCGGACTTCCGCCAGGAGAAGGCCAGGCTTACGGGATCGCCTGAAGGACTTTAAACAGCTGCCGGGAGCCTCTCCGGCGGCGGATAACGGTTTTCAAACTGAATGAGAAATCGTTCAGTTTGATGAATCGAAATATCTGCCGAGACCTGCGATATATTACAAATAGCTGATAATAGAAGTACTTAATTTTCGGCATAGAAACTGCCATCCCCTTTGGACCAGTCGGCCCAAGGCCCGCTCGGGCACGCTGCTTTCCGTATCCAGCCCAGGAGATGGTAGTGATAACCCCAGAAAAAAAGCCCGTCTATTCCCTCTCTTTGCCGACTTTCATCATGATTACCGCCGCGGTTCTGATCAGTATCAGAACCTTTCCTCTGCAGGCCTTGGTCGGTTGGCAGACCATCGCCTTTAATGCCCTGGCCATCATTCTGTATCTCATTCCCGCATCGTTTGTCTCCGCCGAACTGGCCACCGGCTGGCCGGAGGAGGGTGGCGTCTATGTCTGGGTCAAGGAAGCCTTTGGCGAGCGCTGGGGGTTCGCCGCCATTTGGCTGCAATGGTTTCAAATGACCATCGGTTTTATCGGCATTCTTACGTTCATCGCCGGAACCGCAGCGTATCTGTTCCTGCCTTCGCTTGCCGATAGCAAGTTGTTTATTTTCCTGGTGATCGTTGCGGTGTGGTGGATCGCCACCCTGCTCAATCTGCGCGGGCTGAAAACCTATGCCCGGCTGACCACGCTGTTCGTCATCCTGGGGGCTTTCATTCCCATGCTCGCCCTGATCGTCGGCGGGGCGTTCTACCTGCTGCATGGCCATCCCTCCTTGATTCCCCTGGTCCCTTCCGTCCGGGATCTGATTCCGCGGTTTTCCAGCGGCGGCGACCTCGCGTTGCTGATCACCTTCGTCTTCTTCTTCATCGGCATCGAGGTTTCGGCCGCGCACGCCAACGACATGAAGAACCCCAACCGGGACTACCCCATTGCGATCCTGGTGGTTGGCGTGGTGATGGCGATCACCAGCATTGTCGGCGGCTTGATCGTGGCCGCGATCATTCCGGTGAAGAGCCTGAACCTGATCGCCGGCATCATGCAGAGCTTCAGATTGCTGTTCGGCAGTGGCCTGGCATGGATCACCACCATGATGGGGGTGCTCATCATCGTGGGCGCCGTGGGCGAGGTGATTGCCTGGGTGCTCGGCCCGGTTCGCGGTCTGGGGGTCGCCGCTCGCGACGGCTGCTTGCCGCCCTTCTTCCAGAAGGTGAACAAGCAGGATGTGCCGGTGGCGCTGATGATCATGCAGGCGTTGTTCGTCACTTTCTGGGGGGCGATTTTCGTTCTGCTGCCGGGTGGTGTGAACGCCGGTTTCTGGGCCTTGTTCGCCTTGACCACCTCCGTCTACCTCGTGATGTACTTCCTGATGTACGCGGCGGCGATCCGCCTGCGCTATTCCCAGCCCGACCGGCCCAGGAAATTCCGCATTCCCGGCGGCAAGACCGGCATGTGGCTGATGGCGGGGTGGGGGTTGCTCGCCGCGGTCTTCATCTTCGTCATTTCCCTGCTGCCGCCGACCCAGGTCAAGGAAAACCCCGTGCCCTTCGAGTTGTTCATGATCATTGGCACGGTGGCGGTGAGCCTCATTCCGCTGCTGATCTATCGCCTGCGCAAAGCCAGCTGGAAACAGGGTACGACTCCTATTGCCAAGACGGGTTCCTGACCGTCCATGCGCGTATGGCAAAGCGGTCTGGACGTCATGGGTTAATGCAATGCTGCGGAAGTGAGTGCCGAAATGAATGACAAGAACGAGAAAGACGTTGCCGTCGAAGCCTTGTTCCTCGGGCCGAGGTCGGAGAACCAGGCCTTCCTGAAATCCTCGCTGGACTTCCTGATGGATGAGCACATCCACTGGCGGCGCGATTTCCATCCTCTGGACGACGCCATGGTGGCGCAGGGCGAGATGCGCCAGGAGCGGTTCCAGAACACCCTGGACCGCACCACGGAGGTCTTGAACCTGCTTTCCGGCAAGCTGAAGGATTCCTCGACGCCCTGGTTCTCCACCCGGTACCTCGGTCACATGAACTCCGATACGCTGATGGTGGCGAACCTGGCGCAGATGGCGGCGGTTCTGTACAACCCGAACAATGTGGCCTACGAATCCTCGGTCGCCACGGCGCCCATGGAACTGGAGTGCGGCAGGGACTTCGCCCGGCTGCTTGGCTACGATCCGGAGCGATCGTGGGGCCACATCACCACCGACGGAACCATCGCCAACTATGAATCGCTTTGGCTCGCGCGCAACCTCAAGTCGTTTCCGCTCGCCGTCAGGGAGGTGAGCCCAGCCCTGGTCCAGGGGCTGGATGACTGGGCCTTGCTCAATCTTTCCACGGAAGAGATCCTGGATCTGGTCGACCGTTGCAAAGCGGATCAGTCGTTCGGGCGGGCGCTTAAGGCCTCCGCGCGGGCGCGCGGGGCGGGCGGCGGCAAGCTGGGGAAGGTGATTGTGCCGCAAACCCGGCACTACTCCTGGGACAAGGCGGTCGATGTGCTGGGGATCGGGGTGGACAACCTGATCCATGTGCCGGTCACTGAGCGCTATCGCATGGACATCGGCGCCTTGCGCGCGGCCATCGAGGCGTGCGTCAAGGACAAGATCCCCATTCTCTCCGTGGTGGCGGTGGTGGCCACCACCGAAGAGGGGGCGATCGACGAGGTCGCCGAGGTGGTCAAGCTGCGCGCGGAATTCGCCAAACGGGGGGTGAATTTCTACTTCCATATTGATGCGGCCTATGGTGGCTATGGCCGCGCCGTGTTCCTGGATGAAAACGACCGGTTCATGGACTGCGCCGAGATCAGGCGCCGGATCGGGGCGATGGGGGTGGTGGTCTCCGAAGCCATGTTCCCCTCGGAAGAGGTGTGGAATGCCTATCGCTCCATGCCGGAAGCCGATTCGATTACCATCGACCCGCACAAGATGGGCTACATCCCGTACGCCGCGGGGGGGGTTTCGCTCAAGGACCGGCGCATTCTCAGCCTGGTGTCCTATGCGGCGGCCTATGTGTTCGAAAACCAGCAGAACCTCGAAATGAATCTCGGAAGCGTGATTCTCGAAGGTTCCAAGTCGGGCGCGGAGGTGGCGGGTGTCTGGGCGGCGCATCGGCTGCTTCCCCTCAATATTGCGGGCTACGGACAACTCATTGGCCGCAGCGTCGCGGGGGCCGCGCATTTCGTGTCGGCGCTGAAATCGGTGCGGGAGTTCACCGTCGCGGGCCGGACCATCGTCTGCGAACCCTTGCAGGACGCGCCGGATTTCAACGTGGTCATGATGGCGTTCAACTTCAAGGGCAATCAGGATCTCCAGGTGATGAACGACCTGAACGCCAAGATCTACCATGCCTCGTCCTATGAAAACGGGCCGCTGTATGGGGATGACTGGATCACCTCGCATACCGAGCTGGAATACGAATCTTACGGAAATGCCCCCAGGGCGTTCGTCAGCAGGCTGGGCATTCCCGATGGCCAGTGGGACAAGGTCCATAAAGTTTACGTGCTGCGCTGCTGCGTGCTGCACCCATGGATCGTGAAAGTCGCCCATTATCCGGAAAGCTGGCAGTCCTTTCTCGCCATCATGAAAAAAGAGATAGAAAAGATCATTACGGCGTAGGTTGGCCGCGAAAGCCACCTCTTCAACGGGCGTTCCGCCGTTGATTTTTTCTCAACTCCAAGGAGGTAACACCATGTCTGAAAATCGAATCAAGGTTGCGCCCAGCACGCTGGCGTATCCGGATGAGCACGCCCTCAAGCTCATCGTGGAGTTCGCGATCCCGGGCGCGCCTACGGATACCATCGATCTGAAGATCCTGGAAGACAGTGTCCACCTGACAGCGCCGGCAAGGGACATCGAGTACGTGTCGGCGCTGACGTTGGCCTGGGCCGTGAAACCAGAGAAAGCCGAAGCGACCTATGAGCACGGCCTGCTTCGGGTCGAGGTGCCCTTCAAGGACCCCATGGAGGATGCCGTGAAGGTCGTCATCAAGACGGCTGGCACCGGCACTCCGGTCAAGGCGGTCGAGCCGGCGGCGGTCTAGGCAGTCCTTATCCTCGTCACGCAGCCGGCCTCTGAACGAAGCCGATGCGTGGCCATCGCCTGGAGTCTCCTGACGGGAAACAAGCCGTTCGCCGCCAGCCGAGAAGCTGAAAACCCCATGAAATTATGAAGCAACTCGATTTCGCCCGGCCGGCCCGCATCGTGCCCGGCAAGACCCACCCCTGGCGCACCCGCGGCAAAAGCAAAAACCAGCCGATGTGCGACGGCGGCCACAAGACCCTCTGATTGTGCGAATAAGTGTATCGTCCTGGCCAGGGATGCAATTTTATTCAGATACCATTGGTACCATGCATGGATGTTGGTAAATGAGCTTTTCTTTAAAGGGCGATACATGTGTTTTTCGGCAGGGGCAAGCATAACCGCTGGCATATTACTTACGTTTGCAGGCACTGAGACTTTAAGAAAAGTACATAAGCCATCACAAATTGTTTTTGCGAGCATACCGCTCTTCTTCGCCTTTCAACAGTTCTCGGAAGGCATCGTATGGCTGACCATTCCGCGCCAAGGATATGCCAGTCTGCAGGCGATTGCGACGTATACCTTTCTGGTGATGGCACAGTTTATATGGCCGATCCTGGTGCCGGTTTCCGTCCTCCTGATGGAGAAGAATGGGACACGAAAAAAGATATTATGGCTGCTCTTGGCGATCGGCGCGTGCATCTCATTTTATTATTTATATGGGTTGATCGTTTATCGAGCGCACGCAGAAATTAGTTTCATGCACATTAATTATAAAAGTAATTTTAAAGGCTCGTTCCTATATTTCCCAACCACCGTCTATCTGATCGCAACCTTGGCTCCGGTCTTTGTATCAAGTGTAAAACGTGCCTATATCCTTGGTGTCATTATCGGTCTCTCCGCCATGGTGTCGGTCATTTTCTTCACGGAGTGCTTGATCTCGATCTGGTGCTTTTTCGCCGCTGTGGTCAGTTTCGTGATCTATTACACGATAAGGGAATCACATCGGAAATTCCATAGCGCTGGTTGATTTCGCGGACCGGGGAGTACGGGCCAGCGCAGTATCGTGGAATAACCCCGACGACCACAAGTTACTGAATCTGCCTTTGCTTTTTCGGCGTACCTCGGCTGCCTCGGCGATAGGCTTTTCCTCGGTTCCGGCAGCGCCAATCGTTAATGCGCAGAAGCACCAATGCAAGAGCTTATCGCCGAGGTCGCCGAGGCAGCCGAGGTACGCCGAGGAAAGCAGAATTTGTTAAACGTAATTGAGCCAATCTGTAGTAGCGGCGGAACTGAAACCCGACATAATGAATTTTCACTTGTTTCGTAGGCGCCGCCATGGGAATCACCCACGTTGACATGATCCTCAGGATTGCCATAGGGGCCGCACTCGGTGGGACCATCGGACTGGAAAGGGACCGGCACGGCCGCCAGGCTGGGCTGCGCACCCATCTCATCGTGGCCATGGCCTCCGCCACGTTCATGGTCGTGTCAGCCAACTTTGAATTTTTCCAAAGGTATGGGAATGCCCCTGGCCTATCCACCGACCCTTCCAGGATCGCGGCCTCGGTTGTGACCGGAATCGGCTTCCTGGCGGGCGGAGCCATCCTGAAAACCGGCCTGACCGTGCAGGGACTGACCACCGCTGCGGGGCTCTGGCTGGTGGCCTCGATCGGCTTGTGCGCTGGGGCAGGGATGTATCCCGAAGCCTTGGCGTCTACCCTATTGGGCTTGGGGGCCCTGACGCTGGTCCGGAGATTCGAGCGTAAAAAAGACCGGGTGATGCGCCGGAAGGTTTCGGTACTCTTTGCCGATGAGACGGCAGCGATCCCCCGGCTGTTCACGGCCCTGGGCGCGGGCCAGGCGGTCGTGACCGAATACGACTTCGAGAAGCGCCCGGGCGATGGGAACGCCAAGCTCATCTTCGAGGTGGAATTCCCCAATGAGCTCGGCACCGCCGCCCTCATCATGCTCCTGGAATCCCAACCCGGAGTGACGGGAGTCCAGATCCACCAATTTTCATGATCAACCAGCCTCCCGCTGGGCCAGGAAACGGATTGGACGCCATGACTAGACGGCCATCCGGACCTTCAGCAGGTCGCCTCGGACGATCTCCTCGGCCTTGGCCAGAAACTCACCCATGTCCCAGTTCACACTGACGTAGCGCCCGGCAAGCCAGTCCCTCCGCTCAGCCGCCAGGAAGGCGAGGGTATCCCCCGCCAGCTCGGGTTGGTCGACCAGGATCGTGTGGGTGTAGGCCGGCATGCGCTCCCCCAGCGCCGTCAGGACGCCGCCGGGATGGATGGCATAGGCCAGGAGGCCCTGGTCGGCATACTCCACCGCGAGGAATTCGGTGAGCCGCAGCAACGCCAGCTTGGAGACCTGGTAGCCGCTCATGCCCGGGCGCACGCGGTGCGCACCGATGCTCGAGGTATTGATGATGGTCTTTTCGCCGCCGCGCAGCATCCATGGCAGCAGCGCCCGCGCCACCAGGTAGGGCCCGCGCAGGTTGATCGTCAGGGTCTTCCACCACTCGTCCGGGTCCGACGCCGCGACCGGCAGGGCGGTTTCCAGGTAGCCGGCGTTGTTGATCAGGATGTCGAGACGGCCGTCGAGATCTTTTTCCAGCTGGGCCGCGGCGATGCCGACGCTGGCCGGCTCCGCGACATCCAGCGCGACCCGCACGACCCTGGGCGCTTGCAGCTCCGGATGAGCGGCCTTGGCGGCGGCGAGGATCTCGCGTTCCAGGGCCTGGAGGTCGGAGCGGGCGCCGATGGCGATGGCGGAAGCGCCGGCTTTGGCGAAGGAAAGCGCCGTGGCCCGGCCGATGCCTCTGGATGCGCCGGAGATGAAGACGTGCCTGCCCAGGAGGGAGGCCTGCCTGGCCGGGTCGATGGCCGGGTAGGTGTCGTGATGGATGGTGGGGGTGAAATCTGAACCGTCGGCGGAAGGCATGGGGGTCCCGGGAATCAAGGCGTGCCGTTTACTTTGCCACAGCGTCCGTCTGCCCCATGCGGGGGAACAGGGCCTGGCTTTCCAGCTGGATGTGCGCCTCGAACCGCGCCGAAAGCCCGGCCAGCAGGTCTTGGAGGCGGGCCAGGGCGCTTTCGGCGGGCTGGCCGGTGGCGAGGGTTGCCGTGAAGATCCGGATGTCTTGAAGCAGTTTGGCTTCATGGCCGTGTTCTTCTTCCAGCAGGGACTTCATGAGCCCCAGATGCTGCTTGCCGATTCCGGGGGTCATGCCCTGTTCCATGGCCAGGAGCACCGGGAACAGGTCACGCTCCTCGCGGGCCAGGTGGGCGCGCAACTCCGTGCAGAAATGGGCCATCAGGTCCCTGATCTCGACCAGGTCCAGATGCGCGGGCCCCGGCTCCATGGCGTTGAGCGCAAGGAAGGTCTCCAGCCCGCTCATGTCGTCCCGGCACTCCTGGTGGCGGGTGCCCACCAGATGGTGGATGAGGTCCGTGAGCGGGGCGGCCTGCCAGCTGGTGGGTTGTTCATGCTCGGTCAATGGCACGCCTGCTCCCGCTCCCCTGCATGGGTTGACCAAACGATGGTAGCTCCTCTGCTCCCGATCCCGCAAAAGGAACGCGGGACTCAGGCCCCGGCCTGGGCCTGCAGGTCGGTCCAGACGCAGGATTCCAGGACGTAATCGGCCTGGGCGTCCATCTTCAGGAACAGGGACCAGGGCAGGCTGCAGGCGATGTACTCGTCCGGGATCTGCGGCCGCAGGAAATGGCGCGCGGCCAGGTCGAAATAGCCCAGCACCGGCGCCGGGTCGGCCTGCTCGATCTGGTGGAAGATCTGGGACCCCAGCACCTGGCAGCCTGAACTCTGGGGCGTGGGGGTGACCGCCATTTTCGTGCCGCCGGGCAGGGCGCCGTAGACCATGAGCAGGGCGGTCACTTCCAGGGGGTTGACCATGAAGATCACCGACTGGGGCTGCTCCTCCGGGGCCAGGGCGGCCAGGGGCTTGAAGATGACATAGCGCCCGGGGAGGTCGTAGATGGGCAGGCCTTCCGTGACCCAGTGGCGGGCGTCCTCGGGCTCGACGAACAGCCGCTCCCCATCCTGGAACTTGCGCTGGGTGTGCGGGTCCTTCAACTTGTCCACGAAGGCCTGGTAGGCCTGGGGATCCCGGGCGGAGGGCGTGCCCTTGGCGAAGAAGGCCGAATAGCGCTCGAGGTCCGCGGGGGTGGCGGTGTAGCCGTTGCCGAACCCGAGCCCGGTGACCGCTCCCGCGCAGGTGGTGGTCTCCCGGCTGAGGGCGACGGTGCGGCCTTCGGCCACGGCCCGGGCGAACAGGTCCATCATGCAGCGGTTCGGGCCGGCTTCGGGCTCGATGGCGTCCGCGGGCAGGGTATCCGCGCGCAGCATGGCGACCGGGGCGAACCGGCTGTTGAGTTTCTGGGCAAGCTGGCTTTTCATGGGGTTCCTCGCAGGATGGGCGGAAGGGGAGATGGCCCGGGCGCCCTTAAAATTCTGAATTTGAGATCAATGCTTGATTAGATACCGAGAATGGAAATAATTATTCTATTTTTGATGGGAATCCCGCCATGAAAACATCTGCTCCGGCCGATCTCAACGCGCTGCAGTACTTCGCCAAAGTGGTGGAATGCGGCGGGTTCTCCGCCGCCGGGCAGCGGCTCGGAATTCCCGCCTCCCGCTTGAGCCGGCACCTCACGGAACTGGAGCACCGGCTGGGGATCCAGTTGCTCTGGCGCACCACCCGGCGCATGGAGCTCACGGAAATCGGCCGGATCTACTACGGCCACTGCGCCGCCATGGTCGAGCAGGCGGAAGCCGCCGCGGAGGCGGTGGAGCGCCTGCACGCGGTGCCCCGCGGCAACCTGCGGATCGCCTGCCCGCCCACCCTGACCCAGACCACCCTGGCCCCGGTGTTCGCCCGCTTCCTGGAGCGCTACCCGGAGATCCGGCTGCGCCTGGAGATGACCAACCGGGAGATCGATCTGCTGGGGGAGGGCACCGACGCCGTGATCCGGGTGCGGACCCCGCCCTTGGCCGACAGCGCCCTGGTCCTGCGGCCCCTGGGCCTTGCCGTGCGCCCCCTGGTGGCCAGCCCCAGGCTGCTGGAGCGGCTGGGGCGCCCCACCCGGCCCGCCGATTTCAGCGACCAGCCGAGCATCATGATGGCTTCGCCGCTCCAGGCGCCCCAGTGGCGGCTCCAGAAGACCGGTCCGGCCGCGCCCGAAGCGCCGGTGACCGTGCCCCTGGAGCGGGTCCGGCTGTTCACCGACGACGCCTGGACCTGCCGGAACGCCGCGCTCCAGGGCATCGGCTTCGCCCTGCTGCCCGGGGAGGTGTGCCAGGCCGATCTGGCTTCGGGGGCCCTGGTGCCGGCCCTGCCGCCCTGGGAAGGCATCCCCGGGATCATCCACGCGCTCTACCCCGCCCGCCGCGCCACCTCCCCGGCCCTTGGCGCCCTGCTGGACTTCCTGCGCGCCGAGATGGCGGCGATGCCCGCCCTGGCTCCGGCGGGAGTGCCCTCCTGATCAGCTGCCCGGCTCCGCCCAGCCCCCGCCCAGCGCCTTGTACAGCGCGATCAGTTCCTGGGCCACCGCCTGGTCGCTCTGGACCTGGCTGTCCTCGGCCTGGTACACCGAGCGCTCGGCGTCCAGCACGTTGATGAAGCTGGTCAGGCCGCTGGCGTACTGCTCCCGGGCGATCTCCAGGGATTTCCGGCTGGAGGCCACCGCCGCCCGCAGCGGCACGTTGCGCGCCTGCTCCTTGGCGTAGGCCACCAGGGCGTTCTCCACGTCCTCCAGGCCGGTGAGCACGGTCTTTTCGTAGCTGGCCAGCGCCTCCTCCTGGCGGGCGTTCTGCACCCGGATGTTGGCCCGTATCCGGCCGGCGTCGAACAGGTGCCACTGGAAGGCCGGGCCCACCGACCAGGCGGCGCTGCCCGGGGTGAACAGGTTGGTGCTGTTGGCGCTCTGGTTGCCGAAGCTGCCGGTGAGCGAGAACCGGGGGAACAGGTCGGCGGTGGCCACCCCGATGCGGGCGGTGGCGGCGGCCAGCCGGCGTTCGGCCACGCGGATGTCGGGCCGCCGGCGCAGCAGGTCCGAGGGCAGGCCGGCGGGCACCTGGGGCGGCACCGCAGGGATCGGCGCGCTGGCCGCCAGTTCCGCCCCCAGGGCGCCCGGGGCCTGGCCGAGCAGCACCCCCAGGTGGTGGATGGCGGCCTGCAGCCCGCTCTCCAGGGCCGGGACCTGGGCTTCGGTCTGGGACAGCACGGTGGCGGCCTGCTCGGGTTCGAGGCTGCTGGTGAAGCCCTGGCTGAAGCGGTCCTGGGCCAGGGCCACCACGTCCCGCTGCGCCTCCAGGTTCTGCCGGGCGATCGCCAGCCGCTGCTGGAAGCCGCGCGCCGCCGTATAGTTGCGGGCCACCTCGGCCACCAGCGTCACCTGCGCGTCGCCCAGCCCGAACCCGGCCGCGGCCAGGTCGGCATCCGCCGCCTCGGTCCCGCGCCGGGCGGCGCCGAACAGATCCAGTTCCCAGGCGGCATCGAACCCGCTCTGGTAGACGTTGCTGGTGAGCGGGGTGCCCGGCGGCAGCAGGGTGCCGAACAACGGCTGGTTGCCGCTCTGCTTCTCCCGGCCGGCGGAGCCGGCCAGGTCGGCCGTGGGCCACAGCCCGGCGTCGGCCAGGCCGCGCTCGGCCCGGGCCGCGCGCATCCGCGCCTGGGCCATGCGCAGGTCCAGGTTGGAAGTGAGCGCCCGGGTCACCAGGGAATCCAGTTCCGGGTCGTGGAAGCCCTGCCACCAGGCGGCCAGGTTCGCGCTCCGGAGGCTTTCGCCGCCGGCCAGCGGTTCACTCCACTGCTGGGGCGGGTGGGTGGCCGGCGCCGTGTAGGTGGGTCCCACCTTGCAGCCGACCAGGGTTCCGGCAGCCACCAGGGTCAGGGCGAGGGCAGGGGTCTTCATGGGATTCCTCCGAACGGATTTCAATGGGTCAGCACCGGCCCTTCGCTCCGGCGCGTGCGCCGCAGCATCAGCACCATCGCGATCACCAGGACGCAGGCGCCGGTCAGGATGCGGAACACGTCCAGGTAGGAGAGCATGGCCGCCTGGACCTGCACGGTGTTGTAGAAGCCGGCCAGGTTCTTCGGGGTGAAGCCGCCCATGGCGTTCATGCGGTGGACGAAGGGCTGGTAGAAGCGGTTGGCCGAGGCTGCCAGGTAGGCCTGGTGCACTTGCGAGCGGCGGGTGATCAGGGTCACGGCCACGGCGATGCCGATGCTGCCGCCCAGGTTGCGCATGAGGTTCATCATGGCGCTGGCGTTGCCGCTCTTGCCCGCCGGCAGGTTGCTGTAGGCGATGGTGTTCAGGGGAATGAAGAACAGCGGCAGCCCCAGGCACTGCACCAGCCGCGCCGTCATCAGCTGGCCGAAGCTCACCTGGGCATTGAACCCGGACATGATCACCAGCGACAGGGTCAGCAACGCCAGCCCCGAGGCCATCAGGTACTTGGCCTGCACCCGGCGCACCAGCTGGCCGGCCACGGGCATCATCACCATGAGCATCAGGCCGCCCGGCATGAGCACCATGCCGGCCTGGGTGGCGTTGTAGCCCAGCAGTTCCTGGGAGAACAGCGGCAGCAGCACCGTGGTGGAATTGAGGATGAAGCCCACCACGAACTGCAGGACCATGGAGGTGGCCAGGGCGCCGTTGGCCATCAGCGGGATGTCCACCACCGGGTCCTTGGTCACCAGGGTTTCCCACAGCACCAGGCCGACCAGGCTGGTCAAGGTGACGGCCGCGAACACGGAGATGAACGGGGAGCCGAACCAGTCGGCCTCCTGGCCCTTGTCCAGCACCACCTGCAGGCAGCCGAAGGCCAGCACCACGAAGGCGAAGCCCATCATGTCCACCTTCGGCCGGGAGGCCTTGCGCGCCGGCTCCGGATCCTGGATCATCCGCTGGGAAAGCACCAGGGACAGCAGCCCCACCGGGATGTTCATGAAGAAGATCCAGCGCCAGGAGTAGTTGTCGGTGATCCAGCCGCCCAGGGTGGGGCCGATGGCCGGAGCCACCACCACGGCGATGCCATAGACGGCGAAGGCCATGCCGAAATACTTGCCGGGGAAGGTGTCGGCCAGCATGCTCTGCTCGCTGGGTGCCAGGCCGCCGCCGCCGGCGCCCTGGAACACCCGGAACACCAGCAGCATGCCCATGGAGGGGGCGATGCCGCAGAGGAAGCTGCTGACGGTGAACAGCGCCACGCAGGTCATGTAGAAGCGCTTGCGGCCCATGACGGAGGACAGCCAGCCGCTGATCGGGATGATGATGGCGTTGGCCGCCAGGTAGCTGGTGAGCACCCAGGTGGCCTGGTTCCGGCTGGCGCCGAGGCTGCCGGCGATGTGGCCCAGGGCCACGTTGGCGATGCTGGTGTCCAGCACCTCCATGAAGGTGGCCATGGACACCACCACCGCGAGCAGCCAGGGGTTGACGCCGGGCTTGGCGGCGCTGTTGGGAGTTCTCGGAATGGGCATTGAGGTCTCGTTCAGTGAATCCGCACCTTCGGCTCCACCGACATGCCCGGGGCGAGCAGGTGCCCGCCGGCGTCATCGAGGAGGATCTTCACCGGCACCCGCTGGACCACCTTGACGAAGTTGCCGGTGGCGTTCTCGGTGGGGATGACGCTGAAGCGCGAACCGGTGCCGGACTGGATGGAATTCACCCGGCCGGTGAGCGCCAGGTCCGGGTAGGCGTCGACGCTGACCGTCACCGGCTGGCCCGGGCGCATGTCGCGCAGCTGGGTCTCCTTGAAGTTGGCCACCACCCAGACCTGGGCGGGCACGATCTGGAACAGCGGATTGGCGGGCGTGACGTAGGCGCCCGGATCCACCGCCTTCCCGGTGATGCGGCCGTCGGTGGCGGCGGTGATCCGGCAGTAGCCCAGGTTCACCTCGGCCCGGCGGGTGTCGGCCTGGGCCTTCTGGTAGTCGCCATCGGCGGCGATGACGCTGGCCCGGGCCGACGCCACCTGGGCCAGGGCGGTCTGGCGCTGGGCCGCGGCCCGTTCCAGGGCGGCGCCGGCGGTCTTGTGGTTGGCCACGGCGCCGTCCAGGTCCTTCTGGGACCTGGCCCGGGCGGTGACGCCCTCCTGCCGCTGCAGTTCCCGGTCCACGTTCTCGACCGTGGCCTGGACCGAATGCAGCGCGGCCTGGGCTTCCGCCACCGCGCTGGCGGCCGCGTCCACCCCGGCCCGGGCCTGCTCCAGCTTGCCCTTGGCCGCCGCCTCGGCCCCCCGGGCCTGGTCCAGGGCCACCTGGTAGTCGGTGGGGTCCAGTTCCACGAGCAGGTCGCCCTGGCGCACGGTCTGGTTGTCATCCACGTGGATGGCGGCCACCCGGCCGGACACCTGCGGGGAGATGCCGATCACGTGGCCGTCGATGAATGCGTCGTCGGTGGATTCGAACGGCGCCACCAGCCGGAGGTAATAGGCGGCGCTGGCCGCTCCGGCCAACAGGAGGCCTCCGGCCAGGAATGCGGCCATGCGGCGCCTGGACCGGGCGGCGGCGCTGGGGACCGGCCGCTCCGCGGCGGCGGGAAGGAGGATGGAATCGGGATCCTGGACGGATGCTTCGGTGGTCATGGGTACCTCGGGCAGAGCCTGGCTAGGTAAGGCGGTATACGGTATACCGCCCAACCAAGGGTCGAAAAAAAACGGCGTTCAGAGCCGGGGAGTCATTCGCCCCGGTAGGCGGGTAGGCCCTCCTGGACTTTGTGCAACAGGGAGACGAGCGTCGTCCGTTCCGCCGGGGCGAGCCTGGACATGAGGCCGGCGATGTTCCGGAACTTTTCCGGAAGGGCCCGCTCGACCACTTCCAGCCCGGCCGGGGTCAGCGAAATGAGCCGGAGTCGGCGATCCTCGCCATGGTCATCGCGCCGGACGTAGCCGTCGCGCTCCAGCCCGTCCACCAGCCCGGTGATGCTGCCTTTGGTGACGCCGAGCAGGTCGGCGAGCTGGGAATGGGACAGGGGCTCCGGCTGGCTTTCCAGCAGCAGCACCAGCACCGAGCACCGGCCCTCGCCCAGCCCGTACTTGGCCAGATTGGCGGTGCCGATCTCGAACAGCTCCTTGGCCAGGCTGACCAGCAGCAGGTAGGCCTCCATGCCGCTGGGTTCCAGGTCCGGGCCCAGGTAGTGTTCCGCCAGCCGCTTGAGCCGCTCGTACTTGGGGATCTGGAATTGGGGGAGGGAGCAGGTGGCCAAGATGGGCTCCTTGATTGACCAGTTGAAAGTTTAGGTCCATACCTTATGGTTGTCAACCGGCGACGCCATGCCCGGTTCAGCCGCGCAGCGACAGGGTGGCGCCTTTGTCCCATTCCTGGAGCATCCGCCCGCCGATCTCGGCGAATTCGGGATGCTGGCGGATGTGGGAGCGGACCTCGATCATGGTCTGGTCCATGGCCCCGTCTATTTTCTGCAGGATCTGGCGGACCTTGGCGGGCGTGCGGCCCATGCGCGTTTCGCCCAGGCGCTTGAGCTCTTTCGCGCCCGGCCACCGGGTGGTCCCGTTGAGGGTGAGCGCCATGCTGTCCCTTGGCAGATAGACCGTGGTCGTCACCAGGTCATACACGGGGGCCAGCCTTGATCCGCCCTGGACGTCGTCGTAGACGAGGCCGAAGTTCTTGAGATGGGCGTCGCCGTTGCGCAGCGCACAGTTCAGCGCTATCAGCAGGAACAACTTCTCCAGGTCGGCGTTGCCCTGCGTCGGGTCGGCAAATTGCTGGAAGCGCTTCAGGACGGAGGTCTCATAGGAGCCTCGGTATTTCTCCTCCGTCCTGCGCGCGTTGAGCACGCAGAAATCCTCGAACCCGCGATAGGTCCCATCCTTGCGCAGATCGAAGCGGTCGATGACGAGCGCTGCACCGTCCTCGGCCAACCGGAACGGAGGCACCTCGAGCCCGCAGGCGCGCGCGGCCGTCAGGCAGAAATATTCGTTGGCCGCCAATTGCGGGTATTCATTGGGTTCCCATAGCTTCACGATGTGGGTCGCGCCCTTGAAGCTCCGGGAGAACCGGTGACCCTCGAAAGCCTGTTCATCGCGAAACAGGATCTTCGGCTGCACGCCGCTGATGCCGGAAAAGGACGCAAACTTTTCGAGCAGGTAGCGGAACAGGTCGCCGTCGCGCCGGCGTTCGAGGATTTCATCGACCGACTGGAAAGGCACATCCTCATGCAGGCCCTCCTGGGCGCCGGTGAAGCGGACACGGCCGACCTGGGAGCGGCCGACGATGGCGAGGAGGTCGAACTCGTCGAACCTTCCGGTGGCCTTGGCGAAGGCGAGGCGGAGCCGTTCGCGCAAGGCACCTTCCGGCAGGTTCATCTCAAAGATCGGAGGCAGGCCGAACGGCACGCTCCACGACTCAAGCCTGACCGGCATGGTTACCGAGACCGCGCGTGCGGGGGCTGCGCCCGGGAGATACACGAAGCTACTGCCCCGCTCGGCGTGGCGGTCGAACAGTCCGGCCTCAGCGCCGTCGGTCCAGGCCTTGATCATCACGGTCCTCGTCCAGCAGATCTTCCAGCGTGGGGCGGCGCGATGCCACTTCCTGAAGTCTCAGTTCCAGTCCCATGGCCGCCAGGATGTTGGTGATCTTGGCATAGCCCAGTTCGCCCAGGCGAGCATTCTCCAGCGCCTCAAGCGTGGTGCGCCCCACCCCTGCCTTCCGGGCCAGGGCCGTCTGGCTCAAGCCCAGCGCCTTGCGTCTGGCGGCGATCTGCTCACCCAGGGAGGTCAGGTCCAGCATGTGCACAGTATACTGATCATTTTCCCACATTTCAAGGCTTTTGCTTAGTATACTGTGCATTTATCTGCAACGCGTCATTCCTCGTCCAACAGTCGCGGCTGCTGGGGCGGGGCTGGACGGACCCCGGCCTTGCGGGCCTTTTCCGCGGCCTGCTCGGCGCGGCGGGCCCGGGCTTGCGCCGATTCCCGCTCCTGCTGGGCGAACCAGGCCGCATGCTCCTCCCTCCAGCGTAAAAATTCGGCCTCGCGCTGGCTCTTTTCGCGCTCGCGCGCGGCCCTGAGCTGCTCCAAACGGCGCTGGGCGGGGGTGACGAAGTGATCGGGGTCCTCCAGGAACTCGCGGATGGCGGGCTTGGCATAGGGTCTCACCGCCGCGGGGAAGAGGAGGTCCCCGATCGGCTGGAAGCTATCGCCCACTCGCATCTCCAGGGCGGGATCCAGGATGTAGCGGCCACGCTCCACACGGCGGAACAACTGGCGGTTGCCCTGGGGCGCCGCCCGGAGCTCATGCCGGGCCAGCATCGCGTTGAGGTAGGGGCGCCGGCACCGGTATTCGGGCACCACGCCCGCGGGCAGCCTCCCGAGCACCTGGGCCAGGCCGCCGCTGGTGAGCCCGGGGCAGCCCGCGTCCTCGTCCAGGGGCAGGGTCCAGCCCTGCAGGACCATGAAACATTGCACCAGGAGATACTCTCCCTGGCGCCGGTCCAGCTTCTGGAGGCGCCCGGCGCTGGCCAGGCTCATGCTCTCGGGGGCCAGCGCCTGCAGCAGGGGGCCGAAGCGTTGCTCCGCTCCGCTCTGCTGGCACCAGGTCTGGTCGAGGGCGTGCAGGAAGGCGGTCCACCCCCGGGAGTCGACCAGCCCGGGGTCGGCCCCCCGTTCGAGCAGGGCCTGGACGAGGCGGGCATTGCCGGCCCGGGCGGCCAGCATCAGGGGGGTGTGGTTGAAGGGGTTGCGGTAGTCCACCCCGTGGGCGTCCACTTCCCGGGCCAGGGCGCCCTCCAGCTCCCGGCCATGGAGGGCCGTGGCTTTGGCCATGACCTGGTCGCGCCGGAGCAGGGCGGTGGGCGCGGCGGGGAAGCCGTGGGGCTCCAGGGCGGTCAGGGTCAGGGGCTCGGCGTGCAGGACGGCCCAGTCGAACAGCCGTTCCCGGGTCCGGCCGCTCACGCTGCGGGGCGGCAGGGCCTTGGGTACGCAGGCCGCAAGGCCGGGAACGTCCAGCACCGGCCATGGGACGGGCGTGTGTCCCAGGCGGGCGCGGTGGATGGCCCTGGCCTGTTCCAGGCGGCCCTGGGACTCCAGGCGCTGGCTCTCCCGTTCCCATTCCTCCCGGGAGGATTTTTGTTCGGCCATCGGGGTGGCCTGGCCCTTGGCTTCCAGCCCCATGAGGGCGAGGAAGGGGTGGTCCGGGTCGGTCTCCAGCCAATAGAGGTTGCGCACGGCGCGGGTGATGCCCACATAGAGGCTGTTCAGGAAGAACTTGAAAGCCTCCAGGGAGCGGTCTTCCTTGTCCCGGGCCCGCCCGTACTGGAAATCCCCCTCGAGGTCCTCCGGGCGCAGGTCCCCGGCGATTTCCCGGTAGGTGCGCCGCTGCGAGGAGACCATGTCCCACAGGATCACGTTCTCGTATTCCAGGCCCTTGGCCTCGTGGATGGAAAAGACCAGCGGCGTGGTGAAGCGGCTGGCCGCCAGCGCCTTGTCCTCGTCCCGAAGCACCACCACGGCGAAGCGGGTGCTGCGCGAGGTCTTCTGGTCCAGTTCCTTGCACAGGGTGGCGGTGTTCTCCAGGAAGGCGACTTCACCGGGCATGGTGCCGAGGCTCTGCACCAGGTGATGGCTCTCGCGGTCGATGGAACCGAAGCGCCGTTGCTTGATCCGCAGGAGACGGTTGGCCAGGGCCGTGACCTGGTCGGCATTGCGGAAGTTCAGGTGTAGGACGCGGGTCAGTTCACCGGAAGCCAGGCCCGGGCGCTCGAAGAAGAAGGTCTTGAGATGGGCCCAGGAAAAGAAGTTGGGGTGGACGATCTGGTTGGCGTCGCCGCAGAGGATGAATTCCCCGGGCTTTTTGAGCGCGGTCAGCAGAAGCGCCAGCTGGACATTGGTGAGGTCCTGGAGTTCGTCCACCACCAGGAAGTCGTAGGCGGGAGCGCAGGTGGCGAGGTGGCCGTGGGCCACCAGGTTGGTTTCGAACAGATCCGCCGTCTTGAGATAGTCCAGGTATTTCTCGAACAGGTCGTAGACGCGGGACCGGCGCTCCTCGGGGAAGATGGACTGCCGGACCCCGAGGGCCAGGTAGCCTTGCCGGTCCAGGCAGGGCCGGTCCACCGGGAACCCCGTGAGGACCCCCTTGAACTCCTCGTGGACCGCGTGGGCGTCCAGGTCCGGAAAGGCCCGGGCATGGCGCTGGAAGAAGGCCTGGAAATCGCTGAACATGGCTTCCCGGCCCTTGGGGACCTCCAGGGTCTCCAGGAATTCCCGGAAGCTGAGGAACTCCGCCTCCTGGTCCTCCCTGAAGAAGCCGTTGGCATGGTAGATGCGCCGGGCATGTTCGGCCAGGTATCCCGAACGCGTGGCGTACAGAACCCGGCCGGGCTTTTCCTTGAGCCGCTCCAGGGCCAGGGCGGTCTTGCCGCTCCCGGCGCTGCCGATGAGCACCAGCGGACAGGGGGCCCGGAAGGCTTCCCGCTGGGCCTCGTCCCAGATCAGCACCTTGTCCAGGAGGCGGAAGGTCCGGACCTCCTGGGGCAGGTGGGGCAGCTCAGAGCCGGTGCCCGCGGGCTCCGGAGCCAGCGCATCCGGTATGCGCGCCTCGTCCACGCGGGCGCCCCCCAGGAACCGCGACTGCTCGTAGGCATGATTCCGGATGATCTCCAGAAGGAGGGCCACCGCTTCCCCCCGGTGGGACCTGAGCTGGACCAGCAAGCGATCCTTGTGGCCCAGTTCGGCCCGGTAGAAGCCCCCCTGGGCCAGCTTCTTCATGTGGGCGGCGCGGAAATCCCCCCGCTCCAGGGCCATGCCCACCCGCTCGACCTGGGCCTCGAGGCCCGTTTTATCGATCCCTTCGTACTCCAATACGCGCATGACACATCCCGGTCCCCGAGGTGGGCAGGTACCAAGAATCCCCCAGGCGAACCTGGACAGCAACCGGTTTGAGCCCATGCTGCCCGGGGATTCGCCAACCCCTTTCTTTCCTGAAAGCCACGGATGGCCTCGACGGGATTGTTACAATTTCACGCCCGGGTTCACGGATTCCGATAGATTGCTTGAGTGCTCCCGTCCCAGGACGCGTCCGCATCCCTCACCCCGGCAGCCCGCCTAGCGAGATGGAGTTTGTCCAGCGTGGAAACCCAACATGAACTCCGTGACGGAGAAACCATCCGGGCCTACCTGGACGAGCTGGCCCGGCTGAAAACCAGGGTGCAGCTCTGGCTGCCGGACGAGGAAAAGCCCTTCGAGACCACGCTTTCCCATGTCTCGCCGATCACCTTTTCCATCACCACCACGCCCCAGCTTGAGCCGGGGCAGGTGCTCGATCTCTCCTTCATGCTGGATGCGCGCCGGTTCAAGGCCCGGGTGAAGGTGCTCTCCTCCGGGGTGTTCCGGATCCCGCTGGCCATCGCCCGAGGCGAGCGGCGGGCCGAGTTCAGGTGCCCCTTCGACCGCTCGGAGCCGGCCCAGGCCATGGCCGTGGAGTGCCGCTGGGGGACCGTGCTGGGCGGCACGTTTCTCCTGGGCAGGGTGCTCGATCTGAGCCCGCACGGGCTGCGGGTCGCCCTGGGCGAGGTCGGCAGCCTTTCCGGTTCCGGGGAGAACCTGAAGACCGGCGACCGGTTCGCCTCGATCTGCATCACCGGCCTGCCGTTCACCCCGCCCATCCATGGCCGGGCCAGGGTGGCCCATGTCGCCCGGGGCGGCGCCGAGCCGTACGTGGGCCTGGCCCTGGAGGGGCTGTGCGAAGGGGATCAGAGGAGCGTCGAGCTGGTCCTCGCGCCGCGCCGGCCGACCACCTTCGGCGAGGCCTTCCCGGCCAAGAAGCGCAAGACCGATATCGCCGACGAGCTGGGAACGCCCACCCCGGTCAAGGTCAAGGCCAAGGCGCCCGAGATCGTGCAGCGGGAAGCGGTACCGCCGCCGCCTCCCGAGCGGCCGGTGACCACCGCGGTCATGCGGCTGCGCAAGGCCAGCAAGAAGCTGCTGTTCCTGTCCGAACACGCGACGACGCGGGCCCTGGCCGAGGCCTTCCGGGCAGACGGGTTCAAGCAGGTGGTCGAGGCCAAGTCCTACCTGGAGGCCAAGACCGCAGCCGGGCAGACCCGCTTCGATCTGCTCTTCCTGGATATCCGGGTGGGCCGGCACTGGGGCGGGGACATGATGAAGTCCCTGCACTCGCTGGACCTGCTCCTGGACGTTCCGATCATCCTCCTGGTGGACCACAGCACCGACGGGGCCCTGGTCATCGCCAGGTCCCTGGAGGCGGTCTGGATCCATGAGCGCGGCAAACCCTTCGAGGAGTTGCTGCCGCTGGTGTACCAGGTCGTGCTGGAGTAGCTGATACGGCACTCGAATCATGAGGTCGGAATAGGGCTCTAGATAGTGCGGGCCCGTTTCCCAGGGATGCCAGGACGAACTGGGTTGCCCTGGGCTGGTGATGTCAGCGGCCCTGCGGCTGAGCGGTTCCGGCCCGCTCCAGGATGATCATCCAGAGCATGCCGTAACGGTCGCGCAGCACGGCGAAACGCTGCGCAAAGAATGTCTCATCCATCGGCATCAGGATTTCGCCGCCTTCGCCCAGGGCCGAGTAAATGCGTTCGGCCTCCTCGACACTGTCCACGCTAAGGGAAAGATAGGCGCTACGCATGGGCTTCTGGATACCCGGCGGCATATCGGCCCCCTGCAGTTCGGTTCCCGCTAGAGCAATGCGGGCATGCAGTACCGAGTCCCGCAGTTCAGGCGGGAATTCCCCGGCCTCCGGGGCATCGCCGCGGTGCACCATCATGGTGATGCGGCCGCCCAGGTGCTGCTCGTAATAGTGGAAAGCCTGGGCGCAGTTCCCGTCAAAATTCAAGTAGGTGTTCAGTTTCATCGGGCAGTTCTCCATGATGGGGGTCAAAGCAGGGTGGCGAGGAGCTGATCCATGCGTTCGGCACCTTCTCTCAATACGCGGTCGAAGCACCAACTCAGGGCCAGTTCCCGGTCGGCAATGGACGGGAACCAGGACACGAAAGTCACCCGGGTCTGCTTGCCGAAGTCCCCGAGGGTTAGGATGTTGAAGGCGGAAGGCTCTCCGACCACCCCGGCTTCAGCCCGCCAGGAGAGTCGTTCAGGCTCCACCACCTCCTCGAAGACGAAGTGCAGATGGTGTTCCGCACCGTCCGGCGTCCGCATGACATGACGCCAGTGTCCGCCAGGGCGCACGTCCATTTCACAGTGGGGATTAGTGAACCCCTTGCCTCCGTACCATCGAACCACGTGCTCGGGGCGGGTGAAGGCGGTCCACACGAGCGCCCGCGGCGCCTGGAGCAGGTGGGTCATCCGGATAACCGGCTCATCCCGGGAACAAGAATCAATTTCTATGGTCATTGAGCCTTACCTCGGTTCGGATTAGCCTTGCGGTCGCCCTGGTCAGGCAAGGTCGGCTGGAGGATGGTCAGAAGATCCTGCAGACTATCGAAACTTCGTTCCCAAAAGCGGCGGTATTCCTCCAGCCAGGTCGCCACGGCTTGGAGCGGCTCAGCCTCCAGATGGCAGGGCCGCCATTGCGCCTGACGTCCTCGGGAAATGAGCCCGGCGCCCTCAAGCAGCTTCAGGTGTTTGGAAACGGCCGCAAGGCTCATGTCGAAGGGGCTGGCCAGTTCCTTGACCGTGGCGTTGCCTTCGGCGAGGCGGCGGAGAATTTGTCGGCGGGTCGGATCAGCCAGGGCGAAAAGGGTCGTGCTGAGGGGATCGGGTGCCGCCATGGAAAGAATCTAGTATTCAACCAATCGGTTGTCAACCAAAAAGTAAAATAGTATCTTTGCTGCCTCCAAGGAGTAACCATCCCGTTTAGATCAGATGGGTCCAGCGGGAAGGCATGGTCTGGCGAACCGCTCGGTTATAACTGCCGGCGAGCCACTCGATTCAGCGAGGAACCAAAAATTCCCAGATCGGGGAATCCTCGGGGGGCGGTCGGCCCATGTGTGAAGGCTGGAGGTGCCACATGGAGTCCTATGCTCTGCATGAGCATTTTTCATTTTTCTCCGGTTCGGATGAAACCGACACCGGGGTGAAAACCTACCTAGAATCCAGGGAGGCGCTTCGGATGGACCACAGCGATTTGGAGCGAGAACTGGCGGCCAAGGACAAGGAACTCTTTCGTCAACTTTTGCAGGCCCACCTGGATCTCCGGGGGCCGGGAAAAGCGGTCGGCGAAGTGAGCGACCAGGAAGGAACGGTCCACCAGCAGGCTCGGCCCCAATCGCGGGAACTGGAGACCTTGTTTGGCACCGTCATCGTGAACCGGTTGGGCTATGCGGCGCCGGGGACGGAAAGCCTGCATCCGAAGGACGCCGACCTCAACCTACCGGATGATCGGTATTCCATGGGGGTGCGGCGGCGCGTTGCAGAAGAAGCGGCCCGGGGGTCCTTCGAGGAGGCGGCGGAGCAGGTAGAGCGGACCACAGGTGCCCACGTCCCGAAGCGCCAGGCCGAAGAATTGGCGGTCCGGTCGGCGCAGGACTTCGAGGACTTCTATCGCGTGCGGCGGGAGACGGCCTTGGTGAAGGACCCAGCCGGCAAGATCCTCGCCCTCAGCTTCGATGGGAAGGGCGTGGTGATGAGGAAGGAGGATCTGCGGGAGGCGACCAGGAAGGCCGCGGAGGAGAACAGCCACAAACTGCAGACCCGCCTGTGCCGTGGGGAGAAGCGGAACGCGAAGCGCATGGCGACGGTGGGAGCGATCTACACGGTGGCGCCTTTTCCGAGAGCCCCGGAAGACGTCATCCGGGCTCTGGCAGGAAAGGACCCGCCGGGGCCGGAGCCCATGAAGCGGGATCGCCCCCGCCCTGAGGACAAGCGGGTGATGGCCAGCCTGGAACGAACCCCAGAGGAGGTCATCGCCGAGTTGTTCGCCGATGCCCAGCACCGGGATCCGAAGCACTCCAAGACCTGGGTAGCGCTGGTGGACGGCAATCCGACCCAGATCCGACTCATTGCCGAGGAGGCTCGCCGCCAACAGATTCCCATCACCACGGTGGTCGACTTCATCCACATCACGGAATACGTGTGGAAGGCGGGCACGGCCTTTTTCAAGGCCGGCAGCAAGGAACTGGAGGCCTGGGTCCAGCCCCGGCTGCTGGAAATCCTGAAGGGGAACTCCTGGCTGGTGGCAGCGGCCATGCGGCGCAGCGCTACACGGCGGGAGCTCGAGCCAGAAGCGCGCAAGCAGGTGGACACCTGCGCCAATTACCTCCACAAGCTCAAGCCTTACCTTCACTACGATGCCTACCTGGAGCAAGGATTCCCGATCGCCACCGGCGTGATCGAGGGCGCCTGCCGCCATCTGGTCAAGGACCGGATGGATCTCACAGGGGCCCGGTGGAGCCTGACGGGAGCCGAGGCCATCCTGCGCCTGCGGGCACTGAAATCAAGCGGCGACTTCGACGAATACTGGCTTTTCCATGAAGCCCAGGAACACAAGCGAAACCATGCGGCCCGCTACAAGGACGGCATCATTCCCGAGGTAGTCCTGCCGAATCCGCCCGGGCGCTCGCGGTTCAGGCTGGTGAAGTAACCAGGAGCCCTTTGCTGGGACTCTGGGCCGACTGCTGCTGGAAAAGATCCGCACCCAAAATCAATGCTGCCGCGTCGACCGGATCAACCTGGCGGGGTGGCAGGTGCCCCCACGTATAGCAGTCATTACTGTCCCACCCGCCCCCGAAGGTCTCCCGGTTCCCCTGCTGATTGCTTTTTCCAGTTCGCAGCCAGGGCGATGGGCCTCTTTCATGAATTAATTCACCGTGAACAAAGTCGAAGCCGATCCAAGCCCATAATCATTTTGAAGTGTAATAGTTACGGAGCCAGTCGGAACCCCTGTTGTAGGTACATCTACCAGCAATTGCGAGGCGGTTGTGGATGCTGAAATAATGGGTGCGCTAACGCTGCCGAACATAACGTTGGTGACCCCCAATAGACCGTAGCCGTGGATGAATACGGGAGTTCCCACATGCCCAGAGGTTGGATTACGGCTGCTGATGGTGGGTGTTACGTCAAACAATTGAGCGGTGGTCGTGGTGCCGGACGCATTTGTAATGCTGAGGGAACCAGTTGTGGTGACGGTTAGAGGAACGTCGAAGGTGATTTCTGTATCACTGACGATTTTGTTATCGGTATAGCCGGTACCATAGTCCACCGCGACTCCACAGACGGTGACTGCCTTGGTTCCAGTGAAACCAGACCCGTAGACGGTGACCAAGGTTCCCACACCACCGCCGGTTGGGGTAAAGGAAGTGATGGTCGGACCTGATGTCGTGGTATTCGACCCCCCGCATCCCAGCGAAAGCGCCAGTACCAGGCTGGGCAGCACAATGAACAACTTGCGTAACATGGATTCCATTTTGGTTCCCCCAGTTGTGTTGTGCGTTCCTAGAAACTATACATTCGTCACTGCCCAATTCTTGCCCGAAAAAGAAGCCGGTGATGTTCGGCACCATGCTGCCGCTGATTCCAGGTCAGCAGCCAAGCCTTATTGGGCTTTGCCATTTCGGGTCGCTCCTCTGGTCATCGATTGCCAAACACAAGTCTAGCCTCACAAGGGGCCAGGAGCGTGAATTCATCGCCCAATGGCCTCAGGGGACCGGTGAACGGCGGTTATTTGCCGCGATTGGACGTACGGGTCCGGCCGGGGACGGCGGCTTTCTCGGCGGAGCGGGAGCTGATCCTGGCGGCCTGGGGCTGAGGGCCGCCGTGCAGGCCGGCATGGTCCTTCCTGCCGGGCTGGGCGGCGGTCTTGGGCAGGTCGGCCTTCTTGGCCGGAAGTTGGCTCAGCAGGTCGGCGGTAATGGAGGGATCGGGCTTGGACATTCTCGCACCTCTTGGAAAAACAATAGCTATTCGAATGGAAAGAGCGGAAAACAGATCCCTGGTTCAGGGTTCCATGATAGCACCGGGCGCGGCAGGTTTCTCGGCGCTGTGCAGGGCGACGATGCCGCCGGTCAGGTTGCTCCAGCGGACGGCGGCGAAGCCGGCCGCCCGGAGTTCCGCGGCCAGGGCCGGCTGGTCGGGGAAGGTGCGGATGCTTTCCGGCAGGTAGCTGTACGCTTCGGGGGAGCCGCTGATCCAGCCGCCGACCCGGGGCAGGATATGCCGGCTGTAGGTGGCGTACAGGGCCCGCAGCCAGGCGAACCGGGGCCGGCTGAATTCCAGGATGGTGAGCCGCCCGCCCGGCTTGAGCACGCGCAGGAACTCCCGGTAGGCCCGGGGCCGGTCCTCCACGTTGCGGATGCCGTAGCAGATGGTGATGCCGTCGAAGCTGGCGGCGCGGAACGGCAGGCGCTGGGCGTCGGCCCCCACCGAGGCCCAGATCAGCTGGCCGCGGCCCTGCCGCTGGAACTTGTCCGGTCCCAGCTTGAGCATCTCCAGGGTGAAATCGCTGGAAACCACCTCGGCGCCGCGCCGGGCCAGGGCCAGGGAAGAGTCGCCGGTGCCGGCGGCCACGTCCAGGAAGCGCTGGCCGGGGCCGGCGCCCGAACGGCGGGCCATGCGCCGCCACCAGTAGAAATCCGTGCCGAGGGAAAGCACGTGATTCAGATGGTCATATTTGCCCGCAATGCCTGAAAACATCGCCTGGACTTGTTTCCCCTGGGGCATCGCCGTCTCCTTAGCTCCATCATCCCCGGATGAGCCAGCTTCCGTCAGCCCATATGGAGCCCAACCCTGTAAACTGGGATGGTCCCCTTTGACTGGTTCATTCAATCGGGTGTTCACCCCTCTGGAGGTTTCATGGAACTTATGACCAGCGATAAGATCTTCGGCGGCAGTTTCCTGCTGGCTCCCATCGGCTCCCAACCGCAGTTCACGCCTGAAGACCTTAGCGATGAAGCCAAGGCCATCGGCGAGGCGGCCCGGGATTTCATGCTGGGTGAAGTCACGCCGATGGACGAGGCCATCGACAAGCTCGATATCGAGCTGACCAAGGAGCTGCTGCTCAAGGCCGGCGAACTGGGCCTGCTCAGCATCGAGATCCCCGAAGCCTATGACGGCATGGATCTGGACAAGAAGACCACCCTGGTGCTGCTCGAGGAGCTGGGCAAGCAGGCTTCGTTCTCGGTGACCTACGGCGCCCACACCGGCATCGGCACGCTGCCCATCGTCTATTTCGGCTCCCCGGAACAGAAGGCCAAGTACCTGCCCCTGCTGGGCAGCGGCCAGAAGCTGGCGGCCTATGCGCTCACCGAGGCGGGATCGGGCAGCGACGCCATGGGCGCCAAGACCACCGCCGTGCTGGATGGCGACCAGTGGGTGCTGAACGGCAGCAAGATGTGGATCACCAATGCCGGCTTCGCCGATGTGTTCGTGGTGTTCGCCAAGGTGGACGGGCGCAAGTTCAGCGCGTTCATCGTGGAGCGGGGCGACCCGGGGTTCTCCACCGGCCTGGAGGAGCACAAGCTGGGCATCAAGGGCTCTTCGACCCGCGCCCTCACCCTGGACAACTGCCGGATTCCCAAGGACCGCCTGCTGGGCGAAGTGGGCCGCGGCCATAGGATCGCCTTCGGCATCCTCACCATCGGCCGGTTCAAGCTGGGCGCCGGCTGCACCGGCACCGCCAAGGTGGTGCTGGAATACACCATCAAGTACACCGGCGAGCGCCACCAGTTCGGCAAGCCCCTGAACGCCTTCGGCCTGATCCAGGCCAAGCTGGCCGATATGACCACCCGGGTGTTCGTGGCCGAGGCCATGAACTTCCGCACCATCGCCTACATCGCCGACCGCATGCAGGAAGTCGGCTGGGACCAGCCGGACGCTGCCAAGCGCAAGCTGGAGATCATGGACGAGTTCACCATGGAGGCGTCCATCTCCAAGGTATGGGGCAGCGAGGCGCTGTTCGCCACCGCCGACGACGCGGTGCAGGCTTTCGGCGGCTACGGCTTCTCCTCCGAATACCCGCCCGAAAAGATCTACCGCGACAACCGCATCAACCGCATCTTCGAAGGCACCAACGAGATCAACCGGCTGATCATCGCCGGCACCCTGTTCAAGAAGGCCGGCAACGGCAGCCTGGCGCTGTCCAAGGACACCGGCAATGTGCCAAAGATGGCCGATTTCACCGGCCCGCTGGCGGCCTCCCGGCATGCGGTGGAACTGGCCAAGCGGCTCTGCTGCTACGCCGCCGCCACCGGCCTGGGGGTATGCGGACAGAAGCTGATCGAGAACCAGGAAGCCAGTGCCCGGGTGGCCGACATGCTCACCGAGATCTACGCCATGGAGTGCGCCGTGGTGCGCGCCGGGATGATGACCGAAGCCGGCCACCACTGGGCGGAGCTGGCCCGGGATTGCGCCGACGTCTACGTGAACGAAAGCTGGAACAAGGTGCAGGCCAACGCCCGCATGCTGCTGGCCGAGGTGCTTGAAGGCGCGGCCCTCTCGGCGGCCCTGGCCGATCTGGTCGCCTTCTCCGGCTTCCTGCCCCAGGCCACCTCCAAGCTGCGCGGGCGGATCGCCCAGCAGGTGATCGAGAAGGGCGCGTACCCGATCATCCAGTACTGATTTCGCCACCCTGACGCAGAGGGCCTCCTTTCGGAGGCCTTCTGCTATATGTATATATCTTCCAGAGGCATGCCTCAGGTTTTTCTCCGCGCCTCCGTTCCTCCGGATATCTTTCGGGTAAATCCTGGGGTCACGCGACATAAACCAGGTCCCTCTCGATGGAGGGGCGCGTCAGGGGCTTCAGGGCCTTGGGGGTGACCAGATCGATCTTGTGACCCAGCAATTCCTCCAGTCTGAACTGGAGATCCAGGAACATGAAAAATTCGACATAATCATCGAGGGTGACAAGGATATCAATGGCTTCTTCGCGGGTCATGACCAGCCTCGGGTTCATTCCTTTGGGAACGGCAGCAGCGCCGTGCCCTTGGGCTTCCCGGCCGAGGCGTCCTTGCCCAGGCGGATGAACTGCGGCAGCAGCGCCAGCCAGTGCAGGGACCAGCCCGATGCCTGGGCCACGCCCGGGACCGGCGGTTCCAGCACCTCCAGCCGGTCCGGGTGGAACGCCAGGGAGAGCTGCTGGCCCCCCGGCAGGGCGAGGTAGACCACCTGGGAGGTGGCCGGATGGATCACCGTGAGGAAGCTTTCGTCGTCGTCCAGGATCCAGAGCAGGCCCTCCAGGGCCGGCCGGAAGTCCGGGGCGCCCACCGGCATGCCGCCGATGCCGCGCTGCAGGGGCGAACGGGCGGCGAACAGCAGGGGCGCGGCCAGATCCGGGATCGGGATGCCCCAGTCGCGCCACGCCTTCACGGGCCGGCCCGGCAACCCCAGGTACAGCCGGATCAGGCCCTTGTCGTCGGTGATCCGCACATCGCCGTCCGCGGCCAGGCGCACCGTCAGGCCCAGGTAGGACTGGGTGGGGGTGGCGCTGCACGGGGCCGAAGCGGGCCCGGGCACCTCCATCTGCCAGGGCAGGGCTCCCGCGCTCTTCCACGGCAGGCCGCCGGGAGGAGGGGTCTGGGCGGATAGCGCCAGGGCGCCAGTCAGGCAGAGGGTGGCCAGCCGCACAGGGCCTCCAGGTTCCGGGTGGTGATCTCGGCCAGCCGTGCCGGGGCCAGGTGCCGCAACTGCGCCACCTGGGCCGCCACCTGGATCACGTGGGCCGGTTCATTGGGTTTGCCCCGGAACGGGACCGGGGCGAGGAAGGGCGAATCGGTCTCCACCAGGATCCGGTCCTCGGGGGCCCAGGCGGCCACCTCCCGGATCGGCTCGGCGTTGCGGAAGGTGACGATGCCGGAAAAGCTCAGGTGGAAGCCCAGGTCCAGGGCCTGCTCGGCGAACGGCCGGTCCTCGGAGAAACAGTGGATGATGCCGCCCACCTGGTCCGCGCCCTCCTCCCGGAGGATACGCAGGGTCTCCCCGGGCGCTTCCCGGGTGTGCACCACAATCGGTTTGCCAAGCCGCCGGGCCATGCGGATGTGCTCGCGGAAGACGGCTTCCTGGGTGTCCCGGGGGCTCAGGTCGTAGTGCCAGTCCAGGCCGGTCTCGCCGACGAACCGGACGTCGGGGCCGGCCAGCAGGGCCTCCAGCTGCCGGGCGACGTCCGGGTCCCAGCTGGCGGCCTCGTGCGGGTGCACCCCCAGGGCGGCCTGGACGTCGGGGTGCTGCCCGGCCAGGGCCAGCACCAGGCGCGCATCGGCCAGATCGGTGGCCACGGCGATGACGCCGCCCACCCCCGCCAGGCGCGCCCGCTCCAGCACCGCTTCGGCACCTCCCTCGGCGGGATAACTGCCGATCAGGTGGCAGTGGGAATCAACAAGCATTTTTATACTCCCCAGCAGATAGTATAAGGAAGCATCGAAAGGATCGGCCGCATTCATGTCACCACTCATGACCATCCTCATCGTGGACGACGAGCCGGGGATCCGGCGTTCGCTGGGCGATGCCCTGTCCGAGGAGGACTACGGCGTCATCAAGGCCGAGCGCGGCGAACAGGCCCTGGACCTGCTGGCGAACTCGGACGGCGAAGGCGTGCACCTGATGATCCTGGACGTCTGGCTGCCCGGCATCGACGGGCTGGAGACCCTGAAGCAGGCCAAGGCCCTGCGCCCGGAGCTGCAGGTGGTGATGATCTCCGGGCACGGCAACATCGACACCGCCATGCAGGCCACCAAGCTGGGCGCCTTCGACTTCCTGGAGAAGCCGGTGGACCTGGACCGGCTGCTGCTGGTGGTGAGCAACGCCCTCAAGCAGCGCCACCTGGAGGCGGAGAACCATCGCCTGTACCAGGAGGTGAACCAGGACCGGTTCTTCATGGCCGAGAGCCCGGCCATGAAGCGGCTGCTTTCCGACCTGGACCTGGTCGCTCCCACCGAGGGGCGGGTGCTGCTGGTGGGCGAGAACGGCAGCGGCAAGGAGGAGGTGGCGCGGCTGATCCACGACCGCAGCCCCCGGGCCCGCTCGCCGTTCGTGGAAGTGAACTGCGCGGCCATTCCCGAGGAGCTGATCGAGTCGGAGCTGTTCGGCCACGTGAAGGGCGCCTTCACCGGGGCCGTGCGCGACCAGAAGGGCAAGTTCAAGGAGGCCCACGAAGGCACGCTGTTCCTGGACGAAGTGGCCGACATGTCGCTCAAGACCCAGGCCAAGGTGCTGCGGGCGCTGCAGGAGGGCCGGATCGAGCCGGTCGGCGGCGGCGGCGCCGTGGCGGTGGACGTGCGGGTCATCACCGCCACCAACAAGGACCTCACCGAGGAGATCCGCTGCGGGCGCTTCCGGGAGGACCTGTACTTCCGCCTGGCGGTGGTGCCGCTGCGCATCCCGCCGCTGCGCGAGCGCCCGGAGGAGCTGATCCAGATGGCCGAGGCCTTCATCCAGCGCATCTCCCACAAGTACGGCCGGCCGCCCCGGCGGCTCGCCCCCGAGGCCCGGGAGACCCTGCTGCGCCACGACTGGCCGGGCAACGTGCGCGAGCTGAAGAACCTCATGGAGCGGGCGGTGATCCTGGCCCGGGGCGCCGAGATCACCACCCGGGACCTGGGGCCGCTGGCGGTGCGCCACCTGAACGAGCCGGACCCGTTCTCCTTCCCGGAGTTTGCCAGCCTGAAGGACGCGCGCGAGTGGTTCGAGGGCACCTACATCCAGCGCGAGCTCAAGTCCCAGAACGGCAACATGACCCGGGTGGCCGAGCGGCTCGGGCTGGACCGCTCCAATCTCTACAAGCGCCTCAAGACCCTGGGCATCGAGGCGCGGGAAACGTGATGGAACGGCTCTGGCTGAAGATCGGCGAAACCGCCAGCAGGCTCGGGGTCAAACCCAAGGTCCTGCGCTATTGGGAAAAGGTGATCCCCGAGATCCAGGCCCGGCGCAGCAAGGGCAACCTCCGCTACTACCACGTGGACGAGCTGGACCGGCTGGCCAAGATCCGCAACTGGCTGGAGGAGGGCCTCACTGTGGCGGATTGCCGGGAACTGCTGCTCACCGGCCAGTTGGCCCGGGGGCTGGACTTGGGCCTGGGCGCCATGGCGCCCGCGCCGCACCGGCGCACCGTCCGCAAGACCCGGCCGACCCCGCGCCGGCCCGACGTGGCCAAGGTGACCGCTGCGCTGCGCCGGCTGCTGAGCCAGCTGAACGAACCGGTCAAGCTATAGCTTCGGGCCGCCGCCCAGGCTGCGCAGGAACGACAGGGTGCTGAGGCGGATGCCCAGGAGCAGCACGGCCTCGTCACGGCCCGCCCGCCCCTTGCTGGTATAACCCTCCATGTAGAAGTCGCCGTTGGAGCCCGAGGAGCCGAACTGGGTGAGCACCACCTTGCCCCGCACCAGCAGCCGGTCCGAGTGGATGAACAGCGGGTCCTTTTCGTAGGCGATCTCCGCCATCGAGTTGCGCAGGGCCCCCTCCTCCTGGCGCAGGGTGAATCCGCAGAGGTAGGTGGAACGGAACTGGTCCCTGGAGGTGCTCGAAAGGCCCGAGCCGGTCTGCGGGGTGGAGTAGCCCACCAGTCCGGTGGAGCCGAGCACGCCCCAGCTCACCGTTTCGGTGAGCGGGCGCATCCACCAGCCGCCGATCTCGCCCTTGAAATCGCCGGTGGTGGTGATCACGGCAACCGTGTCGGAGGTCTCCTTGCTGGCGGACTGGAACGCCAGGGTGCCGAACGCCTCCACCCACTTCTCCCCGCCGGGCCAGCGGAACACGTGGCGCAGGTCCAGGGCCACGAACGGCAGCGACTTGGCGAAGAAGGAGTTGTTCTGGTCCTGCTCCTGGTCCTGGTACAGGGTGGAGAACTCGAACCCGGCGTAGAGGTCGGCCTGGAAATCCAGGGCATCCACCTTCATGGGGTCCTCCCGCCGGCGCAGGTCCTCGATGGCCCGGTTCATGGCCCGGTACTTGAGGATGGCCTCGCGCTGGGCCTGGATCATGGCCTTGGCCCGGTCGATCACGGCCTCCGATCCGGCCATGGAAGCCTGCAGCGCCTTGGCCCTCTCGTAGTTGTATTCCATCCGCTCCAGGTAGCGGGCCAGGGAGCGCTGCTGCCGGCGCAGCTGCTTGAAGAAGGGCTTGCGGTCCTCCGGGCGCAGCGCGAGGAAGCGGGCCTGCAGGGCCTGGGCATAGTCCGGGTTGGCCTCGCCGCGCAGTTGCAGGGGCGGCGGCTGCAGCCAGCCCGGTTCCAGGCTCAGGTCCGGGTCGACCTGGGCGGCCAGGGGCGAACTGAGCAGGCCCAGGAGCAGGAGGGCCTTCGGCAGGAAATGGCCGGAACCTGAGAGAAAGATATCGCTCATCCGGGGGCCTTTCGCGTTGGGTCGTGCCGGGCCGCCGGCAGGAACCAGAGGTCAGGACCGTCCGATCGATGGGGGAGATTTTTCCTGCTCCATCTTGCCACGAATTGCCAAGACCCGGGGCCGGCTACTGGGCCGCGGGCTCGTCCACGAAATCCTCGTCCGACAGGCCGGAATCCGGCCCGAGCTTGTCCAGCTCCGCCCTGACCAGCGCCTGGTGCTGGATTTCCTCGTCGCGCAGTTCCTCGAACAGGGCGTGCACCTCGCCATCCTTGAGCATGGGCAGGGCCCCGTCGAAGAACACCTGGGCCTTGACCTCGCAGGCCAGCGCGGCCTCCATGGCCTGGCGCGGGGTCATGAAGGCGCGCGCGGCGTCATAGTCGGGCGCTTCGACGTCGAACAGCATGGCCCGGGTGACCGTCCTGGGCGCCGCGCCGAAGCGCTGCACCCGGCGCTCGGCGAGTTCCCGGCCGTGCTTGGCCTCGTTCTCCACCATCTGCCGGAAGAACCGGGCCGCTTCGAAGGTCCGGTGCTGCTCCATCTGCAGCGCGAATTCCAGGTAGCGCTCCTGGGCCTCTTCCTCGACCAGGATGGCCAGGTCGAGGGCGTCCATCATGGACTGTTTGGCTGGATCGATGCCGCGAAGGGCCATGGCTGCTCCCGTTCAGTGCTTGATGAAGAGGTCCAGGATGCGCTCCCTGGGCACCGCGTCCTTGGCCATCAGGATCTGGCGCTCCTTGACCAGGTCGCCGTAGGTCGGGGGCGGTTCGGGGTTGCGGTAGAACACGCCGAGGTGCAGCTTGTTGCCATAGTCCTGGGCCAGGTCCATGGCCGCGAGCCGGTCCGCCGGGTTGTGCCCGATGCTCTCCAGGCTTTCGGCGATGGTCTTGAGATGCTTGACCTGCTGGGCTTCCTCGCCGTAGGTGACGCAGGGCGACTGGATGTTCACGAAGGCGAAGCCCGGGTAGCGGATCGCCTCCTCGATGACGGCGGCCATGCCGGCGAGATCGGTGGGAGCGGCCTGGGCGACGAAGCCGGCGCCGTAGGCCAGCACGTAGAGCAGCGGGTTCACCGGCTCCTCCAGGCTGCCCAGGCGCGAGGTGCAGGTGTTGCGGCCCTTGGGCGAGGTGGGTGAAAGCTGGCCCTTGGTCAGGCCGTAGATCTGGTTGTCCATCACGATGTAAGTGATGTCCATGTTGCGGCGGATCAGGTGGGCGATGTGCCCGCCGCCGATGGAGAAGCCGTCGCCGTCGCCGCCCGCCGCCAGCACCAGCAGGTCCGGGTTGGCCAGCTTGATGCCCTGGGCGATGGGCAGGGCGCGGCCGTGGACGGTGTTGAAGCCGTAGGCCGTGGTGTAGCCCGGGATGCGGCTGGAACAGCCGATGCCGGAGATGAAGGCGATCTCATGGGGCGGGCGGCCGATGGCGGCCAGGGCGCGGTAGATGCCCTGGACCACGGAATAGTCGCCGCACCCGGGACACCAGATCGGCTTGAGGTCGCTCTTGTAGTCCTTGGGCTGATATTCGCTGATACCGGATAAGCTCATGATCGACCTCACTCCTGGGGCTGAAGTTTGCCTTCGTGGCTGCGCTGCAGCTCGGAGACAAGACGATGGAGGGCCGCGACGATCTCGCCGGGCAGGAAGGGGTTCGCGCCGCTGCGGGCCAGGGACCGCACGCCCTTGGGCAGATCGATGTGCATGCGCAGCAGCTTGTGGAACTGGGCCAGGTGGGACTGCTCGATGATGACGCCCTTCTGGACCGAGGCGAAGAAGCCCCGGTAGGTGGCCTCGGCCACCGGATAGATCAGGTAGGGCACCAGCAGCTTCACGTTCAGCCCTTCGGCGTGGGCCATGGCGAGCGCCTCGCGGCACACCCCCGCCACGCTGCCCCAGGCCACCAGCGCCAAGGGGGCGTCGGCGTTGCCGGTCACCTCGAACAGGTCCTTGCGGTCCTTCAGCGGATCGAGCTTCATGATGCGCTTGTCATTCATCCGCGCGTGCACGGTGCCGCTGTTGGTCGGCGCGCCGTTCTCGGTATGCTCGATGCCCGAGGCCAGGTAGGTGCCGCCGGGCATGCCCGGATGGCTGATCGGGCTGATGTGGTTGCCGGTCTGCTTGAAGCGATCGTAATTCTGCAGTTCCGTGCCGGAGGGATGCAGCCGCTCCAGGATGGTGAACTGGCTGGTGTCGATCGGGTCCAGGGTCTCCTTGCGCTGGGCGATCTCCTGGTCGGACAGGATGATCACCGGCGTCTGGTAGTACTCGGCGATGTTGAAGGCCTCGACGGTGGTGCGGAAGGTGTCGGCCACAGAGGTGGGCGCCAGCACCGGCCGGACCACGTCGCCGTGGGCGGAGAACACCGCGGCGAACAGGTCGGACTGCTCGGACTTGGTGGGCAGGCCGGTGGAGGGTCCGCCCCGCTGCACATCGACGATCACCAGGGGCAGCTCGGCGATGCTGGCCAGCCCCATCATCTCGGTCTTCAGCGACAGCCCGGGGCCGCTGGTGGCGGTCATGGCCTTCTTGCCGGCGAAGGATGCCCCCAGCGCCGCGCCGATCCCGGCGATCTCGTCCTCGGCCTGCAGCACGGCGCCGCCGTAGCCCCAGACCCGGTCCGTGAAGAACTGCATGATCTCGGTGGAGGGGGTGATCGGGTAGCCGCCGAAGAAGGTGCAGCCGGCGAAGATGGCCGCGGCCGCGCACATCTCGTTGCCGTCGGAGATGAGCTTGAGCTGGCCCTTGGCCTCCGAGGGCACGATGTTCATGCAGACCTTCAGCGGATTCTCCAGGGCGAAGGCCCGCCCGGCGTCGAAGGCGCGCTGGTTGGCTTCGACCAGCTCCTCGCCTTTCTTGGCCAGCTTCTTGCGGATGCCCTTCATGACGGCCACGGCGCCGATGCCGAACCAGCCGGCGATGAGCCCGAGCACCACGGTGTTCTTGGCCCGCTCGGTGCCGGCGGTGGCCTTGGCGATCCCGGCGATCGGCACGGCGATGACCTGCCGGGGCGTGACACCCACCAGGGGGATCTGGTCCACCGGGATGTTGGTCGCGGCCTCGTAGATCACCACGGTGGTGCCGCTGACCGGCAGCTCCGCGCCGAACTTGAGGAAGTCCTCCCAGTTCAGGGCCACGGCCACGTCCAGGTTGCCGCCCGGATTCAGGATCGGTTCGGTGCTGATGCGCACCCGGCAGGACGATTCGCCGCCCCGGATCTGCGAGCCGAAGCTCTTGGTCATCACCCCGTGGTAGCCCTCGGCCGCGGCCGCCTGGAGCAGGGAATCACCGGCGGATACGATGCCGTCCCCCCCCGAGCCGGCCATGCCGAACACCAGATCCCTGCACGTGGGTACGCCCAGGCCCAAACCAGCGTCCCTCTCCTTGCCTGCCGGACCAAAGTCGTTCATTTCGCCTGCCCTCCTACGTGATTGTAGTGGGAGGTTGGGGTTTTCAGGAAAATTGCGCGCTCCGGCCGGCCGGAAGTGCCCAAACGCAAAATCCTGGCCCGGAAGCGCCTTTCCGGGTTATGGGCGATTCCCTGGGCGGCAGCCGTCAGGACATGGCACCCCCCCTGTCAAGTCCGGCGCCGTCTCCGGGAAAAATCTTGACAAAAACTTGATGCCTTTCGTGAGAACGTTGATACTTTCCTGATCTGGCCGCAACCAGCTCTCCCCTCATCGGGAAACGCCTGCCGGGGGCGAAAGGGGCACGATGACAACCGTTCAGAAACTGGCACCGGCGCGACCCTTGGGCCTGCCGGTCGCCTTCCGTGCCGCCGTTCCCGTCTGGCACACCATTTAAACAGTTCAACAAAGGCTTGTACCATGGGGGCATATGGCTGATTTTCGACGTCTTCTCCTCGGCCGGCGGTTGGCCAGCGACGAGACCCAACACACCAAAATCAGCAATCCCATCGGACTGGCAGTTTTTTCATCGGACGCCCTGTCCTCGGTCGCTTACGCCACCCAGGAAATCATGGCCTCGCTCTCCATGGCCCTGGCCCATGGCGGGGTGGGCCTCGTCGCGGGGATATCCGCCACGGCCATCTTCGGCCTTTCGGTGCCGGTCGCCCTCGGCATCGTCCTGCTGCTGACCATGCTGGCGTTCAGCTACCGGCAGACCATCGTCGAGTACCCGGGCGGCGGCGGCGCCTATATCGTCGCCAAGGAGAACCTCGGCGAGCTGGCCGCCCAGACCGCCGGCGCTTCCCTGCTCATCGACTACGTGCTCACCGTGGCGGTTTCGGTCTCCTCCGGCATCGCCGCCATCACCGCCGCCATTCCGGCCCTCGAGGGCTACAACGTCCTGCTGGCCCTGGCGTCCATCGCCTTCATCGCCACCGCCAACCTGCGGGGGGTGAAGGAAAGCGGACGGCTGTTCGCCATTCCCACCTACGGCTTCATCTCCTGCGTGATGGTCCTGCTGGCCATCGGCTTCTTCCGGTGGATCTTCGGGGCGGCCCTGCTGCCGGATCCCAGCGCCGAGCAGGTCCATTACGCGGTGGGCCACGCCAGCCAGCTGGCAGGCCTCACCTTGATCTGGGTGTTCATGCGCGCCTATTCCGCCGGCTGCACCGCGCTCACCGGGGTGGAGGCCATCTCCAACGGCGTCACGGCCTTCAAGGAGCCCGCGGGCAAGAACGCGGCCAAGACCATGGTCTCGATGGTGCTGCTGCTGGGGATCATGTTCCTGGGCATCACCTTGCTGAGCCACCACTACGGCGTGACCTACCACCACAGCCTCGATTCGGCCGTGGTCCAGGAGACCCTGCTCTCCAAGCTCACCCGGCAGATCCTGGGCGTAGGCGGCGTCCTGAGCCTGCCCGCCAAGGTCTACTACTACCTGATCCAGGGCTTCACCTTCGCCATCCTGGTGGTGGCGGCCAA
>CAZVHQ010000031.1:0-46659 GCA_964627225.1 uncultured Mesoterricola sp.
AGAACGAATCCTCGAACCGCTCCTTGCGGAAGGTTTCCTTGGACTCGGCCAGCTCGTGCCGCTGCAGGTAGATGGTCAGGATCAGCCCGGCGTACAGGATGGTGATGCCGATGACGGCGCTGAACAGGGCCAGGGCGATCCGGTTGAACCTCATCGTTCCTCCTTCCACTGGGCTGGTGCTCCGGAGCATTGGTGACGATTGCTTCACGCTTTCAGATCAGTATCTCACTGGGTTCGAGTGGAAACCCGAAGGTCCGCCGGGGTGAAGATTGCGCCCTTTGGAGGGATTCGGCGAAGTTGGTCGCCTCGCTGAAGCCGGGATGGTGGCCTGTTGCCCGGCAGCTTGGAAAGCTGGGGGGACGAACACCCGGCGAGGCACGCCAAGCTTGGCTTACCAAGCAGGTGGCCTGATGTTAGTCTCTGGTCTAACCAACCGAGCGTGGAACACATACGATTTATTTAATTTTCTCTTGACATGGCCAAATCCAGGGTTAATTTATTGTATACAGCTTTGAATACAATTTGGTATTCACCAATCTTCACATCGCGCTTCTTACCAGGAGGTCAGTGGTGGACTGCTTGTACGTAGGCAAGGATTTCCAGCGTCCTGACGCCATTCTGAAAGCACAGGGCAAATCGGTCTTCCTCGACGATATTCGGCTTCCAGGAATGCTTTATGCGGAAATCCTCCGGCCCGAATATGCCCATGCAAAGATCATCTCCATCGATACTTCGGCGGCCGAAGCCTGCCCTGGCGTGGTGGCGGTCGTCACCGGCGCATCCTGCAGTTACATTTACGGCGACAACATCGCTGACCAGATTCCCATGGCAGTGGACAAGGTCAGGCACATCGGCGAGGCCGTGGCCGCGGTCATCGCGGAATCGACCCACCAGGCCCGCGAGGCGATCAAACATATTGTTGTTCAATACGAACCGCTTCCCGTCCAGGTGGATGCCCTCGATTCCATGCGGCCCGGGGCTGTGCTCATCCATGAAAAGAACGGCGAGTACTGGCACCTTCCCGCCATCCATCCCGTCCCGGGAACCAACATCGCCGGACACTACCGCCTTAAAAAGGGCGATTTCGAACAGGCGCTCGCCGAGGCCGACTTCGTCATCGAAGAAGAATTCAATTACCCTCTAATCTCCTGCGCGGCGATCGAAACCCACGGAGCGATCGTCTGGTTCCAGAACGACGGAACCATCGAGTGCTGGTCGAATTCCCAATGCCCATTCATCATCAGGGATGAACTCGCCCATGCCTATCAGGTGCCCAGCGCGGCGGTGAGGGTGAGAGTCCCCGAAATCGGCGGTTCCTTCGGCTACAAGTCCGACATCACCATCGAGCATACCGTGGCCTGGATCGCCAGCCATGCCAAGGGACGCCCGGTGAAATGGGTCGCCTCCCGGAAGGCAGACCTGGAGAGCACGCTCCTCGGCCGTGGCATCCGCACCCGGATGAAGATCGCGGCCCGCAAAGACGGCAAATTCCTGGGCATCCAAGTGCGCTCCTACCATTCCACGGGAGCCTATGCCGACACCGGCGTTAACGTCTCTCACGCGGCGGGCCACAATGCGACGGGCCCCTATGTCTTCGACCATTGCGACCTGCAGTCCTTCACCGTCTACACCAACACGCCGCCGGTGGGAGCCTGCCGGGGCTACGGCCACCCGGAGGGCCAGTTCGCGGTCGAGCGCCTCATCGACATGCTGGCCCGGAAGATGGGGATGGACCCTTTCGATCTCCGGGAGATGAACTACATCGGACCCGGCTCAGTGAACGCCCTTGGCGAAAAAATGTATGTGGCCAATGGGAGCGTCAGAAACTGTGCGGAGAAAGTCCGGAAGGCGCTGTCCGCCAGCCCCAAGCCCGCCGAGGACGAGCGGTTTTTTTACGGCAGGGGCTTTGCTGCGAACATGAAGTCGCCCAAGGGAGCACCCTTCCAAACCAAAGGCTGCATTCTCAAGCGCAACAAGGACGGCAGCGTCACGGTGACGATCGGCGGCCTGGAGGTCGGACAAGGGCTGCGGACGGTCGTTCAGCAGGTCGCCGGCGAGGCCTTGCAGGTGCCGCCGCACAAGGTCAGGGTCAATTTCGAAGTCGATACCCTGAATTCCCCGTACGAGTGGCAGACCATCGGCAGCATGTTCACCACCATGGGGGGCCGGGCGATCGTCCGGGCCGCTAACCGGGTCATCGCGATCCTGAAGAAAAACGCTTCCTACGCCCTTCGCTGCGACGAGGATTTCATCGGATACGATGGCCAGTGGCTGTTCGTGCTCAGCGATCCGGACTGCAGGATTGCCGTCAACGATGTGGCCCTGGGCTACATGTTTCCGGACGGCGTGACCATGGGCGAGTTGGCTCAGGCGACCAGCGACGCACGGCTTCCCAGGTATTCGGGCTTCGACGAGAACGGCCAGGGCGGAGCCGGAGTTTCCTACACGTTCGGCGCCCAGGGATGCGACCTCCGGATCGAAAAGAGCACCGGCAAGGTGACGATCGATCATTTCGTCTCCTGCTTCGACGTGGGGAAGGTCATCAATCCACGCCAGATCCGAGGCCAGGTGACAGGCGGAGTGCTCATGGGGATCGGCGCGTCCCTCTACGAAAAGCTCGAGATCGGGCCTGACGGCAAGATCACGAACCCGCATTTCGGGAAGTACCATCTGCCCACGGCCAGCGAGGCGCCGCGCTTGTCGACCATCGAGTTCGTGGAGACCCCGGATGTGGTGGGGCCCTATGGCGCGCGCGGCGTCGGCGAGCATCCGGTCCTCGGTGCCGCCCCTTCAATCCTCAATGCTGTGTACGACGCAATTGGAATCGAATTCACCGACATCCCCGTGACGCCGACTCGGATCCTGGCCGCGCTCAAGCTCAAAGGAAATGGAAAATGAAGGAAAAAGTAAGCTTCCGTCTGAATGGCCGAGCCATCTCCGTCGAGCTGGACCGGGAAATGAAACTGCTCGAACTTCTGCGCGAGGAACTGAACCTTACCGGAACCAAGTGCGGCTGTGACAACGGCGTCTGCGGTGCCTGCACGGTGATCCTGAACGGCAAGGCGGTGAAAAGCTGTGTGACGTCATCGAAGAAGCTCGAGGGCGCCGACGTTCTCACCATCGAAGGGCTGAGTGTGAGCGCCGTCCACCCCATCCAGCAGGCGCTCGTCGATTCGGGCTCTGTGCAATGCGGTTTCTGCACCCCAGGGATTGTCATGGAGCTCCATGCCCTGTTCACGGCCAACCCGGGTGCCGAAGATGCTGAAATCATGAAGGTCCTGGATAGGCACCTGTGCCGGTGCACCGGTTACGAAGCCATCCTCGAAGGTGCGAAAGTCGCGCGGAGCCTTGTCTCCGCACTGTTGAAGCGCTAGCCGAAGGCAGCGTCCAAACCACAACCAGGAGGGAAGAATGAATAAGTTCGCCAGCCTTGTCATAGCCGGAGCTTTGTGCGCAACCGCAGTATTCTCCCAGTCTTCCGGGAAGAAGCTGCAGATCGCGGCCATCTTCCAGACGTCGATCGAGGAGCCATGGGATGGCGCCATCCATCAGGCGTGCAAGAAGGTTGCCAAGGAACTCAATGCGAATTACGAGTATTCGGAGGGGGTGCAGGCCGCCGACTTCGAAAAGGTCGTGCGGGAGTATTCCGAGCGTGGTTTTGACTTCATCACCGGCGATGCGTTCCTCGCCGGCGAAGAGCCGTCCCGCCGGGCTGCCAAGGACTACCCCAAGATCGCCTACGCCTTTGGATCCGAGTTCAATCCCCAGGGACCCAACTATTCCGTCTTCGACAACTGGATCCATGAACCCGCCTATCTCTGCGGGGTGACCGCCGGAATGATGACCAAGAGCAACACCCTTGGCATCGTCGCAGCCATGCCCATTCCGGAAGTCAACCGCCTGGTCAACGCCTTCAAGAAGGGCGCGCTCTCGGTCAATCCCAAGGTCAAGGTGAAGATTGCCTACATCGGCACCTGGTTCGATCCCCCCAAGGCCAAGGAAGCCGCTGTCGCCATGATCGAGCGCGGGGCCGACTACCTGTTCGCGGAACGGTTCGGCGTCTTCGAGGCGGCAAAAGAAGCCAACGTGTTCGCTTTCGGAAACATGGCGGACCAGAATTCACTGGCGCCCAACGTCGTCGTCACCAGTTGCGTATGGGATCTGTATCCCCTGATCAGGAAGAGCATGGATGCCGTGGTGAGCCACACCTGGACCGGAAGGAACCTCAAGGACTGGTCCATGATGGCCGCGAAGGGTTCCTACCTCGCCCCCTACCACAGCTTTGAAACCAAGCTGCCGCCGAAAGTGAAGAACAAGGTCAACGACCTCACCAAGAAAATCATGAACGGAACCCTCACGGTCCCCGTCATCGAGACTCAGCTCACTTCCGACTAGCGGAATCTGCCGAAAAGGGCCGATCGGTGCCACCAAGACCGGCCCCATGGCTTGCAACAGGGAAAAACAGGAGGGTGAATCTTTTGGACAGGCATCCAGTCATTGAAATGATCGACATCACCAAACGCTTCGGTGATGTCACTGCGAGCAGCGAGGTATGTTTCTCACTCTTTCCCAATGAGATATGCGCCCTCCTGGGTGAGAACGGGGCCGGCAAGACGACCCTCATGAATATCCTTTTCGGATACTATTCCTGCGATTCGGGCGAAATCCGGATCGACGGCAAGGCCGTCCGGCTCAGTTCGCCCAAGGATGCGATCGCCCACGGCATCTCGATGATCCATCAGCATTTCACCCTGGTGCCAAGCCAATCGGTGCTGGAAAACGTGATGATCGGCGTGGAGGGCGGCTTCTTTCTGGACAAGAAGAAGGCCAAGCAACGCCTGTTGGCGATCGAGGCGCAGTTCGGGCTCGATCTCGATCCCGATGCCATGGTCTTCACGCTGCCCATCGGTCAGCAGCAGAAGCTCGAAATCCTCAAGGCGCTGTACCGCGAGGCGAAGATCCTCATCATGGACGAGCCGACGGCCGTTCTCGCTCCGATCGAGACCAAGGAACTGTTCACGACCTTGAAGGTGCTGGTCGAGCACGGCCGCTCAGTCGTCTTCATCTCTCACAAACTGCACGAGGTCATGGAAATATCGGATCGGATCCTGGTCCTGAGGGGCGGCCGGAACGTTGCTGAAAGGCGGAAGCCGGAGACGACGATCGCCGAATTGGCCAGCCTGATGGTTGGACGGGAACTGCTCGAGCGCCTGGATTGCACCGGAGGCGAGGCGGGCAAGACCGTCCTCCAGGTGGACCGGCTTCGGGTGCGGAACGCCAAGGGGCTGGTGGCCCTGGACGAATTCAGCCTCGACCTGAAGGAACGGGAGATCATCGGGATCGCCGGCGTCACCGGCAACGGCCAGACGGAACTGTCCGACGTGCTGTTCGGAATCGCGCGGCCCGAGGCGGGAACCATCGTCATTGACGGCAAGCCCGTGGCGACCGGTTCGCCGATCTCGATGATCGAGGCGGGCATGGCGCGAATCCCGGAAGACCGGATCACCACCGGGGTGTGCATGGATCTTTCGGTGATGGACAACCTGGTCTTGAGAGACCACGACAAGCGGCCCTTCTCCAGCATGGGATTGATCCACGGCCGGAAGATCCGCTCCTACGCAATGGAACGGGTGCGGCAGTTCCAGGTCAAGACCGACGGCATCGACGTGGCCATCAAATCCCTTTCCGGCGGCAATGTCCAGAAGGTCATCCTGGCGCGGGAGCTGGCTGGCGAGCCGAAAATCATCATCGCCTGCAAGCCCACCCGTGGCCTTGACGTTGGCGCCATGGAGACGGTCCACCAGACCATGCTCAGGCAGAAGGAAAGGGGCGCGGGCATCCTGCTCGTTTCCGACGACCTGGACGAAGTCTTCCTGCTGAGCGATCGCGTCATCGTTCTCTACGAAGGCAGGATCATGGGCGAGATGAGTGCCAAAAGCCTCGATCGGGATCGGATCGGGCTTTGGATGAGCGGGGTGGCGTCATGATTGGCCTGAGTATCGTCAAGCGCAAGCCGCTCCCCACCCGGTTCAAGGTCATCCTTCCCGTCGCCGCGATCGTGGTGACCATCCTGATCGGTTCCATTCCAATCCTGCTGGCCGGCGGGAACCTGCTCAAGGCCTATTCGAGCCTGCTCCATGGCGCGCTGGGAACCCGCTTCAACTTCCTGGAAACCCTGGTCAAAGCGAGCCCCCTCATCCTCACCGGGCTTTCGGTCTCCTTCGCCTTCCGGGCCCGGTTCTGGAACATTGGCGCGGAGGGCCAGCTGTTCGCCGGAGCCATCGTCGCCACGGCGGTGGGCGTCTACGGGACCTGGCTGCCACCCGCGCTCGTTCTGCCGGCCTGTGTCGTGCTCGGTTTCCTCGCCGGCGGGATCTGGGCGGCCATCCCGGCGTTCCTGAAGACGAAACTGAAGGTCGACGACGTGGTCACGACCCTGCTCATGAACTACATCATGATCCACATCATGGGCTTTCTGCTCTATGGGCCGATGCAGGCAGCCGGCTCATCCTGGCCGCGGTCCGAGCCGATCATGGAGGCGGCGCACTACCCGACCCTGCTCGCCCATACCCGGCTTCACGTCGGGCTGGTGTTCGCCATCGTCCTGGCCCTGGCGATCTGGTTCATCAATACCCGCACGGTCCTGGGATACAGCGCCAAATGCGTCGGCACCAACATCCAGGCCGCCTATTTCAACGGCATCAATACCGATATGACCATTCTGAAGACGGCCCTCATTTCGGGCGGACTTGCAGGGCTCGCGGGCGTTGGCGAGGTATGCGCCATCCACTACCACCTGCTCATGGATATTTCCCCCGGATATGGGTACACGGGCATCGTCATCGCGATGCTCGGCAACCTCCATCCCATCGGCGTGGTCCTTTCTGCTTTCTTCTTCAGCTGCATCGCCATCGGTTCCCAGACGATGAGCAGGATGACGGGAATCCCCGTCTACATCGAGGGCGTCATCGAGGGCATCGCCTTGATGGTCATGCTGGTGGCGCTTCTTTTCATGGAATACCGGATAAGGTGGACCAGAAAATGACGACGGACTTCATCTCTCCGGCATTCATATCGGGCATTCTCAGCGCGACCTTGCGCATGTCGACCCCCATCATGCTGGCGACCCTCGGTGAAATCATCACGGAACGTGGAGGCGTGCTCAATCTCGGCATCGAAGGCATCATGCTGTTCGGAGCCGCCAGCGGCTTTCTGACCACGCTGGCCACCGGCAACCTGTGGCTGGGGGTTTTCGTGGCCGCGCTGTGCGGGATCGCACTGGCCATGCTCATGTCCTTCCTCGCGGTGACGCTCGGCCTCAGCCAGCATGTGTCCGGGCTGGGGATCACCATCTTCGCCAGCGGTCTGGCGATGTTCATCTACCGGAAGGCGGTGGGTTCGCCCATGATTCCTCCGACCGTCAAACCCTTCACCCCCTTGTCCATCCCCTACCTTTCCCACATCCCGTTCGTCGGCGATATCTTCTTCAAGCAGTATCTTCTGACCTACATCACCTGGGCCCTGATCCCCATCGTCTCCATCTTCCTGTTCAGGACTCGCATCGGCCTCCGGGTCCGCACGGTCGGCCAGAATCCCTTCGCCGCCGATACCGTGGGCGTGAATGTCAACCTCACCCGGGCCTTCTGCCTCGCCATCGGCGGTGCGTTCTTCGGCGTGGCGGGCGCCTTTCTCACGCTCGCGCACCAGAACATGTTCCTGATCGACGTCGTCGGAGGGCGCGGCTGGATCGCCATCGCCATGACGATTTTCGGGAACTGGAACCCACTCTCCGGCTGCCTGGGCGCGATGATGTTCGGCTTCCTCGATGCGCTCCAGTTGAGGCTCCAGATCGTCGGGGTCAAGCTGCCCACCCACTTGTTCCTGATGATTCCCTATCTCATGACGGTCGTAGCCCTGGTCGGCGTCTCACGCAAAGCGACCGTTCCCGCCGGATTGCTCAAGCCTTACCGGCGCGAGGAGAAGGGCGGCTAGCTTGGTTCCCCTGCCAAACCATAAACCGAATCGGAGGCAAGAAAATGAACGCTGATATCATCGTGCGGAACGCCCTCATGCGGGATTCCGGCGGTAAGACCGTGGACATCGAGATCTCCGCAGGCAGGGTGACCCGGATCGCCGCGGGCATCCCCGGTGAGGCCAAGGAAATCATCGATGCCGCCGGCCATCTGGTGACCGAGTCCTTCATCAACGGCCATCTCCACCTCTGCAAGGTCTACACCTTGGAGATGGTCGGCATGGAGGCCCTCTCCTCCTACACCAGCGGGTCGATGGGCGGGGCGATGACCGCCATCGAGCAGGCCGCCAAGGTGAAGGAGAACTACGACGAACGCTGGATCATCAAGAATGTCCGCAAGGCGCTGGATCTTGCCGTGCGCTTCGGCAATACCCATATCCGCGCCTTCGCTGATGTCGATACCAAGGCGAAGCTCGAAGGGGTGAAGGCCCTCCTGAAAGCTCGCGAGGAGTACAAGGGCCGGGTGGAGGTCCAGGTCGTCGCCTTCCCGCAGGACGGCGTCGTCCGGGACCCGGGCGCCGAAGGTTACGTGCGCCAGGCCCTGGAACTGGGAGCCGATGTGGTCGGAGGCATTCCCTGGATCGAGTACACCGATGCGGACGCCCAGCAGCACATCGACCGGATGTTCGTGCTCGCCAAGGAGTTCGATAAAGACGTCTCGATGCTCATCGACGACGCCGGGGACGCGGGCCTGCGCACGCTCGAGATGCTGGTGAACAAGACGATCAAGGAAGGCTGGCAGGGGCGGGTCACCTGTCAGCACGCCCGGGCGATGGCCCTTTATCCCGAGCCCTACTACCGGAAGATCGAGCACCTCCTGAAGGTCGGCGGCGTCAGCCTGGTCAGCGACCCCCAGACGGGCCCGCTCTACGCGCGGGTCAGGAGCCTCTACGAGGCGGGGGCGATGGTCGCGCTGGGCCAGGACGACATTGCCGACGCCTATTATCCCTTCGGCAGGAACAACATGCTTGAGGTTGCTTTCCTGGCGGCCCATCTCATGTGGATGACCAGCTTCGACGATATGAAGATCCTTTATGACCTTATCACCACCCACGCCGCGAAGGCCCTCGGCATTGCGGATTTCCAGATTGCCGTAGGCAACCCGGCGAACCTCGTTGTGCTCGATGCGAAGAGCGAATGGGAGGCCATCTGGAGCCACGAGGCGCCGCGCATCGTCATCAAGGACGGCAGGAACATCACCGCTCCACGCTAGCCGGCCAGCCCGCTGGATGCTGGCGCTGCGCTCGCCTGCGATTGGTGTCACAGATGGACTATTATTTTCGATAGCAATTGTGTACAGGATCGTATACAGTGAATTCAACCCTTTGCCACCAGCACTCCCCTGACTCATCCAAGCCCAAGATGCCAGGTCCGCCAGGACTGGCAAGGAAGGCCATTGTCAGGAAATTCTCGGAGGTCGGTTCATGAAGAAATTGCTCGTCAAGAAGGACTCCTATTTCGACTCGGTGTTTCTGATGCTCATGAGTCGGGAACTGAAGACCACCCCGGGCGTGGTGGATGCCATCGTCGCCATGGGCACTGATATGAACCTGGAGCTGCTTGGTTCCATGGGCTTCGCGGCGGAGGAAATGGCCGGTGCGGGTCCGAACGACCTGCTCATCGCCGTGGATTGCGCGGAACCCCAGGCCATGGAGCGCGCCCTGGAGGCCGCCAAGCAGGTCCTGGGCAAGAAGAAGGCACCCGCCGGCGCCGGGGCGCTCAGCGCGCCGGCCACGCTGGCCGCGGCGGTGGAACGGGTGCCCGGCACCAACCTGGCGGTCATCTCCCTGCCGGGCGCCTACGCCGTGCGGGAAGCCCGCAAGGCCCTGGAACTGGGCCTGCACGTCATGCTGTTCTCCGACAACGTCCCGCTTGAGGATGAGATCGCCCTGAAGGCCCTGAGCCGGGAGAAGGGCCTGCTGATGATGGGACCCGACTGCGGCACCGCGATCATCAACGGCAAGCCGCTCTGTTTCGCCAACATCGTCCGGCGCGGCCCGGTGGGGGTGGTGGGCGCTTCGGGCACCGGCATCCAGGAAGTGACCTGCCTGGTGGACCGGGCCCAGTGCGGCATCAGCCAGGCTATCGGCACCGGCGGCCGCGACCTGAAGAACGCCAAGGTGGGCGGCTCCACGATGCTCATGGCGATCGAGGCACTGGCCCAGGATGAGGACACCAACGTCATCGTGGTCATCTCCAAGCCTCCGGCGAAGGCCCAGGCTGAGCAGGTGGTGGCGGCCCTGGAGCAGGCCGGCAAGCCCGCCGTGGTGCATTTCATCGGCCTGGCGCCGGAGCCGAGGGCCGGGTCGGTGGTGCACTTCGCCACCAACCTGGAAGAGACCGCCGGCATGGCCGTGGCCCTGGCCGAGGGGCAGCCCTACAAGCCGCGCATGTTCACCCTGGCCGACGCGGAGATCGAGGCGATCCTGGAGGTCGAAACCAAGGGCATCCTGTCCGGCCAGAAGTACCTCCGCGGCTACTACACCGGCGGCACCCTGGCCGACGAAGCCTGGATCCTGCTGCACCAGCTGACCGGCGCGGTGCATTCCAACAACCAGACCGACCCTGCGTTCGTGCCGGCCGATCCGCACAAGTCCATCGGCCACACGGTGGTGGACCTGGGCGACGACACCTTCACGGTGGGCCGGCCGCATCCCATGATCGACCCCAGCACGCGTACCGAGCGGATCATGGCCGAACTGGAGGATCCCGAGATCGCCGTGGTGATCGTCGACGTGGTCCTGGGCTACGGCTCCCACGAGGATCCCGCCGGGGCGCTGGCCCCGGCCCTGGCGGCCCTGAAGGCGGCGGCCCGGAAGCGCGGCGGCTACCTGCCGGTGCTGGCCTCCATCACCGGCACGCGGTCGGACTACCAGAACTTCGCCGCCCAGAAGGCCACGCTCGAAGCGGCCGGCTGCGTGGTGCTGCCCTCGAACTACCAGGCTTCCATGCTCGCGGTGAAGCTGCTGGAAAAGGTGCAAAAGCGGGGTGCCAAATGAGCGAAACCATGAACGTCGAACCGATCGTGCAGCTGTTCCACCAGGACCTTTCGGTGGTGAACCTGGGCCTGGCATCCTTCGCCGAGAACCTCACGGCCAACGGCGCCGCGGCGGTCCAGCTGGCCTGGAAGCCGCCCGCGGCCGGCAACAAGGCCATGCTTGACGCCCTGGACCGGATCGAGCGCAGCTCCGTGGATGTGGACGCCGCCAACCGCAAGGTCGCCGAGATCATCCTCAAGGGCAAGCCGATGCTGGTGGATATCGGGATCGCCTCGGACGTGATCCCGGGCATGACCCGCACCACCATCCTGCACGCCGGGCCGCCCATCACCTGGGAGCGGATGTGCGGCCCCATGCGCGGCGCCGTCATCGGCGGGCTCATCTATGAAGGATTGGCCAAGACCCGGGAAGAGGCCGAAGCCCTGGCCGCCTCCGGAAAGATCACCTTCGAACCCTGCCACCACCACAGCGCCGTGGGCCCCATGGCCGGCGTGGTGACCGCGCGCATGCCGGTGTGGATCATGGAGAACGCCACCTACGGCAACCGGGCCTTCTGTACGGTCAACGAAGGCCTGGGCAAGGTGCTGCGCTACGGCGCCTACTCCGATGACGTGCTGGACCGGCTGCGCTGGATCGAGTCCGAGCTGGCCCCGATGCTGAAGCAGGTGCTGAACAACCACGGCCCCATCGACATGAAGTCGGTGATCGCCCAGGCCCTGCAGATGGGCGACGAATGCCACAACCGCAACCGCGCCGCCACCTCGCTGATCATCCGCGAACTGGCGCCCTGGCTGGTCCAGCTGGACGAGCCGAGGGCGAAGATCGCCAAGGTGCTCAGCTTCCTCAACGCCAACGACCACTTCTTCCTGAACCTCTCCATGCCGGCCTGCAAGTGCACCCTGGACGCCGCCAAGAACATCGAGGGCAGCACCGTGATCCTGGCCATGGCGCGCAACGGCACGGACTTCGGCATCCGCATCGCCGGCCTGGGCGAGCGGTGGTTCACCGGACCCGCTTCCATCGTCGACGGTCTCTACCTGCCTGGCTTCTCGGCCAAGGACGCCGCCCCCGACATTGGCGACTCCACCATCACCGAATCGGCCGGGATCGGCGGCTTCTGCATGGCCGCGGCCCCCGCCATCGTCCAGTTCATCGGCGGCACCGCCCAGGACGCCATCCAGTTCACCACCCGGATGTACGAGATCACCGTCACCGAAAATCCCGCCTACCAGATCCCGGCCATGAACTTCCGCGGCTCGCCCACCGGCATCGATATCCGCAAGGTGGTCGAGACCGGCATCCTGCCCGTGATCAACACCGGCATCGCGCACAAGGATCCGGGCGTCGGCATGGTCGGCGCCGGTCTGGTGAAACCTCCTGAAAACTGCTTCCGGGACGCCCTGGCCGCCTTTGCTGGCCAGTGCCGCAGTTAACGACCTTCATCAAGGAGCACCCCATGAAACCCATCGATCTCACCATTCCCCTCGGCATCGGCACCCCCCCCTGGCCCACCTATGTTCCGCTCCAGGTGCAGTACTTCAAGCGTCTGGCCCCGAATGGCGCCAACGGCCAGGTGGTCACCCACTCGAACCACGTGGGCACCCATCTGGACGGCGAGATCCACTTCTACACCCCGGGCAAGGACATCGCCAGCCTGGAACTGGACTACCTCATGCACGAAGGCGCCATCGTCGACCTGTCCGATGTGTGCGGCGACTACGACGTCTACACCTCCAGGATGGTGGAAGACCGGGTCGAAGTGAAGGAAGGCGACATCCTGATCATCCACACCGGCTACCACCACTACGGCTGGGACCAGCCCACCGCCGACGAGATCCGCTACATGATCAAGCACCCCGGGCCGAACCGCGAGTTCGCCGACTGGGCCAAGAAGAAGAAGCTGCGCTGGATCGGGGTGGACTGCGGCAGCGCCGACCATCCCATGAACACCAAGATCAAGGAGTGGATGCCGGTGCAGGCCAAGGAGTGCGACGCCCACTTCCAGAAGAAGTACAAGAAGACCCTGGACGAGGTGTTCGACGCCGGCAAGTACCAGCTCATGCACCTGGAGATGTTCAACCACGGCATCGTCCACGCCGAATGCCTGGGCGGCGACATCGATCTGCTGCTCAACCAGCGGGCCGTCATCGGCTGCTTCCCCTGGCGGTTCGTCGACGGCGAATCCTGCATCTCCCGCATCGTCGCCTTCGTGGAGGACGAGCGCTACGACAAGCTCATGGAAAAGAAGGCCAAGGCGACCCTGACCAAGTTCGGTGACGTCGCCGGCGTGCCGAATGCATGGCTCCACAAGGAAGCCATCAAGAAGAAGTAGATCCACCCCCTTCTGCGTTCCGCAGAACCTATCACAAAGGAGAACACAATGGCCATCGACGCACTGGAACTCAAGCTCCGTCCCCCCGAACTCGGCATCGTCCCTTACCCCGCCAAGATGATCACCCTCGCCAGTGGCGAGATCATGGTCGTGCGCGAGGCCAAGCGGGAAGAAGTCGGCACCCTGCTGGGCACGGTCTATCCGCTCATCGGCGTCTCCGCCGACTACTACGATATCGTCGCCTGCCGCATGTATGAGGAACTCCTCGGGTGGTACCGCTATCGCACGGCCAACGAGTTCGTCCTGGTCGGCGCCATCAACGGTGTCATCGCCGGCATCGTCAACAGCCGTTCGGTGGACCACAAGCTCGGCATGAGCCTGCACACCCTCACCATCAAGCGCGGCCTGCGCATCGGCGCCCAGTTGTTCGCCGCCAAGATGGAGAACCACATCGAGTACCAGGGCGCGGACGAGGTCTACATCGTCGCCGAGAGCCCGAACGGCTGGAAGCGCTGGATGATCGAATATTCGCTCGAGGACCGCTCGGCGCTCTACCCCGCCGTGCGCCATGAGCTGGGCGGCGGCCCGACTTACTGCCTCACCCGCAAGCTGTGGGAGGCGGCCAAAGCCAGCAAGTGCACCGGCACCCGCCCGGTTCCGCCCGAGATCCTGGCCACCGCCAACAAGCTCATCATGCCCACCGAATACGTTCAAATCCCTGGATTCAAGAGGTAATCGGATGAGCGCTAGGATTGGAATCGTAGGCATAGGGCACATCCGATTCGGCAACTCCAGTGAGTACGACTTGGCCGACATCATGGCCTACGCGGCCACGGACGCCCTGATCGACGCCGGGATCCTGGAGCAGCGCCGCGAAGTGGATCAGGTCTTCGTGGCGAACATGGCCTCGGGTTTGTTCTGTCATCAGAGTTCCGTGGCTTCCTCCATGGTCAGCAAGCTGGACATGGAGCCAGTCCCGGCGGAAACGGTCGAGAATGGCCCCGCCTCCGGAGCGAGCGCCGTGAAGCTCGGCTACATGGCGATCGCTTCGGGAATGGCGGACGTGGTCCTGGTGGTGGGCGGCGAGATCATGCGCAAGGTCTCCGGCTGGGAAGCCACGGACGTCGTGGCCACCATGCTCCATCCCGAGGCCGAGTACGCCATGGGGCTCACCCTGCCCAGCTTCGGCGGCATGTTCGCCCGGCTCTACATGGACAAGTACGGCTGCACTGAGCGTGACCTGGCCCTGATCGCGGTGAAGGACCATGACAACGGAGCCTTGAACAAGTACGCCCATGTCCAGGCCGCCTGCACCATCGAAGCCATCGCCGACAGCGAGACGGCGGGCGTGGTCAACAACTACATCGCCGAACCGCTGCGGATCTACTCCACCTGCCCGGTCACCGACGGCTCCTGCGCCCTGCTGCTGGTCAACATGGACTCCCCCAAGGCCAAGCTGTTCAAGAAGAAGCCGGTGCGCATCGCCGGCATCGGCTCGGCCACCGACACCCACTGCGTGCACAACCGCAAGGACCCCCTGCGCCTGGACGCCGTGCGCATCGCCGGCGCAAAGGCCTACAAGATGGCCGGGCTCAACCCGGGCGACATTTCCTTCGCCGAACTGCACGACGCCTTCACCGTCCTTGAACTGGCCATCAGCGAGGAAATCGGCCTGTTCGAGCGCGGCAAGGCCTATCTGGCCGTGCGCAAGGGCGAAACCACCATCAAGGGCAGACTCCCCATCAACCCCTCCGGCGGTCTGAAAGCCAAGGGCCACCCGGTGGGCGCGACCGGAGTCTCCCAGGTGGTCGAGCTGGTCCGGCAACTGCGCGGAGAAGCCGAGGAAGGGCGCCAGGTGAAGGACCCCAAGTACGGGATGTCCGTCAACTTCGGCGGTTTCGGCAACAACGTGGTGGCCATCATTTGCGCGAAAGACTGAGGGGAGGGAGCATGATCGATTTCAGCATGTATGATGTCAAGGTTCCGGAGATCAAGGGGTACCGGTGCCAGACCTGCGGCACCGTCCACTACCCGGCTCCGATGATCTGCAGCAAGTGCTCCACCCGCCGCGATCCAGTCACCGGGCGCAAGTGGGAAACCTTCAACCTCGAAGGGCCGGTGACGTTGCTTACCTGGACCCGGGTCTGGAACCTTCCCGAAGGCTATAACGTCAAGTACCTTCTGTTCGGCATTGTGGAATTCGGGAACGGCCTGCGCGCGTCCGGCAGGCTCGGCGTCGAAAACCCGGTCATCGGGATGACGCTTAATACCCGCGTCGAGGAATCCGATGAGCGGCCCGGTAAGCCCGTTAATGTCTTCGTATTTGAGTAGAACCAACATGCAGGCAAACCTCCCGGGGCGAACCGGCGCCCCGGGCGCCTGAAGATTCGGTATGATAGTGCAAGTCACCACTCCCCTTCCCGGCGGCAGGCATTTTCCATCGAAGGCCTTATCTTTCACAAGAAACCGAGAACGAAACGAATGGTCAAAAATGGTCTTAGCTCCGATGTTTTCAAGAAACTGAGCGAGAGGATCCTGCACTGGGAATACGCGCCAGGGCAGCGCCTGACCGAAGAGATTCTCTGTGCTGAGTTCAACATGAGCCGCAGCCCCATTCGCGAGGCTTTGCAGATGCTTGCCGACCGCAACCTGATCGACAAGAAGCCCATGCAAGGCTATCAGGTCAAGCAGTTGAACTTTAATGAAGTCAATGAGTTGTACGAAGTCCGGAGTGCGCTCGAATCCCACATCATGGAACGGGTGTGCCAGGATGGCATGGACGAAGCCCAGTTGGGGCCCCTGGAGCAGGAATGGACCCGGCTGCTGAACAACCTGCCGGCCATGGGAACCTACCCCGTGGACGAGGATGAGGCGTTCCACCAGTCCTTCGCCGCGGCCACCGGCAACCAAACCCTCAAGAACATGCTGCAGAGCATCAACGACCGGATCCGGTTCGTGCGCGTCGCCGATATCCGGACGCCCCAGCGCATGCGCGACACCTGCCTGGAGCACCTGGAGATCATCGATGCGGTCCGCCTCCGGGACAGCGCCAGGGCCATCGCCCTGGTGCGAAGCAACATCGAAGCGGGAAAGGTCTCCATCAAGGCCGCGATCATGGAAGCCTTGGTCCGGGCCCATGAACGGCTTGGCTAGCAGCACCCTGGAAGCCGCAACCATCGGCCCCGAAGTGCCATTGGACCCTTGCGCGGTGTCGATCCACAGCGTGTTCCCCAACGCCATCAACCTGCAACCCGCCTTGGGCGGCATTCTCATCACCATCCTCAACTGGCCGTCCCCCGAGTACCCGCAAAGCATCCGTCTCAACAGCACTGAAGACTTCACCGCCCATGGTCTGCAGCCCAACAGCAGCGGTCTCTCCAGTCAGGCCGGGATCTCCCTTGACCGGTCCGGTGCACCACCTCTTCACCTGTCTTTCGCTAAAGCGATCCGCCTCCCGAGGAGGCCACTGCCGTCCCTGCGCCAGGCCGGCGCCGCCTGGAAGGCCGCGGTGCTCATGTTGGCCGGACTCCAGGTCCGCGCCGGCACCGACCTCCGCGTCGGCGTTCTGCTGGGTCATGATTCCCCCCAGGGCGCTCTCGGACTGCGGCTCACCGCAGCCGTCACGGCTCTGGGCGAAGCCGTCCGGGCCGGTGCCCCGGATCGGGCCGCAAGGGCCATTCCCGGCCTGGTGGGTCTCGGTTCCGGACTCACGCCCAGCGGCGACGATTTTCTTTGCGGATTCCTCATCGCCGCCCACTGCCGGTTCGTCCAACGTCATGATCCCGTCCAGCTCCTGCTGGGCTTGAAAACGGCCGTGCTGGAATGCCTTCCCAGCACCAACGCCATCAGCGCCACGTTCCTGCGCTGCGCGGCAGAAGGAAAAGCCTGCGGGGACCTGCATGATCTGGCGCAGTCCTTGCACGACGGGACCCCTTCCAGCCCCGCGTTGACCAACCTTTGCGCATACGGGCACAGCTCAGGCATGGACATTGCCACGGGGTTTCTGTACGGGATGAGCCTCTGGGAGTAGCAGGGCCGGTCCTGCTGGAGAAGTAGCGCACGGTTCCGCGGCCTTCGCCGCGGGGCCCTTTCGAGGAGGTCTCCCACCATGTCCCGGTTCCCCCTTGTGGCGTTCGACGCCCCCACCTTGCGCCACATCCAGGAGCGGGGCGGCCGGCCCATGAATCTCTACCGTGTCCTGGGCAACCACCCGGCCCTCCTCCACGCCTGGGTGGATTTCGCCTCGGTCCTCCGGTACCAGTGCGGGACTTCCAGGGCACTGCGGGAACTGATCATCCTGCGCATCGCCCAGGTTTGCCATTCCGCCTACCAGTGGCGGCAGCACCTGGCGCTGGCCCTCCAGGCCGGGGTCCCCCAGGACCGGATCGACGGATTGGCCGAATGGCGGACCTCGTCGCTGTTCGAAGCCCCCGATCGCGCTGCCCTGGCACTTGCTGAAGGCATCGCCGCCTGCAGCGTGGACCCGGCTGACCATGCCCAGGCCTCGACCCACTTCTCCCAGCCGGAAATGCTCGAAATCATCCTGACGGCCAGCTTCTACACCATGTGTTCCAGAGTGTTGGACGCCACCGCCGTGACCTCGGAAGGTGAGGCGGACCTCCAGGCATGAATTATTTGATCTCGTGAAGAATTATTTATGGACAAGCTGGCGCATTCAAAGGGGAAGCCATGCAAGGGCTTCAATCAATCCTCGTATAACCCACCCTGCAACTACCCCGGACGGCGTCCGGCTCATGCCGTTGCTGAAAGGAGAGTGGCGTCGTTTCCGGACAACCACGGTCTGGGCCATTTACCTCGCCTTGGTGACGATCGCCACCCCATCCCCCTTGCGCTCCACCTTGGCCGTCCCGCCGTCCTTCAGCGCGCCGAACAGGATGGCGTCGGCCAGCGGCTTCTTCAGGTGCTGCTCCACCACCCGCGCCATGGGCCGGGCGCCGAAGGCGGGCTCGTAGCCCTTGTCCGCCAGCCATTCCCGGGCGGGCTGGGAGACGTGGAGGGTGACACCCTTCTCCGCCAGCATGGCCTCCAGTTCCTTCAGGTTCTTGTCCACCACCTTGAGGATCTCCGGGCGGCCCAGGGGGGCGAAGGTGACGATGGCGTCCAGGCGGTTGCGGAATTCCGGGGTGAAGGCCTTTTCGATGGCGCCCCGGGCCGAGGTGACCGGACCGGCCGAGCTGAAGCCCACCCGGCGGGCGCTCAGGTTGCGGGCGCCGGCGTTGGTGGTGAGGATCAGGGCCACGTGGCGGAAATCGGCCTTGCGGCCGTGGTTGTCGGTGAGGGTGGCGTGGTCCATCACCTGCAGCAGGATGGCGTAGATATCCGGATGGGCCTTTTCGATCTCGTCCAGCAGCAGCACGGCGTGGGGGGTCTTGCGCACGGCGTCCACCAGCAGGCCGCCATCCTCGAAGCCCACATATCCCGGAGGGGCGCCGATCAGCCGGCTGACGGCGTGCTTCTCCATGTATTCGGACATGTCGAAGCGGATGAACTCGATCCCCAGGATGCGCGCCAGCTGCTTGGCCAGTTCGGTCTTGCCGACGCCGGTGGGGCCGGCGAACAGGAAGGAACCCACCGGCCGCTCCGAACCGCGCAGGCCCGAACGGGACAGCTTGATGGCCGAACAGACCGTCTCCACCGCCGGATCCTGGCCGAACAGCACGGCCTTCAGGCCGTCCTCCAGGTGGGCCAGCTTGTCCCGGTCGTCGTCGGTCACCGCGTGCACCGGCACCCGGGCGATGCGCGCCACCACCGCCTCGATCTCGGGCACGCCGATCTGCTTCTTGCGCTTCCGGGCCGGCAGCAGCTTCTGGGCGGCGCCGGCCTCGTCGAGCACGTCGATCGCCTTGTCGGGCAGCAGAAGGTCGCGGATGTGCCGGGCCGACAAATGCACCGCGGCTTCCAGGGCCGCGTCGGAGAACTTGACCCCGTGGTGCTCCTCGTAGCGGGAGCGCAGGCCCTTGAGGATATTGATGCTGTCCTCGGCGCTGGGCTCGTTCACGTCGATCTTCTGGAACCGGCGCGCCAGCGGCCGGTCCCGGTCCAGGGAGGCCTTGAGGTCACTGTAGGTGGTGGCCCCGATGCAGCGCAGTTCGCCCCGGGCCAGCACCGGCTTGAGCAGGTTGGAGGCATCCATGGAGCCGCCGTTGACCGCGCCGGCGCCCACCAGGGTGTGGATCTCGTCGATGAACAGCAGGGCTCCGGGATGCTTGGCCAGCGCCTCCAGCACCGCCTTCACCCGCTCCTCGAAGTCGCCCCGGTAGCGGGTCCCGGCCAGCAGGGAGCCCATGTCCAGGGAATACAGGGCCGCGCCCTTGAGGACGTCCGGCACCTTGCCGTCGCGCAGGCGCAGGGCCAGCCCTTCGGCGATGGCGGTCTTGCCCACGCCGGTCTCGCCCACCAGCAGCGGGTTGTTCTTGCGGCGCCGGCAGAGCACGTGGATGACCCGCTCCAGCTCGGCTTCGCGGCCGATCAGCGGATCGATCCCGCCTTCGGCGGCCCGGGCCACCAGATCGACGGCATAGGCCTTCAGCGGATCCTTGGCCGGGGGTTCGGCCTCCTCGGTGCTCTCGGGCGCCTCCTTGGGCGAGGCGCCCAGGTTGGGCCCCACTTCCACGCCGCCATGGGCCAGGTGCTTGAGCAGCGGCAGCCGGTTCACGCCTTGGCGCTTGAGCAGGTAGCCGGCCTGGCTTTCCTTCTCCTGGAGCAGGGAGACCAGCACGGCGCCGCTGCTCACCGCCACCCGTTCGCTGGAGATGGTATGCATGATGGCCCGTTCGATGACCCGGTTGAAACCCTCCGTGGGTATGGGATTGGCCTGGGCATCCGCCGGCAGGACCTCCATCCGCTGCTCCAGGTAGGCTTCCAGTTCCTTGCGCAGCCGGACGGAATCGCCGCCGCAGGCGGCCACGGCGGTCACCACCAGGGGATCGTCCTGCAGGGCCAGGAGCAGGTGCTCCAGCGTGAGGTACTCATGGCGGGCATCCCGGGCCAGACTGAAGGCATGCTGGATGCACCGGTTCAAAACGGCGGTGAGGGAGGGGGTGGGGGGTGGCATTCAGGCCTCCGGGGCAATCATCTACGCCTCCGGTTCAAGGGTGCATAGGAGGGGGAATTCCTTGGCTTCGGCCATGGCCTTGACCTGGGCCGCCTTGGTGTCGGCAATGTCGAACGGGTAGATGCCCGCCAGGCCCTTGCCTTTGCGGTGCACCTCCAGCATGATGCGCACCGCCTCCGGCTCGGGTTTGCGGAACACGCTCTGCAGGACCCAGACGACGAACTCCTGCGTGGTGAAATCATCGTTGTGCAGGATGACCTTCCAGAGTACCGGCGGGCTCAGGCGCAAATGGGTGCGGGTCTTGGTGCCCGTGTTGCTCGAACTGTCTAATATCTTGTGCGTATTTGACTTAGGCATCTGGTGCTTCCGGTGACTCAAGTTCCATTGTACCTGGATCACCCCCGGATGGGCTAAGGCAGGATCCGTTCATTTTCCCAACGGTCCCTTTCCTGGCAATGCACTTCCCAGAAGGCCTGGGCCACCCGCTCGGGGGACAGGGGGGTATCCGGCTGGACGAACCCGCAGACCGTGACGGTGGCGGCATGGAGGCCCTCCGGGGCCAATTCCCCGGCCAGGGAGAGGGCCAGGCTGCGCAGCGCCGCCTTGCCGAGGCTGGCGGCGGCCAGGCCCGGCTTGGGCGCCAGGGCCAGCCCGCCGCCGGTGAACAGCAGGGTGCCGCGCCCGGCCCGGCGCATGGCCGGCAAGGCCCACTGGGCGGCGGCCAGGGCGGCGCCGACGCTCACCTGCAACCCGGCCTGGAGCTGGGCCGCGTCCAGCTCCGCGGCGGGCCCGGCGGCGCCAGCGGAGGCGTTGTAGACCAGCACCTCCGGCGCCCCGCCCCAGGCGGCGATGGCCGCCAGGGCCTCCTCCAGGGCGCCCGCCCGGGCCAGGTCGGCGCCCAGGGCCAGCCCGGAGTGGGCCGCCTGGAATTCGCCCAGCGGATCGGCCGGCCGGGAAACCGTGGCCACCCGGAACCCGCCCTGGCGGAAGCGGCGGGCCACCGCCATGCCGATGCCGGGTCCGGCCCCCACGATCACTGCCAGCGGTTCACTCATGAGGCCGATTGTATCCGGTTGACGCCCATCACAACCTCCGGAGCGCTCCGGCGGCCCTGGTAACATTGGTTTTAGGTCAATTTTTCAGGGGAAATCGATGCCCATCAGCCGTCTCGAACAGATGCTCGAAGCCGTCCAGTCCAAGCCCAGGAAACGCCTGGCGGCCGCCTTCGCCAACGACGCCCACACCATCGGGGCGGTGCACGAGGCCGTGCGCCGGGGCATTGTGGACGCCACCCTGGTGGGCGACGAGCCGACCATCCTGGAGACGTGCAAGGAACTGGGCATCGACCCGGCCGTCTTCCAGATCGTGCACGAACCGGTGGACAGCAAGGCCGCGGCCCGGGCGGTCGCCCTGGTGCGCTCCGGCGAGTGCCAGATCCTGATGAAGGGCCTGGTGAGCACCGACAAGTACATGCGCGCCATTCTCAACAAGGAGGCCGGGCTGCTGGCGCCGGGGGCGATCCTTTCCCACGTCGCGGTCATCGAGAGCGCCCGCTACCCCAAGCTGATCGTCTGCGGCGACGCGGCGGTGCTGCCGTACCCCGAGCTGAAGGAGAAGATCGCCATCACCAACTACTGCATCGCCGTGGCCCAGGCCCTGGGTATTGCCAAGCCCAAGGTGGCCGCCATCGCCGCCTCGGAGCAGGTGCTGCCGAAGATGCAGGCCACCGTGGACGCCGCCATCCTGGCCAAGATGGCCGAGCGGGGCCAGATCAAGGGCGCCTTCGTGGACGGCCCCATGGCCCTGGACGTGGCCATCGATGCCGAATGCGCCGCGACCAAGGGGGTCGGCGGCCCCGTGGCGGGCGACGCCGACTGCCTGGTGTTCCCCAACATCGATGCCGGCAACGTCTTCTACAAGACCTGCAGCAAGCTGGCCGACTGCGAGATTGCCGCCATGGTGGCGGGGACCCAGGCGCCCTGCATCCTTTCCTCGCGCGGCGACAGCGTGCTGACCAAGCTCTATTCCATCACCCTGGCCGCGCTGACCGCGAAGTAGCCTACCGGCGCCGCCCGGTGTACACCTTGGGCACTTCCTTGCCCGAGAGGACCCGCAGCGCGCCCTTGGCCAGGGCGAACATCTCGTTCTCGCCGGGGTAGACGGACACGCCGCAGCCCATGGCGGCGACGGCGCGCTGGATGAAGGCCACCGTGGGCTTGCAGCGGGCCATGCCGCCGGTGAGCAGGATCTGGTCGACCGGCTCGCCGTCGAAGGCGGGCAGCAGCGAGGTGATCCACTTGGCGATCTGGTAGGCCATGGCGTCCATGACCTCCACCACCTCGGCTTCGCCTGCCAGGTAGCGCCGCTCCAGGTCGCGCAGGTCGGCGGTGCCCAGCAGGTCGATCAGCCCGCCGCGGCCCTTGTTGAGCTTCTTCAGCTCATCCTGGGTGTACTGGCCGGAGAAGCAGAGCTCGATCAGCTGGCCCACCGGCAGCGAGCCGGAACGCTGGGGGGTGAACGGGCCTTCGCCGTCCAGGGCGTTGTTCACGTCCAGGTAGTGGCCGCGATGGTGCGCGCCGATGGAGATGCCGCCGCCCATGTGCGCCACGATGACGTTGATCCGCTCGTAGAAGGTCTGCTGCTCCTCGGCATAGCGCCGGGCGGTGGCGATCTGGTTGAGCGCATGGCTGATCACCTTGCGTCGGATCACCTTGAAGCCGGTGATCTTGGCCCGCTCCAGCACCTCGTCCACCACCACCGGGTCGACGATGAAGGCGGGCCGGCCGCTGCCGGCCACCAGCTCCCGGGCGATCAGGCCGCCCAGGTTGGAGGCGTGGTCGCCCTGGACGCCGGCCAGCAGGTCCTGGGCCATGATCTCGTTGACGGTGTAGGTGCCGTGGCTCACCGGCCAGAGCACGCCGCCGCGGCCGGCCACCGCGTCCAGGCTCTCGACCGGCAGCCCGTTCTTGGCCAGGAATTCCAGGATCACGTCCTTGCGGAAGGCGAACTGGGCGGTGACCGGCTGGCCTTCGAAGGGCAGCAGCTGCTCGGCGGAATGCTGCAGCTCCTGGGTGAACCGTTCCTGGTCGCCTTCGTACACGCTGATCTTGGTGGAGGTGGAGCCGGGGTTGATGGCCAGCACCCGGTAGCGGCGGAAGAAGGTGTCCTTGGGGGTTTCCCGCCAGTCGCCGTAGCGGTACATGCGCACCACGCAGGCCTTGACCGCCAGGCGGATATCCTCGGGGGTGCAGTCCATGGCCAGGTCCACACCCTTGAAGCGCAGGCCGAACATGACCGGGAACTTCCTGGCGTCGGGGAAGCGGATGGAATAGAGGTGGTAGAGCATGCTGCCCATGTCCAGGTTGGGGCAGATGATCACGTTGGCGGCGCCGGGCCAGGGCACGTCCTGGCCCGGCTGGTAGTAGGTGGCCGAGCGCTTGGACAGGGCGACGCTGACCTTCACTTCGCCCTGGATGCTGATGGACCGGTAGCGCTCGCCCCGGGCCATGCGCTCTTCCAGCAGGGCCGGCACCAGCAGGGTGGCCTGGCGCACCAGGGCGGGGGAGGGGCCCTCGTCCGAACCGCGGTTGGAATGGGAGACGATGGCGCCGTGGATGTGCGGCAGCACGTCCTCGGGGATCAGGTCGCGGGCGATGGCGCAGGTGCCCACCGCGATCTTGGCCAGCAGCTCCGGGGTCATGGTGGCGTTCACCCCCACGTCCCCGAAGACCATGATGTTCTGGGCGAACACGTTGTCCGAAAGCTCGTCCGGGAAGACGAACACCCCGGCTTCGCAGCAGTCCTCCTGGGCCGCCAGCACGTGCACCATGGGCCGGAAATATTGGTGCTCGTTGGAGGCGGCGCCGCCCACCACGGTGTCGGCGTGGCCCTGGGCCACCGCCCGGATGGCGAAGTTCACCGGCCGGGAAACGTATTCCCGGGCCTCGGCCAGGGTGATGTCCTTGCCTTCCCGCAGGCAGCTCTGCATGTGCACCTGGGCGAACTCGTCCACCAGCTCCGGGTGCTGGGGGATGTCCACGAAGGCGCTTTCGGCCAGGGCGAACTCCAGGCGGTTGGGGTCCATGGAGGGGAGCGACTGGGCGACCACGGCGCGCACCTGCTCTTCCGAGCTCAGGAACACCGGACGGGCGAAGCGGGTGAGGTGGCAGGCCGCCTCGATGATGCGGGGATCCTGGGCTTCCGGGAACACGATGGTCGGCCGTGGCTTGCCACTGGTCAGCAGTTGCCGGTCGAACGATCCTTCAATATCAAACATGGATACCTCTGCGGAAAGTGGGCGGGGCGCGGCTCGGGCAGAATTGTAGCAAGCGTCGGTGGGGCCCTTCGTGGCAGTCGGTCACAAAGTGGAATGGATGGAACCGCTTGACGCGGCAGGCTCATGGGTGTTCCATGGGTCATCATTCATAGGAGGCATATATGGGAACCCGTGGCCGGGAAATTGTCGGCATGAACATGGACGTGGATGACCTGCTGAAGATGCTCAATGCGGCCTATGCCAGCGAATGGCTGGCGTACTACCAGTACTGGCTGGGCGCCAAGGTGCTCAAGGGGCCCATGAAGGACGCCGTGGCGGCCGAGCTCAACCTGCATGCGACCGAGGAACTCGCCCACGCCGTGCTGCTGTCCGGCCGCATCATCCAGCTGGGCGGGACGCCGGTGCCCAACCCGATCCAGTGGTTCGAACTGAGCCCCTGCAAGTACGACGCGCCCACCGATCCGTACGTGGGGGTGATCCTCGACCAGAACATCGACGGCGAGCAATGCGCCATCAGCACCTACAAGCAGCTGATGGATGCGACCAAGGACAAGGACATGGTCACCTACAACATCGCCCTCACCATCCTCACCCAGGAAGTGGAGCACGAGGAGGACCTGCAGAGCCTCAAGGAAGACTTGACGCTCATGCTGAGTCGATGATGCTACCGCGCTACAGCAGCGAAATTTCCCGGGTCGCGGCGGCCACGACGTAGCAGCGCTCGTTGTTGGAGCGCTGGTCCGCCGGCAGGAGGAAGAACCCGGCACGGACGATCAATCAGCACGGCTTCCAACGGTACTGGCTTCGTGCTGGTCGATATCCTCGGCGTCCCAGGGGTAGACCACCCAGATGTCCTTCAGGTGCTGGCCCACCCAGTAGCGCTTGACCTCGGCGGGGAACTGGTCGCTCTTGACCTTGTCCTTGCAATGCAGCACGGCGACCCCGATCTCGGCGGGATGGTGGCCCAGCAGCTCGCGCAGGCAGTAGGCCAGAGTGGTGCGGCTGTCGTCCACCTCGTCGATGAGCAGGACCCGCTTGCCCCGGAGCTTGCGCTCCACTTCGTCGATCCACTGGACCTTTTCGGGCCCTTCGCCCATCTGGTTGGCGTCGTTGTACAGCTTGACGCCGACGGTGAGGATGGGCTTCTTGAGGAAGGTCTTGAGGATCCGCGCCGGAATGAAGCCGCCGGTGCCGATCGCCACGGTGACATCCGGCTCGAAGCCGCTGGCCTGGATGGTTCTGGCCAGGGAAGCGACCGTCCGATGGATCTCGTTGTAGCTGAAATAGCGCTTCGCAATCGTTTCCATACCTTCTAGGATACAGGCGCGCGGAGGAGTCATCGCATGAAAGTCGCCATCATCGGTGCCGGCAACGTGGGGGCGACGGTGGCCTACACCTTGCTCGTCACAGGCGGATGCGACGCAATAAGCATCATCGACACCAACCTGGACAAGGCCCAGGGGGAGGCTGAGGACCTGAGCCACGGGCTGCCGCTTTCGGGCAACCTGGAGATCCGCGCCGAGGGCTACGAGGGGGTGGGCGACGCCGATGTGATCGTCGTGACGGCCGGCCGGGGCCGGCGGGCGGGCGAAAACCGGCTGGATCTGGCCCGGGCCAACGTGGCGATCCTGGAGCAGATCCTGGACAGCATCCGGCCCCATCACCGGGACGCCATCCTGATCATGGTGAGCAACCCGGTCGATATCCTCACCGAGGTGGCGTTCCAGCGCATGGGGATCGCCAAGGGGCGGGTGATCGGTTCGGGCACGGTGCTGGATTCCTCCCGGTTCCGCTACCTGCTGGGCCGGGAATTCGCCATCGACCCGCACAACATCCACGCCTACGTCATCGGCGAGCACGGCGATTCGGCCGTGCCGGTCTGGAGCATGGCCAGCGTGGGCCAGGTCCCGGTCACCCAGTACGCGCCCGCCGGACGCCAGCCGCTGGCGCCCATCGATCGCATGCGCATCCAGGAGACGATGCTCACCGCGGGCAAGGCGGTGATCCAGCGCAAGGGCGCCACCTACTACGCCATCGCCCTGTCGGTGTGCCGCATCCTCGAAGCGGTCACCGGCAACGAGCGCAGCGTCTTCACCGTCTCCTCGCGGATCGACGACTTCATGGGCATCTCCGGCGTCTGCCTGAGCCTGCCCGCGGTGATCGCCCGCGAGGGCATCCGGGAGCTCCTGCCGATCAGCCTGGACGCCGGTGAACTGGCCGGCCTGCGCCGGTCCGCGGAGGTCCTGAAGGCCCTGCTGGCCGACCTGGGCTATTGAATGAAATCGGCGATCACCGGACGGTGGTCCGAGGCCTTCCCGGTGCCCACCCAGCAACGCGCCGCACGCAACTGGGCGCTGGCCATGATGTGGTCGATGCGCATCCACGACAGGTGCAGCCAGGGCAGGCGGTGCATCAGCAGGAAGTGGCCGTAGGTGTAGCCATAGCCCCTGCCGCCTGCGTTGAAGGCGTCCTGCAGGCCGGCCTCCCGGAGGGTGGCGCATACCCGGGAAGGGTCGGGGGAATTCAGGTCGCCGGCGATGATGACCGGGCCGGGCTCCCCCTGGACCAGGTCGCGCAGCGCGCGCGCCTGGTCCAGGCGCACCGCCGCGTTGCCCTCGAGATCCTGGATGGCATCCAGCGGGTGCCAGCCCCCGCTGCCGGTCGTCCTGAAGGCGTTGAGGCTGTCCCGGGGCGACTGGAAATGCACGTTGAACAAGGTGACCGTCGCGGCACCGAGCTTCATCCGGCAGCTCAGGAAGGCGTGCCTGCCGGTGGACGTGGCCACCCAGCGGACTTCCGCCGGCGCCAGGGGCAGCCTGCTGGCGATCACGAACTGGCCGTAGTCCCGGACCTGCCAGTGCCTGAAGAAGCGCCCCAGGGGCCCCGCCAGGAACCCCTCGGCGTCCTGCAGCATCACCACCTGGGGCCGGTAGCGATTGATGTCGTTGAGCAGGTCGGCGCTGTCGCGCAGGCCGTACTTGATATTGCAGGTGAGGACGCGGACCGCCGGGCTGGACCCTGGCGGCGGCTTCGGCGCCCAGCGCAACCCCATGATCGGCCCCAGCACCCAGACCAGGTACAGGGCCGGCAGCCAGCTCCAGGCCCGGTCCGCCAGCAGCGCGGCGGCCAGCAGAAGCGCCGCCGGAGCGGCCCACAGCGCCTGGGGCAGGTAGAGGTTCAGGGCGCCGAGCCACCAGTGTTCCGCGCCGATGAGGTTCACGACGGTGATGACGGCGAGCACGACGCCGTAGAGCACCGTGAGGAGGCGCAGGACTGCGGGGAAGGGCTTGGGAGCGCGCGCCTGGGTCATCCCCTAGAAGCGCACCACCACCGAGGCCTGGAGGCTCGAGGTGAAGGAATAGCCCACCACCTGCCCGGCGATGGCGATGTTCACATCCTTGAAATCCAGGGCCTTGTAGAGGATTTCGACCCCCAGGTGCGGGGTGATCTGGTAGCCGGCGCCCGCCTCGGGGTAGGCCACCGTCTGCTGGCTGGTGGTGCGGTCGGAGCCGTAAAAGGTCGAGCCGGAAACGGCGATGCTGGCATGGGCCACGCCCAGGCCTCCCAGCACGTAGAAGCCGTGGTCGGTTTCGCCTCCGAAGTAGTAGTCGTAGTCCGCCCCCAGCGAGAAGCAGTTGATGGTGGCGGAGAGGTCGATCGAGTTGCCGTAGTTGTCCGCCACCGAGGATGAATCGGTGAACCGGAGGTACTCCAGCCGGGGCACGATGGCCTGGCCCGCCTTGACGTCGAAGCCGGTCTGGAGCCCGAGCCCGTACCCCCCTCCGGCCCACAGGGAGGCTCCGGTCAGTGCGGCGCAGGCGATGGCGCAAAGTCGATTCATGGGGATGTCTCCGTCAGCCAAGGTTAGCAGGGCAGGGGCGGGCATCGGCCCGGGTGGGCATTATTTTCACCGTTCACCGGCGCATATAACGATATCAATGAGAATTAGACTCAATCTTTTTCAAGGTCTGTCATATTCCACTTCGGGAGGTTTCGCCATGCAGAATCGCAATGGAACATCCACCGAAGGAACCTCGGAAGCCATGGGGCCCCAGGCCTTGTTCAACAGGATCATGGCCCAGGACCAGGGCATCTTCTTCTCCATCGGCCTGGATGGCCAGTTCCTGGACGTCAGCCGGGGCTGTCAGAAGATCTGGGGCTTCCAGCCCGAGGAACTGATCGGCCTGAACTTCCTCGATTTCATCCATCCCGATGACCGGCTGCGGGTGCGCCAGCTCACCGAATTGGCCCGGCGCGGCAACCTTTCCAGCAGTGATGCGCGCTGCCTGAACAAGGAGGGCGATCCGGTCCACCTCATGTGGAGATTCGCCTGGTGCCCGGAGAACAACACCTGGTCGGCCATGGCCCGGGAGTTCCTGGACCGCAAGGAACACGCGGAAAAACTGGCGGCGGTGGAGGAGCTGGAGGCCTTCAAGCGGGCCCTGGACGAGCACGCCATCGTCGCGGTCACCGACGCCGCCGGCAAGATCACCTACGTGAACGACAAGTTCTGCGCCATCTCCAAGTACGGCCGGGAGGAACTGCTCGGCAAGGACCACCGGATCATCAACAGCCGGCATCACCCCAAGTCGTTCTTCACGAACCTGTGGACCACCATCCTGGGCGGCCGGGTCTGGAAGGGGGAGATCCGCAACCGGGCCAAGGACGGGACGTTCTACTGGGTGGACACCACCATCGTGCCCTTCCTCGGCCCCGACGGGAAGCCGGTGCAGTTCGTCGCCATCCGCGCGGACATCACCGAACGCAAGGTGGCGGAGGAATCCATCCGGCAGTCCCAGAAGCTGGAAAGCCTCGGCATCCTGGCCGGGGGGATCGCCCACGACTTCAACAACCTGCTCACCAGCATCCTGGGCAACGCCAACCTCGCCACCATGGTGCTGCCCGCCGAAAACCCGGCGCTGCCCTACCTGGACCAGATCGAGAAGGCCACCATGCGCGCGGCGGACCTGTCCCGGCAGATGCTGGCCTACGCCGGCAAGGGCAAGGTGGCCATCGGCCGGGTCGACCTGAACCGGCTCGTGCACGAGATGACCGAGCTGCTTTCGGTGTCGCTGTCCAAGAAGGCGCTGATCCGCTACGATCTGGCCCCGGTGCTGCCGGAGATCATGGCGGACCCGACCCAGATGCAGCAGGTGGTCATGAACCTGGTGACCAACGCCTCGGAGGCCATTCCGGAAGGGGTCAACGGCTCCATCACCCTGCGCACCGGGGAGCTGATGGTGGAGAAGACCTACGTCACCGTCTCCTCGCTGCCGGTGGGCCTGAACCCCGGGCGCTACGTGACCCTGGAGGTGAGCGATACGGGCTGCGGCATGACCCCGGAGGTGATCGCCCGGATCTTCGATCCGTTCTTCACCACCAAGTTCACCGGCCGGGGGCTGGGGCTTTCCGCCCTGCTGGGCATCGTCCGCAGCCATGGCGGCGGGCTCAAGGTCTACAGCGAACCGGGCAAGGGCACCTCCATGAAGGTGTTCCTGCCCTCGGCGGATCCGGTCGGGGCCGAAGGGGCGCCGGCGGAGCCGAAGCCATGGCGCGGCGGCGGCACGCTGCTGGTGGTGGATGACGAGACCGACGCCCGGGCCGTGGCCCGGGCCATGGGAACCCACCTGGGCTTCCACGTGGTGGAGGCGTCCGACGGCGAGGAGGCGGTGGCCATCTTCCAGCAGCGCCGGGGCGAGTTCAACCTGGTGCTGATGGACCTGACCATGCCCCGCATGGATGGCCGGGAGGCCTTCCTGCGCATGAGGGAGATCGATCCGTCGGTCCCGGTGGTGCTCACCAGCGGCTTCAGCGAAAACGATGCCGTGAGCGATTTCGCCGGCCGGGGCCTGGCGGGCTTCCTGCCCAAGCCTTACCAGCGCAGTCAGTTCGAGAACATCATGAAGCTGGCCCTGGAGGCCAAGCGTTCCTGAAAAGCCTTTCCCGGTCTTCCCTGCGGCCCCCGTGAAAATCATCCATGGGAATGAAAGTTTATTGCCGAAAATTTACCAATCGTTGCTTGGCCTAGCATGTAAGATACATGCAATTCCAAACAACCCATGGAGAGAACCATGTCCTCCGAATCCAAGTGCCCCTTTTCTGGCAACGCCCGCCGAAACGCGGTGGCTGGTGCCCCATCGAACGCCGACTGGTGGCCCCATCAACTGAACCTGAAGATCCTGCATCAGCATTCCCCCATGTCCAACCCCATGGGCGACGGCTTCAACTATGCCGAAGCGTTCAAGAGCCTCGACCTGGATGCCGTGGTCAAGGATCTCCGCGCCCTGATGACGGAATCGCAGGACTGGTGGCCGGCCGACTTTGGCCATTACGGACCCTTGTTCATTCGCATGGCCTGGCACAGCGCCGGCACGTACCGCATCAGCGATGGCCGGGGCGGCGGAGGGACCGGCAACCAGCGCTTTGCTCCCCTGAACAGTTGGCCGGACAATGTCAACCTCGACAAGGCGCGCCGGTTGATCTGGCCGATCAAGCAGAAGTACGGCCGGAACATCTCCTGGGCCGACCTGATGATCCTGGCCGGCAACGTCGCGCTGGAATCCATGGGCTTCAAGACGTTCGGTTTCGCCGGGGGGCGGGAGGACATCTGGGAACCCGAAGAGGACATCTACTGGGGTCCCGAGCACAAGTGGCTGGGTGACCAGCGCTACTCGGGCGACCGGGACCTTGAGCATCCGCTCGGTGCCGTGCAGATGGGCCTGATCTACGTCAACCCGGAAGGCCCGAACGGAAACCCGGACCCGCTCGCCGCGGCCCGGGACATCCGCGAAACCTTCGCCCGCATGGCGATGAACGACGAAGAGACCGTGGCGCTGATCGCCGGGGGCCACACCTTCGGCAAGACCCACGGCGCCGGCGAGGCGAGCCACGTGGGACCCGAGCCGGAAGCCGCCGGCATTGCGGAGCAGGGCCTGGGCTGGCAGAGCAGCTTCGGCACCGGCAAGGGGGGCGACACCATCTCCAGCGGCCTGGAAGTCACCTGGACCACCACCCCGACCAGGTGGAGCAGCAACTTCCTTTGGAACCTGTTCGGCTACGACTGGGAATTGACGAAGAGCCCGGCCGGCGCGCAGCAGTGGACGCCGAAGCATGGCATGGGCGCCCAAACCGTGCCGGATGCCCACGATCCGTCCAGGCGTCACGCGCCTTCGATGTTGACCACGGACCTCGCCCTGCGGTTCGACCCGGCCTACGAGAAAATCGCCAGGCGCTTTCTCGAAAACCCGGATCAGTTCGCGGACGCGTTCGCCCGGGCATGGTTCAAGCTGACCCATCGCGACATGGGCCCGCGCGCCCGCTATCTCGGGCCTCTGGTGCCGAAGGAAGAGCTGATCTGGCAGGACCCCATTCCCCCCGTGGACCACCCCCTGGTGGACGAGCAGGACGTGGCTGCCCTCAAGGCCAAGCTCCTCGCCTCAGGCCTGTCCATCCCCCAACTGGTCACGACCGCATGGGCGTCGGCAGCGACCTTCCGCGGCAGCGACAAGCGTGGCGGCGCGAACGGCGCGCGCATTCGCCTGGCGCCGCAGAAGGATTGGGAAGTCAACCAGCCCGCTGAACTGGCGCAGGTCCTGCAAAAGCTGGAGACGATCCAGAAGGAATTCAACCTTGCCCAGCATGGCGGCAAGCAGGTTTCCCTTGCCGACCTGATCGTCCTGGGCGGCTGCGCGGCCGTCGAGGCGGCAGCGCAGAAGGCCGGCCATGACGTGAAGGTGCCCTTCACGCCGGGGCGCATGGATGCCTCGCAGGAGCAGACCGATGTGGCCTCGTTCGCCGTGCTGGAACCGGTCGCGGACGGGTTCCGCAACTACGTCCGCAAGGGGCTCGAAGGCGGGATGGCCGAGCTGCTGGTGGACAAGGCGCAGTTGCTGACCTTGACCGCCCCTGAGATGACGGTCCTGATCGGCGGCCTGCGCGCCCTGAACGCGAATGCCGGCCAGTCCAGGCACGGCGTTTTCACCCAGCGGCCCGAAACCTTGACCAATGACTTCTTCGTGAACCTCCTCGACATGCGGACCAAGTGGCAGAAATCCGCCGCCGCCGAAGGCGTGCTGGAGGGGCGCGACCGGGCGACGGGCGAGCTGAAGTGGACGGGAACGGTGGTCGATCTCGTGTTCGGTTCCAACGCCCAGCTCCGGGCGCTGGCGGAAGTCTACGCCTGCGGCGATGCGCAGCCGAAATTCGTGCGTGACTTCGTGGCGGCCTGGAACAAGGTGATGAACCTGGACCGGTTCGACCTGGCGTGATCTGAACCCGCCGATAAGGATCAACCCCCGCATCCATTCTGCGGGGGTTTCGATGGGAGCAACTAAGACGATTTTCAAGACAGGCTTCCCGCCTTTTGGTAAACCAACCAGCCAAACCATCAAGATTCCAAACCGGAATAAAAACAGAAGCCGGGTTCAGCAACCTGGTGTTTCCGGGAAGGGAATGTGGGAGTATGAGGACCCTCACCCTTCGCCGACAGGACGCTTATCAGGCACCGGGAAAAATCAAAGCGATCCGCCCATGCGCACCAGCAGCTACTGCATCATCGTTTTCATCGTCATGTACCTCCTGGTCATGCACTCCATCCGCCAGGAGGAGCAACGGAACGCGGACCGCAGGCAACAGGACCTTCCTCACCCGGAAGAGCGGCGCATTCAACAAAGACGCAAGGGAAGATCCACCTTTGCCTTCCTCAAATGGGTGGCTAGATCGATCTGGTCGTAGGCGAGTTGGGATGTCCTTGCCAAGATCCCCGGCTTGTCGGACCGGGGAAGAGCATTTGTGACACCGCCGCCGCTTTTGTTCGTTTGGACAGGGGAGCGGTCCCTGGTGGACACCACCGCCGCGTTGCCACTACGCGGGGAGTATATATCGGCTACTCCTGGGCAACCCATCGGGTCAGGACTGTTTATCACGCCCGCCGTGCCATAAATTTAAGCCGGATTGCCTTGCGTGGTAGAGGGTGGTGGGCATTTATTTGAAAGGTCCAATCCTTCGCTGCAATCAAAGTGTTTCAGTGAAGGGCTTCAAGCCGGGTGCAGTCTTCCTGCCGGGGTTTCGAGCTTTCTATGAGTGGAATATATGTCGTCGTTTATGATTTTCAATAAGCAAAAAATACTGAAGAAATGAACCAGGTGCCAACGCCCGAGCTGCCTGGGAGTCCTCAGGAGGTGCCTGGGGTAGACGATGCCATGGCATCCGGACCTTCAGGCTTGGTTGCACTCCATGATCGCCAACCCACCGCGGAGGCATGTGCCCAAGCCACACGAGCGCAATCAATCCTTTTTTTTCATACTAACCTGCGACGTCAACTAAGCAGGCGCAATGCACAGGTGTCATCGTCCTCACAGACCTGGAAGCCCTCATGAAGTGCGAAGCGGGTTGGGAGTGAGATGATGGCAGTGAATGCCGTCACCATACAAGGTTGAGCGAGGCATGCCCCTCATTCAAGGATAGGACGGCGGGAGATGCAGCGGATCTCGGAATAAAGAAAATCATGATAGTCTAATTTTTAAAAATGATCAAAAATCAACTTGAAATTCATCTGAAAATAACCGATTTTAGCATGAATGGAAAAGAGACCCTGCGTCATAACTCAACATAGCTTTCTTTCAAATGCCTCTCATGCACGAGGCTGTCATGGAGAAGTTACTAGTTGTTGATGACGATGAATTGGTGCGGTTGTGCGTCACTTCAATCCTCGCAGCTGTTGGTTACGACGTTGTCGAGGCAAAGGACGGTTTGGAGGCTCTGTCAGTATACCAAGCTTTTCAGGAAGAAGTCTGCCTTGTGATCATGGATATCACCATGCCGCGTATGGACGGCATTTCGGCTGCTAAGATAATAAAATATACATATCCTTCCAGCAAGGTCATCCTGATGAGCGGAAGACCTGAGCCACTTCCAGCAGAGCCAATGGCAGACGCATTCCTTCCAAAACCATTCAGGAGCAGGGAACTCTTGGAAAAAGTCCAACAAGTTCTCCAGGGTGAGCTACCCCTTCCTTGGGTGATCAAACAGAAAAGTCCACCACAGAATGAGGACGCTTGAACGATCATCTCCAGCCCACGAATCAACCATTTGTGAAGCCCTGCCTTCAAGGTGATTTTGAGGGGAAGGTTTTTTTAACCTCTTTCCCATCAGTCGGACCAGTTCATCCTAGCGGTCCAGTTATTTTCTGATGGGCATTCGGCAGGTGCCTTCTGAACCGTTCCATCCCTATGCCTATCTTATAGTAAAGCCCCAGCCCGCCTCTGCCAGGACCCGGTTCTTTTTTTCGGGGGTAAAATGAGCCATCCGGAACAGGAGACTCCCATGAAGACGGACCACGTCATTCTCGGAATCCACATCACCGACCGCCTGCGTAACGCGCCTGCGGTGCAGAAGGTCTTCACCGACTACGGCGGCAACATCAAAACCCGCCTTGGGCTACATGAGGTCACGGAAACCAACTGCGCCGGGGAGGGCGTGGTGCTGTTGGAGGTCATCGGTGGCAACGAAGTCCGCGCCGCCATGGTCGCCAAGCTGGGTGCCATCGTGGGAATCGAAGTGAAGGAGATGATTTTCTCCCACGAATAGGACAGGCAACCCCAGGCAGCCTCTTCGGACCTTCTGGTGAAGCCCCAAACCGCCTCTTGCCAGGACCCGCTTCGAAGGTCGAGCACCCGTCGGCTTCCTGGGATCGAGAAAGGCAAAAGGGAAACCCCTGGAACCATTGCTGCTCTTAGGTTTCAGGGGTTTCGATTGGTGCAACCGGCGCGACTCGAACGCGCGACCTTTGGCTTCGGAGGCCAACGCTCTATCCAACTGAGCTACGGATGCTGGGGTCCAAGGTTCTGGCATTTGCCGCCATGCGCTCTGGCGGAACCTGTAGATCTTAACCTCATACCGCCGCCTTGGCAACCTGCCCTTGGCCGCCGCCCTAGCCAAGGGGCGGGATTCGTGCTGAATTAGGAGCATGGACACGCAGGCGTTCCGGTTGCTGGGACATCAGAGGGTCGAGTGGATCGCGTCGTACCGGGAACGGATGGCGGAACTGGCCTGCAGCGGGCTGGGCGCCCAGGCGATGGGCTGGCAGACCAGTCCCGCCGCCACGGAAGTGGAGGAGGTGGTCATGGACTGGCTGCGCCAGATGCTGGGCCTGGCTGCCCGGTTCACCGGGGTGATCGAGGACTCGGCCAGCGCCTCGACCCTCTGCGCCCTGCTGTGCGCCCGGGAGCGGACCGGCGGGTTCGGCCAGAACCGCGGCGGCCTGCGGGCGGAGGCGGCGGATTCGGTCGTCATGAACCCGCACAAGTGGCTGGGCACGGGGTTCGATCTGAGCGCCTACTTCGTGCGCGATCCGCAGCACCTGATCCGGGTCTCCATCGGCAGCCAGGCTTCCGGACGCAGCGACGTGGAGCAGTTCTGGGCCGCCCTGGGCCGGGCCGCGCAGTGATGGACGCGCCGATCTCGGTCAAGCGCCTGCTGGAACAGGTCAAGTCCAGGCTGGAACCGGCCTTCCCGGCGGTGTGCGTGGTGGGCGAGGTGTCCAATTTCCGGGGGGCCGGGCGGCACTGGTACTTCACCCTCAAGGAGGAGGGGGCCGCCCTGCAGTGCGCGGTGTGGGCCAGCCAGCAGCGCCTGCTGGGCCATACGCCGAGGGACGGCGAGCGAGTGCAGGTGAAGGGGGCGTTGAACCTGTACGTGGCCGGCGGCACCCTCACCCTGGCGGTCACCCACTGCCTGCCGGCGGGGGCGGGCGATCTGCAGGCCCGGCTGCGCCAGCTGGAGGCGGAGCTGCGCCTGGAGGGCCTGTTCGACCGGCCCAGGCGGCCGCTGCCCCGGTGGCCCCGGAGGATCGGCGTGGTGGCGGCGCTGGGCGGCGCGGCGCTGCGGGATGTGGTGGAGGTCACCGGGCGCCGGGCGCCGGGGATCCACCTGCTGATCGCCCCTGCCGCGGCCCAGGGCGAGCGGGCGGTGCCGGAGACCCTGCTCGCCCTGCAGGAGATCCAGGACCCGTTCTGGGACTGCGACGTGGTCCTGCTGGTGCGCGGCGGCGGCAGCCTGGAGGACCTGTGGTCCTTCAACGACCGGGAGCTGGTCAGGGCGGTGGCGCATTGCCGCCTGCCCATCGTCACCGGGGTCGGGCACGAGATCGACACCACCCTGGTGGACCTGGCCGCGGACCAGCGGGCCGCCACGCCCAGCCAGGCGGCGGAACTGGCCAGCCCGGACCGCCGGCAGCTGCTGAGCGAGCTCCGGCGCCGGCAGGATGCCCTGGTGGCGCGCATGGCCTGGCGGCTGCGCGGCCTGGAGTCCTCCCTCAACCTGTTGGCCGACAGCAGGGGCATGCGCGCGCTGCCGGAGCGCATGGAGCGGGGCGGGCAGCGGCTGGCGGCACTGCGCCACCGGCTGCTGCGCTGTGCGCCGGGCGGAGAGCGGGCCTTGCGGTTCCGCACCCTGGCCCAGCGCCTGCAACTGGCCCATCCCCAGCGGCGGCTGGACCAGGGCGCGGGCCGGCTGGAGTTGCTGTGCCAGCGGCTGGGCCATGCCCCGGTGCCGGGCGACCGGCTCCATCGCCTGGAACTGTTGGCCGGCCGGGTCCGGGCCATGGACCCCACCGGGCCGCTGGAGCGGGGTTTCGTGCTGGTGCGCGACCTGGGCGGGCGCCCGCTGACCCGCGCCGAGGCCGCCCCGGCCGCGGCCCAGGTGGAACTGCAATGGCGGGACGGCCGGCGGCGGGCGACTTTAGACTAAGGCATCAGCATGCCGCCGTTCACCGAAAGCACCTGGCCGGTCATGTAGCCGGCCTCCTCGGTGGCCAGGAACAGCACGGCGTTGGCCACGTCGACGGCGGTGCCCATGCGCCCCAGGGGGATCTGCCGGTTGAACTCGTCCTTCACTTCCTTGGTCAGGACGTCGGTCATGGCGGTGGCGATGTAGCCGGGGGCCACGGCGTTGCAGGTCACGTTGCGGCTGGCGAACTCCCGGGCCACGGTCTTGGTGAGGCCGATCAGGCCGGCCTTGGAGGCCACGTAGTTGCTCTGGCCGGCGTTGCCCATCTGGCCCACCACCGAGGCGATGTTGATCACCCGGCCCCAGCGCTGCTTCATCATCGGCCGGGCGGCAGCCTGGGTGGCCAGCCAGGCGCCCTTGAGGTTGATGTCCAGCACCAGCTCGAACTCCTCCTCCTTCATCTGGATCATCAACTTGTCCTTGGTGATGCCGGCGTTGTTCACCAGGATGTGCAGCGCGCCGTGGCGCTCGAGCACCGTGTTCACCGCGGCCCGGATGCTTTCGCCGTCGCGCATGTCCAGGAGGACGTAATCGGCCTGGCCGCCGTCGGCCTCAATGGCGGCGACCACGGTCCGCAGATCCCCTTCGGTGGATGGCAGGGAGGCGCAGACGGCGAAGGCGCCTTGCTTGGCCAGCTGCCGGGCGATGGTCTCGCCGATGCCCTGGCTGGCGCCGGTGATCAGGGCAATCTTGCCTTCAAGTGAAAACATGCGCTCTCCAAAAGAATAAGTTCAAAGTCTACCATCCGGGTAGACCATGGGAAGGCTGTGTGAAAATGGTTGCAGCCAGAGGTCCCCATGCGCTTTCTTGCCGGTTTCGCCCTTGCCCTTGGTCTTGCCGCCCTGCTCCCGGCCCAGGAGCCGCCCCCGAGCGTGCGTGAGCTGGTCGGGCTGGTGCAGCCGTCCCGGCTGAGCCGGACCGTGGACCGGCTGACCTCCTTCGGCACCCGCCACACGCTGTCGGAGCCGCATTCCGACCGCCGCGGGATCGGTGCGGCGAGGCGCTGGCTGGCCGGCGAATTCCAGGAGATCACCCGGCTTCCGGGTTCGCGGCTGGTGGCCTTCGACGATCCGTTCCACGCCGAGCCGGGCCCGCTGCTGCCCGCGGGCGCGGACCTGGTCAACCTGGGGGTCATGCTGCCGGGCACCGATCCGGCCCGGGCCAAGGAGGCCCTGGTGGTGGTGGCCCACTACGACAGCCGCGGGCGCGACCCGCTGGATGCCGCCGGGGACGCCCCCGGGGCGGTGGACAACGCCAGCGGCGTGGCCCTGGTGCTGGAGATGGCCACGGTGCTGGGCGCCACCACGCCCGCCGTGAGCATCTACTTCGTGGCCACGGCGGGGGGCGCCCAGGGGCTGCTGGGCAGCAAGCGCCTGGCCGCGCGGCTGAAGACTGAAGGCATCGACATCATCGGGATGGCGGCCGCCGATTGCGTGGGCAACGTCCTCGCCGCCGACGGCAGCAAGTCCGGCGGCGCCATGCGGCTGTTCTCGGATGGCGTGCCGGCCCAGGAGACCGAGGGCCAGAAGCGGGTGCGCGAGCTGCTCGGCACCGAGAACGACGGGGCCAGCCGGGAACTGGCCCGCTACTTGAAACACGCCGGCGATCGCTTCGTGGAGGGCCTCGACTGCCTGGTGATGCTGCGCCGGGACCGGCTGGGCAGCGACGGCGAGCAGACGGTGTTCACCGGGAAAGGCATTCCCGGCGTGCGGGTCACCGAGCTGGTCGATCCGTTCGAGCGCCTGGGCCAGGGAACCAGCCCCGGCAAGCTCTCCGGCGACACGGCCACCTTCTTCGATCCCGGGTACTGCGCCCGCATCACCCGGATGATGGTGGCCGGGTTCCGCCAGCTTTCCTACGCCCCGGCCGGGCCCCAGAACGTGGGGCTGGGCGGCTGCGGCACCAACGACACGAAACTCTGGTGGACCCTGCCGGAGGACCCCAGGATCGTCGGCATCGTGCTCTACCGCAGGCGCGCGGACGGGGTCCTGTGGCAGCAGAACCGCGGCGTCGCCAAGAGCGAAAGCCAGGTCATCCCGGGGGCCAGCGCCGACACCGACGTCTTCGCCGTGGCCACCGTGGACACCCAGGGCAACGAATCCCTGCCGGTGTCGCCCCGGAGCATTGCGTTCTGAGCTAGCGGCCCGGCAAGCCCCTGAGCCACGCCGCCACCGGCCCCAGATCGGCCAGCGGGACCTCGTCGCCATAGCCGGCCAGGGCCGAAGCGCCGTTCAGGCCGGCCCTGGGCCGGGTTTCGCGCTTGAGCAGGTGGTTGGCTTCGGGGATCTCCAGCACCGTGCCGTGGAAGTCCGCCGGGATTCCGTCGGGTTTCCAGGCCTGGATGTCCCGGTCGCCCCAGACCAGCGCCACGGGCGAGGCGCTCCGGGCGGCCATGGGCCAGGGATCCAGGTCCAGGGTGGCGCGGACGAAGTCCAGGGTCTCCGGAGCCATGAGCGAACTACCCAGCCGGGCCATGGCCGGATGGACCTCGGGATCCGCGGGCGGCGTCGGCCGGCGCTCGCGGATGGCCTGGAACACCGCATCCAGGTAGCGCAGGTTGGGCCCGGCGATTTCCGGCGGAAGCTGGGGGCGGAGCTGGGCGGCGATGCTCCGGGCCATGGTCAGCGGCGGCATGCCCAGCAGCAGCAGGGCGTCGGCGTTCCGGGCGTTCAGCAGGGCCAGCAGCGCCCCTTCGCCGTGGCCCACCAGCAGCAGCTTGCGGCCCCGGGCCTCGGGCAACTGCCGGGCCGCTGCCAGGGCGGCGCCCAGGTCGCCCGCCTGGGCGTCCAGGGAACTGTCCAGCTTGGGGTCCCGGCTGCCATGGATGCGCTTGTCGAAGCGCAGGGACGCCACGCCCTGGGCGGCCAGCCATTCCGCCAGGGCCCGGCCGCCATGGCTGTCCGGCAGCATGGGGTTGACCCAGTCCCGGTCCAGCGGGCCGGAATCCGCGGCCAGCACGGCGAACCAGGGCAGGCCCTGGGCCGCCAGCACGGTGCCGTTCAAAGGGAACTGGTTGAAGCCGGGGAAGCCCACGTCCCGGGACGGGCTTGGGGCGGTCTGGATCTGGGCGGGGGGGACGGCGGGCAGCATGGCCAATTATCACCCGGAACGGCCGCGTCCGTGGATAATGGCCGGAACCACCGCCCGAAGGCATGCCCATGGCCCGCACTGATCCCCATTCCTGCTTCGATGACCTGCAGCCCCGGGCCACCCGGTGGCATCTGCGCCTGCTGGTGGATTTCGACAGCCGGATCCTGGCCGGGGAGGTCACCCTGATGTTCTCCCGCCCGGTGGCCGGCATCCTGGACCTGGACAGCAAGGGCCTGGCCATCCACCGGGTCTGGGTGACCCTCAGCGGCGTGGAGGTCCCCTACGAACTGGGCCCCGAGGAGCCCATCCTGGGCCGGCGCCTGCGCCTGCGCCTGCCCGAAGCCACCCACGGGGTCAGCATCGCCTACGAGACCTCGCCCAGTGCGGCCGGCCTGCAGTGGCTGGAGCCGGCCCAGACCGAGGGCCGCCGGCAGCCCTTCCTGTTCAGCCAGTGCCAGGCCATCCATGCCCGCTCCCTGGTGCCCTGCCAGGACAGCGCCGTGGCCCGGGTGACCTACGAAGCCGAGGTGGTGGTGCCCGAAGGGCTCTGCGCGGTCATGTCGGCCGGGCCGGCCGGGGACGGGCCCGGGCCGGTCCCCGGGACCCGGGTGTTCCACTTCCGCATGCCCCAGCCGATCCCCTCCTACCTGCTGGCCCTGGCGGTGGGCGAGCTGGAAAGCCGGGAACTGAGCCCGCGCTCGCGGGTGTGGGCGGAGCCCGCCACCCTCGAACGGGCCGCCTGGGAGTTCGCCGGGGTGGAGGAGATGATCCTCGCGGCGGAGCGGCTGTTCGGGCCGTACGACTGGGAGCGCTACGACCTGCTGGTGCTGCCGCCGGCCTTCCCGTACGGCGGGATGGAAAACCCGCGCATGACCTTCCTCACCCCCACCCTGCTGGCCGGGGACCGCTCCCTGGTGGACGTGGTGGCCCATGAGCTGGCCCATTCCTGGACCGGCAACCTGGTGACCAACGCCAACGCCGAGCACTTCTGGCTCAACGAGGGCTTCACGGTGTGGGCCGAGCGGCGCATCCTCAAGGCCATCCACGGCGAGGAGGCCGCGCTGGTGGCGTGGGCCATCGGCCAGAAGGCCCTGGACGAATCCCTGGAGCGCTTCCACGACCAGCCGCAGCTCACCTGGCTGCGCACCCGGCTCGCGGGCGTGGACCCGGACGAAAGCTTTTCCAGCATCCCCTACGAGAAGGGGGCCCGGCTGGTGGCGGTGCTGGAGCAGGCCGCGGGGGAGGCGGGCTTCCTGGATTTCCTGCAGGCCTACATGCGGCGCTTCCGCTTCACCTCCATCACCACCGAGCAGTTCTGCGCCTTCCTCGAGGAGCGCCTGCCCGGGCTGCAGCGCGCGGTGGACGCGCAGGCCTGGCTGGAAGGCCCCGGCATGCCGGCCAACGCGCCGGTGTTCCGCTCCGCCCGGCTGGACCGGCTCACCAGCCTGGCCCAGGCCTTTGGCCAGGGCGCCCGCCCCGGCCGGGATTCGGCCGCCTGGAGCCCGAGCGAGCTGCTGGTCTACCTGCAGAACCTGCCGCGCGCCCTGGACCTGGAGGACTGCGCCTGGCTGGACCGGGAGCTGGGCCTCACCGCCCGCGGCAACTACGAGATCCTGGTGGAATGGCTGACCATCGCCGCTGGTTCCGGCTACCAGCCCGCCTTCGCGCGCATCCGCGAGGTGCTCACCCGGGTCGGCCGCATGAAATACCTGCGGCCGCTCTACGCGGCGCTCGGCCAGCATGCCGCCACCCGGGAACTGGCCCGGGCGGTCTTCGCCGAGGCGGCCCCGGGCTACCACACCCTGTCGCGCCGGCTGATCGAGGGCGTGCTGGCGAAATACCCTACCTGACGGCTTCCAGCAGCTGGGCCTGGACCGGGCGATTGCCGGCCACCACGTTGCCGGACTCCATCCAGCCGGCGCCGCCCTGCCAGTCGGTGATGACGCCGCCGGCCTCCAGGACCAGCAAGGCCCCGGCGGCGAGATCCCAGGGCTTCAGGCCCAGCTCGAAATAGCCGTCATAGATGCCGCAGGCGGTGTGGGCCAGGTCCAGGGCCGCCGATCCGGCCCGGCGGATGCCCTTGGCCCGGGGAAACACCGCGCAGAGTGCCCGGTTGAAGGCCGGGAAGCGCTCCTCCAGCTGCCAGGCGAAGCCGGTGGCGAGGAAGGCGCCATCCAGCCCCGGCTGCCGGGAAACGGCCATGGGCTTGCCGTTCCAGCTGGCCCCCTGGCCTCGCGCCGCCACGAACAGGTCCTCCCGGAGCGGATCGTGGATGCAGCCGGCCACCGGCCCCTCCCGGTCCCATAGCGCCACCGACACGCACCAGTGCGGCAGCCCCTGGACGAAGTTCAACGTGGCGTCCAGCGGGTCGACAATCCAGCGCGGCCCGTCGCCGGCGCCCGAGGCGCCGCTCTCCTCGCCCAGGAACCGGTACTGGGGAAAGTGCCGGGCCAGTTCCGCCTTGATGACCGCTTCGCTGTCCCGGTCGGCCTGGCTGACCAGGTCGTTCTTGGACTTCTCGGTGACCAGGGCCGGGTCGAGCCGGCGGAAGTGGCGCAGGAGCACCTGGCCTCCGGCCTGGGCGGCTTTGACGCAAGCTTCAATCTGCTGCTGGATCATTCCATGTCTCCCAGCCCATTCTCACCGCAGCCGCCTTGGATTGCGAGCCGCCCAGGTTCCTGGTGCGGAGCCAATGGCAGAAAGGCCCTAGTGAATCTCGACATTTTAGGTAAACTATTTGACCAAGAGGTGCTGGTCATGCCCAAGGTCGTCAATATCGAACCCACACCCAACCCGGATGCCCTGAAGTTCATCGTCCAGCGGCCCATCCTGCGCTCCGGCACCCGGTCGTTCCGGGATTTCGCGGCGGCGGTGGGCGATCCCCTGGGCTCCAAGATCTTCGCCCTGGGGCCGGTGACCTCGGTGTTCTACATGGACCGGTTCGTGACCGTGAACAAGGATGTCAACGCCGAGTGGACCGGGCTGATCGACCCCATCTGCGAGGCCATCGAGGACCTGGAGATGGAAGCGGTGGACGGCACCGCCCTGCCCAGCGCGGCGGCCCTGAACGATGACGAGAAACTCAACCGGATCAATGCCCTGCTGGAGGAGCGCATCCGCCCGGGGCTGGCCGGCGACGGCGGCGGGCTGGAGATCATCTCCTTCGAAGGCAACACCCTGCAGATCAGCTATCACGGTGCCTGCGGTTCCTGCCCCAGCTCCACCACCGGCACCCTCCGGTACATCGAAACCATGCTCCAGGATGAGGTGGACCCCGAAATCAGGGTCATAAGCTATTAGAAATAAACGCGTTGGGCCGGACCAGCGGCGTGCCGGCCATGGATGCCAGGTGGTCAGGTGTTCCAGCCAATCATCGAAGCCCTCGAAATTCCCGTTGCAATGCGCCCCGGATCTCTCACTTATATATATAAGCGATCACCACCCGGGGGTACACCGTGCGGTTTGACAACATCCGGCCCGTCAGGGGAGGCGGCATTGGCTGAGCCGTTGAAGCTCAACAACCACCTCCAGGCCCTGGGCTCCCTGGGTTCCATCTGTTTCGCCCATGCCGAGGATCTGTACGACCAGGGCCTCAACCTCCTGGTGCGCCAGCTGCGGGCGGACCGGGCGATGGTGGCTTCGCGGACCGACCGGGGCCTGGAGAACCTGTGGTGCGCCGGCGGAGAGCCGGATGGCCCGGGCGGGGCGCCCTTTCCCTTCGATCCCAACTTGAACTTCTGTCCCCAGGTGATGCGCGAGCCCGTGAGCACCCTGGTGATCGGCGATGCCGGCGCCGATCCCGCCTGGGCGGAGCATTCCGCCTGGCGCACCCTGGGGATCCGGGCCTACGTCGGTGCTCCGCTGCGGGTTTCCGGGCGGACCATGGGGGTCCTGTCGGTGCAGAGCCTGGCCGCCCATGCCTGGCAGGCGCCGGAAGTGGCCCTGGTGAACGTCATGGCCGCGCTGTTCGCCAGGAGCATGGAGGTCGAAGCGCTGAAGATCGAGCTGGCCCAGGCCAGGGACGCGCTGGACCTCACCGCCGCGGTGATGCAGGACCACGCCCTGGAAAGCCCGCGCACTGGGCTGCCCACCCGGCGTTTCCTGGACGTCTGGTGCAGGACCAGCCTGCCCCTGGCCCGCCGCCGGAGCGAGATCATCGCCGTGGCGACCTGGATCCAGCCGCCCACGCCCGACCGGGATCAGCTCATGGAACGGCTGGCCGGTACGTTGAGGGGGGTGGACCTGCTGGTGGATCTGGGCCGGAACCGGTTCCTGCTGGTGTTGCCCCGCACGCTCCAGGCCGGGGCCGAGGTCGTCCTGGGACGGCTGTGCAAGACCCTGGGCATCGGGGAGCTGGGCGCCACCCTGTGGAATCCCCTGCTCAAGCCGGACCGCGACGCCGCCACGCTGCAGCCGGCCATCCGCCGGGCCCAGCTGGCCGATCCGGGTAGTATGGAACGTTGCGCCCGGGGAGCGGATGATGGGGGTGTGGTGTGGACGCTCCTTGAGCCCAGCCGCGAGAATCTCCTGGGTGAGGCAGGTCAATGGTGAAAAACCGGACGGGAAGGACGATGAAGATGACGACGGAGATGACCGTGAACCATGTGACGCTAGCTGACGCAGGGCTGGAACTGGACGCCGCTCCGCGGGACCGGGAGACCCTTCGGACCTGGTACCGGATCATGCAGATGGGCCGGGTCCTGGACGACAAGGCGCCCAACTATCTCAAGCAGGCCATCGGCTGGTCCTACCACGCGCCCTGCGCCGGGCACGACGGCATCCAGCTGGCCCTGGGCCTCAGCTTCCGGGCCAACCACGATTTCCTGTTCCCGTACTACCGGGACATGCTCACCTGCCTGGCCGCGGGCCTCACCCCCCTGGAGATCCTGCTCAACGGCATCTCCAGGGCCGACGACGTGGCCGGCGGCGGGCGGCACATGTCCAACCACTTCGCCAAGCCCGCCATCGGCATCCAGAACGTGTCCAGCTGCACCGGCAACCACACCCAGCACGCCGTGGGCCTGGCCCGGGCGGTCAAGACCTACGGCTCCGATGCCGTGGTGTTCTGCAGCCAGGGCGAGAGCAGCGCCTCCGAAGGCTACGTCTACGAGGCGGTCAACGGCGCCAACCTGGAGAAGGTCCCGGTGGTGTTCGTGCTCCAGGACAACGGCTACGGCATCGCGGTGCCCAAGTCCGACCAGACCGCCAACGCCGACGTGTGCGACAACTTCAGGGGCTTCCTCAACCTGAAGATCATCAAGTGCGAGGGGCTTGACCCGATCGATTCCATGCGCGCCATGAACGAGGCCCTGGCCTACGTGCGCTCGGGGGCGGGCCCGGCCATGGTCTACGCCCACTGCGTGCGCATCGGCAGCCATTCCAACAGCGACAAGCACGAGCTCTACCGATCGCCCGAGGAGCTGGCCGAAGTGCGCCGCCAGGATCCCCTGCCGCGCTTCCGCAGCTATTGCCTGGCCCACGGTTTGACCGAGGCGGAGCTGGTGGAGATCGAGCAGCACAACCTGGAGGACTACAACGTGGCCTCCGACCAGGCCATCAAGGCCGCCAACCCGGACCCGGCCAGCATCCTGGACTTCGTCGTGCCCGAGCCCTGGGTTTCCGAAACGTTCCCGGATGGGCTGCCCAGCGGCGCCGGCGCGCCGGTGAGCATGCTCACCGCCATCAACCAGACCCTCAAGGAGGAGTTCCGGCGCAACCCCGACACCTTCATCTGGGGCCAGGACGTGGCGCACAAGGACAAGGGCGGCATCTTCAACGTCACCAAGGGCATGCAGCAGGAGTTCGGGCGCCGGCGGGTGTTCAACGGGCCGATCGCCGAGGACTTCATCACCGGCACCGCCGACGGCTTCTCCCGGTTCGACCCGAAGATCCGCGTGGTGGTGGAAGGGGCCGAGTTCGCCGACTACTTCTGGCCGGCCGCCGAGCAGCTGATCGAGCTGTCCCACGAATACTGGCGCACCATGGGGCAGTACTCGCCCAACATCACCATCCGGCTGGCCAGCGGCGGCTACATCGGCGGCGGCCTGTACCACAGCCAGAACATCGAGG
>CAZVHQ010000032.1:0-46105 GCA_964627225.1 uncultured Mesoterricola sp.
TGGAATCCCGGCCGGCCTATACCGCCGATTACCCACACGAAATAGCGACGGACCTCATAAAGGCTTCGGCTAGGCCCAGGCCAATACCTGAGGTGCCACCAGTTATGAGGACAACCTGGTTCATCTGGACGCCCATGGCTCCTCGCTCTCTAAAGAGATGATCTCCATCAGCGACATACTGTAGATTGGAAACCAACCTGGGCCAAGGAGGTACTTTTTTGGAACAACGTCACCTAATTGAAACCGAGGATTGCCACCGCGTGACTGACGCGTTGGCCCGAATCGGCGATAAATGGTCGTTCCTGATCGTCATGCAGTTGGACGCGGAGACGAGGCGCTTCAGCGGGCTTCGTCGCGCCATCGGCGGTATCTCGCAGAAAATGCTGGCGCTTACGCTTCGCGGCCTCGAGCGGGATGGCTTTATGACGCGCACCGTGCACCCAACCAAACCGCCAAGTGTCGAATATGCGCTGACCGACCTCGGCCAGGAGATGGTCGTGCCGGTCAAGGCACTCGGGGCTTGGGTTCTCGACAACCTCCATCGGATCGAGAGCGCCCGTCGCCGTTTTGATGCCGGGCCCGATCGTGGGTAAAAAGCTCTTTTGAACGAAGGCTGCGTTCGCAGCCGGAGGAGGATCGCACCGGCAGCCTGATCGAATCGAGAATTGGCTAGCAGATCTCGCTGAAATAAGGCTCCTTGGCTTTGGAGGTGTTGTCGCACTGGCCACCATAACCAAGGAGGTACTACCTGAGCCACAGTTTGGCCTTTCCCCAAATTGAGAACCAATTGAAAGGTTAGTCCTCGGTTCACGGCGTCAGCCTCCAGGGCGGCGTTGGTGAGGATCTCATCCGACTCCAGGGTGCCGATGACAGGGGTGATGCCCCGCTCGGCCATGAGGGCGGCCCTGTCGGCGGTTCGGACCAGTCCTGTGACCGCGTGGCCCCTCGCGAGGAGGCCCTCAGCGACGGAGCCTCCGATATAACCTGCTGCACCCGTTACGAACACGCGCATGGTGTCCTCCTAGCGGTTGGTGGTGAATGGTTGGTTCGGAGAGAATGGTCGGTTTCGTGGGCTGCCTCAGGCCTGCGCCCGCGCCCGGAGCAGTGTCTGCATACGCTGGGTCTCGATGCCGACGAACAGACCCGTGGCCGCATCGCCCGTGAGCATGAGGTCAGGATCCAACCCGTCCGCGAGTCGCTCGATTTGCAGGTTGAACCACGGCAGGATATGGAACACGTCCATGGTCCTCTCTGGAGCGGGGGCCGAGTCGCAGGAGCCATCCAGCAGGCGCTTGGGCATGAGGGGATCGACGATCATAGGCCGGCCAATCCCGATCAGGTCAAGATCACCACGGGTGACGGCCGAAACCATCCCTTCGGCGCTTCGGAAATTGCCGGTGACCATCACGGGCATGTTCGCCACATCCCTGATGGCGTGGGCGAATTCGACGAAATAGGCCTCGCGCCTGATCGTGCTCTCGGATCGCACGTCCTCCCCCTCCTCCCCCAAGGCCAGGCCCACGAGTTTGGGCTGCTCCAGGGAACCTCCGGAGATCTCGAGAAGATCAAGCGGGATGTCGTTCAACATCCGGACAAGCTCGATGCACTCCGCGTGGGTGAACCCGCCTTTCTGGAAATCCGACGAGTTGAGCTTGATGCCAACGGGGAAGTCGTCCCCAACAGCCGCCCGAACGGCCTCGATGACCATGATCAACAGCCGTGCCCGGTTCGCCAGAGGCCCTCCCCAGCGATCGGTGCGCAGGTTCGACAAGGGGCTGAGGAACTGCGAAAGAAGGTAGCCGTGGGCGGCATGGAGCTGCACGCCGGTGAAACCGGCAGCGCGGGTCTGCCGGGCGGCGTACGCGAACTGGGCCACGGCTCTTTCGATATCCTCTTCAGCCATGGGGTGAGGTTTCGCAAAGGTGAGCCCAAGCCCTCTCGGGACGGTGATGTCCACGTCGGAGGAGGAGAAGGGCGCCTTGTTGATGTGATCGGAGACCTGGCGCCCTGTGTGGCTGAGTTGCAGCCAGAAATGGTTCCCGCCTGACCTCCCGGCCTTGGCCAGGGCCTTGAGCTGTGGGAGGCCCCCCTCGTCCTCGAGCACCACATTCCCCGGGCGCTCAAGGTGCCAACGGTCCACCTGGACGTTCCCAGAGAGGATCATTCCTGCGCCTGACCTGCCCCAACGCTGATAAAGCCTCTCAAGCCGAGGCGTCGAGTGGTTCAAGGGATCAGCGATCCCTTCGCTCATGACTGCCTTAACCAGGCGGTTGGGGAGGGTCGCTCCGCACGGCAAAGGAATCGATTTGGAGAGAGGGTTTGGCATTTCGCACCGTCCTTTGGGCTGGGGGCTGGGAGCCCACCAAAAGACAACGATCGTTGTCAAATAAAAGGCAATAAGCGTTGTCGCATCCCCTGTCAAGAGCATGAGAGAAGATTGCCGCGAGCACCGCGCGGCGCCCGTCAAGCGCGCAGCAGACCCTGTTGGGCGGTCGTTGCTGCCCCTAGAGCTGGCCCCGTTCAAGCAAGGTCAGCATTTGCCGGGCGGCCGCCCGGGCCCTTTCCTCGATTTCGGGTTCTTGCGGCTGACGCGTCCCATGGAGGGCCTCATCGAAAATCCCGGCCCGCAGCAACGCGCTGAACGTGTTGGCCGCCGCGTGAGGGTCCCTGATGTCCCATCCTTCGCTCCTGGCCCACCGGTCCAGGTAGCTTGCGAAGATGGCGTTCCTCCCCTCGATGACCTGGTCCTTGTAGTGCCGACCAAGCTCGGGAAAGAGGTGCGCGTCCTGAGTGACGACCCGATACAGGGCCAATTGCTCCGATGACAGGGCGTGCTGGAGATACTCGAGCCCGGCCAAAGCCAAAGCCTTTGATGGGGGGGCGGAGAACCAGCTCCTGTCCTTGGCGCTCGACTCGGCGAGGTCGGGAGCGTCCGTCAACTCATCAAGAAGTTCGGGGTTGCAGGCGGCCCGCATCACCTCGCTGAACAACTCATCCTTGTTCTCAAAATGGCGATAGACGGTCTTGATCCCCACGCGGGCCAGATCCGCGATAGCGTCCATTGAAGTCTTGACGTAACCGCCTTGGAGAAAAAGGTCCTTCGCCGCGCGCACGATGGCAGCGCGCTTTTGTCGCATCAGGGGGGCTTTGGGGTTCTCGTCGGACCACTGCTTCAAGGCACGGCCTTTCCATCGGTTGATGCACCCACGGAGGAGTGACAACGACCATTATCGCTCCGTTTGGCATGAAATCAATTGGGCTGGATGCCAAGGAGCGGGGGAGGGGATCCCAAGGTTTCGGCTGTACCTTAAGGTCAGGAGGCTCCCGGGGCCACCCGCTGGGCCAGGTGCCGGACTACCGTCTTGACCTCGCCGTCGAAGTGGGTGTGCAGCGAGTCGTTCTGGCTGTCCAGGAAGGCATGGACGCTGCCGTGTTTCCGGGCGCGGTCGAGCATGGCGAGATCCAGGTCGGCGACGATCACCTGGCTCACGTTGGCCGCCGCCATCGTGGCCACGCCGTCCATGGGGAAAGCGAAGTCGGACGGCGTGTAGATGCCGCTCTGGGCGAACTGGCTGGTGAAGTAGGTCACCAGCGGCAGGCTGCCCACCATGCCGGCCGTGACCGTGTAGATCTGGTTCTCCATGGCCCGGGCCTGGGCGCAGATGCTGACCCGGCAGCTGCCGCGCCGGTCGTCGGTCATGTAGGGCACCACCACCAGCTGGACGCCGTGGTGGTTGCAGAGGACCTTCACCAGCTCGGGGAACTGCACGTCATAGCAGATCGCCACGGCGAACTTGCCGAAATCCGCGTCGATCACCACCAGATCCCGCCCTGGGGAGAAGTTCCACATGGTCCGCTCGGCGGGCGTCAGGTGCAGCTTGGCCTGGTGCACGGGCTCCATGTCGGGAAAATAGACGGAAGCCACGTTCAGGAGCTGCTTCCCGTCGAAGCGGGGCATGGTGCCGGCCACGATGATGCGCTCGTACTCGCTGGCCAGCCGCTTGAACAGGGCATCGAAAGCGCCGCTGTGCTCTTGGGCCAGCCGGCGCATGAGGTCGGCCGGCTCGCCTTCCGTGCCCACGAGCCCCAGCAACTGGGCCCCCAGCAGCTCGGGGAACACGATGAGATCGGCGTCGTAGTCGTCGCCCACGTCCACGTAGGACTCGGCGAACCGTGCGAAGTCGTCGAAGCTGGAGATGGCGCGCAGGGCGTACTGGACGGAACAGACCCGGACCGGCCGGGACATCACCGGGGTTGGTGCGGAGAAGCGCATCAGAACTCCATGACGATATGGGCGGCGAAGTTCCGGCTCTCCGGGTCGGTGATGTAGTCCGGCAGCAGCCCCCTCAGCCTGAAGCCCAGGTGGAGCTGTATGGAGAGGGTCGGATCGTAGATGAGCCCGCGCTCCACCTGATGGATGTAATCGTCGGGGGAGATGTGGTCCTGGAACAGGTGGTAGCCGGGAATGCGGGCTCCCGCCACGAATCGGCGGCAGCCCTGGGCCATGGCCAGGGCGATGCGGGCCGCGTAGAGGTGGCGGGCCAGGCCCCTGCCCCGGAACGCGGGGTCCACCGCCAGGTCCACGCCGTAGAAAGCGTCACCATCCGGATCATGGGTGGCCAGGGATCCGGCCGCGGTGATGCCGGACCAGCGGTGGGGCCGCAGCGCTTTTTCCGAGGCCACCTTCATGGAGGTGGCATCGGCCACCAACCGGCCCTGGTCGTCCAGGATGGAGAACTGTCCCTCGGGGAAATGCTCCAGGTGCTCCAGCAGGGTCTCCTCGGGCCAGACCGCCTCCGGGGCGTGGGGTTCGATGTAGACCCGCTCCATGAGCGCGACCACAGCCGGCAGATCCTCCCGCTGGCGCGGCCGGAGCACCCAGCCGCCGGGGAGCGGCCTGAGGGTGAGGTCAGGTTCATAGGCAGGTGAAATCATTGCAGGTCCTCCATGGGGGACGACCCTTCAGACTAGGAGACCGGCATGATTTCGGTGTGACGCCCGTGCGACGGGGCCTCTTCTTCCCGCCATCGTTCACTGCCAGGTCATCAGCTCCGTGCTGAAGCAATTGTTCGCGTCCGGATGGTCCGGGCGGACCCGGACGGTATAGGCCCTCTGGCCCACGCCATCGCAGGGAAGGCTTCCTTCGTAGCGGTGGACGCCTCCACCCAGGTCCGCGCTCACGGCCATGGGGACCACGCGGGTGTCCACCAGCTCCTGCCGGGAGTCGAGGCGTCCGAAGTAGACTTCCACGCAGACATCGTCCGGGTGAAGGGAGCCGAGGCGGACGGTTGCGGCGAGGCCGAGGGTGTCGCCCATGATCCGCCGGTTGCCGTCGTCGCCCGTGACGGAGTCCACCTTCACGTCGCCCCAGGCGGCCCGCAGGCGGACCTTCCAGTCCGCGAGGTCCTTGGCCCTGGCGCAGCCGCCGGCAAGTAGTAGCGCTCCACGTATTCGGCCAGCATGCGGTTGGTGCTGAAGATGGGCGTCAGGATGCGCATCGAGGCCTTCATCCGGGCGATCCAGCCCTTGGGCATGCCATCGGTCCCGCGCTCGTAGAACAGCGGGATCACCTCCTTTTCCAGAAGGTTTTAGAGGGAGTCGGATTCCACCTGGTCCTGGTAGGCATAGTCGTCGTAGTCCTCGCCGCGGCCGATGGCCAGGGCCCGGGTGGAGAGCACGGCCCGGGCCTTCTCCAGATCCCTGGGGGTGCCGCCGCGGCGGGCGACCTGTTCGGACAGGCGGCGCCGGGTGAAGGAGACCAGGCGTTCCCGCTGCCTGGAATGGGAGGCCCAGAGTTCCTCATCGGGAATGGAATCGATGTTCTGCCAGGTATCCGGGTCCCCGGCCCCTTTCCACCAGTCGCCGCCAAGGTAGCAGTCGAACAGCAGGCCCACCTCCCGGGATACGCAACTGCGGGTATGGGCCCCGTTGGTCACGTGGCCGATGGGGACTTCCGGTTCGGGCACATTCGGCGCATAGGCGCTCAGGATGCTCCGGGAGACCTTCCCATGCAGTTCGCTGACGGCATTGACATGGGCGGAGGTGCGGATGGCCAGCCCGGCCATGTTGAAGGAATCGTCGGAACCCTGCGCGGGATGGCCGAGGGCGAGGAACTGGTCGAAGCCCAGCCCCACTTCCTGGGCGTAATCGGAGAAATACCGGGCCATCAAATCCCGCGGGAAGATATCGAACCCGGCCTGGAAGTGGTTCAAGGTGTTGCGGTAGAGCGTCAGGAAACCATCCTCCACGGTGAGATACTCCAGCCGCTCCTGGGGGACCTGGGCCAGGAGCTGCACCGGATCCTGGCCCACGCGCTCGAACAGTTCGCGATCGATGCGCAGGAAGACGTCCCGCAGGTTCTCGTCCCATGACCACAGCAGGTTGAACGCCAGCTCCCGGAGGCGGGAAAGAGGTTCAGGGATCTTGGGAACGACGTTGAATACCTGGAATCGCATGGCTGGCCCCCCTGTGCTGTCCAGGATTACGCTCCTGAAGTGACAGGGCTGTGATTTCGGAACGAAAGGGGGGTGGCGGCGCGGACGCTGGAACGATGGGCTGCGGGGACTCCATTTGCAAAAATAAATTGCATTTTATGTCACATGGGATTGCAATGAACGTGGCGCTCGACGATTTCCTTCCTGCCAGACCCAACCCCGATAAGGAGGATCCATGAAGGCCGACGAAAAGAAGTTGAAGAAAGAGAAGATGGAAAAGCACCCGGATGGGGAGAAACAGCCCAAGCCGGAAAAGGTGGACAAGAAGGTGAAGGCGGAGAAGCTGCCCAAGCCGGCAAAAGCGGGCCACCATGCCGGCAGCGTCGGCTCGGTGGAGGTGGTCCAGGTCCCGCCCGGCGAGCCAGCCGCATGCGCCTTTGAACCGCGGACCGGCCATCTGGTGTTGCAGATTCCCCAGGCGCGGGACGGCGCCGTGGGACCGCAAGGGCCAAGGGGCCTGAATGGGCCCCAGGGCGTTCCGGGCCCCACCGGAGAACCAGGGACGGGCATCGACTACTCCCAGGCGCCTGGCGGCAAGGGGGAATTCTACCTGTTCATCGATCGAACCGGCCGCCTGTGCTATTCCTCCCGTGGCGAAATCACCCTGGTCAACCTCGTTTTGACCACCCCGCCCGACGAGGAATCCCCGCTGACGGACTGACGGGCGGGGATCGCCGGAGGAGGCCGTGAGCACGGTCATCAGGGGCCGACAAACTCGGATCTTCGCACGCCAATGATCTCCAGGCGCGTCTTCCCCGCAGGCCGCTGCCAGGCCACCTCGTCGCCGGGCTCGGCATCCAGCAGCGCCTCCGCCAGCGGCGACAACCAGCTGATGCGGCCGGTGCCGGGCTCGGCCTCGTCCTCCCCCACGATGGTGAGCGCTTCGGTGCTGCCGTCCTCGTGGCGGACTTCCACGGTCATCCCGAAGCGGACCCGGTCAGGCGCCTGGACGGCGGGATCCACGAGGATGGCCCGCTGCAACCGGCCCTCCACCCAGCGCAGGTCCCGCTGCAGGAGCGCCAGCTCGTGCGGATCCGCGGAAGGGCCGATCGACCGCAGGCGGGCCGCCAAGTCCGCAGCCTGGACTCGCAGCCGCTGGAGTCCCGCGGGCGTGACGTAGTTGGGACGGGGGCTTTGGGGGCGCTCGGGCAGCACCTCCGGGCGGTCCGCATCGTCGGAATCCTTCATGAAGGCTCGGTTCACAACCACACTCCAGGATCGAGGGACGGCAGCCTTCAGCCGCGAGCCGGGGAGCCGGATCCCTTGTTCAGCTCTATCATCATGCCGTCAGTCTCCGTGGACGGTACAACGCCGATCGGCGTTCAACCATAAGTTGTCGCGAACCAGACCTCACCCCAAAGCAAGCATGATCAGGGTTCTTGTGGCGATTCCGGCTCTAGCCGCAAGCTCTTTCTGTTCCAGCATTTTACGAATCCGGAGCGTGCGCAGCCTGGAGCCAAGCTCGGCGGCCAATTCCTGGGGGGTCATGAATTCAAATGCCATAATATAATTAACCCTTACTTTTGATGGCGGAATGACAACTCAAGATGAGCAAGTCTTCACGTAGAAAATGATGATCCGACAAAATCAAGGGTCAAGTCATATGCAAAAATATTCATATAATAGGCAAAATGGGGTTCAAAGTGAATTGTTCATTACTCAATTACGATAGCCGAGTTGCAGGCGCTGCACGCTTTTCCAAAGAGCGGTTGCGCCCCCCGAATCTGGCCCCTTGACAAATGGGTGGTGGGCGGAATCGCTTGTCCCTTGGCCGATTCGCCTGCCCAGAGGGGAGGCCGCGAAGGGGCATTCGAGGATCAGCGGTATGATTAGATCGTTGGCTATCCCCCAGCGTGTCAGGGATGAACTTTGAAAAAATAGACATGAGGATCATGATGAAGCAGAATGACAGCACCTCCCCCAATGCGATCCTGATGGCCCTGCTTGGAGGCGCCACCCTCGGCGGTTTCGCCGTGGCCCTCGCCGCCACCAAGACCGGCAAGCAATGGCTAGGCAGCCTCAAGGCGCTGGCCAGCCGGTCCAATCCCGAGCCCGACGCGCCGGAGTCCGCGAGCGATGCGGATGTGCAGGCGGCGTTCATCTGATCCGGATCGCGTCCAAACCTTGAAGCAACCGCAGCCTGAATCGAGGTCCGCGCCGAAGCCCTGAGCGCTGCCCCGCACCCCAAGGCACCGCCTCATCGAAGGACATCGTCGGCGCCATGGAATGGTCCGACGCCCACTTCGGCTACGAGATCGGCAATCCGGAAGAGGACCTTTCCTTCAGTGCGCGCGACGACGCCGCCGGCATGCCCAAATCCCGGATCATCGAATCGGCCTTCACCTGGGGCGACGACCGGACGCCGCGCTCAGCACGGCGCGGGCCGGGACGTTTGCTATGATCGGGGCCGGTTCAGCTGAGCGTGGCGAACGCCTGCTTGGAAAAGGCCTGCAGTTCGCCGGTGCGCCCTTCGCGGATCTTCGCCGCCCAGGCCGGATCCTGCAGCAGGGCGCGCCCCACTGCCACCAGGTCGAACTCCTCGTTGGCCAGGCGCTGGTCCAGCTCGCGCAGATCGGCGACCTCGGTCAGGGTGTCCGGCTTGGCCCGGAAACCGCGGATGAAATCATCCCCCTGGAGGCCCACGGAGCCCACGGTGATGGTGGGGTGGCCGGTCAGCTGCTTGGTCCAGCCCGCCAGATTCAGGTTCGAGCCCATGAATTCCGGCTCCCAGAACCGCCGGGTGGAACAGTGGAAGATGTCCACGCCGGCCTCGGTGAGCGGCTTCAGGAACCGGCCCAGCTCCTCGGCCGTCTGGACCAGGCGGGCCTCGTAGTCCTGGAGCTTCCACTGGGAGAACCGGAAGATGATGGGGAACTCGGGCCCCACCCGGCGGCGCACGGCGCGGATCACTTCGGAACCGAACCGGGTCCGCTGCACCAGGTCGCCGCCGTAGCCATCGGTGCGCTGGTTGGTACCGGCCCAGAAGAACTGATCGATCAGGTACCCGTGAGCCCCGTGCAGTTCCACCGCGTCGAAGCCGATCGCCTTGGCCTGGGCGGCCGCTTCGGCGAACGCCTCCACGGTGGCCGCGATATCCGCCCCGGTCATGGCCGTGCCGACCTTCTCGCCGGTGGTCGAAAGGCCCGAGGGACCTTCCGAGGGGGCCTCGGGATGGGGCCCGGTGCCGGCCTGGCGCGCCATGCCCTGGTGCCAGAGCTGCGGGGCGATCTTGCCCCCGGCCTGGTGCACCTGCTCCACCACCCGGGCCCAGCCCTCAAGGCTCGCCGGGGCATGGAAATTGGGGATCGCCGGGTCGCCGGAGGCGCCGGGCCGGTTGATGGTGGTGCCTTCGGTGATGATCAGGCCCACCCCGGCCTCCGCCCGCCGGCGATAGTAGGCCGCCACCTGGGCGCCCGGCACGCCGCCGGGGCTCATGGAGCGGGTCATGGGCGCCATCACCACCCGGTTGGCCAGGCTCAAGGCCTTGTACTGCCAGGGACGGAACAAAGGATCCTGATTCATGGGCGTTTCTCCAAAAATGACTGGCTCAAACCCGGCCGCGCTTGAAGGTCAAAGCGGTCTCTGCCACCCGCACACCGAGCCGCTCGGCGGTCCGCAGATCGCTGTCCAACATGGCTTCGGCGCCCTGGTCGGCGTTGGCCTGGGCCATGGCTCCGGAAAAGCTGCCCAGGCGGTTCAGGTCGTCCACCGAACCCTTGGAGTTGTTGTTGCCCGGCATGATGTCCAGGCCGACCCAGAGCATGCCGTGCTGGTTGGCGAACACCATGAGCTGGATCAGGGTGTTCAGCTTGTCGCCGGACTGGGAGGCGGAGGTGGTGAAGCCACCGGCGACCTTGTCCTTCCAGGCCCGGGCCATCCAGGGCTTGGAGCTGGCGTCCATGAACTCCTTGAACTTGGCTGAAGCGCTGCCCATGTAGGTGGGGCTGCCGAAGATGATGGCCGAGGCGGACTCCAGCTCGGTCCAGTCCGCTTCGGTGAGGGTGTCCACGGCGAACAGCTTGGCCTTCGCGCCAGCCACCGAACCGGCGCCGGCGGCCACGGCCTGGGCCTGGCGAAGGGTGTGGCCGAAGCCGCTGTGGTAGGCGATGGCGATGAGCGTCATGGTTTTCTCCTGGAAAAAGCGGTCCGATTATTTTACCGACCGGTAGTTAAATTACCGTGTGGTACAATATTCGTCAATGAGATTTACTCCCCATGGAGGTTATCTGACGAACCGTGGCCGTCCCCGCCGTTTTGACCCTGAAGAGGCGCTCGACGCGGCCATGGCCGTGTTCTGGAGCCACGGCTTCGACGCCACCTCCATGGCCGACCTCAGCGCGGCCACCGGGCTGAACAAGCCGAGCCTGTACGCCGCCTTCGGCGACAAGGCCCAGCTGTTCCGCCAGGCCCTGGAGCGCTACGCCAAGACCCAGGCGGAGCCCCACCTGCGGGCCCTGGAGCGGGAGCCCGACGTGCGCGCGGCCATCGGCGCCTTCCTGGCTTCCCTGGCCGATGTGCTGGCCGACCCCGCCAAGCCCGGCGGCTGCTTCATCGTCAACGCCACCGCGGCCTGTGGCACCGGCGACCTGCCCAGTTCGGTGGAAACCGCGGTGCACCAGGCCCATGCCCTCACCGGCGAAGCCATCCGCCAGCGCCTGGCCCGGGCCGAGCGGCTGGGCCAGTTCCCGGCCGGCACCCCGCTGGAGGCCCTGGCGGACTTCCTGCTCACCGTGGTGGCCGGCATGGCCGTGCGGGCCAAGGCCGGAACGCCCCGGGCCGACCTGGATCCGGTGATCGCCATGGCTCTGGGCGCCATTCCACGCTGATCCCAGGGCGGGAGGCGGCCGTGGGCACGGTCATCAGTGACTGATGGCATGGCTTGCGATGAGCCCGTCCAGGGTGGCCTGGAAGGCGATGACGGCCTCGTCGGCGTAGCCGCGGAAATCCTTGTTCAGCTTTCCGTAGCGGGCCTGCATTTGCTTCAGCACCTGGTCCCGGTAGGCCTTGAGTTCCGCCAGTTTCTGCGGGTAGTCTTCCACGGAAAGGCCGCTCAGGCGCGCCTCGAAGGCCCGCGCCACCCGGTCCAGGGTGGACTTGAACCGGTCCAGTTCCAGCACGTTCCGGGTGATGCGGAAAAAGTGGTGGCCTTTCACCGCCATGGTCACGATCTCGGCCGCCATCCTGGGCCGCGCGAGCATCCCCTTCACCAGGAATTTCCAGTAGGGCCGTGAATAGCTGGAAAAGGTCTGGACCAGGAGGGACATGGCCAAGGCGCGGAGTTCCATGAAACGGATCCGGCGAAGCGCCCCGGAATAAGGCCGCCGCATCGTCTGCAACAGCCTCAGACACCGTTCGAAGTACCTTTCCGGGTTGTAGACCTGGGCCAGGACCCGCTTGTAGCCGTCCAACAATTTCTGTGCGTCCATCCGCGGCACGAAATTGAGCCGCAGGTCGTGGGTGTTGTTGCCCCCGCCGGTCGCTTCGGTGAGGCGGCCCTCGCGCTGAAGCCGCTGGTGCAGACGGGTTCTGGGCAGGGCCGTGAGCAGTCCCACCATGGCCGTGGGAATGGCGGCCTCCTGGATGAAACGGATCTGGCGTTCGAAGATATCCTCGGGGTCATTGTCGAAGCCCACGATGAACCCGCCCGCCACCTCCATTCCCTTGCGCTGGATCTTCCACACACTGGAAAGCATGTCCGCCTTGAGGTTTTGTTGCTTTCCGGCGGCCTTCAGGGTGGCCGCGTCGGGCGTTTCGATGCCCATGAACACCATATCGAAGCCCGCCTCGATCATCAGATCCATCAGATCATCGTCGCCGGCCAGGTCGAGGCTGGCTTCGGTGAACAGCGTGAAGGGGCGGCCGTGGTCCCGCTGCCAGCTGATCAGGTGGGGGAGCATGGCCTTCACTTCCTTCCGGTTGCCGATGAAGTTGTCGTCCACCAGGAAGAGCGATCCGCGCCAGCCCGCCTGATATACGGCATCCAGCTCGCGCATCAGCTGAGCGGGTGTCTTGGTGCGCGGCCTGTGGCCGAACAGTTCGATGATGTCGCAGAACTCGCAGTCATGCGGGCAGCCCCGGGAATATTGCAAGGCCATCTGGGCGTATCGGCTCCCCCGGGCGAGATCGAAGCGGGGCGTGGGCGTGAGCCGGAGATCGGGCTTCTCCGTGCTGGTGTACAAGGGCTTGGCCTGGCCCAGGGCAAGGTCGTGCAGGAAGAGGGGCAGGGTGATTTCCGCCTCGTTCAGGACGAAGTGGTCCACCCCCCGGATCTCGCCGTGGCAACTGGTGGGGTAGGGGCCTCCTGCCACCACGGGCTTGCCCAGCGCGTTGCACAGCCTGATCACCCGCTCCAGGGACTCCTTCTGCACGATCATGGAAGAGGTGAAGACCATGTCACATGCGGCCACCGCTTGCCGGGTGAGCGGCTCGACATTCATATCGACCAAAGTCGGTTCATCGTCTGCGGGCAGCATGGCCGCCACCGTCAGAAGCCCCAGGGGCGGGAACAGGGCCTTCTTGGCGATGAAGGGCAGCACGTAGCGCAGGCTCCAATACGTGGCAGGCATCTCCGGATACACCAGCAGAATCTTGAGGCCCAACATCCACCTCCTTCGCCCGGGAGAGTCACATCAACTATCGCGTCATTGCCGAACTTTGCAAGGAGCGGTGGCGCCGGCCCTTCAGGATGGGAGAGCTGTTCGTTCATTTTGATTCCATGGTCCAACCCGCGGGGTGCTGGTCCCTGCAAGTCATTGGACTTAAAAACATGAATTGTTGGGCATGGGCCTTGCTTGTGATCAAGCCAAAGGCTTGGGCGTTCTGCCCAAGCCCAACCCATCCCCCTTTACCGGAGGTCAGGACATGCGCAGCCAGCTCCCAACGCCGGTGCTTCAAGAACTCCCGCAAACAGGGCCGGGAACGGCGGTGCAGCTTGAGCGATGACCAGGCTCAACCGTCGCCCCTCGCCACCCGGCCGCCTGTGCCGACCCTGGGGGAACGCCGGCGGCCCAGGGCGCGGCGCATCATCCTGTGGAGCCTGGCGGCGCTCGCGCTGCTGATCGGCTTCATGCTGCTCCTGCGCCACCACGAGAACGCCGAGAAGGCCGCGGCCGCCGCCGCGCGCGCCCCGGCCGGGACCGCCGTGGCCAGCGCCACGGCCACCCAGGGTGACCTCGGCGTCTATCTCGATGCCATCGGGACGGTCACCCCGGTCTACACCGCCTTGATCACCAGCCAGGTGACCGGGACGATCGTGGCCGTGCACTACACCGAAGGCCAGCTGATGAAGAAGGGCGATCCGCTCATCGACATCGATCCGCGCACGTACCGCGCGCAACTCCTGCAGGCCCAGGGGCTGCTCGAACGGGACGAGAATGTGCTGGCCCAGGCGCGCATGGACCTGGACCGCTACACGGCCGCCTGGAAACGCGCCGCCATCGCCAAGCAGCTCCTGGACGACCAGGAGAAGCTGGTGCTCCAGGCCGCCGGCACCGTGAAGAACGACCAGGGCACCGTGAATTACGATGAGCTTCAGGTGGGCTTCTGCAGCCTCAAGGCCCCCATCGCCGGCCGGGTCGGGCTGCGCCTGGTGGACCCGGGCAATGTGGTCCAGGCGCTTGGCGCCGTGACCCTCGCGGTGGTCGCCCAGACGTCCCCCATCACGGTGATCTTCACCATCCCGGAGGACAGCCTGGGCCAGGTGCAAGCCCGCCTGGGCAAGGGCGCGGTGCTCGGCGTCGACGCCTTCGACCGCAGCGCGCAGAAAAAAATCGCTTCCGGCAAGCTGTTGACGCTGGACAACCAGATCGACACCACCACCGGGACCGTCAAGGGGCGGGCGCTGTTCGACAACCAGGACACCGCCCTGTTCCCTAACCAGTTCGTCAACACGCGCCTGCTGGTGGACACCCTGCGCGGCGTGACGCTGCTGCCGGCGTCGGCCATCCAGCAGAATGGCCAGGCCTCGTTCGTGTATGTGATCCAGAATAATGTGGCACACATCCGCAGCGTCAAGGCGGGGATCACCAACGCCGGCCTGACCCAGGTGGAGGGTGTCCAGCCCGGAGAAGTGGTGGCCAACAGCAGCTTCGAGAAGCTGCAGGACCAGTCCCGCGTGGCCATCGTGAACAAGCCTACCGCGGCCGGGGCCGGCGGCAGCCCAGCCCAATGAATCTATCCCGCCCGTTCATTTTGCGGCCGGTGGCCACCTCGCTGCTCATGGCCGCCATCATGCTGGTGGGCCTGGTGGGCTTCACCCAGCTGCCGGTCTCGGCCCTGCCGGAAGTGGACTACCCGACCATCCAGGTGCTCACGTTCTATCCCGGCGCCAGCCCCACGGTGATGGCCACCACGGTCACGGCCCCGCTGGAGCGCCAGTTCGGCCAGTTGCAGGGGCTGAGCCAGATGACCTCCTCCAGTTCCGGAGGCACCTCGGTCATCGTGCTGCAGTTCAACCTCACGCTCCCCATGGATGTGGCGGAGGAAGAGGTGCAGTCCGGCATCAACGCGGCCCAGAGCCTGCTGCCGTCGGTCCTGCCCGCGCCGCCCACCTACAGCAAGACCAATCCGGCCGACGCCCCGGTGCTGACCCTGGCCATCACCTCCAAGTCCATGCCGCTGTCCCAGGTGGAAGACCTGGTGGACACCCGGCTGGCGCCGAAGATCTCCCAGCTCAGCGGGGTCGGCCTGGTGACCATCAGCGGGGGCCAGAAGCCGGCGGTGCGCATCCAGGCCAACCCCACGGCCCTGTCCTCGTACGGCATCAACCTGGAAGACCTGCGCACCTCCCTCACCGTGGCCAGCGTGAACGCCGCCAAGGGCAACTTCGACGGGCCGCGCCAGGACTACCAGATCGACGCCAACGACCAGCTGGTCTCCAGCGACGACTACAAGCGGGTGGTGGTGGCCTACCGCAACGGCTCGCCGGTGATGCTCACCGACGTGGCCGTGATCGTGAACGGCGTGGAGAACAACAACCAGGCCGGATGGATGAACAGCACCCCCGCGGTCATCCTCAACGTCCAGCGCCAGCCCGGCGCCAACACCATCAGCGTGGTCAAGAGCATCAAGAAGCTCCTGCCGGACCTGAAGACCAACCTGCCGGCGGACATCCAGGTGACCACCCTCACCGACCTCACCGTCGCCATCGAGGCTTCGGTGGCCGACGTGGAATTCGAGCTGCTGCTGACCATCGGCCTGGTGGTGCTGGTCATCTTCCTCTTCCTGCGCAGCGTCTATGCCACCATCATCCCCAGCGTGGCGGTGCCGCTGTCCCTGGTGGGCACCTTCGGGGCGATGTACGTGCTGGGCTACAGCCTGGACAACCTGTCGATGATGGCGCTGACCATCTCCACCGGTTTCGTGGTGGACGACGCCATCGTCATGATCGAGAACATCTCGCGCTACATCGAGGCCGGCGACCCGCCCATGGAGGCCGCGCTCAAGGGCGCCGAGCAGATCGGCTTCACCATCCTTTCGCTGACCGTCTCGCTCATCGCCGTGCTGATCCCGCTGCTGTTCATGGGCGACGTGGTGGGACGCCTGTTCCGGGAATTCGCCGTCACCCTGGCCGTCACCATCATCCTGTCGGCCGTGGTCTCCCTCACCCTCACGCCGATGATGTGCGCGCGCATCCTGCGGCGCGAGGACAAGGAGCAGCAGGGCCGGATCTACAAGGCCACGGAGCGCGCCTTCCAGGGCATGATCGCGTTCTACGGCCGGACCCTGAAGTTCGTCCTGGGCTACCAGACCATCGCCCTGCTGGTGGCCGCGGCGACCCTGGTGCTCACCATCTGCCTGTACGTGGTCATCCCCAAGAGCTTCTTCCCGGTGCAGGACACCGGTGTCATCCAGGGCATCTCCCAGGCTCCGCCGGCCATCAGCTCCCAGGCCATGGCCGAGAAGCAGCAGGAGCTCACCAAGGTGGTCCTGGGCGACCCGGCCGTGGCCAGCGTCTCCTCGTTCATCGGCGCGGACGGGACCAACACCACCACCAACAGCGGCAGGATGTCCATCAACCTGAAGCCGCTGGACCAGCGCAAGATCAGCGCGTCGGACCTGATCCGCCGGCTCAGCGCCCGGGTGGCCCAGGTCCAGGGCATCCAGCTGTTCATGGAGCCCGTGCAGGACATTTCCGTGGATGACCGGGTCAGCCGGACCCAGTACCAGTACGCCCTGGAAGATCCGGATGCCGCCGAGTTGAACGACTGGACCGGGCGCTTCGTGGCCCGTCTGAAACAGCTGCCGGAACTGGAAGACGTGGCCACCGACCAGCAGCCGGGAGGCCTGGCCGTGTCCCTGGTGATCGACCGGGTCACCGCCTCGCGGCTGGGCATCGCCCCCGCGACCATCGACAACACCCTCTACGATGCCTTCGGCCAGCGCCAGATCAGCACGATGTACACCCAGGTGAACCAGTACCACGTCATCCTGGAAAGCGAGCCGCAGTTCCAGAAGAACCCCGGCAAATTGGACCAGCTGTACATCCTGGCCAACGCGTCGGCCGGCACCAGCGGTTCGGGTGCGTCCACCTCGGCCGCCTCATCCGGGTCCGCTGCCGCCGGTTCCAACGCCTTGACCGGTTCGGCCCTGTACACGCCGGGAGCCATGAGCCTGGCCCCGCCCGCCAACGCCCTGGCCCGCAAGGCCCTGGTGCCCACGGCCAATGGCACTGCGGTGCCGCTGAGCGCCTTCGCCCATTTCGAGACCACCACGGAGCCCCTGGTGATCACCCACCAGGGCCAGTTCCCGGCGATCACGGTGTCGTTCAACCTGGCGCCCAACGCGGCCCTGGGCAGCGCCATCGCGACGGTGGACAAGGTGCAGAAGGATATGCACATGCCCGAAGGCATCCAGGCGGGTTTCCAGGGCACCGCCGCCTCCTTCACCAATTCCCTGGCCAACGAACCGCTGCTGATCCTGGCCGCCCTGGTGGCGGTGTACCTGGTGCTGGGGATCCTGTACGAGAGCTTCATCCATCCGGTGACGATCCTGTCCACGCTCCCGTCGGCGGGGGTGGGCGCCTTCCTGGCGCTGATCCTGTTCCGCCAGGACCTGAGCGTGGTGGCCATCATCGGCATCGTCCTGCTCATCGGCATCGTCAAGAAGAACGGCATCATGATGGTCGATTTCGCCATGGAGGGCGAGCGGGTGGAGGGCAAGAACGCCACGGACGCCATCTACGACGCGTGCCTGCTGCGCTTCCGGCCGATCATGATGACCACCATGGCCGCGCTGCTGGCGGGGCTTCCGCTGGCGCTGGGCACGGGCTTCGGCTCCGAGCTGCGCAGGCCGCTGGGCATCGCCATGGTGGGCGGGCTGCTGGTGAGCCAGGTCCTGACCCTCTACACCACGCCGGTCATCTACATCTTCTTCGACAAACTGGCGAAACGCTTCTCGCGCAAGCCGGCCCCCCTGGAAACCGCTGCCGCAGCGGTTGAAGGACCGGCATGAACATCTCCGCTCCCTTCATCCGGCGGCCGGTGGCCACGACCCTGCTGACCGTGGCCATCGCCCTGATGGGGGCGGTGGCGTTCCAGGTGCTGCCGGTTTCGCCCCTGCCGGAAGTGGACTTTCCGACCATCTCGGTCGGCGCGTCCCTGCCGGGGGCAAGCGCGGAGATCATGGCGTCCTCGGTCGCCACGCCGCTGGAGCGGCAGTTCGGCCACATCGCGGGCGTGACCGAGATGACCTCCAGCAGCACGCTCGGCAGCACCTCCATCACCATCCAGTTCGACCTCAGCCGGGACATCGACGGGGCGGCGCGGGACGTGCAGGCCGGCATCAACGCGGCGCGCAACGCCTTGCCCAGCAACCTGCCGGCCAATCCCACCTACCGCAAGGTCAATCCCGCCGACGCGCCGGTCATGATCCTGGGGCTCACCTCGGACAAATACGGTCCCGACAAGCTGTATGACGAAGCCTCCACCGTCATCGAGCAGAAGCTGTCCCAGATCCAGGGCGTGGGCCAGGTGACGGTGGGTGGCGGCGCGCTGCCTTCGGTGCGGGTGGAGGCGAACCCCACCAGGCTGGCCAGCCACGGACTGACCCTGGCGAACCTGCAAGCCATGCTGAGCCGGCAGAACTCCGACCTGGCCAAGGGCCAGCTCTCCGACGGCCTCGTGACCGCGGACATCCTGGCCAACGATCAAATCTCCCGGGCGGCTGACTACAAGCCGCTCATCGTCGGGTTGCACAACGGCGCAGCGGTGCGCCTGTCCGACGTGGCCGAGGTGACCGATTCCGTGCAGAACCTCCGTGTGGCCGGCTACCTGAACAACAAGCGGGCCATTCCCATCATCATCTTCCGCCAGCCCGGCGCCAACATCATCAGCACCGTGGATCGCATCCGCAGCCAGCTTCCCGTCATCCAGGCCTCCATCCCGTTCGGCATCGACACCACCATCGTCCTGGACCGCACCACCACCATCCGCGCCTCGGTGGGCGACGTGGAGCGGACCCTGCTCATTTCCATCGTCCTGGTCATCATCGTGGTGTTCGTCTTCCTGCGCAACGTCCGCGCCATCCTCATCCCCGCCGTGGCGGTGCCGGTCTCGCTGATCGGCACCTTCGCGGTGATGTACCTGCTGGGCTACAGCCTGGACAACCTCTCGCTCATGGCGCTGACCATCTCCACCGGCTTCGTGGTGGACGACGCCATCGTGGTGATGGAGAACATCACCCGCCACCTGGAGAACGGCATGAAGCCCATGGCCGCGGCGCTGCGGGGCGCCGAGGAGATCGGGTTCACGGTCTTCACCATCAGCCTTTCGCTCATCGCCGTGTTCATCCCGCTGCTGATGATGGGCGGCATCGTCGGCCGGCTGTTCCGGGAGTTCGCCGTCACCCTGTCCACCTCCATCGTCGTGTCGATGGTCGTCTCCCTGACCACCACGCCGATGATGTGCGCCTTCCTGCTGCGGGACGAGCGCGCGGAAAAGCACGGGCGCCTCTACCAGGTCAGCGAAAAGGGCTTCGACTGGGTGCTGTCGCTCTACCGCAGCAGCCTGGGCTGGGTGCTGGCGCATCCCATGCCTACCCTCATCGTGCTCTTCCTCACCATCGCCCTCAACGCTCTGCTCATCGTCAAGATCCCCAAGGGGTTCTTTCCGGTGGAGGATACCGGAGCGATCGCCGGGGTCGCGGTCGGGACGCAGGACGCCTCCTTCCCAGCCATGGACGGCGCCATCCAGGAGATCGCCGGGGTGGTCAAGAAGGACCGCGCCGTCGCCAATGTGATCAGCTTCGCCGGCGGCGGCGGGGCCACCAACACCGGATCCCTCTACGTCGCGCTCAAGCCGCTGGGTGAGCGCGAGGCCAGCGCAACCCAGATCATCAACCGCCTGCGCCCGCAACTGAGCCGTCTGCCCGCGGCCTCGGCGTTCCTCCAGGCGGTGCAGGATCTGCGCATCGGCGGCCGGTCCAGCAACGCGATGTACCAGTACACCATCCAGGCCGACAATGTGCAGGATCTGGCCACCTGGGGCCCCGTCGTGCTGGCGGCCATGAGGCGCCTGCCCGGGCTGCAGGACGTGAGTTCGGACCAGCAGAACGGCGGCCTCAAGGAAATGCTGACCTACGACCGGGCCACCGCGGCGAAACTGGGCCTGAGCGCGCAGTCTCTGGACTCGGCCCTCTACGGCGCCTTCGGGCAGTCCGAGGTGTCCATCATCTACACCCAGCTCAACCAGTATTATGTGGTGCTGGAAGTGGCCCCGGAATATTCGCGGAGCCCGGAAGGCCTGAATCAGGTCTACCTGCAATCAGGCGGCGGCAGCAACATTCCGCTGTCCACGGTGAGCCAGGCCCATGCCAGCACGACCCCCCTGGCCATCAACCACACCGGCCTGTTCCCCTCGGTCACCGTGTCCTTCAACCTCGCGCCGGACCTGTCCCTGAGCGACGCCACCAAGCGCATCGAACAGATGAAGAAGCAGCTTGGCGCGCCCGCAACCTTGACCGGCTTCTTCAGCGGCACCCTGGAGGCCTACCAGCAGTCCCTCGGCACCGAGCCGGTGCTGATCGCCACGGCGCTGCTGGCGGTCTACATCGTGCTCGGCATCCTGTACGAAAGCATGGTCCATCCGCTGACCATCATCTCCAGCCTGCCCTCCGCCAGCGTCGGCGCCATGCTCGCCCTGATGATCTGCAAGGTGGACTTGAACATCATCTCGATCATCGGCATCGTCCTGCTGATCGGCATCGTGAAAAAGAACGCCATCATGATGATCGACTTCGCGCTCCAGGCCGAGCGCGAGGAAGGCAAGAGCACATCCGAAGCGATTTTCGAGGCGTGCGTCCTGCGCTTCCGGCCGATCCTGATGACCACCATGGCGGCGCTCCTGGGCGCCCTGCCCCTGGTGCTGGGAACCGGCATGGGCTATGAACTGCGCCGGCCGCTGGGCATCACCATCGTCGGCGGACTGCTCCTGAGCCAGCTGCTGACGCTCTACACGACGCCGGTGGTCTATCTGGCGCTGGACCGGCTGCGCCTGCGGATGCAGGGGAAGCCGGACGGAAACACCCGCGCGGGCAACCAGCTGGCGCCCTCAACGGGCGCCTAGACCCAGAAAGAGGGAAAGATGTCCATGATGCCGAGCCGTTCACGGGAAAAGTTCCAAGGAGCCGTTGTGCTCCCGGCGGCGGCCATCGGCCTGGGTCTGCTTTGCGCGTGCAAGGTGGGCCCCAAGTATGTGGCCCCTTCCGACACCGCCCCGCCCGCCTTCAAGGAAGCCTATGCCACCGCCTCCGCGGGCGCGTGGCAGCCGGCCCAGCCGCAGGATGCGGCGCTCAAGGGCAAATGGTGGGAGATGTTCGGCGAACCCGAACTGGACGCGCTGGAAGCCCGGCTGGACATCAACAACCAGAACATCGCCCGCTACTTCCAGAACTTCATGGCCGCCCGCGCCCAGGTGGGCCAGGCCCGGGCGGGCCTGTTCCCGGCCGTGGCGCTGGATCCCGCCTTCACCCGGGTCGGGACCGGCCCGGCCATGGTCAACTCCGCCTCCGCCCCGAAAGGACGCACCACCGTCAACGAGTTCTCCCTGCCCATCGACGTATCCTGGGAACCCGACCTCTGGGGCCGCATCCGCAACACGGTCCGCGAGTACCAGTTCGCCGCCCAGGTGAGCGCGGCGGACCTGGAAAACGAGCGCCTCACCGAGCAGGCCGACCTCGCCGAGTATTTCTTCCAGTTGCGCGGGCAGGATGCCCTGCAGGATATCTACGACCGCACCGTCGAAGCCGACCGGAAGTCGCTGGACATGACCCGCGCCCAGGCCGACACCGGCATCGGCGGCGATGAGGCCGTCGCCCAGGCGGAAGTGACCCTGGCGGACGCCGAAGCGGCGTGCACCGGCATCGCCGTGAACCGCGCCCTGTACGAGCACGCCATCGCGACGCTGATCGGCACGCCCGCTTCCAGCTTTTCCATGCCGGTGAAGGGGCTGGAAACCAAGGTGCCGGCGATCCCGGTGGGCATCCCGTCCCGGCTGCTGCAGCGCCGTCCGGACATCGCCTCCGCTGAGCGCGCCATGGCCCAGGCGAACGCCGTCATCGGCGTGGCGACGTCCGCCTACTATCCGTCGCTGAACCTCACCGGGAGCGCCGGATTCATGTCGTCCACCCTTTCGAACCTGGTGTCGGCCCCGGCGTTCTTCTGGTCCCTGGGGGCTTCGGCGTCCGAGGCGCTCTTCGACGCCGGCCTGCGCAAGGCGACGGTGGCCCAGTACACCGCCGCCTACCAAGCCGGCGTCGCCAACTACCGGCAGACCGTGCTGACCGCGTTCCAGCAGGTGGAGGACTCCATCGCGACCCTGCGCATCCTTTCGCGTGAGATCGTCCAGCAGGAGGCCGCCACCAAGGCCGCCCAGCGCTACGTGGACATCGCCACGGCGCGCTACCAGACCGGTCTCGATTCCTACCTCGCAGTGGTCGCCGCCCAGACCACCCTGCTGGGCGATCAGCAGATCCTGGCGAACCTGCGCGTGAGCGAGATGACCGCGTCGGTCCAATTGATCCAGGCTCTTGGCGGTGGATGGGACGTTGCCCAGCTCCCCGGGGCACGGCCGTGAAGTCTCCGTGACCGTGAGTTCGAAAAGGTGAAACTCACGCGTCACGGTTTTGTTGCCCGCCGTTCCAGTACTACAAGGTGATGGTCTTGGCGGCGGGGGCGTTGTACGCCGCGACCTCCGCCTGGATCTTCCGCCAGGTCTGGTGATGCACGGCCTTGCGGGGCAGCACCCGCCCCATGACCGGTGCCGAGGCCTGGGCCTTCTGCACCCCGAGGCCGATCCGTTCCAGGTCGAGGAACTCCTCCCCGGCCGGGAGGCATACCGCTGTTTCCGCAGTGCTTACACTGGCCACTTCATCGTCGGATAGCATCATCAGGATCTTGTCCCGGAATACAAGTTCGGTTCGTTCAGTGTTGCTCATGTTTTTCTCCTCAGCCCACCGCATGGGCGATGGTGGCATGCTTCACCGAAGCATCAACCATGCCAAGGATGGCGCCAGCCGCGGTGCCTTGTGCCGGGACCCGGCTGATGGACCCGGGTCGTTTCGCCGCGTTGGCCGCCCCCGCGCCTGTCTCAAAATAACGGAGCAACCAAGTCAATATGAAGGCCACGGCTGAACCGAAGGGCCGCCGGGCCAGGGGGTCAAGGACCGTGCTCCAGGGCGTTCCCGGGAGTTGGCTTCGAAATTGCCTGATCACCTTGGCTTGCAACCCGAAAAAACCTGACGTCGGGACCTTCGAGCCTGCACTGGAGTGTTACATGGAATCCCCAAAACACCCTTTGATCCTGGTGGTGGAAGACACGCCGTGGGATCGCGAGCTTCTCACCACGGTTCTGGAACGTGAAGGCTACGAAGTGGTCTCGGCCATCGATGGGGCCAGGGCCAAGGATCTGGCCGCGAGCAGGAACCCCGTCCTGATCCTGCTGGATGTTCTCATGCCGGGCATGGATGGGATCGAAGTCTGCAGGGGGCTCAAGGCGGATGCGCTCACGCGCGGCATTCCCGTCATCTTCCTCTCCGGTCAATCGACTTCCGAACAGGTCCTGGCGGGGTTCGAAGCGGGCGCCGCGGACTATGTCACCAAGCCGTTCAGGCTTCTGGAACTGTTGGCCCGGGTGCATGTCCATGTGGAACTCCACCGCGTCCGGAACGAGATCCGGGTGCTCCGCGGGATCCTGCCCACCTGTGCCAACTGCAAAAAGATCCGCGACGAGCACGGCACCTGGAACGCGATTGAGTCATACATCACCCAGCGCTCCGAGGCGGAGTTCTCCCATGGTTTGTGTCCGGACTGCATTCCCCTGTTCTTCCCTGATTATCCCAGCCCCGCACCACGAGCGGGTTCGCCGCAGCCGATCTAGAACCGCATGGAATTGCCGATGGTGAACTGGAACCGCGCCTGGTAGGGCTCGCGGTTCAGGGGCGCGGCCACGCTCTTGCCCGAACCCATGATCGAACTGCCTAGGGGGTTTTTAAAAGGGCCTCAGGGCCGGAGCGCGGCGAGCAGTTCGTCCAGGGGCACGCTCACCACGGTCGAAGCCCGGTCGCTCATGGCATAGGGCAGGATCAGCTCGCGTCCGTGGATGAGCGACCCGCAACTGTAGACGACATTGGGCACGTAGCCTTCCCTTCCGCTGCCTTCGGGTTGCAGCAGCGGCTCGCGCAAGCGGCCGATGACTTTCGTCGGGTCCTGCAGGTCGAGCAGCACCGCCCCGATGCAGTACTTGCGCATGGGGCCCACGCCGTGGGTGATCACCAGCCAGCCGGCCTCCGTTTCGATCGGCGACCCGCAGTTGCCGATCTTCACCGACTCCCATAGTTCCGCCGGACGCAGCAGGAGCGTTGAATCCACCCAGTAATGGGGGTTGTCCGAGAGCATGAGGAACAGGTTCTCGTCATCCTGGCGCGAAAGCATCGCGTAGTTGCCGTCGATCCGCCGCGGGAACAGCGCCATGCCCTTGTTCTGCACCCCCGAGCCGTTGAGGGTGAGCACCCGGAAGCGCAGGAAATCATGGGTCTCGATCAGCTGGGGCAGGATGGCGTGGCCATTGTAGGCGGTGTAGGTGGCGTAGTACATCACTGCCCCGTCGTCTTCGACGAAGCGGACGAAACGGGCGTCCTCGATGCCGTTGCTCTCATTGCTGGACACCGGGAAGATGATGCGTTCGCTCAGGGCGTGCTGGCCGGAAAAGGCCATCTCGTAGTTGGAGTTGGCCAGCCACTGGATGCAGCGGAGGGTGTTGGTGAGATCCTGGGTGACCGGCCGGACCTCGCGCCGGATGCGGGCCAGGCTCCGCTCCAGATCGCTCCGGTTGAACTCGGGCCTCAGCGTATCCAGCACCATGGCGGAGTGCCCGTTGTCGAAGCCCATCTCGTGCAGTTTGACGATGAAGGGGGTCTTCTTGTAATGGGGGTTGGGCTCGATCTCGGGCGTCGTGACCAGGCGCGAGACCGGGTCCACCTGGATGGCGCCATCGGCGCTGATGAGACCGGTGCGGAACTCCACCGAGGAGATGTGCCCTTCGCCGGTGGCGCGCAGGCTCATGACGAAGCGCAGGGCGCCGGGCGGCACGCCGTCCTGGTCGGGATGCGGCACCATGGACGGGTTGAACAGCGCGGCGGATTCCATGGCGTACTCCCCCGAGAACAGGGCGCCGATGAGCAGCTTCCGGGCATGGGAAAGCGGCTGCTGGGTGAAGAGGTACGGAACCACCCGCTGGTAGTTCGCCAGGAGCGGATTCTCCAGATCGAAATGCCGGGCATCGAATTCCCGGAGCACGGTGTCCAGGTCCCGGAGGGCCTCCGCTTCGCTCAGGGCAAGGGCGCGGCCGATGATGGTGGTGACCCGCAGCGGGTTGGAGGGGATGAAGGGCCGGATGATCACCCGGGCGCTTTCTGGCGTGAGCAGTACTTCGTGCCGGCGAACCGGGATGCCGCTCATGAAGTGGCGATCGAGGAGGGCCCGACCAGGAGCTGGGCGGAACTCATCTCGGCGCGGGCCAGATGGAAGGCCAAGGTGGATTCCGCCCCCTGGTTCTCGCTCACCCGCTCCGGGTGCAGGCCGTCGCCGCAACCCCCGGTTCCGGAATCGTAGACCGGCAGGCCGAGATCGTTCCTGCCGAGGAACCATTCGAAGGCCCATTTCGCCTTCCGGGACCAGCCCAGGTCGTGGGTGGCGCGCAGGGCTTCCAGGCAGGCGGCGACCATGGCCTGGGCTTCCACCGGCTGCTGGTCGAAGTCGGAATGGGCGCCGTCCCGCTCATAGAATCCCTGGTTGCCGATCGGCCGGAAATGGCCCGCCGGGGCCTTCTGCACCGACTCCAGCCAGCCCAGGGCCTTGAGGCCGATCGCCAGCGCCTCGGGGTTGGGCATCTCCTGGCCGCTGACCAGCAGGGCCTGGCACAGGCGAGGGTTGTCGTAGGTGGCGCAGGGCTCGAACCAGGGCCAGGTGTCGGTGGCGCAATCCTGCCAGAGCCGGATCAGCCTCTGGGTCAAGGCTTCGCGCAGGCCCTTCGCGGCCGGGTGGCCGGGGGCGTGATGCAGGAATTCCTGGATGCCGAGCAGGGTGAAGGCCCAGGCCCTGGGCGAGGAGAAACGTTCGGTGGCGGCCAGTCCCTGCTCGAACAGCTGGGCGCACAGCTTCCGGTGCCCCTCGTTGCGGGAACGGCCCGCCCCGCAGCCCAGGGCCCAAAGCGCGCGCCCATGGCTGTCCTCGCTGCCGGCCTCCTCCATCCAGGACCGGCCATGGGTCATGAAGTTGCGAAAGCGGCCGTTCTGCCGGTTCATGGCGGCGCACAGGAAGCCCAGATAGCAGGTGGCCAGCCGGTCCAGGCTCTCCGAGGGGGGCCTCCCGCCCAGTTCGTCCAGCAGGGTGCAGAGCATGAAGGCCCGGGCGTTGTCGTCGGTGCAATAGCCCTCCTCGAAGTTGGGCACATTGAACAGGGCGTGCTGGAAGATCCCGGTACTGTCACTCATGCGCACCACGTGATCGAGCCGCAGCGGGGGCAGGTCGTAGGGCCTGCTGGCCAGGGTCCATTCGGCGAAGGCCGAGCGCGGCGCGACCTTCCGCTCCTGGCGGGCCTGCTGGAAGGCGTCGAGGTAGCGCTGGGCGATCACTGGCCAGATCATTTCCCGGCCCATCCGGTAGGCCTCTACCCGGGTCTTCTGCAGGAGGTCCGGGTGGTCGAGGAATTCGCACACCCCCTCGGCGATGGCGTGGGCATCGCGGAACGGCACCAGAATGCCCCGGCCTTCGGCGAGCAGTTCCTTGGCATGCCAATAGGGGGTGGAGACCACCGCCTTGCCGGCGCCGAACACGTAGGCCAGGGTGCCCGAGGTGATCTGGGCCTCGTTGAGATAGGGGGTGAGGTAGATGTCGGTGGCCCCGATGAATTCCTTGAGGTCCTCCAGGGACACGAACCGGTTGAAGAAAATGACGTGCTCCTTGACGCCCAGGTCATCGGCCCGGCGTTCAAGTCCCAGGCGATAGGTCTCGCCTTCGCGCGCCACCAGGTGGGGGTGGGTGGCGCCCAGCACGAGGTAGACCACGTTGGGATGCCGCTTCACGATCTCGGGCAACGCCTCGATGACGTACTCCAGGCCCTTGCCCGGGCCGAGCAGGCCGAAGGTGAGCAGCACCTTGCGGCCTTCCACGCCGAACTGCGGCTTGTAGAAGCTGGAGTCGACGAAGGGCATGTCCGGAATGCCATGGGGGATGAGGGCGATCTTGTCGACCGGGGCCCCGTAGGTCTCCACCAGGATTTCCAGGCCCTTGCGGGCCATCACCACCAGGCGGCTGCTGCGGGCGATGATCTCCTGCATCACCCTGCGCTGGTCGCCATTGGGATCGCGCAGGACAGTGTGCAGCGTCGTCACCACCGGCATGCGGACTTCCCTGAGCAGCTCAAGCAGATGACTGCCGGCGGGCCCGCCGTAGATCCCGAACTCATGCTGGAGGCTGAGCACTTCCGCATTGCTGAAATTCAGGAAGTCCGCCGCGCGCCGGTAGGAATCCAGGTCCATCTGGTCCAGTTCGAAGCGCACCCGCGGAGGATAGGCGTAGCCTTCCGGACGGTCATTCATGGCGCCCACGAAGCAATCGCTCCCCGAGGCCACGCCGGCCACGGCCTCGCACAAATCGTGGGTGAAGGTGGCGATCCCGCACAAGCGCGGCAGGAAGCCGCCCAGGAAAGCGATCCGGTCAGGCAGAGCAGAATCCATCAAGGTGTCCTTCTCTCTCGCTGCAACTCGAAACAGCGCGCCCGGTTGTAGAAATGCAAGCTTATCATCCCGACACTACCTCGATTCATGAAGGACTTGAATTCTTCCACCAGGGACATGGGGCATTCCTTCAAAAAATCGCGCCGGGAAGGTGCGTCCGGCTCATGCCATGGCCGTCAGCAGGGGCAGCGTCAGCCACACGGCCGCGAAATGGAGCGCAGCCGCGGCCACCACGAACAGGTGGAAGATTTCGTGGTAGCCAAAGATGCGGGGGAAGGGGTCGGGACGCTGTACGGCGTAGACAATGGCCCCTGCGGTGTAGACCAGCCCGCCCAGGAGGACCAGCCCGAGCACCCTCATTCCGGCGGTGTGATGGAGCGATGGGACCAGTCCGGTCATGGCCCAGGCGAACAGCACGTAGAGGCCAGCCATGAGCGGCTTTGGCGCGGCCGGCCAGGCCAGGGCGAGCGCGCAGCCGCCGAGTGCGCCACTCCACACCACCAGGAGCAGGGCGTGGGAACCCGATGGCCCTGCCAGCAGGCCGAACGGGGTGTAGGTGCCGGCGATGAGCAGGAATATGGCAGATTGGTCGATACGGCCCAGCAGGTCCCGGGTCCGCGGCGGCCAGGTGGGCCGATGGTATACCGCCGAAATGGTAAACAGCGCGCACAGGCTGGCGCCATAGACGCCCGCGCCCCAGCGCGCGCTGGTACTCCCCGCCGCGTTCCACAGTGCCAGCACGACCGGCACGGCCACGCACGCGGCGACCAGGTGGAAAACGCCCCGCAGCCGGGGCTTCTGCCGGGGAGGGGCATCCACGCCACGATCACTGCGAAGACCCGGTTTCATGGTTCACCTACTTGACCTCTTCGACAGGCTTCGGTTCGGGCTCAAGGCGCGGATCATGCTCATGCTGGTGGTTGGGTTCGTGCTTCGGGTCCATCTTCGGGTCGGAGTTGTGCTTGGATTCGTGCCTGGAAATATCATCCACCTTTTTGGAGGCGGAAAACGGGGCTGAGCCAAGCGCCGCAAGACGCCCGGGCTCCAGTCCACGTGCAAACGTTCGGCGAGGGCTGCCACTCTGGCGGGGCCGTTCCCGGTTTTGTCGCATCAACATACGTGCCTCTTTCGATTCGTGGCTCAGTGGTTTGGCATGACCGCTAGAAAATGTTGTTAAGCTCTTCCACCATCTGGTTCAACCCGAGGTCGAACATGATCACGGTATACAGGATGAAGGTCGCCGAGACAATCCAGGCGATGGTCAAATTATTTGTGGATATGAACAGCGTCTTTAACATGGATGGCCTCCGCGCTCCGGATGTCAGTGGGTTTCCTGCAGGACTGCGGGACTCTCGGTCCGAAGCTCGGAACCGGGGTGTTCGTGGTGGTCCAGGATCTCTGGCTGAGTGCGCTTGAGGATGTCCCTGGCCAGGGTCGTGTCGAACTGGGTGCCGTGGACGATCAGCACGAAGCTGCCGGTCTTGAGTGCCATTTCATAGCTCAGGACGCTGTCCTTGGGTATTCCGAGGCTGAACAGGGCCGCGCCGAATACGCCGAGCCCGCCCGCCAGGGTCGCCCCTTCCAGCGCCCCGACCATCCAGCCCACCAGCGGTCCCGCGGCGAAGGTGGGGCCCAGCCCCGGTATCCAGAAGAACGCGGAACCGAACAGCAGACCCCACAGCCCGCCCCAGAAGGCACCGGTCTTGCCCCACGCCTTCATGCGGTTGCCGATGTTGTAGAAGCCGACCACATGCTCCTCCGTGTGCACGTCGTGGCCGATGATGGAAAGCTTTTTCATCTCGTAACCGGAGCGCTGGAGCTCCTTGACCGCCGCCTCCGCTTCCAGGTGCGAGTGATAGACGGCCACGACCGAATGGTAATCGCTCATGTTTTGCCTTTCTTGGTTGGGTGATCAACGTGCATGGATGAGGTGGCCTTACGCCCCGAGCTTGTCGGACCAAAGGACATCGGCCCTGGGTTCGCGTTTCAGCCGGGCGATCTGGGCCTTGCCTGAACGGACCTGCTTCTTCAAGGCGTTCAATTTGAAGTTGAGCCGATATTTTTCAGGGCTTACCCCGGCTGCCAAGGCGATCCTGGCGGCGGCCAGCAGGACCCGGACCGCGGCGATGGACCGGGTGATTTTTTCGATGGCCTCTGCCTTGGGTATCCTGCCAGCAGCAGGGAGCGGGCTGACGGGTATGTTTTTCATGATCTGACCTCGCTGAATCGAATGAATGGGCCGATGGATACGCCGCGCCAGTGACCTGGAACGGACGCGCTGGGATGGACCCAAGGCCTTCCAGTTCCGGGACTTCCGGGGAACCACCAGGGAAAGCAATTTTGGAGCCTGATCGCTATCCTACCTGATCCTAATGTTTGAGACATTCATGACGATCGGCGGTCCTTGGCCTGCCGTTCAAGATGATGCAGCGGCTCCGCCAAATCGAACGGATCGGCTGACACCAGCTAGCCGGGTCCACCGCCAAGCGGCTTGGCCTTGTCCCGCAGGATGCTGAAGAGTTGCCCAAGGAGGGCGGGGATGTGGGAGGGGCCGAGCCTTCCGGCCGCCTCGGCCACTTCCAGGGCCATGCCGGGCTTGGAACAGGCCCGCAGGGCCTGGTGGATCACCGCGGAAGCGTCAGCCTCCGGCGCCACCGGGCCCGCGGCCCTGCGGAAGACGTCTTCATAGCCTTCCCGCCACAGGAAATGCTCCAGGTCGAGGTCCGGAAGCGGGGTGATATGCCTGGCCTCCCGCTTGAGGTGGAGGAACTTGCGGGTCCTGGACACATAGTGCCGGCCAGCCTCGTCCCCGTCGGCGACCAGGTGCCAGGGGATGCCGAAGCGGTCGGCGAAGGCCAGCAGGGGGGCGAGGCCCGCCTGGGCGAAGGGCACGCAGTGGATGCCCTCCAGGGGGAAGTTGAGGCCCCAGACCCGCGCCAGCTCGGGGAGGAGCCAGGCTTCGGTCTCCCCTTCCACCAGGAGCCAGACCCTGGCGAAGAGGCTGTCGGCGTTGTGGGTGCGCACGTGGAAGGCCACGCGGCGCACCTCCGTGGGGCTGAGGGCCGGTCCGTCGGGGTCGGGAAAGGTCTCGGTGTCGGTGTCGCGCCGCACGAGGCGGCGCAGCGCCCGCAGGGGAAAGCCGGCCATGAGCGCTCCGCTCGCACTGGTGATCAGCTTCTGCACGGAGAGCTGGGACACCAGGTTCATGGCGGTGGCGAGCTGGATGGGGTGCAGGTGCGTCTCCGGGTCCTCCAGGACCAGGATGGGCTGGGCCCCCTTGTCCAGGGCGGCGCCGGCCTCCGCCTGCAGCAGGGCCCCCACCAGGGTCAGCAGGACCACTTGCCGCATCCCCGCCCCGGCGTGCTGGGCCAGCTCCGCCAGGGCATTGCCGCCCTGGAAGGCCAGGGGCGCTTCAGCCATGTCCTCGGCCCTGCGCAGGATGGCCTCCCCGGCGGGATGCAGGGCCAGGAAGAGCTCCGGCCGGCGCACCGCCACCCGTTTCAGGGCCTCCAGGCCCCGGGCCAGTTCGCTGGGATGGACCTGGTGGGGCACCGAAAGCAGCCGCTCGAAGACCCGCCCCACGGCCTTTTCGGGATCCTCGTGCATCTCCTGGCTGGTGGCCAGGGCCGGGGCCAGGATCCCCTCCGCCAGGCGGAGTTCCCGGAAGACGAACAGGGGGTGGTTCCGGCGGACCTGGCCGGCCAGCAGGGCACCTTGCTCGTCCGGCAAGGGGATCTCCCGTCCGTGGGCATCCAGGAAACGCCGCCGGAACCGGGTCCGCCCCCGGTCCAGCCGCCGGCCGCTCCATTGCAGGACGATCCGGCCTTCGCCGGCTTCATCCCGCCAGGCTGCGGGCTCCAGGCCCGCGGGCGGCTCTCCCTGGAAGCCCAAGGTGATGTTCATGCGCTTGGCGATGGTGGTCCGGTCGTTGGCGAGGCGGTGGAAGTCCTCCTCGGCGAGGGGCCGGTCCCCCAGCGTGCTCTGGAGGGCTTCCACCAGGCTGGTCTTGCCCCAGGCATTCTCGCCGAACAGCACGGTGGCGTCAGGCTCCACCTGCAGGCGCAGCCGCGCGATGCCGCGGAAGTTCACGATCTCCAGGTCTGTCAGTTGCATGCATGGAGAATGGCCGAGGCCGGGGCGGGAATCAAGGGCGACCGGATGGGGGCGCCGGTCACGCAACGATGCGCATCGGACGGGCGATGCCGAAAGCCTTGGTTTCCTGGAGGCGGGCATGGACGGCGTCCGCGACGGCATCGGGCGAGCAGCCCTCGAAGCACCGGGCGACCCGGCAGGTCTTGTGCAGCTTGTTGAGGCAGGTGATGTTCTGGCACGGCGCATGGGAGAGGAAGGCCGCCGACGGCGCGTCCTGCCAGGCGGGAAGGAATCCCGGTTCGAGGGTGTCATAGCCGGACATGCGGGCCGGGGTGGCGCCGAACAGGGAAAAGACGGCCGTGCGGTTCCAGAACTGGCGCCTGCCTGTGCTCGAGACCTTGCGGGCCGCGCCCCAATGGAGCGGACCGGTGTCTCCCGAAACGAAGACGTCCACCCGGTCCAGCAGGGCGGCGTAGGCGGGGGCGGGCAGGGTGGCGGGCACCGACAGGGTCCTGGCGCGAAGGGCGGGCGGCAGGGCTTCCTGAAGCCGGAGGCCCACGCCGGCATCGGTATGCCCCTCGCCGACCAGGACAAAGGCCCCGCCGTCGACCATCCGCTCCAGCAGCGTCCTGAGCAAGGCCTCGGGCGGCCTGGTGTAGGGCGAGGCGCCGTCCGGATTGAGCAGCACCCATGACGCGCTCCCGCAGCCGCGCGCCGAATCCACGAAAGCATCGGCCGCGTCCACCGCTTCGTCGGCCAGGAAGATGCGGGCGCCCCGGACGTCGACCGGCCGCTTCGGGGACCCGCGTTCCTGGAACAGCTCCGCCAGGAACCGGTGGCTCTGGAACAGGAAGTGGTTCGGTTCGGTGGGCGCGTATTCGTTGCGGAGCAGGCGTGGGGCATGGGTCAGGAAATCCAGGACCGGTTGCCGTTCCGGAAGGGGGCGGCCCGGCACGAAGGACGGGCACGCGTTCACCACCAGGTCGAACCCGCCCTCCGCGATCAGCTCGCGCACCGCGGCGACGTCACTTTCCGACGGCAGCGGCGATCCCGTGTAGAGGGGCCACAGTCGGGACACGTCGGGGTGGCCTTCCAGGAAAGGGCGCGCCTGGCGCGAAACCACGTAATGGACCTCGGCCGCCGGGAAGAAGTCCCGGAGCGCCCCGACCAGGCCCTGCAGCATCACGGCGTCGCCCAGGTGGACGTCGGACAGCACCAGCACCTTGCCCGGCTCGCCCACGCGATCCAGCACGGCCCGGTTGCGCTTGCGGAAACCGGCCTCGATCCACGGATGGGCCAGGATGGGCAGGAGGGCCGTGTCCAGAGCCCGGGCCCCGGACCGGGGGAACAGCTCGGTGAGGCAACTGGACAGGCGGAAAAGCTGCTTCTGAAGGGCGAGATCCATGCCCCTATGCTGTGTCGGTGGGATGGCCTGGCTGCGACGGTCGGGTGAATTTTCCGCTAAGCCGTTGTCTAGAATTAACCTGAACAGATCCTTGCGGCCCCGGCATAAGGGGCGGTAGTGGAATAACCTGAACTGCACAGGTTATTCCGCAACGCCCCCTAAGCCGTGGCCAGGTACCCCCGGTCCGCCCAAGCCAAGGCCAATTCCACCGAGACCCCCGCATGGTCCGAGAGGGACACCGGACTCCGGGTTCCGGCCAGGGTGCCGGGGATCACCCATCGGGCCTGCGCCTCCGTCCAGTCGAGGCCGCGCACGAAAATGTGGTCGAGCTTGGGCTGCAGATGGCCCATCGGCTGCGGCTGCAGCCCCCTGGCGACGTCCTCCACGAACGCTTCGGCCAGGCAGTGGAAGGGCGTGTTCTCAAGGAAGTTGAAGTCCCCCGCCAGGACCGCCGGTCCCGGGCACGGCAGCGCGCGGAGCACCTGCTGCAGCTGGGCCAGCTGTTCCAGGTCGTGCACGAAGCGGCGGGATTCCTGGTAGGTGGAAACCAGGTGCGTGTTGACCAGGGTGATGCCCCAATCGGGAGCCTCCGCCTCGAGCCAGCCCTTGCCCAGCAGGCGGTCCGAAAGCTGGAGGTTGTGCCATGCGCCCTGGGCGCGGTAGGGGTGGAACCGCACCCGCGTCAAAGGGACCCGGCACAGGGTGAGCAGACCGCCCCGGTTGAGCATGCCGTTGGGGATGAAGGCGGCGTGATAGCCTTCGATCTGGAAGCATTTTTCATCTCCGGCAAACAGCACTTCCTGCAGGAACGCCACGTCGGGAGCCAAGGCCCGTATCCGTTCGGCGAGCGCCCGGAAGCGCTGTTGCCGGCGGGTGAAGGGAAGCCCGAAGGCGTTCTGGGTGTAGATGTGCAGCCGGGAGGGAATCCGGGGGGATGCCAAGGGCGCGGTCTGTTCGACCCGGTCCGCCGCCGGAGACACCGCAAAGGTTTCCATGCGCCCATGGGAACCTTCCGGCGTAACGGCAGCGGCAAGGGGGTGGAAACTGTTCGTGCGGTCGCTTCCGGCTCAGAACCGGGTGAAGTCACCGTCCTTCATCTTCTTGGACGGGCCCAGAGGGGCTTTCTTCAAGGGCAGGCCGAGGCCCTGGAGCTTCGGCGCCGGGGTCCGGCCCTGGGGGCTCCGCTGCTCGGGGGTATCGGCCAGGGTGAAGAAGGTCATCATGGACTGGAGCTCCATGGCCTGGGAGTTGACTTCCTCGGAGGTGGAAGCCAGTTCCTCCGAGGCGGCGGCATTCTGCTGGACCGCCTGGCTGATCTGGGTGATGGCGGCATCGATCTGCATCACCCCGGTGTTCTGTTCCGCCGAGGCGGCGGAGATCTCCTGCACCAGGTCCGCGGTCTTCTGGATGGAGGGGACGATGGCGCCCAGCAGGTTCCCGGCCTTTTCCGCCAGGTCCACGCTGCCGGCGGCCAGCCGGCTGATCTCCTCGGCCGCCACCTGGCTGCGCTCGGCCAGCTTGCGCACTTCCGCGGCCACCACGGCGAAGCCCTTGCCGTGCTCGCCGGCCCGGCCCGCCTCGATGGCGGCGTTCAGCGCCAGCAGGTTGGTCTGGTAGGCGATGTCGTCGATGATGGAGATCTTCTGGGCGATCTGCTTCATGGCGGTGACCGTTTCGCGCACCGCCAGGCCGCCCTCCTTGGTCTCCTTGGAAGCCTTTTCGGCGATATCGCCGGTGGCTTTGGCGTTCTGGTTGTTCTGGCCGATGGATGAGGTCATCTGCTCCATGGAGGCGCTGGTCTCCTCGACGCTGGCCGACTGCTCGGCGGCGCCCTGGCTCAGGGACTGCGCGGTGGCGCTGACCTGCTCCGAGGCGGCCACCAGGTTCCGGGAGGCTTCCAGCACATCGGCAATGGTGGTGGCCAGCTTGTCGATGGTGGTGTTGGAAGCCTGCTTCAGGCGGTTGTACTCGCCCGGGAATTCCGCGGTGATGCGCTCGGTCAGGTTGCCCTGGGCCGCGGCCTCCAGCACCCGCACCATGTTGTCGACGGTCATGCGGAGCTCGTTGGCGGTGTTGTTGACCGCGTTCCGCAGCGTCTGGAAATCGCCCCGGTATTCGTGGACGATCCGGGCGGTGAGATCGCCCGCCTCCACGGCGCCCATGACCCGCTGCACTTCGTTGACCGGTCCGATCACCAGGTCCAGGGTATCGTTGATGCCCTGCACGATCTTGCGGAATTCGCCCTGGTGGGTGGCGGCGTCGGCGCGGACGGACAGGTCGCCTGCCACTGCCGCCTTGCCGAGGAGGGCGGTCTCGTCGATGAGCCCCTTCAGGGCCTCCATCATCTTGATGAAGGCCGGCATCAGGCGGTCGTCCTCGCAGCGCCGGCCGATCTTGCGCAGGGCCTCCAGCCGGGTGATGTCGCCCATGGCCACGGCTTCGGTCATCTCGGCCACCGCCAGCATCTGCCCGGCCACGCTGTTCAGCGACCCCTTGAGATCATTCCAGATGCCCTTGTATTCCTTGGTCACCCGGATCTTGGAATCGTTGAGGGCCAGGCGTCCCAGGGCGACCATCACCTCGTTGACCGGGGCCGCGGTCGCCTCCAGCAGCTGGTTCATCGCCTTGACGATGTCCTGGTAGCTGCCATGGAAGGCCGCCGTGTCGCCGCGCTGGGTCAGGTCGCCGTCCATGGCCGCCTTCACCAGCAGGAGGACCTGCCGTTCCAGGCCTTCCACGGCGTCCGCCATGGCCAGGGCGGCGGGCAGGATGCGGTCCTGCTCGGACCGGCGGCCGATCTGCCGGATGCCATCCAGCTTCTTCAGGTCCCCTTCCGCCATCCAGACGAAGATGTTCTGGATCCCCAGCAGCCGGTCCTTGACGCCGGCGATGCTGTCGATGAAGCTCTTGAAGTCGCCCCGGTACTCCCCGGCCAGGGTGGGCGTGTAGTCGTTGACCGCCATCCGGGCCAGCACGGTCTGGGCCGCCTGCATGGGCGTCACCACGGCATCCAGGGTGTCGTTGAAGCCCTGCACGATCTTGCGGTATTCGCCCTGGTGGCGGGAGGCGTCGGCGCGGGTGGACAATTGGCCCTGGGCGGCCGCCTGGGCCAGATGCTGGACTTCGGCGGACATGCCGCGCAGCGCCGCGGTGGCCTCGGCCTCGGCCTGGGCGAACTCGTCCTGGGCGTCCTTGGCCCGGCCTTCGGTGCCGGGATCCCCGGCCGCGATCTTCCTGAAAGCCCCCACGACCTGGACCTGCAGCCGTTCGGCGAAGGCATCCAGGGTCCGGGCCAGGTCGCCCAGCTCGTCCTGCCGGTCCAGCTCCAGGCGCTGGCCCAGGTGTCCCCTGGACAGTTCCCGGGCCATCCGGAGCTGCGCCGCCAGCGGGACGGTGATGCTGCGGGCGATCAGCACACCGAGCACGACAACCAGGAAGGCGGCCACCAGGCCGGCGGTCAGGGCGGAGGTCCTGGTGGCCTGGCCGGCGTAGCCCGAGGCAAGCAGCACAACGCAAGCCGCAGCGCAGAAACCGCCGATCAGCCTGGTGCCAATTTTGAGGTTGCTGAGACCTGGCATGGGTTACCTCCTCCGGGATCGAGTTCCACCAGTCTGGTGGGAAACTTGCGAATAGGGAAACGGCTAGACCGAGGAATCGGCTCAATTGCCAGCCGCTTTGGCCCCAACCGATTGATGCGATGGCTGCGTAGGGTAACTGCGGATTTAGTTGAAGGTGCACCACATTAATTCGATATTTATAGTAATGTGCATAAACCCACACCGGTCCGGGGACCGCAGCGACCATCGGCCCTATTTCCTCGCCAAAGGAGCTTAACCTCCGCACTTACTAGAAATGAACACCTGATCGTAAGTCATTACCCGCGCCGGTTCAAGGGCCATGTTTTTAAATTTATTTCTAAAATTTATTCCTTTATCCACGCGATTTACCCGCAATTTTACCAAGCCGGACGGCCTGGGCTATGCCCAGGCCACCGGCAAGGCGTTGTTCGTCCACGCCTGATTTTCTTTTCATTGGATCGGGGATGCCGGCCCCGACCCCTCAACTTGCGGCGAGCATCACATCCACGACGTTGATCGAGGGAAAATCCTCCCGGATATCCCGGCCCATATCCCGGGCCATGTCGTCCTCCTCGTCGAAATGCCAGAGCAGCTGGATGGCGCAGCCCTTCTCGGCGGCCTTGTCCAGCAGCTGGAAGATGCGGTGGAAGGCCTTGGCGCTGGCGCTGTTGTAGTAGGTGATGTGCATATCCACCCGCAGCAGGGTCAGCTTGCCGGCATCGAGGACGGTGCTGATCTTTTCCAGGATGGGGGCGTAGAAGGACAGGACATGCTCTGGGTAGGACTCCCCGCGCATGCTCAGGAGCCCATCAGCCGGGTTCATCCGCACTTCCGGCGTGAGGGGGGTGGCGGGGACATGAAACGCATCCATAGTACTTTCTCCTTCAGATGATGACCTTGAGATACAGGAAGGTGTTGCCGTCCTGTACCGGCGGGTCCGGGGTGAAGACATATTCGATGGGCGCCTTGGCGCTGGCGGCCATGGTCAGCAGCCCGAGGCCCGCGCCCTTGCTGTCCGGATCCTCCTGGTCGGAGGCCAGCTGCTCCCGGTAGGCCCGGCGGACATGCTCGTGCTCCATGCCCTTGACCGCTTCAAGGCGCTGGCGCACCCGGGGAACCTGGGCGGAATCCATGAAGTTGCCGCACATGACCTCGAACCCGTCGGCGCCGTGGGCGACGCAGAGCGCGCCGTACTTGGCCACCGGCCCGGTGTCCGCGCCGTCCGGGGACCCGTAGTGCAGGATGTTCTGGGCCATCTCCATGAAGGTGGCGAACACCTTCCTGGACTGGGCGCCGCTGGCTCCCTCCTGCTGCAGCCGGAGCCGGAGCAGGGCGCCGATGGAGGCGATGGTGCCTTCGTCCAGCGGGCCGCTGTGATAGAACACCACGCCGCTGGAGCCGGCGTCGGCGACAAACTGATTGAATCGGTCGATGTGCATAGCTTCCTTAAAGGGTTATGGCCAGCAGACTGACGTCGTCACGGCGGGGTTCCGGACCCTGGTAGGCGGTCAGGGCCGCATAGGCTTGTTCCAGCCGGCCCTCGAGCGGCGCGCCCGGGGCCTTCGCCCGGAAGGCCTCCCAGAGGTGGCGCTTGCCGAAGGCGATGCGCCGGGGGCCGCCGATCTGGTCGGTGATCCCGTCGCTGGTGGCCACCAGGGTCGTGCCCTTGGGGAAGCGCAGGGGCTGGCTGGTCCAGGCCTGGGCATCCGGGGTGCTGGTATAGCCGACCCCGATCCGGTCGCCCTTGATCTCTTCGGGCTCGGTGGCGTTCCCCTTGAAGACCCAGAGGCTGTGGCGCGCGCCCGCGAAGATGAGGTCGCCGCCAGTCAGGTCGATCCAGAGGCAGGTGACATCCATGCCCTCGTCGGCGGAGGGTTTGGCGCCGACCGCGCCGAAGGCGCCGCGGTCATCGTCCGTATGGGTCTGCCCGAGCTCCTCCTTGACCCGGCGGTTGACCTTCGCCAGCACCTGCCCGGGATCCCAGGGCGCCACCAGGTCCAGCGCATGGCCGAAGAAGGAGGTCATCAGCATGGCCGTGAACGCTCCCGGCACCCCGTGCCCGGTGCAGTCCATCAAGGCCAGGAACAGCCCGTCGCGGCCATCCCGCTTCACCCGCCGGGCGAAGAAGGCGTCACCGCCCACATGGTCCCGGGGCTGCCAGAGCAGATGCTGGTCGGGCAGCCCCGCGGCCTGGAGCGCCCCCAGCGACGTGGCCAGCAGGGCGCCCTGGATGATCTGCGCGTAGGCGATGGATTCGTGGATCACCCGGTTGCGTTCCGCTTCCAGCTCGCCCAGGGCCCGCAGCAGGTCGAGGCCGGTGCCCAGGCCGCTGAACTGGCCCTTGTGGGTGACCATGAAACCGTCCTGCAGCACCTTGGCGCCGGCATCCACAGCCAGTTTGCCCAGCTCGGAGATGGGCCGTTCGCCGTCCACGATCAGCGGGGTCTTGTCCATGAAGGCGATGCAGCTCTTGCGTTCGTAGACTTCGCGGTGGAACGGCATCGAGAAGCCGGTCAGGAAGATGCCGCGATTGATGATGCCGATGGGAATCCCGTCCTCCACCACCGGCAGGGAGGCCTGGTCCGGGTGGTCCTTGAAGAACAGGATCACCTCCTTGTTGGTATTGGCGGGCGACACGTGCCCCGTGGCGACGGCCAGGTCCGCGGCGCTGCGCGGAGCCGCCTTGGGCGCGGATTCTTCCGCCTGGGTCTTCGGTTCATTCGCCGGTTCAGTGACGATCATGCATTCCTCCAGTTTCAATCAATGGGATTCCGGTCCGCCATGCACCCGGTCGCGGCCGGCATGCTTGGCGCCGTAGAGCTGGACATCGGCCCGGGCCATCAGGGCCTCGAAGGTCTCCCCTTCCCGGATCTGGGCCACGCCGATGCTCACCGTGATCTGGAAAGTGCCCTGGCTGCCGTTCATGGCGCAATCCGCCACGGTGGCCCGCATGCGCTCGGCCACCGCGCAGGCGTCGGCCAGGGGGGTCTCCGGCAGCAGGATGGCGAACTCCTCGCCGCCGGTGCGGCCGAGGGTATCCATGGCCCGCAGGCAGGTGCTGCAGGCCTGGACGAAGCGCACCAGGGTCTCGTCGCCCACCCCGTGGCCATGGGTGTCGTTGACCTGCTTGAAATGATCGATGTCCAGGGCCAGCAGGGAAAGGCCCCGGCGGTTGCGGATTTCGCGCAGGCACTCGTATTCGCCCAGCTCCAGGAAACGGCGCCGGTTGTAGACGCCGGTCAGGGGATCCGTGGTGGCCAGGACCCGGAGTTCCACTTCCAGGACCTTCCGGGCCTCCACTTCGTGCGCCAGGTCCGTATTGAGGATGCGCAGATGCCGGGCCTGCTCCTCCAGCAGCATGGACTTTTCCTTCAGCTCCCGGCTGACCGAGCGGAGCTGCTCCTGCTGGCGGTCGCCGGTGCGCATCAGGCGCCTCTGTTCCCGCGCGCTCTGCTGGAAGGCCTGGATCAGTTCCCGGGCGATGCCCCGCAATCCCGCGACATCCTCGGGGTGGGCTTCCAGGAAGCACGCCGCCCGCTGCAGGACCTGGGCTTCGTGGTCGAAGAGATCGAAATCCTGGTCAGATTTCAACAAGCTGGAAGTCGACATGCTGCAGCTCCGTGGAGAAGTCCTGGCCGAATTCACGCATGACATCGTCATCCTTCTGGAAACACCATTTGAGGCTCACCCGGGTGCCCGAGCGCACGGCGTTCTCCAGGATCTGGATCATGTTCATCAAGGCCTTGGCGCTGCTGGTGTTGAAGTAGTCGAGCTGGAATTCGACCTGCAGTTCCTGGCCCTTGATGGTTTCGCAGTAGTCGGTCAGGAGCTTCAGGAGCGGCCCGAAAAACGCGGCCGCATCCTCCGGATAAGCTTCGCCCCTCATGCTCAGGTGGTTCTCCTGGAAGCGGAAATCCACCTCCGGTGAACGCTCCATGGCGGGGATGAAGGTGTTTTCCATGAGAAGCCCCCGAATCAAATGAAAACTTTCATGCAGTAGAACGTGTTCAGATCATCGATTGCCATGAAGTCGTACTGGATCGGCTCGCTGGCCCGGCGCGCGATCTCGATGAGTCCCAGGCTCGCGCCCAGGCTGTTCGGGTCGGCATCGTCCTTGATCTTCTCCATGTAGTAGGCCTTGATGCCGGCCGGATCGAGGTCGCGGATTTTCGCCAGGCGCGCCTCCAGCGGGATGGCGTCTTCCCGGCGCATGACGTTGCCGCATACCACGAAGAACCGCCCGCCCTCGCAGCCCACCGTGATCACGCCGGAACTGATCCGGTTGACCTCCTGGCCGGCCTTGGCGAGGGTGTCGGCGGAGTAGCGAATGATGTTCTGGGCCTGTTCCACGAAGACGGAAAAGACCCGCTTCATGGTGCAGATGTTGGTATCGTCCAGGGACATCTTCTTCTTCAGGGCATCGCCGAGGGCGAACAGGATGCCCTCCGATATGAAGCCGTTGAACGAAAATATGATTCCCTGCTGGTTGCTCTCGAGCTTCATCCGGTGGTGATCGGAAGCGAGCATGGGCAAGATCTCCAATTGCGTAAGAACGGATGAAAGGAAGAAACTGAAGTCCCTGCAGTGTGGCGGTCCCGGGTGACGGGCCAATTTCCCCGATGTAACTTCGTTTACCTGGCCTTGTTGAGATTGATGGCGGCGAGGTCCGCCGGCAGCGGGATCGCGCCGAAATTGGCCACATCCGACTGGCCCTGGCGGGAGAGGACGAAACGAAGGAATTCCTTGACCGTCGGGTCGGTCGGCTGGCCTGGCCGGATGTTCACGTAGATGTAGAGGAAGCGGGCCAGGGGGTACTTGCCGTTGAGAATGTTCTCCACCGTGGGCAGGATCGGCGCGATGCCGTTGAAGTCGACGATGGGCACGGCCTTGACCATGCGCAGCGAGTGCTGGACCGGGCCGTAGGCGATGGCCGAGGCGTCCATGGCGGCGGCCTCCACCAGGGCGAACTGGTCGGCCACGGCCTTGACGTTGGGCTTGTACGCGCCCCGCCTCAGCACATGCTCCTGGAAGAACGCCCGGGTGCCGGAATTCTCATCCCGGCCGTAGGGCTGGATGGCGCGGGTGGCCCATTCCAGGGTCAGGCCGAGGTCGCCCCAGGTGTCCAGCGATCGGCCGTAGCCGCCCTTGCGGTCCTTGGAAAAGATGGCATCGACCTGGTCCAGGCCCAGCTTGGCGATGGGGTTGTTGGCGTTGACATAGACGGCGAGGGCGTCCATGGCCACCACGATGCGGGTCGGCGGGTAGCCGAACTTGCCCTGGAAAGCGGCCAGCTCCTCGGCGTTCATCTCCCGGCTCATCTGGCCCATGAGCGTCGTGCCGGCGACCAAGGCTTTGGGGGCGGTGGCGGATCCCTTGGAGACCAGGTTGTAGGTGATGCCGGGGTGGATGGCGCGGAAATCATCGAACCAGAGCTGCATCAGCGGGTCCATGGAGTCGGAGCCGATGCTGGTGATCGAGCCTTGGCTCGGAGCGGCGGGATCGGCGACGTATTCGGGCAGTCTTTCTTCCAGCGCGGCAGCCTTGGGTTGGGCCACCAGGGGCGTTTCCGCCTGGGGCTGGGCCGCCACGGGCGCGGCGGGCTGGGGTTTGGCGGGGGCGGCCGCGGGCCGGTCGCAGGCGGTGAGGGCGAACAACAGAAGGACCGAGGTGAGCCATCGCATGGGCAATTCTCCTGATGCCATGAAACACCGCCGGTTTGAAGGGGGCATGAAGGCGCCAAGACGAGAACGTAACTTGCCGGTCGTACTCCGGAACCCGGAAGGGCACGCGGACGTCACACGGACCCGCGACCATGGCGCCATGTGGAGTCGATTGATCGCTTTCGCACTGAGGTTGTTCGGGCGGGGGCACTGGAACCCCTTCCTGCGCGCCCTGGCCAACCAGGGTCGCCCATCCCCGGTGTTCTTCCCGCCGGAACTGGTCGACCAGGGACTGACCATCGCCCTCACCGGCCTCACCAACACCTTCGCGTTCCAGGGCCATCCGTCCTGGGCGCTGCCCTGGTGGGCGGAACAGCAGGTGCGCCCGGAGTCGGCCTCCTTCATTCCCTCCGGGGTGAACGTCCTCACGGTGAACCTGACCCACCGGAACTGGGTCACCCTGGGCCTGGCGGGCATGCCCTGGAAGGCCATGGTGGACCCCTGCGGGATGCTCACGCCCAAGGCCTTCGGGCCTTCCTGGATGCCGACCCTGGCCCTGGAGGGGCGGACCTGGATCCCCTCCCTGCTCGGCGCGGACCAGGTGGAGCAGCGCCTGCGCGACGGCTGGCAGAACCGGGTGGTCACGGTCTACCGGGTCCATGAGGCCCTCGCCTGGAGCAGCGAGGCCATGGCCTTCCGGCATGGCGAGGGGGACTGGGTGCGCTTCACCCACATCCTCGCCTGGCACGGGTCGGAACCCGCGGAGCTGGGCTTCACCCTGGGCCTGCGCCCGTACAACGCCCTGAGCCTGGGCCCGGTGTTCCGCAGCCGGCTGCGCAACCGGTTCTGGAGCGTCAACCGCCAGGCCGCCCTGCTCCTGCCGAAGGAGCCGGATGCGGTCTGGTTCGGCAAGGACCGGATCGACCCGCTCCTGGACCAGCCGCCGCCCGAGCCTGGACAGCGCGGCCGGGCCCGGAACGGCTGGCTGGCCGGGGCGGCCCGGTGGAACCTGCGCCTGGAGCCGGGCCAGACCTGGACTCTGGAGACCTTCGCCCTCATCCCGCCCGATGATGGGCGCCTGCGCTGGCAGACCCTGGACACGGCGGGGCTGGAGGCCTCAGCCGCGGAACGGGCCGCCGCCTGGGAAACGCTCGAAGCGCCGCTGGGGCTGCGGCTGGCGGAGCCGGACCTGGCGATCATGGTGCGCGCCCTGGCGAACCGCCTGCCGGTCTTCGACAACGGCAGCCACTTCGCCCCGGGCGCCTTCTTCTACAACCACCACTGGATCCGCGACAGTGCCTTCCTGGCCTTGGCCCATGACCTGTGGGGCCTGCACGGCGCGGTGGCCACCAAGGAGACCGCCTGGATGAGCACCCGGACCCACGGCGGCGACTTCCGCTCCCATTCGGGAGAATGGGACGGGACCGGCCAGACCCTTTTCGTGTGGGCCACCCACGCCCTCACGACCGGTTCCCCCGACGTGCTGGCGCGCCAATGGCGAGGCATGGGCGGGGGAGCCCGCTGGATCGCCCGGGCCCGGGGCCGGGAGCGGGATCCCGCCTCCGCGCGCTTCGGCCTGCTGCCCGCCGGGCTTTCCGCCGAGCACTTCGGCCCCAACGACCATTACCTCTGGGACAACTTCTGGTGCCTGGCGGGCATGGACCGTTTCCATCTGGCCTTGACCCTGTGGGACGCCGCCCCGGCGGGGGCGCGGCGCTTGGCGGAATGGCTGGCCCGCGAGGCGGAGGCCTACCGGGCGGATCTGCGCAGGCACGTCATCCGGCTCACCGCCAACCATGCCGGCCTGCTGCCCTCGTCGCCCTACCGCCAGCCCGACGCGGCCTGCATCGGCACCCTCGCGGCGCTGAGCCCCCTGGACCTGGAACTCGGCCCGGAGACGGAAGCATGGGCCCGGGCCAACGTGGCCTTCCTCATGGACCGCTGGGTGTGCGACGGCCTCTTCTACCAGCCCATCATCCATACCGGCGGCAACGCCTACCTGACCGCCCAGCTCGCCCGGGCCATGCAGTGCCTGGGCGATGCGCGCTGGCTGGGGCTGCTGGCGGGCATCCTGGCCCACGCCAGTCCCACCCGGACCTGGCCCGAGGCCATCCATCCGCATACCGGCGGCGGCTGCATGGGCGACGGGGACCACGGCTGGCCTTGCGCGGAAGTGCTGTCCCTGGTGCGCCTGGCCCTGGTCCGGGAGCAGGCCGGGCGCATCCTGCTGCTGCCCAATGCGCCGCGCGCCTGGTGGTCAGGCCCCCTGGCCCTGACCGAGGCCCCGACCCCCGCGGGGTGGATCAGCTTCAGCCTGGTGCCAGCGGGCGATGGCAGCCACGTGCTCGCCTGGGAGCGGCAGCGCACCGCTTTCCAGGCGCCCTGGCCGCTGATGCTGGTGCTGCCCGAGGGCTGGCGGGCCGATAGCGCCTTCAAGGCCGCCGAAACGCCCTGGGGCGCGCCGGGGCTGTGGCTGCCGGAGCAGGGGCGGCTGTCTTTGCGGCCTGTTTACTGAATCGCAACCCGGGCATCACGCCCAGGAGACACCGCGCTGGGAGCCTGGACGGGTGCCAGGACTCCCCGATCTCCCCATCCAGCCGTTCCGCAGTGCGGTCCACCAGCGTTTGCGGGACCTCCTCGACGGGAGCGCGCCGGCCTTCCCGGAGGCCGAGCGGCTATGCATCGACCTGCATTGCCACGACCGGAACTCCGATGTCACGGACGAACTGTGGGGGCGCATCCTGCGCCAGCCGGAAACCTGGCTGGATCCGCGCAAGCTGCGCAAGACCCTGGGCCAGCGCGGGGCGACCGCCTGGACCGTCACCAACCACAACAACGCCCGCTCCTGCTGGGAACTGCTGGAGCAGGGGCTGGACACGCTCAGCGCGGCGGAATGGACCTGCCTCTTCCCCGAATACGCGGTCTCGATCCACGTCCTGGTCTACGGCTTCACGCCCGGGCAGGAGCCCGAGCTGGATCGCCTGCGCTGGAACATCTATGACTTCATGCGCTACTGCCGGAGCCACGACCTGCCGGCGGTGCAGCCGCACCCGCTCTATTTCTACGCCCGCGCCCGCCAGCCGCCCCTGGAGATCTTCGAGAAATTCGCCCTCCTGTTCGAGCGTTTCGAAGTCTGCAACGGCCAGCGAGAGGCCTGGCAGAACCTGCTGGCCTGGGAGTGGGTGCAGTCCATGGACCAGGAGCGGCTGGAGGGCTATGCCCGCAAGCACGAACTGGACCCTTTCGAGTTCTGCGCCGACCCCTGGCACAAGGCGGTCACCGGCGGTTCGGACGACCACATCGGCGCGCTGGCGGGGCTGACCGGCAGCTGGCTGCACCTGCCCGGCCTGGAACAGCGCCTGGCCGCCGGGGCCAGCTCGTCGGAGCTGGCGCTGGAGGCGCTCCGGGCCAAGCGCGTGACGCCCTTCGGCCGGCCCGCGGACGAGGAGAACCTGGCCGTCGCCATCCTCGACTACCTGGCCCAGAGCGCCATCCATTACCAGGATCCCGGGCTGCTGCGCATGCTGCTGCACAAGGGCAGCGCCCACGACAAGCTCTGGTGCCTGGGCATCACCAACGGGCTGGCCGAGCTGCGGCGCCACCGCTACACCTTGCGCTTCCTGAAAGCCTGGCACGCCTGCCTGC
>CAZVHQ010000033.1:0-44113 GCA_964627225.1 uncultured Mesoterricola sp.
GTCCGCAGGGCCTCGAAAGCCGATTTTTGCGAAGCGAGTGCGGAACCCGGGCTAAGGCACAGCGACCGAGCATCCAGTCCTCCCCTTGCCTGGATTATCGGCACGGAGGCGGAAGTCTTGACCTCTGGGTGGCCTGTGCGCCGAACTCCAGCCCAGCAATTGTTGATTTACCCATTCAGTCCTTCATGGGATCGGCCGATGAAAATCCTGAGGTGACCGGAGCTCTGCCTGGCCGGTTCCACCCAACGCATCGATCCGATCGCTGTTCCGTTTCAGCCCCTTCCTCGGGAGTCGCCCCATGACCGTTGCTAAATTCAGGTTTGGCTGGAAAAGCCCCCTGGCGATCCTCGCCGTCGCCCTGCTGACCGCCTGCGGCGGCGGTGGCGGCGGCGAGACCGATCCGGGCCAGGCGCCACCCACCGACAGCGTCACCGGCACGGTCAAGTTCAACGGCAACCCGCTGGTGGGGGCCAAGGTTCTTCTGTACAGCACCAACACGAATGTCTTCGCGCAGACCGCGACCACCGACGGCAACGGCAACTACAGCTTTGCCGGCCTGGGCACCTCCGGGGACTGCGTCGCCGATTGGATCATCTGGGTCATGGACCAGGGCTTCGGTTTCTATCCTGCGGTCGGCCCGGGCGCCAGCGTGGAGCGCGGGGGCTGCAACAACTTCCTGCTGGGTTACAACAGCGGCAGCGCGATCGGTCTGGACGTCACCGCCATCCGCTATGACTCCCTGCTCAACCAGTCCCTGACGGGTGCCGACTTCAATGCCTACGACGGCAGCAACCCGCTGGTGGCTCTGGCCGGGACCGGCCAGACGACGAAGTATGTCACCGGGGACGACGGCGACCTGCATAAGGGCGTAGCCTGGCCGGCGACGCGGTTCAACGACAACAAGGACGGGACGGTCACCGACTATTTGACCGGGTTGATCTGGCTGCAGGATGCCGGGTCCTTGCATCCCGACACCTGGCTCAATGCCTTGGCTGCGGTCAACCAGTTGGCCAGCGGCAGCAATGGCCTGTCCGATGGCTCCCAGGCCGGTGACTGGCGGCTGCCCAACGTCGATGAGCTGGAGAGCCTGGTGGATGTCTCGGCCTACAACCCGGCGTTGACGGCAGGCAACCCCTTCAATAACGTTTCCACCACCGGCAGCTACTGGACCTCGACGCCCTATGGCGCCAGTGAATATGGGGCCGCGGACGCCTGGATCATCCGCTTCAGTGACGGGCGGTTCACCAACGACGGCACCACCAACAAGATGGCCACGGCCAGCAACGGGGTCTGGGCAGTGAAGGGGCAGGGCGGCGGAACCGTCAAGCTGCAGGCCACCGGGATGGACATGAGTTTCGCCAGCGGCGATGACGGCACGGTCCAGAGTGGCGTGCATTTCACCTACCCGCGTTGGGTCGACAACGGCAACGGCACCACCACCGATACCCTCACCGGGCTGGTCTGGCTGCGGGATGCGGGCGCCATCCATCAGCTCAACTGGGCGGATGCCGTCGCGGCGGTGAACGCCTTGGCCAGCCCTCAGTGCGGCCTCAGCGACGGCTCCGTCGCCGGCGACTGGCGGATGCCCACCCGCAACGAGATGCAGAGCCTGAGCGACCGGAATCAGACCAACCATGCCGACTATTTCAACAACACCTTCCGCTACGCCGACGAATCGCTCTATCAGTCCGCGGTGTTCACCGGGTTCGTGTCGCTGCAGTACTACTGGACATCCACCACCTACGCTGCCGATACGACCCAGGCCTGGACGGTCTACAGCTGCGACTTCGGGGTCTACGACATGCCCAAGGTGATACCCGACGGGTCGCCCATGCTTGGATACACCCTGGCGGTGCGCTAGCGGTTTTTCCCGAACCCGTGCCGAAGGATCAGCGCCAGCGTGCCCATGAACATGCAGAGGTCGGTGCGGGACTCGTGCAGGAAGCCCAGGAGGCCGTAGTAGGGCGCCTTCATGAGGGTGAACGGCCCCAGCGGCCGGTTCAGCAGCACCGGCAGCTTGGTGGTGAGCAGCGCCACCGAGATCACCCCCAGCAGCGCCAGGGCGGCGTAGCCGGGCAGCAGGCCCACCAGCAGCAGGAGGCCGCCGGCGATTTCGACGACGGCGACGAACGGCGCCAGCGCGCCGGGCCAGGGCAGGCCGATGCGGCTGAATCGGCCGGCGCCGAGGTCCTGGGGATGGAGCAGCTTGAGCAGTCCCTCGGTGAGGAAGACGATACCCACCACATAGCGGATCAGGGTCATCGGTTCAGGTTTCTTGATCATCCGGGTCTCCTTGGGTTGGCCTTCAGGGAGGAATACACCGGGATTCGGGCTTTGGATCATTGGGCTGCCCCCTGCCTGGGGCTCCACGCCAGGACCAGGGCACCCGCCGGGGCCGCGCCGGCCGGTCCCCGCTCCCGGGTCAGCCGCAAGGCCTCCGGCCAGGGCTGGACGGGGGCTTCGATGAGGAGGCGGTCCCGGCCCTGCCGATCGGGCTTCGGGTCGCCCAGGGCCTGCCAGGTGCCGCCGCCGAGGCGCCAGAGCCGGTAGGTCTCCCCGGCCGGTGGCGCCGGAAGGTTGGACAGGGTGAAGACCACCATGGTCCCGCCCCGTTCCGCCCGGTAGGTGGCGTGGGGCCCTTGCTCCGCCGCGCCCTGGACGGACGGCGGCTCCAGCCTCAGGGCTTCCATGCGGCTGCCGGTGAGCATGGCCAGGGCCCGCTCGTCCCGGCCCAGGGCCGTTTGGCGCCGGACCCAGCCGTAGCCCGAAAGGCCGATGACCGCCAGCAGCAGGGCCACCAGGCCCGCCAGCGGCGTGTTCAGTTTCTCGAGCGCCAGGCGGATGCGGCCCTTGGCGGTGCCCAGGGGCACGGCCAGGAAGCGGGCCACCTGCTCATGGCTGAGGTCATGGAAGAAGGCCAGGCGCAGGGCCTGCCGCTGTTCTTTGGGCAGGGCCGAAAGGGCCCGCTGGATGGCGGTCTTCCGGTACTGGTCCCACGCCTCGTCCTCGGGGCCGGAATCATGGGCGGCCTGGTCCGCCAGGGCCGCCTCGGCATCCCAGTCCAGCCTGGGCCGGCGGCCCCGTTCGCGCAGTTCGTTGATCACCCGCCGGTGGGCGATCCGCAGGACCCACGCGCGGAAGCCGCCCAGGGCCGGATCGAAGCTGGCGGCCTTCTGCCAGACCCGGAGGAAGACGTCCTGGGTGACCTCCTCCGCCGCCGGGGCGCCCAGGCGGCGGCAGGCCAGGTGGAACACCAGGGGCGCGTGGCGCCGGTGCAGCTCCTGGAGCGCCTCCTGACGGCCGGCCACCAGGTCCGCCATCAACTGGTCATCCGTTGGCTCCCCCCGGCGCTCCTCGCCCGCCGGGCCCGCCACCCCCATGACATCCCCCCATTGCGCGATCAACCGTCATTGGATCACGGAAGGGTTTTTCCCTTCAAGAACCCGGCCCTGGTGATTCAATCCTCCGGCTGTTCTGCGGCCTCTTCCTGGCTGTCGGCCACGGTCTCGTCCACGTCCTCGACGGTTTCCTCGGTCACTTCGCCGGTCAGGGCTTCCGCCACGTCGTCCTCGGTCAGCTCGCCGGCAATCTGCTCATGCAGGGGATGCTCGCGCAGTTCTTCGGGCAGCATGGCCTCCTCTTCGGGCAGTTCCACGCCGATGGAATCCGCCTCTTGGCGGGTCATCTTCAAGACGTCTTTTTTGCTTCTGCGGGTCATGGCTGCCTCTCTTTGGGCTGAAGTGCTGAACACGCTGGCCCGGCACCCTCACCATAGCACCGGGATGAACCATGGATTGCATTAAATGGCGATATGTCACAGAGCGGTGACCTGGAAAAAATAAACAAATTACGAATGCACCATGGCGCCGACCGGTGTCAAGATGGGGGCGCTCCATCACCCAAAGGTGCCTATGAGACTCACGATCATGTTCCGCCTCATCCTGGTCATCTTCGCCGCGGGCGCCCTGCGGGCCCAGGATCTGGTGCGCCTGGGCAACCTGAAGTTCGCCCATTACGGGGCCGTTTCCTACATGAAGGAATTGGGGCCCAAATATGGACTCCGCATCGAAGAGCGGATGTTCGCCAAGGGCATCGACATCAACCCGGCCATCGTCGCCGGCGAGATCGATCTGAGCGCCAGCGCGGCCGACGCGGCCATCGCCGGGCGGGCCGCCGGGGTGCCCCTGCTGGTGGTGGCCGGCTTCGCCAAGGGCGGCGCGCGCATCGTCGCCCGGCCGCAGCTGGGGCTGCACACGGTGGATGCCCTGAAGGGCCGCAAGGTGGGCGTGGCCCGCGGCGGCGCCCAGGAGCTGCTGCTGCTGGCGGAGCTGGCCCAGCACCACCTCACCTGGTCCGACAAGCCGGGCAAGGATGTCCAGGTGGTCTACCTGGCCTTCCCGGATCTCAACCAGGCCCTCATGGCCGGCAACATCGACGCCATGTGCCAGTCGGAGCCGTACTCCTCCCAGGCGATCCGCCGCGGTTTCGGGGCGGAGGTCATGAAGCCGTACGACACGCCCATGGGCGAGCCGGTGCGGGCCCTGGTGATGACCGAAAAGCTGTACCGGGAGCGCCGGGACGTGGCCCTGCGGGTGTTGAAGTGCTTCGTCGACGCCACCCGCCTCTTCCTGAACCAGCCGGAAACCGCGGAGCGCTACGTGCGGGAGAAGATGTTCAGCCGGCAGCTGTCCCACGAGGAGTACCAGGACGCCATTCTCAACTCGCCCTTCACCTATGACATCACGGTGCAGCACATCCAGGTGACCACCGACCTCATGGCGAAGTACAGCGTGGGCCGGATGGCCAACCCGCCCAGGGCCGCCGACTGGACCCGCACGGACCTGCTCGAGCAGGCCAAGCGTGAACTGCAGGTCAAGTAGCCCATGGCGCGGACCGGTGTTCGGCTGTTGCGCGGCGTGCTGGTGCCTCTGGCCGCCCTGGTGATCTGGCAGGTCCTTTCCGCCCGGCACGTGTTCAACGCCCAGGTGCTGCCCTCGCCGCTGGCCGTGTTCAGCCGGTGGCTGGCCTACCTGAAACCGCCGGATCCGTTCGATCCGGCCCTGATGTCCCGGGCGCGCTGGTGCCTGTCCGGGGAGCTGATCCAGGACGCCTGCGGCAGCCTGTACCGTGTGCTCGTCGGCTTCCTGCTGGGCACCGGCCTCGCCCTGCCGCTGGGCCTGGCCATGGGCTACAGCCGGCTGTGCCACGCCCTGCTGGACCCGCTGCTGCAGATCCTCCGGCCGATCCCGCCGATCGCCTACATCCCGCTGGCGATCCTCTGGTTCGGCCTGGGCAACCCGCCGGCCTTCTTCCTCATCAGCCTGGGCGCCTTCTTCCCGGTGCTGGTCAACACCATCGCCGGGGTGCAGAACGTGGACGCCATCTACCTGAGGGTGGCCCGCAACCTGGGCGCGGGGCGTGCCACCACCTTCCTGCGGGTGATCCTGCCGGCGGCCGCCCCGTACATCCTGGCCGGCGCCCGCATCGGCATGGGCACGGCCTTCATCGTGGTGATCGTCTCGGAGATGATCGCGGTGAACAACGGCCTGGGCTACCGCATCCTGGAGGCGAGGGAGTACATGTGGTCCGACAAGATCATCGCCGGGATGCTGACCATCGGCCTGCTCGGCCTTGGCATCGACACCCTGATGGCCGCCCTGAGCCGGAGGATGCTGCGCTGGCACCGGGGGCTGGAATGAGCGCCGCGCAGATCGAGATCCAAGGCGTGCGCAAGACCTTCCAGGACGCCGGCGCGCCGGTGGTGGCGCTCACCGACATCGACCTGGAGCTGCGCGCGGGCGAATTCGTATGCCTGCTGGGGCCTTCAGGCTGCGGCAAGTCCACCCTGCTGAACGTCATCGCCGGGTTCCTGGCGCCCACCGCGGGCCAGGTGCGGGTGGACGGCAGGCCGGTCAGCGCGCCGGGCCCGGACCGGGGCATGGTGTTCCAGGAATACGCCCTGTTCCCCTGGATGACCGTGGAGGCCAACATCGCCTTCGGGCTGGAGATCAAGGGCCGGCCCCGGGCCGAGATCCGCGACACCGTGGACCGGCTGCTGGTGATGCTGCGGATGGAGGAGTTCCGCGCCCGGTTCCCCAGGGAGCTGTCCGGCGGCATGCGCCAGCGGGTGGCCATCGCCCGGGTGCTGGCCCTGGATTCCCCGATCCTGCTCATGGACGAGCCGTTCGGCGCCCTGGACGCCCTCACCCGGCGCACGCTCCAGGACGAGCTGCTGCGGATCTGGGAAGAGCTGAAGAAGACCGTGGTGTTCGTCACCCACAGCCTTGAGGAGTCGATCTACCTCGCCGACCGGATCGTGCTCATGACCTACCGGCCCGGCACCGTGAAGCTGGACCGCCTGATCCGCTTGCCGCGCATGCGCGACCCCGCCTCCGGGGAATTCAACGCCATCAAGAAGGAGCTGGGGGCCCTGCTCATGGCGGAGCAGCTGCGCCATGTGGCGGCGGAATTCACCTGATAGTCTGGTAGCGTGACGAACCTCGAATCCTTCTCCATCGGCCCCCATGAGATCCAGCCCCCGCTGATCATGGCCCCCCTGCACGAGATCACCGACCAGCCCTTCCGGCGGATGATCCGCCAGGTGGGAGGCGTTGGGCTCACCGTGTCCGAGATGATCTCGTGCGAGGCGCTGATCCGCAACGCCCGCAAGGCCCAGGCCATGATGGCCGGGGAAGGGGAGCGGCCCTACAGCATGCAGCTGTCCGGCAGCATCCCCGAGCACCTGGCCGAGGCCGCCCGCATGGCCGAGGCCGCCGGGGCGGACCTGGTGGACCTGAACATGGGCTGCCCCGCCAGCAACGTCACCAGCGGCGGCGCCGGATCGGCCCTGCTGAAGGACATCCGCCTGGCGGAGTGCTGCGTCAAGGCCATGGTCAAGGCCGTGGCCGTGCCGGTGACCGTGAAGATGCGCGCCGGCTGGGACAACAGCCAGAAGGAGCGGGCGGACTACCTGGATTTCCTGCGCATGTTCGATGCCGTGGGGGTGCAGGCCTTGGCCATCCATCCGCGCACCCGGGCCCAGCAGTACGAGGGCCAAGCCGACTGGAACCTGATCACCCGGGCGGTGCAGGCCGGGACCTCCTTCCCCATCATCGGCAACGGCGACGTGAACACCCCCGAGGATGCCCGGCGCATGTTCCGCGAGACCGGCTGCGCGGGCGTGATGATCGGCCGGGCGGCGCTCACCAACCCGTGGATCTTCCGGCAGATCCTGGACCCGGACCTGGTGGTGACCGAGCTTCAGCGGATCGACCTCTGCCTCAGTTTCTTCCGCCTGCTGCTGGAGCTGCTGGAGCCGCGCGAGGCGCTGCACAAGATGAAGAAGATCGGTTCCTGGTTCACCAAGGGCATCCCGGGCGGCGTGAGCTTCCGGCAGAACCTGCATGCCTGCAACGATCCCGAGCTGATCTTCGCGGCGCTGGAGCGGTTGAAGGGCAAGGCCTAAAGCTGCATCAACCTTTTTTGATAGTGTTCCAGATCGCTGGCCAGGAAACAGCAGAAGAGCACCTCCAGCGGCGCGCCGTCCCGGGCCAGCCAGTCCCGCACCGTGGCGACGGCCACCTCGGCCGCCTGCCCCGCCGGATACCCATAGACCCCGGTGCTGATGCACGGGAAGGCGATGTTTGCCAGGTTCCGCTCCCGGGCCAGCTCCAGCGAATGGCGGTAGCAGGAAGCCAGCCGTTCCGCCTCATGCTCGGCGCCGCCGCGCCATACCGGGCCGACCGTGTGGATGACAAACTGCGCCGGCAGGTCATAGCCCCGGGTGATCCGCGCCTCCCCCACCGGGCAGCCGCCCAGGGCGCGGCATTCGCGCAGCAATCCGGGCCCCGCCGCGCGATGGATGGCGCCGTCCACCCCGCCGCCTCCCAGCAGAGAGCCGTTGGCCGCGTTGACGATGGCGTCGACCTGGAGGGTTGTGATATCGGCTTGCAGGGCGCGCATGGCGGAGTCCATGCTACACCTCCGGTACATTGATTTGGTCGGTGTAAGTGGGATCAATGGACAGGAAGTCGGCGTGGCGGGAAAGGGTGCCCACCGGCGATGCGATCGGCAAATCTTGAATCAGCCCCTTGGCGCGGTGGATCTGAAACGATGGAGGGACTTGGGAGCCACGCATGGGTATTCGGCTCCTGGCCATCATCGAAATCAAAGGCATCAGGAATGGCTTCCAGAGGGATTTGAAGAACGATCATGAAACCTCCTTTCAGGGATGAATTGACCTTGTCGTGACGCAACTTTCACACATGAAATGAACCTATGGATCAAGCAAGCCTTGGGCCGAAATATAAGTCGATTTATTCCTATGGCATAGCCAAATACACAGCTAAAAGGTAGGCGATTTCATCCTTCACAATGAAAGAATGCCATTTTCATTGTGAAGGGAAGGGCCTCTGGGTCCCTTTCGCTGCCTGATATATAAATAATAAAAATGTGAGCCTTGCGACGCGGGCTCCCGTGAAAAGCATGGGCCTCCTCCTCACGGCATTCGTCCTGGGCCGTGCCGGCAGATGCTTGCGTGAGGCCCGGTGCGCGGGGCCCTCGCGGTTGCCGACACGCCCCAGCGACCCCGGGCGGTGTAGTGGGTATGCAGGAGCCGGCGGCTGAGGCGGCCGCAGGGGCCGTCGGTCAGAAATTCCTGGTAGAGCTTGAGGACATCGGGGTTCTCGTGGGATTTGCGGATGGGGCAGGAGGCATCCTCCGCGTAGATGGCCCGGGCCCTGGCCTGGCGGATTGCCTTGGAGGTGGGGATGGGCTGGCCGCCCCCGCCGATGCAGCCGCCGGGGCAGCCCATGAACTCGATGAAATGGCATTGGCTGAACTTGCCGCCCCGTTTGATGTCCTCCAGCACCCGCCTGGCGTTGGCGGTGCCATGGGCGATGGCCACCTTGAGGGTGACGCCGGCGAGGAAGTTCCAGTCGGGAAACAGCGGGGCCAGGAGCGCGGGCACCGGGCCCACCCTGGGGATGGCCAGCTCCAGGTATTTCACCCCGTCGAAGCCGCGCACCGGCTTGATGTCGGCGTGCTCGAACAGGTCCTCCACCTTGATCCCCGCCACCTGTCCGGGCGGTTGCACTCGAACTTCTTGGCCGAGCAGGGCATCAGGGCGACGGTGACGATGTCCTTCGGGTCGATGCCATGCTGCCGGGCGTAACAGGCCTTGATGACGGCCCCGAACATCTGCTGGGGGCTCTTGGCGGAGCTGAGGTTGGGGAGGTACTCCGGGTAGAAGTGCTCCAGGTACTTGATCCAGCCCGGGCAGCAGCTGGTGAACTGGGGCAGGGCCGCGGGCCGGCCCGAACGGGCCGCCTGCAGGCGCAGCAGCCATTCGGTGCCCTCCTCCATGATGGTGAGGTCGGCGCTGAAGGTGGTGTCGAACACCCGGTCGAAGCCGCACATGCGCAAGGCGGTGTTCAATTCGAAGGTGAGCGCCTGGGCTGGCGGCAGGCCGAAGCACTCGCCGATGGCGGCGCGCGGGCTCGGGGCGGTCTGGATCACCACGTGCTTGCCCGGGTCGTGGAGCGCCGCCCACACCTCGCCGGTGGGGTCGCTAGCGTGCAGGGCGCCGGTGGGGCAGCGGTTGGTGCACTGGCCGCAGGACTCGTCGAGGAAAAATTCCAGGAAGTTGCGCAGCACCTCCAGCATGTCGCGCTGGGGGCCGAAGACGATCACCGAGCCGCTGGTGGGGCTGTCCTCGAAGGCGATGGCGCGGCCGAAATCCCGGGCCGGCACGCACTGGCCGGCCGCGCCGCCGATCTGCACCGCCTTGGCGCCGGCGCCATCCGCCTGGGCGAGCAACTGGGCCACGGTGAGCCCCAGGGGAAGTTCGTACACCCCCGGCTTGCCGCAATCGCCCGAGACGCTGAAGAGCTTCCGGCCGGTGGACGGCCCGGCGCCGCGGAACCAGGCGGCGCCGTTGGCCAGGATGCAGGCGGCCCAGGCCAGGGTCTCCACGTTGTTCACCACCGAAGGCAGCCCCAGGTAGCCGGTGCTGGCCGGGAATGGCGGCCGGTTGCGCGGCTCGCCCCGGAAGCCCTCCAGGCACTCGATCAGGGCTGTCTCCTCGCCGCAGACGTAGGCCCCGGCGCCCATGAAGATGCGGATGTCGAAGGTCAGCCCGCTGCCCAGGATGTCCGGGCCCAGCAGGTTGTCCCGCCGGCGGCGGGCCAGGGCGGCTTCCAGGGCCCCGCGCAGGTAGGCGTACTCCCCGCGCAGGAACAGGATGCCCTCGGTGGCGCCGGCCGCCTTGCCGGCGATGGTCATGCCTTCGAACACCAGGCCGGGGTGCTCCATGAGGATCACCCGGTCCTTGAAGGTCCCCGGCTCGCCTTCATCGGCGTTGCACAGGATGACCTTGCGCCCGGCCTTGGCGGCCGCGTGGTCTCGCCAAAGCGGATGCCCAGCTGGTCGCCAATCAGCTGCATGGCGTCGCTGTCGATCCGGTGATATTTCCGTTTCACTTCCAGAAGGATGGGTATCAGCGAGCTGCGCTCGCGCCCCAGCCTGCCGGCCAGGGCCGTGATCTCCGCCGCCATGCGCTCTCGCTCGATCTTCCGCATGTCAATGCTCCAGCGTCCTTGCCGAGGCACGGATGCCAGAGAAGTGAGCGCGGCGACCGGAAGGTTCCTGCCCCGGCGCCGCCATGAGCCGGTCGAAGCCAAGGAAAATTGAACTTGTCATGCCGTTCTAAAAAAACATTCGTGATTTTAATCACGACAAAAAGTGGTCCGGCCGCCAACAAGCCGGTACACTTCCATTAATCCCCTTGTGACATTTCGTAACGTTGTGAAATATTTCACGGTGCCTGAACATGCAGAGTATTCCAGACAAGGTTATCGGCCGTTTGTCGCGTTATCGCACGCTTCTCCATGAAAGCCTGCCGGGGGAGCGCACGCACCTGTTCTCCCACGAAATAGCCGCGGCCATGCGGCTTTCGGATTCCCAGGTGCGCCGGGACCTCATGACCATCGGCACCCGGGGCCTGCCCAGCCACGGCTACGAAGTGCAGGGCCTGCTCCGGGACCTGGACCTGACCCTGAACCAGACCCAGGTGCACGGCGTGGCCGTGGTCGGGGCCGGCAGCCTGGGCCGGGCGCTCATGGCGACGCTGGAATCGACCCGGACCAACCTGCGCATCAAGTGCGCCTTCGACAACGACCGGGCCAAGTGCGACCGGGTCTACTCGGGGGTGAAATGCCACAGCATGGAGATGCTGGAGCAGGTGGTGGCCCAGGAGGGCATCACCCTGGCCATCCTCTGCGTGCCCGCGCCCGTGGCCCAGGACCTGGCGGAACGACTGGTCCACGCCGGGATCAAGGGCGTGCTCAATTTCTCCTCGGCGGCCCTGCGGCTGCCCAGGACCATTGCTCTGGAAGAAATCGATATCAGCAACCAACTAGCCAAGCTCGCCTACTTCACCATCCATCCTTCAAAGGAGCGCCGGAATGGCCGCCACGAAGAGCGTTGAAACCATCCTTCTGGGTCACCCGGGTGCCGGGCGCGACCACCTCATCCCGATCCTGCAGGAAGTACAGGCCGAAGAGGGCTTCCTGTCCAGGGCCGCCATCGCCAAGGTTGGCGCGGAACTTCACCTTCCCGCCAGCAAGATCTTCGGCGTGGCCACTTTCTACAACATGTTCCGGTTCCAGCCCAAGGGCAAGTACCACGTGATGGTCTGCCGCGGCACCGCCTGCCATGTCAAGGGCAGCAAGCGGGTGCTGGACATGGTCACCAAGACCCTGAAGCTGCAGCCGGGCGAGACCAGCCGGGACGGCCTGTTCAGCCTGGAGGTGGTGGCCTGCATGGGCGCCTGCGGCCTGGCGCCGGTGGTGAACATCAACGGCCAGTTCCACGCCAAAGTCACGCCCATGAAACTGCAAAGGATCCTCGACGAATGCCGCAACCAGGAGCTCACCCATGTCGAGCAATAGCCCCCTCCCCACCACCTGCTGGGAAGCTCCCGGCAAGCCCAGCGCTGAACTCCTGGCCGCGCTCAAGGCCGGCCCCTTTCGCGGCAAGTCCGGCGCCGAGCTCGACGCCCTGCTGGCCGGCCTGCGGCGCGACCAGGTGGCCCGCCCGGTGATCTTCGTCGGCGCCGGCACCTGCGGCCTGGGCGCCGGGGCGGGCAAGACCCTGGCCCGGCTCAGGGCCTATTGCGAAACCATGAAGCTCGATGTGGACATCCGCGAAGTGGGCTGCATCGGCCTTTGCTCCGAAGAGCCCCTCATGGACGTGCAGCTGCCCGGCCGGACCCGGGTGTCCTTCGCCAATGTCACCGAGGACAAGGTGGACGGTCTGCTGGACTCGGTCTTCCAGGGCATCCTGCCCAGGGAGCAGGTGCTGGGCCAGTTCTTCGCCGAGGGCCAGGAACCCTGGGAGGGCGTCCGCGCCATGGGCGCGCATCCCTTCCTGGCCATCCAGAAGCGCTGGGTGCTGGCCAACTCCGGCCTGATCGATTTCACCTCCATCGACGAGTACATCGCCCGGGGCGGCTATTCGGCCGTGCAGCGGGCGCTCACCACCCGGACCCGGCAGGAAGTGGTCGACGAGATCCTGGCCAGCGGGCTGCGGGGCAGGGGCGGCGGCGGCTTCCCCACCGGCAAGAAATGGCAGATGGCCCTGGCCGCGGCGGCGCCGCAGAAGTACATGGTCTGCAACGCCGACGAGGGCGATCCGGGCGCGTTCATGGACCGCGCGGTGTGCGAAAGCGATCCGCACCGGCTGCTGGAGGGCATGATCACCGGCTGCTACGCCATCGGCGCCAGCAAGGCCTACATCTACATCCGCGCCGAGTACCCGCTGGCCATCAAGAACCTGAAGCTCGCCATGGCCCAGGCCACGGAGTACGGCCTGCTGGGCGAGAACATCCTGGGCAGCGGCTTCAGCCTGGACATTGTCATCAAGATGGGCGCCGGCGCCTTCGTCTGCGGCGAAGAGACCGCCCTGATGCAGTCCATCGAAGGCAAGCGCGGCATGCCGCGGCCCCGGCCGCCCTATCCGATCCAGTCCGGCCTGTTCGGCATGCCGACCGTGATCAACAACGTCGAGACCTTCGCCAATGTCCCCGCCATCATGCAGATGGGTTCCGGGCGGTTCGCGGCGGTCGGCACCCAGGGCAGCAAGGGCACCAAGGTGTTCGCGCTCTCCGGCATGGTGCGCCGCACCGGCCTGGTGGAAGTGCCCATGGGCACCCCCATCCGCGACGTGGTGTTCGCCGTCGGCGGCGGCATCCCCAACGGCAAGAAGTGCAAGGCCGTGCAGATCGGCGGGCCTTCCGGCGGCTGCATCCCCGAGCCGGCCATGGACCTGGTATGCGACTACGAAGCCCTGAAGTCGTTCGGCGCCATCATGGGCTCGGGCGGCCTGGTGGTGCTGGACGAGAACACCTGCATGGTGGACCTGGCCAAGTTCTTCATGGAATTCATCCAGTCCGAGAGCTGCGGCAAGTGCATCCCCTGCCGGGAAGGCACGCGCCAGATGCTGCAGATCCTGCAGTCGATCACCCACAACCGGCGCTCCGAGGAAGGCCTCGACGCCCTCATCCGGGTGCGCGGCGTGATGGTGCTGAAGGAACTGGGCGAGGCGATCAAGGCCAGCAGCCTCTGCGGCCTGGGCCAGACCGCGCCGAACCCGGTGCTGTCCACCCTCAAGTGGTTCCGGGACGAGTACGAAGCCCACATCTACGAGCGCCGCTGCCCGGCCGGCACCTGCCGGGAGCTGGTGGGCGCGCCCTGCCAGTCCGGCTGCCCCGTGGGCACCGAAGTGTGGAAGTACGTGGCCCACGTGGCCCTCGGCGAATACGACGAGGCCTACCAGGCCATCCGCAGCGCCAACCCGTTCCCCTCGGTCTGCGCCCGGGTCTGCAACCATCCCTGCGAGGCATCCTGCCGCTGCGGCACCACCGGCGGCGACCCCATCGCCATCCGCAACCTCAAGCGGTTCGTCGTGGACCGGGTGGATCCCGCGGTGTTCAAGAGCACGGTGCGGCCGGCCAAGGCTGACGCCCCGCGCGTCGCCGTGATCGGCGGCGGACCCGCCGGCCTGAGCGCCGCCAACGCGCTCAGCCTGAAGGGCTACCGGATCACCCTGTTCGAGCGCGAACAGAAGCTGGGCGGCATGCTGGTGGCGGGCATCCCCGCCTACCGGCTGCCGCGCAAGGTGCTCGACCAGGAGATCCAGAACCTGCTCAACCCGAACATCACCGTGGCATTCGGCAAAGCCCTGGGCAGGGACTTCACCCTGGGCGACCTCAAGACCTACCAGGCGGTCTATGTGGCCATCGGCGCCCATCACAGCAAGCAGCTCGGCCTGCCGGGCGCCGACGTGCAGGGCGTGCTGCCCGGCATCGAGTTCCTGAAGGGCTTCAACCTGGAGCACAAGGAACTGGCCCATGGCCGGGTCGGCATCGTCGGCGGCGGCAACAGCGCCCTGGACGCGGCCCGGGTCGCCGTGCGCCAGGAGGGGGTCACCGACGTGACCATCTTCTATCGCCGCTCGCGCGGCGAAATGCCCGCCTACGCCGAGGAGATCGAGGCCGCGCTGGAGGAAGGCATCCATCTGGAAGCTCTGGTGGCGCCGCTTTCGGTCAAGTCCGAGAACGGCCGGCTGACCGGCGTCGAGTTCCAGCGCAACGAGCTGGGCGACAAGGACGAATCCGGCCGGGCGCGGCCCGTGCCGATCCCCGGCAGCGAGTTCGTGGCGCAGCTGGACACCCTGGTGGTGGCCATCTCCGAGGAACCGGAAGGCGAGCTGCTGAACGGCCTCAAGCGCAAGACCTGGGGCGGCCTGGTGATCAATCCCGAATCCTACCTGGCTTCGGAGCCGGGCGTGTTCGGCGGCGGCGATGTGGTCTCCGGACCCTCGACGGTCATCGAGGCGGTGGCGGCCGGCAAGAACGCCGCGGTCATGATCGACCGCTACATCCAGGGCAAGCAGCTCAAACAGCTGCCTTCGGTGGCGCTGCCGACGGACTACGTGCCGCCCTACAGCACCGAGGAGGAGGAAGGCGAAGGCCCGGGCCGGATGCATCCGCCCCACCTGTCGGTGGCGGCCCGGACCAAGAACTTCAGGGAAGTGGACCTCTGCTTCCCGGAGGATCACGCCCTGTGCGAAGCCCGTCGCTGCCTGCGCTGCGACATCGAATTCACCCAACCGGTATAGAGAGGCCACCGATGGCTACCCTTGAAGCGAATGGTCAGCAACTCGAAGTCAGGAAGGGGGATACCATCCTCCAGGCGCTCAAACGCGGCGGCATCCATGTGCCGACCATCTGCCACATGGAAGGCCTGCTGCCCTCGGGCACCTGCCGGATGTGCGTGGTGGAGGTGGAAGGCATGGGCGGGCTGATCCCGTCCTGCTCCTACCCCGCGGCCGAAGGCATGAAGATCCACACCAGCACCCCCACCGTGCAGAAGACCCGCAAGGCGATCGTGGAGCTGCTCCTGAGCAACCACCCCGACGACTGCCTGTACTGCGCCCGGAACGGCAATTGCGAGCTGGCCAACCTGGCCAAGGAGCACGGGGTGCGCCAGCGGGTCTTCCGCGGCGAGCGCAAGCGCAAGGAGAAGGACATCTCCAGCCCCGCCATCGTGCGGGACGCGGAGAAGTGCATCCTGTGCGGCAAGTGCGTGCGGGTCTGCGAGGAGATCCAGGGCGTTTCCGCCATCGATTTCATCAACCGCGGATCCAGGGCCTTCGTCGGCACCGCCTATGACGAAGGCATGAACGTGTCCTGCTGCATCAACTGCGGCCAGTGCATCCTGGTCTGCCCCACCGCCGCCCTCACCGAACGCAACTACGTGGCCGAAGTGCTGCGGGTGCTGGCCGATCCGGGCAAGACCGTGGTGGTCCAGCATGCCCCCGCCGTGTCGGTCTCGATCGCCGAGGAGTTCGGCATCAAGCCGGGCACCGACATCGACGGGCAGATGGTGGCAGCGCTGCGCCGGGCCGGGTTCGACAAGGTGTTCGACACCTCGTTCACCGCCGACCTGACCATCATGGAAGAGGGCTCCGAACTGATCAAGCGCATCACCGATGGCGGCGTGCTGCCCATGTTCACCAGCTGCTCGCCGGGATGGATCAAGTTCGTCGAGCAGTTCTACCCCGAGTTCATGCCCAACCTCTCCACCTGCAAGAGCCCCCAGCAGATGATGGGCGCGATCATCAAGAGCTTCTACGCCAAGCGGGAAGGCCTCGAGCCCCGGGACATCGTATCCGTCTCGATCATGCCCTGCACGGCCAAGAAGTTCGAGTGCAACCGCCCGGAGATGGGCCAGGACTACGTGCCCGACGTCGACTACGTGCTCACCACCCGGGAGCTGGCCGAGCTGTTCAGGATCGTCGGCGTCAACCCGGCGGCCCTGGAGCCCGAAGGCGCCGACTCGCCGTTCGGCGAGCGCTCCTCGGCCGGCAAGCTGTTCGGGGCGTCCGGCGGGGTGATGGAAGCGGCCCTGCGCAGCGCGGTCTTCCTGCTCACCGGCGAAGAGATGAAGGATTACCGGATCCAGGATCTGCGCGGCATGAAGGGCTGCAAGGAACTGCGGGTCCAGGTGGCCGGCCTGGACCTGGGGGCCGCGGTGGTTTCCAGCCTCGGCCAGGCGCGCAAGCTGATGGAAGAGATCAAGGGCGGGCGCAAGGACCTGCAGTTCATCGAGGTCATGACCTGCCCCGGCGGCTGCATCAACGGCGGCGGCCAGCCCCTGGGCGCCAACATGGAATCGGTCAAGGCCCGCATGGCCGCGTTGTATGCCATCGACCGGGAGGACCACCTGCGGGTGAGCCACAAGAACATTGAGGTCCAGAGGCTCTACAAGGAGTTCCTGGGCGCTCCGCTTGGCCATCTCAGCCACGAGCTGCTCCATACGGAATACCACCAACGCGAAGTGATGCACTAGGCCTGGGAGGCGATCCATATGCAAGAAAAAAAGAAGATCCTGGTTGTCGATGATGATATCGACATGTTGGAACAAGTGGCCATCACCCTGACGGCCGAGGGCTACCAGGTGATCCAGGCCCAGGGCCAGAAGGAGGGCGAGGAGGCCCTGCTCACCACCATCCCCGACCTGGCGGTGCTGGACCTGATGATGGAGCACATGGATTCGGGGTTCGTGCTCTGCCACCACGTCAAGCGGCTCTACCCGGAAACCCCGGTGATCCTGCTTACCGCGGTCAAGTCCACCACCGGCATGGATTTCAATCCCCAGTCCAGCGACGCGGCCTCGTGGGTCAAGGCCGACGTGGTCCTGGACAAGCCGGTCCGGCCCGAGCAGCTGAAGCAGGAAGTGCGGCGCCTGCTCAAGGCCTGAAAATGCCATAATAGCCGGATCCCGAAGATCTGGTGGAGGCTTGCACCATGATGGAACCCAAGGTCGATCCCGCAACCGCGGCGAGCCCGACCTTGGGCTTCGTCAAGACGGTGCCGAACCGCTGCCGGATCTGCTATACCTGCGTGCGCACCTGCCCCGCCAAGGCCATCCGCATCACCCCGAGCCAGGCGGAGGTGGCGCCCGAGCGCTGCATCGCCTGCGGCCACTGCATCCAGGTCTGCAGCCAGAAGGCCAAGCGGATCGTTTCCACCCTGTACGACGTGGAGGCTCTGCTGAAATCCGGCCAGCGGGTGGCGGTCTGCATCGCGCCCAGCTTCCCGGTGGAGTTCCAGGACGAGCTGGATTTCCGGGTGCTGGTGGGCATGCTGCGCAAGATGGGCTTCGTCAAGGTGGTGGAAGTGGCCTTCGGCGCCGACCTGGTGGCGGAGCGCTACCGCCAGCTCTTGTGCGAGCAGCCCACGAGCCAGTTCATCGCCAGCGCCTGCCCGGCCATCGTCACCTACGTGGAGCACTACCAGCCCGAGCTGGTGCCCTTCCTGTCGCCCATCGTCAGCCCCATGGTGGCCATCGCCCGGGCCCTGCGCTCCGCCGAACCCGATCTCAAGGTGGTGTTCGTCGGCCCCTGCGTGGCCAAGAAAGTGGAGGCCGCCAGCCGTGCGGACATCGACGGCGGGCCCGACGTGGCCATCACCTTCCGGGAACTGCGCTACATGTTCCTGCGCTGGTCCATCAAGCCCGAGCGGGCGGTGCCTTCCGACTTCGATCCGCCGCATCCGGGCCTGGGCACGCTGTTCCCCATGACCCGGGGCCTGCTGCAGGCGGCCCACATCACCGAAGACCTGCTGGCCAACGAAGTGGTGGCCACCGATGGAATCAAGGGCTTCACCTCGGTGCTGGAGGAGTTCGCCAACGGCACCATGGAAGCCCGGTTGCTGGGGCTGTTGTCCTGCAACGGCTGCATCGAGGGCCCCGGGCTGTCCAGCGAGGAGACCCTGTTCAAGCGCCGGGAGCGGGTCAGCCATTACGCCCGCTACCGGGAATCCCAGCTCGACCGGGCCGAGTGGCAGCGCGCGATGGACGGCTTCGCCGGGCTCGACCTGACCCGCCGCTTCACCCCCGACGACCAGCGCCTGCGGCCGCTGGAGCCGCAGGTGCTCACCGCGATCATGAAGCGCATGGGCAAGTACTCCGAGGCCCATGAACTGAACTGCGGCGCCTGCGGCTACCGCACCTGCCGGGAGCACGCCCTGGCCATCGGCAACGGGTTCGCCGAAAGCGAGATGTGCCTGCCCTTCGTCATCGACACCAACCTGCACGCGATCCGCAAGCTCACCCACGCCAACGAGAAGTTGGCGAGCACCCAGGAGACCCTGATGCATTCCGAGCGGCTGGCGAGCATGGGCCAGCTGGCGGCGGGGGTCGCCCACGAGATCAACAACCCGCTGGGCGTGGTGCTGATGTACACCCACCTGCTGCTGGACGAGTGCCAAAAGGATTCCGCCCTGCGCCCGGACCTGGAGATGATCGTCGAGCAGGCCAACCGCTGCAAGCGCATCGTCTCCGGCCTGCTGGACTTCGCCCGGCAGAACAAGGTGGCCTTCCAGCAGAACGATATCCGCGAGGTGATCCGCACGTCCCTGGCCAACCTGGCCACGCCGCCCGGGATCACGGTGGAGGTGGAGCACCTGGAGGGCAGTCCCAGGGTAGAGCTGGACCGCGACCAGATGATCCAGGTGTTCGTCAACCTGGCCGGCAACGCCTTCGACGCCATGCCCAAAGGCGGCACCCTGAAGATCCAGTCCCGGGCCGACGCCAACACCCTCACCGTGGACGTGCGGGACACCGGCACCGGCATTCCCAAGGAGAACCTGAACAAGCTGTTCGAGCCGTTCTTCACCACCAAGCTGATGGGCAAGGGCACCGGCCTCGGCCTTCCGGTGGTCTACGGGATCGTCAAGCTGCACCGCGGGGAGATCAGCGTGGAGTCCAACCCGGACCCGGCGGCCGGGCCGACCGGCACCACGTTCCGTGTGAAACTGCCCCGCGAGGCCAGGCCGGTGGGAGTCTGAGGTCCGATGAAAGAGATTCTGCATCTCATGGTGGTGGACGACGAACTGGGCATGCGCCTGTCGGTGGAGCGCGCCCTGCGCAACTACACCACCTGGTTCGAGGACATCGAGGCGGAGGTGTCGTTCCGCATCACCTCGGCGGAGACCGGCGAGGCGGCCCTGGCGCTGATGGCGGAGGACCCGCCGGACATCCTGCTGCTGGACTACAAGCTGCCGGGCATGTCCGGGCTGGACGTGCTGCAGGTCCTGGCCGAGCGCAAGTCGGAAACCCTCGTGGTGATGATGACCGCCTACGCCAGCCTGGAGACCGCCGTCCAGGCCACCAAGGTCGGCGCCTTCGATTTCCTGGCCAAGCCGTTCAATCCCGACGAGCTGAAGGCCTCCGTGCACAAGACCAGCAAGCACGCCATGGCCCAGCGCGCGGCCCGCAAGCTGGCCGGAGAGCGCCGGCAGATCCGCTTCGAGTTCTTGTCGGTGCTGGCCCATGAGCTGAAGTCGCCGCTGGCCGCGGTGGAGGGCAACCTGCGCATCCTGCGCGACCGCTCCCTGGGCGATGGCCTGGAGAGCTACGACCACCTGGTGGCGCGCTCCATGATCCGGCTGGACGGCATGCGCAAGCTGATCATGGACCTGCTGGACCTGACCCAGATCGAATCCGGCCAGAAGAAGCGCGAGCTGGCGCCGGTGGACGTGTGCGCCGTGGCAGCCCAGGTGCTGGAGACCCACCAGGCCCTGGCGGCCGAGAAGTGGGTGACCCTGGGCTTCCACCCCAAGGGCCCGGTGATCCTGAACGCCGATGCGGGAGAGCTGGAGATCATCTTCAACAACCTGGTTTCCAACGCCATCAAATACAACCTGGACAACGGCTCGGTGACCGTCACGGTCGAGGACGGGCGCGAGGCCGTCGCCATCGTCGTGCGCGATACCGGCATCGGCATGAGCTCCGAGGAGATGGCCAAGCTGTTCGGGGAGTTCAGCCGGATCCGCAACGAAAAGACCCGCAACATCCTGGGGTCCGGCCTGGGCCTGTCGATCCTGCGCCGGCTGGCCACGCTCTACGGCGGCACGGTCCAGGTGGAGAGTTCCCCGGGGGAGGGCAGCACATTCACGGTGGTGCTGAAGAAGTAATTAGAGCCCCAGCTGAGCCAGCGGCAAATGCCGGGCCCGTTCCCGCACCTGGCGCTCCAGGTCCCCGGAGCCATCGGCGCCCTTCAGCTCCAGCTGGTGGCCGCGGCCCCAGGCTTCGATCCAGCCGGTCGCGCCGTCCAGGCCGGCTTCCTGGATGCCGTAGACGATGAGGGCGTCCGCCTGGGGCAGGGTGAGGCCGGTGCCGATCCACGGGCACGCCAGGGATACGCTGCGGGCCGTGGCCAGGTCCCGCTCCAGCAGATGGCGGTTGAGCGCCGAAAGGCCGGAGGCGCGCGGCACCGGGCCCGGCGGCACCGGCTGCAGCTGGCCGGCGGCCACCAGGCATTCCAGGCCCTGGATGATCTCCTCCGGCGGGTAGGCGGCCAGGGTCTCGTGCCGCAGCACGTCGGCCACGGCCATCCGGTTGCCGGCCAGGAGGTCGGCCAGCAAGGGGAAGATGACGCCGTCCAGGTCGATGGCGTTGGCCTTCACCTCGAAGTGGAACGTGAAATCCTCCCTGGCCCTGACCGATGCCAGGGTCACGTTGGCGAGCGGCTGCTCCGGCTCCGGCGGAGGCTGGCGCAGGCAGTAGACGTCCCGCCGGAACACGGTGTTCAGCACCAGGTCCTTGTGGGTTTCGAACGCCTCCCGGGTCGGCAGCCCCTGGAAAAACCCCTGGAGCTCCTTGGGCAGGCAGAAGCCGCCGTAGTTCAAGGGCATGGGCAGGCAGCCCAGGTAGGTCAAGCCCACCCGGGTCATGTCGGTGCAGACCTGCTGGAAATAGTAGGGCTCCCAGAAGGGGGTGAAGTATTCGTGGGCCACGTAGCGCGGGTCCGACACCAGGATGTGCTCCACCAGGGCCTTGACCTGGGGCGAGCTGTGCAGGCTGGGCGCGCCGGCTTCCAGGAGCAGCTTCAGGTGGGCCACGCCCTTGGCCACCTTGTCCAGGGTGCTGCCGGGCATGCCGTCCACATGGGTGGCCATGATCTGCCGGATGGGGCTTTGCTGCGCCCAGCCGGGCAGGGCGTTGTAGCTGACGTAGACCTTGCCGCCCGGCTGCAGGCGATGGGCGATGAAGCCCTGGAGTTCCCGGCGGATGGCCGGGCTCACCCAGGAATACACCCCGTGCAGGGCGATCACGTCGAACCGGGGCAGATCGCGCTCCAGCAGGCGGGTGAAATCCTCCTCCAGGAAGGTGACGTTGGCAAGCTGGCCGGCCTGGGCGGTCTGCAGCGCCCGCTGGATGTGCTCCCGGTTGAGGTCGACGCCGTAGAAGCGGCCCTCCGGGTTGGCTGCGGCGTGGATGCAAAGGCTCAGGCCGGTGCCGCACCCCAGCTCGCAGTAGTGGAATTCGCCGGCCAGATCCGAGCGGGGGAACCCCTGGAGCGCGGCCAGGTAGTCCATGGCCCACGGGCTCAGGCCGTCATAGAAATAATCAATATATTCTGTGTCGGCGAAATAGCCAGGGTTCAACAGCCACCTCCCATCCGGGCGAAACGACTGTTCAATAATAATTAATCGTTATTGGGATTCAACCTGATTCAGATCTTCCGGGCGATTTTCATGATGGCGTCCGAGATGGTCACGCCGCTGGCCTTGGTGTTGCCGGTGTGCAGGTAGAGCTGGGGCTTGCCGCCCTCCTCGACGATGGCGATGCAGCCGCCCGATTTCAGCCAGTCCACGTTCGGGCAAATGATGAATCTTCCCTGGGCCTTCAGGGCCCGCACCTCCGGCTCGGACGAGCCCCAGGCGAACTTGAAGCCGGGGCCGACCGACACGCCCATCTCCTCCAGCTTCTTCTTGAGCGCCTCGTCATTGCAGGCGAACCCGAACTGTCCGGACGAGGACAGCAGGACCTTCACGAACTTGGCCTGGATTTCCAAAGGCGCGCTCTGCGCATTCATCCCGAACGTGAAAATGAGCGACAGGGCGGCGGGAATCATGCGGTTCATTGGGCCTCCTCAAAGGAGTGGGGTGCCGGCAAATCATATTTAAGACTATTCTGGATGGTTATTGAATTGGCTCGCTTTGTCAATCCACAGGTTGCGGCGCTGCGGCCTTTTTCAGGTTGTACCAGGCGACCACGCCCAGCACCACGGCGCCTCCCAGCAGCGCGAAGGCCGAAGGCCGTTCGCCGATGCCGAGGAAGACCCACACCGGGTTGAAAACCGCCTCCAGCATGCAGGTGATCATGGCCGCGGTGGCGGAAAGGTAGCGCATTCCGGCGGTGAACAGCATCCAGCTGATGCCCAGCTGGATGACGCCCAGGTAGAGCAGGGCCAGCGCCTGGCCCGGGGTGAGCCGCAGGGGGAGCACCATGGGCAGGCAGGTCAGCGCCACCAGCAGGTTGCCCAGCACCACCACGCCGTAGGGGCTTCGGTCCTGATGGCCCCGCTTCCATTTCAGCAGCAGCGAGAACATGGCCAGGCTGAAGCCGGAGGCCAGGCCCAGCAGGTTGCCCAGGGCTCCGCCCGGCTCCAGGTGGCCGGCGAAGAACAGGGCCATGCCCGCCATGCAGGCGGCCACGGCCCACAGGTCCTTGCGCGGAAAGGGCAGCTTGAACGCCCACGGTTCCAGGAACAGCAGGAAGATCGGCGCGGTGTACTGCAGGAAAATGGCGTTCGCCGCGGTGGTGAGCTTGGTGGCGGTGACGAAGCAGATGAGCGTCCCGGCGTAGCTCACGCTGCAAGCCAGGGACAGGGGATCCAGTTCCAGCTTGAAGGGCTGCCGGCGCACGCGCATGACCGCCAGGATGGCCAGGGCGGCCACCAGCGAGCGGCTGCCGCTGATCTGGAAGGCGGAGAGGGCCAGGGACTTGATGAACAGACCGCCGGAACTCCAGAGCAGGGCGGCGGTGGTGGCATAGATCAGCCCACGCCGTCGTTCCGGCAGGCGCAAATGGACAGCGGTCAAGACAGGTCTCCAGGGAACCATTATCCCAACCACCATCCTGCCGTGTCGGCTTATGCTTTGGAAAGGGCTTCACGGAGGTTTCATGTCCAACCATCTACGCATCGCCGCCATTCCCGGCGATGGCATCGGCAAGGAAGTCATGATCGAAGGCATACGGGTCATGGACGCGGCGGCCACGCGCTACGGCTTCACCATCGACTGGAAGCACTTCGACTGGTCGTGCGAATACTACGCCAAGCACGGCAGCATGATGCCCAAGGACGGGATCGAGCAGCTGCGCCCGTTCGACGCCGTGTTCCTGGGCGCGGTGGGCTTTCCGGGGGTGCCCGACCATGTCTCGCTCTGGGGCCTGCTGATCCCGATCCGCCGCGAGTTCGATCAGTACGCCAACATCCGTCCGGTGATCCTGATGCCCGGCGTGGCTTCGCCCCTGGCCGGGCGCAAGCCCGGGGACATCGACATGATGATCGTCCGGGAAAACACCGAGGGCGAATACGGCACCCGCGGCCACCGCGAGCACGAAGGCACCGAGGACGAAGTGGTGATCCAGGAGAGCGTGTTCAGCCGCAAGGGGGTGGACCGGATCCTGCGCTACGCCTTCGAGCAGGCCATGAAGCGCCGCAAGCACGTGACCTCGGCCACCAAGTCGAACGGCCTGGCGATCTCCATGCCCTACTGGGACGAGCGCTTCAGGGCCATGGCGGCCCAGTACCCCGAGGTGCGCACCGACCAGTTCCACATCGACATCCTCACCGCCCAGTTCGTGCGCAACCCGCAGTGGTTCGACGTGGTGGTGGGCTCCAACCTGTTCGGCGACATCCTGTCCGACCTGGCTCCGGCCTGCGCCGGCACCATCGCCATCGCCCCGTCGGCCAACCTGAACCCCGAGCGGCTGCATCCCTCCATGTTCGAGCCGGTGCACGGCTCCGCGCCGGACATCGCCGGCAAGGGCATCGCCAACCCCATCGGCCAGATCTGGGCCGGGTCGATGATGCTGGACCATCTCGGCCAGCCCGCGGCGGCGGCTTCGGTCATGCGCGCCATCGAGCGCGTGGTGGCCGAGGGCCCCACCACCCCGGACCTGGGCGGCAAGGCGAGCACCACGGAGATGGGCAAGGCGATCGCCGCCGCCCTGGACTGACCCTACAGGAGGTGACCATGCTTCCGCTCAAGGATGCTTCGCTCTGCCGGCAGGCCTGCTACCTGGACGGCGCGTGGTGCGGGGCCGACGACGGCGCGACCCTGGAGGTGCGCAACCCCTCCGGCGGCGCGGTGCTCGGCACCGTGCCGCGGATGGGCGCCGCGGAGACCCGGCGCGCCGTCGCCGCCGCCGCGGCGGCGCTGCCGGCCTGGAGCCGGAGGAGCGCAGCCGAGCGCTCGGCCGTCCTGCGCCGCTGGTTCGAGCTCGTGATGGCCAACCAGGAGGACCTCGCCGTGCTCATGACCGCGGAGCAGGGCAAGCCGCTGGCCGAGTCCCGGGGCGAGATCGCCTACGCCGCCTCGTTCCTGGAGTGGTTCGCCGAGGAGGGCAAGCGGATCTACGGCGACACCATCCCGGCCGCGCCCGGCCAGCGCATCCTCGTGCTCAAGCAGCCGGTCGGCGTCGTCGCCGGCATCACCCCCTGGAACTTCCCGTCGGCCATGATCACCCGCAAGGCCGGTCCGGCCCTGGCGGCGGGCTGCACCCTGGTGCTCAAGCCGGCCTCGGCCACCCCGTTCTCGGCCCTGGCCCTGGCCGCCCTGGGTGAACGGGCCGGGCTCCCGGCCGGCGTGTTCAACGTGGTCACCGGGCCCGCCGCGGCCATCGGCCAGGAGCTGACCGGCAACCCCGCCGTGCGCAAGCTGACCTTCACCGGCTCCACGGCCATCGGCAAGCAGCTCCTGGAACAGTGCGCCGGCACGGTGAAGAAGGTGTCGCTGGAACTGGGCGGGAACGCCCCGTTCATCGTCTTCGAGGACGCCGACCTGGACGCGGCGGTGGCCGGCGCCATCGCCTCCAAGTTCCGCAACAGCGGCCAGACCTGCGTCTGCAGCAACCGGCTGCTGGTCCAGGATTCGATCTACGATGCCTTCGCCGAACGCCTGGCGCTGGCGGTGGACCGGCTCACGGTGGGCGACGGCTTCACGCCGGGCGTGGACCAGGGCCCGCTGATCGACCAGGAGGCGGTGCAGAAGGTCGAGGCGCACATCGCCGATGCCCTGGCCAAGGGCGCCCGGCTGGTGCTGGGCGGCCGGCGCCATGCGCAGGGCGGCACCTTCTTCCAGCCGACCATCCTGGCGGACGTGACCCCCGACATGGCGGTGGCCCGGGAGGAGACCTTCGGTCCGGTGGCGCCGCTGTTCCGCTTCTATACCGAAAAGGAGGCCATCCGCCTGGCCAACGACACCCCCTACGGGCTCGCCTCCTACTGCTACACCCGGGATCTGGCCCGCAGCTGGCGGGTGGCCGAAGCGCTGGAATTCGGCATCGTCGGCCTCAACGTCGGGCTGATCTCCAGCGCGGTGGCGCCGTTCGGCGGGGTGAAGGAATCGGGGCTGGGGCGCGAGGGCTCGAAGTACGGCATCGAGGAATACCTCGAGCTGAAGTACCTATGCATCGGGATTTAGGATCGCCACGGCCCGCACCGGCGAGCCGTCGCCCTGCTCGAGCTTGAGCGGCAGGCAGGAGAACAGGAACGGCTTGCCGATCAGCTGCTCCAGGCCGGTCAGGTTCTCGATGAGGACCAGGCCGGAGCGGAACAGTTCCAGGTGGTTGTCGAAGGTGGCGCCCACCGGGTCGGCCGAGATCGCGTCGAAGCCGATGCCCTTCAGCCCGCGCCGGGCCAGCCAGCGCGCCGCCTCCGGGGCAAGCACGGGAAAGCCGGCGAAGTAGCGCTCCTCGCCCCAGTACTGGGCCCAGCCGGTGTGGAACAGCACGAACTCGGCGTCCTGCAGGCCGGCCAGCGCCGCCACGCCGATCCCGCTGCCGCCCATGGCCGAGACGTCGACCACCCGGCCCCTGCCGACGAAGCGGTCGATGCCCAGCCGGTCCAGGGTCGGCGCGCCCGGCAGCATGTGCGCCGGGGCGTCGATGTGGGTGCCGGTATGGGAATACATGCCGAGCCATTGCTCGGCGAAGCCGTCCTGCTCCACGGTGGCGGCCTGGCGGATGACCGGCGGCTCGGTGCCGGGGTAGACCGGCATGGACGGCGTCAGGGTGTGGGTGAGGTCGATGATTTCCATCAGCTATGGTAGCCGCATGAGGTCAATTGGTGGGCGCCAGGACGACCCGGAAACCAACGGCGCCGCCACGGTAGGTGGGATTGTAGGCCTCGCGGTAGGCGGAGCGGCAGTAGAAACTGCCGAGGGACCAATACCCGCCCCGGGTGACCATGCCAAGACCATTGGCCGGACCTGTGGGATCCGTGTCGGGCCCGGTGTCGTAGGAACCGTACCAATCCTGGCACCATTGCAATACGTTCCCGGCCATGTCGTAGAGGCCCCAGGCATTGGGCAGCAACCCGCCCACCGGTTCGGAGGTGCTGCCGTCATTGCTCGAATACCAGGCGTAACTGTTGATCGTGGTGTCCGTGTCGGGGAAAGCCCCCCAGTAGAAGCGCGTGGCCGTGCCGGCCCGGCAGGCATACTCCCACTCCGCTTCGGTGGGAAGGCGGAAGCCATACCCCGTGGGAATCGCCGGGGTGACCGCCGCATTCTGGTTCAGCAGGGCCAGGAAGCCGGTCGCGGCGGTGGTGATGTCGGCGTAGTTGACCGTCTCCACCGGGCGTTGCAGGTCGTTGGTGCCGGAGCCCCCGCCCGCCGTCGAGAAGTGGCTGGGGTTGCTGCCCATGATCTGCTGCCACTGGGCCTGCGTCACCGGATAGGTGCCCATGTAGAAATTCTGGCTGAGGGTGACCTGATGTTGCGTCTCGCCCGGCATATGGTCCGGGTCGCTGGCAGGCGAGCCCATCGTGAAGGTCCCTGCGGCGATGGGGGTCAGGTTCAGCGGCATGCTGCTGCCGAGCGTCACCAGCAAAGGATTGACTGTCAGGGTCGCCGCCGAGCTGGTGGCGCTGCCGGCCCCGTTGGTCACCGTCACCGTGATGCTGCTGCCGGCATCGGTGAGCAGGGGCAAGGCGAGGGCGTAGGTGGAGGCGTCGCTTCCCACGTTGATCCCGTTCTGCTGCCAGACGTAGCTCAGCGGGGCGGAGCCCGTGGCCGTGACGGTGAAGGAAGCGGGTTGGCCTTCCGTCACCGTCTGGCTGCCGGGAGCGGTGCTGATGGTCGGTGCCACCGCCGCCGGGTTCACCGTCAAGGCCGCGGCGCCGCTGGTGGCGGCTGGCGCGGTGCCATTGCTCACGGTCACGGTGTAGGTGCCGGCATTGGCGGGCTGGGCGGAACCGATCGCGTAGAAGGGCGCATTGCCCCCCACGGGCGTCGTGCCCTGGTACCACTGGTAGCTCAAGGGTGCTGTCCCATTGGCGGTGACCGTGAAGGTCACCGCGTCACCCACGGTCACCGACTGCGGCGACGGGGCCGTGGCGATCGTCGGAGCCGCCGGCGCCAAGGTCACCGCCAGCGTCGCGATGTTGCTGGTCACGCTGCCGGCGGCATTCGACACGGTCACGGTCACCGGATAGCTGCCCTGGGCGGAATTGCTGCTGTAGCTGGCGGAATCCGTCCCCACGTTGACCCCGCCCTGGTGCCACTGGTAGTTCAAGGGCGACGACCCCGTGGCCGCCACCGAGAACGCGGCGGCATTGCCGACCACGACGCTTTGGCTGGCGGGATAGGTGGTGATGACCGGTGCCACCACCACCGGGCTCACCGTCAAGGCCGCGACGCCGCTGGCAGCGGCCGGTGCGGTGCCATTGCTCACGGTCACGGTGTAGCTGCCGGCGTCCGCCGGCTGGGCGGAAGCGATGGTGTAGAAGGGCGCATTGCCTCCGACCGGCGTCGTCCCCTGGTACCACTGGTAGCTCAAGGGCGCTGTCCCAGTGGCGCTGACCGTGAAGGCCACCGCATCGCCCACGGTCACCGACTGCGGGGACGGCGCCGTGGTGATGGCCGGAGCCACCGGCGCGGAGGTCACGGTGATCACCAGGGGGACCTTCGCGCTGCCGGCGGCATTGGACGCGGTGACCAGGTAGCCGGCCGTCGCGGTGACGGCGGTGGGGGTGCCGCCGATGATGCCGGTCGCGGCATCCAGGCTCAGCCCCGCCGGCAGGGGCGGGACCACGCTGTAGGCCGTGGGGGCGCCCCCCGTGCTGCTCGGCAGGTTGTTGGCGATGGGCGCGCCCAGCACATAGGAGGCCGCGCGGGTGCCGTAGGCCAGGCCCGCGGGCGCCCCGGCATCCACCTCGATGGACAGGGACGCCGTGGTGGCCCCTGCCGCGTTGGAGGCCGTCACCAGGTAGGGTGCGGCAGCGGCCACCGTGGTGGGCGTGCCGCTGATGATGCCGGTGGTGGGGGACAGGACCAGCCCCGCCGGCAGGGCCGGGGCCACGCTGTAGCTCTGCGGGGTCCCTTGCAGGCTGGAGGGCAGGTCGGCGGTGATGGCCTGGCCCTGGGTGTAGACCGCCGTGGACGTCGCGTAGGTCAGGCCGGCCGGGGGCAGGGCGCCCCCGGAATGGCTGCAGGCCGCCGCTCCGAGGAGCAGAACCAAGCCTGCGGCCAGGTCAAGTTTGAAACGAATAACCCGCATGGGAGCCTCGCAATCCGGAAATTTCCACCTGCACGGAAAGCTCAGCTCACCAACCATGAATGGAATGAATATTTATACCACACCCTGCGGCTACTTGTCCTCCAATTCCGCCACGGTGCGGACCGGCAGGGTCAGCCGGGCCAGGTTGGCGTGGGCTTCGTAGCGGTTGTCCACTTCGCGCTGGGCCGCGGCCAGCAGGTGCTTGAAGCGCTCCGGGTCGGCCTGTTCCACCATGCGGTAGCGCGTCTCGTTGCGCACGTAGCTGCCCAGGTCCACCTTGGGCCCAGGGGAATCCATCTGCAGCGGGCTTTCGCCCAGGGTGACGCGCCGGGGGTCGAAGCGGTACAGCGGCCAGTAGCCGGAATCCACCGCCAGCTTCTGCTGGTCGCAGCCCTTGACCAGGTCGAAGCCGTGGGCGATGCAGTGGCTGTAGGCGATGATGATCGACGGGCCGTCGTAGCTTTCGGCTTCCAGGAAGGCCTTGACGGTCTGGGCATCCTTGGCGCCCATGGCCACCCGGGCCACGTAGACGTTGCCGTAGGCCATGGCGATCATGCCCAGGTCCTTCTTGGGCATGGTCTTGCCGGCGGTGGCGAACTTGGCGGCGGCGCCCATGGGGGTGGCCTTGGAGGCCTGGCCGCCGGTGTTGGAGTAGACCTCGGTGTCCAGCACCAGCAGGTTGACGTTGCGGCCCTGGGCCAGGACGTGGTCCAGCCCGCCGTAGCCGATGTCGTAGGCCCAGCCGTCGCCGCCGACGATCCACACGCTGCGCTTCACCAGGTGGTCGGCCAGGGTGAGCAGGCGCTGGGCTTCGGGGCTGGCCATGCCGGCCAGGGTGCGCTTGAGCTCGGCGACCCGGGCGCGCTGGGCGATCAGGCCCGCTTCGCTGCCCTGGTCGGCCTCCAGCAGGGCGCCGAAGCCCAGCTGGCGCGCCAAGCCGGCCGCCTGGACCCGCTGGTTGTCCAGCGCCAGGCGCATGCCGAAGCCGAATTCGGCGTTGTCCTCGAACAGGGAGTTGTTCCAGGCGGGGCCGAGGCCGTCGCCGTTGGTGCAGTAGGGGGTGGTGGGCAGGTTGCCGCCGTAGACCGAGGAGCAGCCGGTGGCGTTGGCGATCAGCGCCCGGTCGCCGAACAGCTGGGTGAGCAGCTTGACGTACGGGGTCTCGCCGCAGCCGGCGCAGCATCCGGAGTACTCGAACAGCGGGCGCATGAACTGGCTGCCCTTGACGTCGAGCTTCAGGGTGGCCCGGTCGGGATCGGGCAGGGCGAGGAAGAAGGCGTAGTTGGCCGCTTCGGCGGCCCGCAGGGGCGGCTGGGGCGCCAGGTTGATGGCCTTGCGGCCGGCGGCGGCCTTGTCCTTGGCGGGGCACACGGCGACGCAGATGCCGCAGCCGGTGCAGTCCTCCGGGGCGACCTGGAGCGAGTAGCGCAGGCCCTTGAACTCGGGTCCCTTGGCTTCGACGCTCTTGAAGGTGGCGGGGGCCTGGCCGAGCAGCTTGCCGTCGTACACCTTGGGCCGGATCGCCGCGTGCGGGCAGATCAGCGAGCACTTGTTGCACTGGATGCAGGCATCCGGGTTCCACACCGGGATGTCCAGGGCGATGTTGCGCTTCTCCCACTGGCTGGTGGCCACCGGCCAGGTGCCGTCGGCGGGGAAGGCCGAGACCGGGATCCGGTCGCCGTCGCCCATGATCATCCGGGCGGTGACCTGCTTGACGAAGTCGGGCGCCGCCGCCGAGACCGTCGCCGGCATGGTGCGGGTGGCGCTCACCGTGGCCGGCACCGCCACCTCGAACAGGTTGGCCAGGGTGGTGTCCACCGCCTGGAAGTTCTTGCGCACCACGGCCTCGCCCTTCCTGCCGTAGGTCTTCTTGATGGCCTTCTTGATCTGGGCGATCGCCTCCTCCCGGGGCAGCACGCCCGATATCGCGAAGAAGCAGGTCTGCATGATGGTGTTGATGCGCACGCCCATGCCGGTGGCCCGGGCCACCTCGAAGGCGTCGATGACGTGGAACTTCAGCTGCTTGGCGATGATCGCCTGCTGCACTTCCCGGGGCAGGGAAGCCCACACCTCGTGCTTGCCGAACGGGGTGTTGAGCAGGAAGGTGGCGCCCGGTCCGGCCGAGGCGAGCATGTCGTACTTGTCCAGGAAGGAGGTGTTGTGGCAGGCGACGAAGTTGGCCTGCTTGATCAGGTAGGTGGAGTGGATCGGCCGCGGGCCGAAGCGCAGGTGCGAGATGGTGATGGCGCCGGCCTTCTTGGAGTCGTAGACGAAGTAGCCCTGGCCGTAGTTGGCGGTCTCCTCGGCGATGATCTTGATGGAGTTCTTGTTGGCGCCCACCGTGCCGTCGGCGCCCAGGCCGAAGAACATGGCGCGCTTGACGTCCGCCGCCTCGATGTCGAAATCCGGGTCCACGGCCAGCGAGCTGTGCGCCACGTCGTCGTTGATGCCCACGGTGAAGTGGGTCCTGGGCTTGGCCTTGGCCAGCTCGTCGAACACCGCCTTGACGTGGGCCGGGGTGAATTCCTTGCTGGCCAGGCCGTAGCGGCCCGGCACGATGCGCGGCACCGACGGGATCAGCCCTTCGGCGCAGGCCTCCTGCAGGGCCATCGCCACGTCCAGGCAAAGCGGGTCGGCGCTGGCGCCGGGCTCCTTGGTGCGGTCCAGCACCGCCAGGGTCTTGACGCTGGCCGGCAGGGCCTCGGCCAGGTGGCGCATGGAGAACGGCCGGAACAGCCGGACCCGGATCAGGCCGAGCTTCTCGCCCCTGGCCATGGCCCAATCCACGTACTCGTGGACCGTCTCGGCGCCGGAACCCATGAGCACGATCACCCGCTCGGCATCCGGCGCGCCGAAGTACTCGAACAGGCGGTACTGCCGGCCGGTGAGCTTGGCGAACTTGTCCATCTCCGCCTGGACGATCCCGGGGCAGGCCTGGTAGAAGGGGGTGCAGGCCTCGCGGGTCTGGAAGAAGGCGTCCGGGTTCTGGGTGGTGCCGCGCACCACCGGGCGCTCGGGCGCCAGGGCGCGGCCCCGGTGGGCGGCCACCAGGCGGTCGTCGATCATGTGCCGCAGGTCGTCGTCGCCCAGGCGCTCGATCTTGGCCACCTCGTGGCTGGTGCGGAAACCGTCGAAGAAGTGCAGGAACGGCACCCGGGCGCGCAGGCTGGAGGCCTGGGCGATCAGGGCGAAGTCGTGGGCTTCCTGGACCGAGCAGGCCGGCATCATGGCGAACCCGGTCTGGCGGCAGGCCATGACGTCGGAGTGGTCGCCGAAGATGGAGATGCCGTTGTGGCCGATGGCCCGGGCGGCCACGTGCATGGTGAAGGCGGTGAGCTCGCCGGCGATCTTGCCCATATTGGGGATCATCAGCAGCAGGCCCTGGGAGGCGGTGAAGGTGGTGGTGAGGGCGCCGGCCTGGAGCGAACCGTGCACCGCGCCGGCGGCGCCGCCTTCGGACTGCATTTCGGCCACCAGCGGCACCGTGCCCCAGATGTTGGTCCGGCCCTGGGCGGTCCACTCGTCGGAGAACTCGCCCATGTTGGAGGAGGGCGTGATCGGGTAGATGGCGATCACGTCGTTGATGCGGTGGGCGACCGAGGCGGCGGCCTCATTGCCGTCGAGCGTGACCATGGAGCGCTGGGACATGGGGTCTCCTTGAGTTCTAGATGATTTCAATGGTTGGATGAAGCTCCCATTCTAGCTACCATCGGGAAACGCCCAAAAGACAAGATGACGTGGATTGCAATGTTCAATGACCCTGCAGGTGCCCGCGCATGACGCCGTACGCCATCCTCGCGGTGTTCGCCACCCTTCTATCCGCCGCCCTGTTCGTGACTTTGGTCATGGCCTGGTCCAGGGAGAAGGCGCTGCGGGCCTCGGAAGAGAGGTTCGCCAAGATCTTCCACACCAGCCCGGACGCCATCAACGTCACCGCCCGGGACTCCGGCGTCTGCCTGGATCTCAACCCGAGCTACGTGAAACTGTTCGGCTACACCCGGGAGGAGGTGCTGGGGCACTCGGTGCTGCCCGGCGACCTGGGCATCTGGGCGCACCGGGAAGACCGGGAGCGCTTCATCGACGGCCTGAAGGCGCACGGCGAGGTGCTCGGCTTCGAAGCGCCCGCGCGGCGCAAGGACGGCAGCCTGTTCACCATGCTGATCTCCTCTTGCCTCATGGAGGTCGACGGGCAACCCTGCAACCTCTCCATCACCCGGGACATCACTGAGCGGGTGCAGGCCGAAGCCGAGCGCCGGCGCCTGCAGGAGGAGCGCCAGCACTCGGAGAAGCTGGAAAGCCTGGGCAGCCTCGCCGGCGGCATGGCCCATGACATGAACAACGTGCTCGCGGGGATCCTGGGCACCGCCGAGATGCTCTGGAACCTGTTCCCCCCCGGGGATCCGGTGGCCCGTTCCCTGGAGAGCATCGTCCATGCCGGCGTCCGGGGCCGGGACCTGGTGCGGGCCCTCACCGACTTCGCGCGCAAGGGTCTGGCGGAGCCCCAGTTGTTCGACCTCAACGAAGTGCTGCGCAGGGAGGTGGAGCTCCTGAACCACGCCACCTTGCGTGTGGTGCAGGTGGTGATGGACCTGGATCCATTCCTGCCGCTGCTGCTGGGCGACCCTTCGGCCCTGGGCAGCACCGTCATGAACCTGGCGGTCAACGCCCTGGATGCCATGCCCGAAGGCGGCACCCTGACCCTGCGCACCCGGGTCCACACCAGCGGCAGGCTGGAGCTGACGGTCGCCGACACCGGCCAGGGCATGACGGCCGAAGTCCAGGCCCGGGCGACCGAACCGTTCTTCACCACCAAGCCCGTGGGCCGGGGCACCGGCCTGGGCCTGGCGCGGGCCGGCGGCACGGTGAAGGCCCACGGCGGCTCCATGGAGATCCGCAGCGCCCCGGGCCAGGGCACCACCATCGTGATCCTGCTGCCGAGCTTTCAGAGCGACCGGACGGATGAGCCGATATCCGAACGGGCGTTCGATCGAGTGGAACGCGGGGATTGCCTGCGCATCCTCCTGGTGGACGACGACCCGGTGATCCTCGAGACCATGCCGCCCCTGCTGGAGTCCCTGGGCCACCGGGTGGTGGAGACCGCCGCGCTGGGCCGCCAGGCCCTGGCGCACCTGCGGGCCGGGCTGCAGGTCGATCTGGTGGTGCTGGACCACAACATGCCCGGGCTCACCGGCACCGAAACCCTGGCCCGGCTCCGGGAAATCCGCCCGGATCTGCCGGTGGTCCTGGCCACCGGGTTCGTGGACGCCTTCACCGAGAACCTGGTGACCAGCCTGCCGCTGGTCTGGATCCTGAAAAAACCATACAACCTGCGGGAAATCCGCAAGGCCCTGGCGGGCGCCAGCGCCGTGGCGGCCGGGGTTTAAGAAATTCCCGGCGGGGATTCAACGCAGGGCGGTTTCCCGGGTCCAAGGGGTCATTGAGGGGAGGATGTCCTTCCCCGATCCTTGTTCACCACCCCCGTTTTGTCCGGACCCCCATGCCCCATCCGTACAAAGAGCCTGGCGCCTCCCAGGGACGGATCCATGTGCTGGACTTCCTCCGGCTGGCGGCCATCCTCCTGATGGTGCAAGGCCACACCCTGGACGCGCTGGTGGACCCGGCCCGCATGGACCTGAGCGCCTTCCATTGGCAGCTCTGGGTGCACCTGCGCGGGCTCACCGCGCCCATGTTCATGATGGTCTCCGGGGCGGCGACGGTGCTGGGGATCCGCTACGACGCGAGCGGACGGCTTGCCAGGGCCCTGGTCAGGCGCCGGGTCCGCACCGGTTTCATGGTGATCGGCCTCGGCTACCTGCTGGTGTTCCCGGCCGGGCGGCTCGCCGATCTGCGCTGGGTGTCGCCGGAAGTCTGGCGCGGCTTCCTGCATGTGAACATCCTCCAGGCCAACGGCGTCACCCTGCTGCTGATCACCTTCCTGCTCTGCTGCACCCGCACGGTGCGGCGCTATGCCGCCTGGAGCCTGGCCATCGGCTGCCTGATCCTGCTGGCGGCGCCCCTGGCGGCCAAGGTGGACTGGTTCCACCTGCTGCCGGAAGGCCTGGCGGACTACCTCTCCTATGACCAGGGGTCGCTGTTCCCGCTGATCCCCACCAGCGCCTACATGTTCCTGGGCGTGCCGCTGGGCGCCCTGCTGCTGGAAAGCCCGGCCCAGGGCCGGGCCCGGATCTTCCGCCTCGCCTGCCTGGCCGCTGGCGCGGTGGTCCTGCTGTTTTCCCTGGTGGCCCGGCACGTTCCGGTGGCGCTGCTTCCGGCCGAGCAGGTGTGGCGGGGCGGCTACGCCTATACCAGCTGCCGGCTGGGTTTCGCGCTCCTGGTGTTCGGCGCGCTGGCCTGGCTCGCCGAATGCCGGCCCGGGTTCACCGCCGCCTGCGCGCCCCTGGGGCGGAGATCGCTGTTCGCCTACGTGGGCCACCTCTCGCTGATCTTCGGCACGCCCTGGACCCCGGGCCTCGACGCGGGCCGGTTCCACGCCCTGTCGGTGGGCCAAGGCGCGCTGTGCGTGCTCCTGGTGGGCGGCCTGACCTTCGGGGCCATCCTGCTGTGGGACTGGCTCAAGGGCTTTTCCAGGCATCTGGGGACGCTGGTGTACGCCTCGGTGCTGATCGCCCTGGTGAGCGTGCTGATCTGGTGAATCAAATTAGTATTTCAGTAAGAATACAATATTTTTAATTGACCATGAGCCCGGTAGGGTGTCCAATGGTTTGTGGAAAACAATTTATTACTTTCCAGGTAAATTTAATCGAAGGGAATGATTCATGGCCAGGACCCACACACCGACAGGAATGACCCAGGTCATGACCTGTTGCTGTCCGGGTGCACCCACCTAGGTCCTGCGACACCTTCCCCCCCGTCCATTCCCAAGGCCGGACCGATCGCAGAACCGATCGCTCCGGCCTTGGTGTTTCCGCCCATCCCCTCAACCAACCAAGGAGGCTTGCCATGAACCCCCGTCCCTTCGCCATCCTGGCCCTGCTGGGCCTTCTGCCGGTCACCGGGCTTCCGGCCCAGACCAAGGACCCGATCCTGATCGGGGTGAGCGGCCCGCTGACCGGGCCCCAGGCCCAGTACGGCCTGGCCTGGAAGAAGGGCTTCGACCTGGCCGTCGAAGAGGTCAACGCCGCCGGCGGGGTCAAGGGCCGGCCCTTGCAGTACGTGTTCACCGACACCCAGAACGATCCCAAGCAGACCGTGGCCACCGCCCAGAAGTACATCGCCGATCGCCGGATCGTGCTGGCCACCGGCGACTTCAGCTCCACCTCGTCCATGGCGGCCAGCGCGCTCTACCAGCGGGCCGGCCTGGTCCAGTTCGGGTTCAACAACTCCAACCCCCTGTTCACCAACGGCGGCGACTTCATCTGGTCCAACTCCCCCTCCCAGGCCAACGAGGCTCCGGCCCACGCGGCCTACGTTCGCGACCTGGGCCTGAAGCGGGTGGCGGTGTTCCAGCTCAATTCCGACTGGGGCAAGATCACCGGCGACCTGACCGTGGCGGCCCTGGCCCGGTTCGGAGTGCAGGTCGTGGACCGGGAGACCTACCTGCCCGACGAGAAGGATTTCAAGACCATCATCACCAAGGCCAAGGCCGGCGGCATCGACGGCATCGTGCTGGTCTCCTACGTGAACGATGCGTCCCTGCTGGTGCAGCAGATCCGGGGCCAGGGCATCCAGCTGCCCATCGTCGCCAACGGGTCCCAGGCCACCGCCGACTTCCCCAAGCTGGGCGGGCCGGCCACCGAGGGGGTCTACATCGCCGGCGACTTCAGCCCCGAGGACCCGCGGCCGGAAGTGCAGGTCTTCGCCCGGAAATGGCGGGCCAAGTACCACGAGGAGCTGGACTATTTCGCGGTCCAGGCCTACGACTCGTTCAAGCTGGCGGCGGCGGTGATCGCCCTGGGCGGCACCGACCGCGCCGCGGTGCGGGACGCCTTCGCCAAGGTCAGGAACGTGCCCAGCGTCATCTACGGCAAGGTCACCTTCAATGCCTCCAACCGGCGGGTGGACGACTTCCTGGGCGCCCGGCTGGTGGTCAAGAACGGCAAGTTCGCGGTATGGGAAGGGAAAAAGAGATGAGCCGATCACTCAGCAAGCGCCAACGCGTGGCGGCGGCCCTGGCCGGCCAGGAGCTGGACCGGGTGCCGGTGGCGGCCTGGGGACACCTGATCCCGGCGGAGACCCGCCCGGAGCTTCTGGCCGAGGCCAGCCTGGCCTTCTTCCGGAAATACGACTGGGACTGGCTCAAGGTCAACCCCAGGGCCACCCTGTTCGCCGAAGCCTGGGGCTCGGAATTCGATTTCCAGGATTACCGCGGCGTCCTGCCCAGGTTCGTGGCCAATCCCAGCGATCCGATCGACTGGAGCCGGCTGCCGCCAGCCCGCACCGGCCACCCGGTCTGGGCGGCGCACCTGGACCTGCTGCGCACCATCAAGCGCGGCATCGGCGGCGCTCCCTTCGTCCAGACCGTGTTCTCCCCGGCCTCGGTGCTGGCCTACCTGGCCGGGCGGCCCACCGACCACTCCCAGGAAGCCGCCTCCCGGAGCCATGCCGAAGCCCTGCTGAAGCTCATCCGCACCCAGCCGGCGGCGGCCCACCACGCCCTGGGGGTCATCGCCGATTCCCTGGCGGACCTGGCCGTGGCCAGCGTCGAGGCGGGCGCGGACGGGATCTTCTTCGCCATCACCCGATTGGCGCGCCAGGGCGGGTTCACCGAAGCCGAGTTCGAGACCTTCGGCAAGCCCTACGATTTCAAGGTGCTGAACGCCGTGGCCGGGGCCGGGTTCAACATCCTGCATTCCTGCGGCTCCAACACCTACTGGAAGGCCATCCAGGACTATCCGGTGCGGGCGCTGAACTGGGCGTCCGTGGGCCAGGGCAATCCCGACCTGGCCGCTGCAAGGGCCAGTTCCTCCCTGGCGCTCATCGGCGGGATCGACGAGCTCGGCGTGCTCCAGCACGGCACCCCGGAGCAGGTGCGGGCGGCGACCCTGCGCGCCCTGGCCCTGGGCGGCCGGGACCGGTTCCTGCTGGCGCCCGGGTGCTGCCTGGACCCGTCGGTGCCAGCGGCCAACATCCGGGCCTTCCGCGACGCCGTGAATTGAAGCCTGAACGAGGAGCGGGGCCATGGGCATGAATACCTCCCTCTGGCTGGACCAGGCGGTGAATGGTCTGGTCCTGGGGAACATCTATGCCCTCATGGCCGCGGGGCTCGCCCTGATCTTCGGGGTCGCCCAGCTGCTCAATTTCGCCCATGGCTCGGTCTACATGATCGGGGCCTACGTCGGCTGGATGCTCATTGCCCGCCTGGGCGCGCCGCTGTGGCTGGCCCTGCCCCTGTCGGCCCTGGCCGGGGCCGGGCTGGGCGTCGTGCTGGAGCGGTTCGCGGTGCGGCCGTTCCGGCAATCGGCGCGGATCGCCCCGCTGCTGGCGACCCTGGGGGCGGGGATGATCCTGGACAGCCTGGCGGAGATCTGCTTCACCCCCAATCCAAGATCATTCCCCCCCGCGGTTCCGCCGTTCCGCTTCAATCTCGGCGGCGTGTCGCTGGGCTTCCTGGACCTGCTGATCCTCGGCGTCTCGCTCACCTGCGCCGGCTCGCTCTATTTCCTGCTGAAGTATTCCAAGACCGGCCGGGCGCTCCGCGCCGCGGCCCTGGACCCCGAAGCGGCCCAGCAGATGGGAGTGCGGGTCGACCGGGTGAACGCCACCGCCTTCGCCCTGGCTTCGGCCCTGGGGGCCCTGGCGGGGGTGCTGATCGGGCTCTACTACAACCAGATCTCGCCCTCCATGGGCTTCCAGGCCGGGCTCAAGGGCTTCACCGCCTGCGTGCTGGGCGGGCTGGGCAGCATTCCCGCGGCCATGGCGGGGGGGCTGGTGCTGGGGCTGGGCGAGAGCTTCGGCGTGGCGATCTTCGGGGCCTCGGCCCGCAACCTGATCGCGTTCTCCTTCCTGCTGGTGGCGCTGTTCCTGCGGCCGAACGGGCTGTTCGCCAAGGGCCGGCAGACGGCGCAGGAAGTGCTCACCGGCAGTTTCCTGCCCCAGGCCAGGGCGGTGCGGGTGCCCTGGCAGCTGGGGCTCGGCCTGGCCGCCGGCGCGGCGCTGCTGCCCCTGGCGGTGCACGACCCCTACCTGCTGCAGGTGCTCACCAGCGCCTGGATCTCGGCCCTGTTCGCGGTGAGCCTGACCCTGGTGGCCGGCACCGCCGGCATCATGTCCCTGGGCCATGCCGGGCTGCTGGCCATCGGCGCCTATGCCTCCGGCCTGCTCACCCTCAAGGCCGGCTTCAGCTTTCCGGTGGCCCTGCTCGCGGCCGGCTGCCTCACCTCGGCGCTGGGCAGCCTGCTGGCGCTGCCGGCCCTGCGCCTGAAAGGCCACTACATCGCCATCGCCACCCTGGGCATCGGCGAGATCGTCAACCAGTTCATCCTCAACGCCGACTCCCTGACCCAGGGGGCCATGGGCCTGGGCGGCATCCCCGCGCCGCGGCTGTTCGGCCGGGACATCCAGACCGCCGCCGGGTTCTACTGGCTGAGCCTGGCCGTGCTGGCCGCCGGCGGCCTGACGGTGGCGGCGGTCATGGGTTCCCCCCTGGGCCGCACCGTGCGCGGCCTGCGCGAGGACGAGACGGCGGCCCAGGCGCTGGGCATCCGGCCGCTGCGCTACCGCATGGCCGCCTTCGCCACCAGCGCGTTCTTCGCCGGCCTCGCCGGCGCCCTCACGGCCCACCTCTACACCTACATCAGCTACGACACCTTCGGCGCCAACGTCTCGGTTGCCGGCCTGACCATGGTGATCCTGGGCGGGCTGGGCAACATCTGGGGCGCCGTGTTCGGCGCCGTCACCCTCTCGGGCCTGCCCGAGCTGCTGCGCTGCGCCGCCCAGTACCGCTGGCTCGCCTACGGCCTCATCCTGCTGGTGGTCCTGCGGGTCCGGCCCCAGGGTGTGCTGGGCAGCCGATAGGAGCCGCGATGATCGCTCTGGAAGGACGACAGCTCTGCCACCACTTCGGCGGCGTGCAGGCGGTGCAGGACATGGATCTGCAGGTGCGCGAGGGCCAGACGGTCGCCATCATCGGCCCGAACGGGGCCGGCAAGACCACCCTGTTCAACCTGTTGGCCGGGACCATCCGGGCCCAGCAGGGCAGGGTTTCGCTCCATGGCCGGGACATCAGCCGCTTCGGCCCGGAACGGCGGGCCGGCCTGGGCCTGATCCGCAGCTTCCAGCATGGCCGCACCTTCGCCAACCTCAGCGCCGAGGACAACCTGCTGCTGGGCGCCCATGGCCGGCGCCTGGCCGGCCGGGCCGGCCTTTGCGGGGTGCTGGTGGAACTGGCCGAGGCCCTGTTCCCGTTCGGGCCGTTCCGGGCCGAGGAGGCCCGGCTGCGCCTGGAAGCCCGGACCCTGGTGGAACCTTTCGGCGAGCGCCTCGCCCCCCACCTGCAGCGCCCGGCCTACAGCTTCTCCTATGCCAACCGCCGGCGGATCGAGATCGCCCGGGCCCTGGCGGCCCATCCCAGGGTCCTGCTCCTGGACGAGCCCACGGCGGGCATGAATCCGGCCGAGACCTTGGAGATGATCGACTTCCTGAGAGCCCTCAAGCGGGGCGGCCTGACCATGGTGATCATCGAGCACAAGCTGCCGCTGATCATGCAGCTGTCCGATTCGGTGATCGTCATGGACGACGGCCGCAAGATCGCCGAGGACCTGCCCGGGCGCATCCAGCTGGATCCCAGGGTGATCGAGGCCTATCTCGGGCCGAACCACGCCAACCTCGAGGAGCTGCCCCATGACCACGAACCTGCTGACCCTGAACGCCATTGATACCTTCTACGGCCCGGTGCAGGTCCACTTCAAGCTGAGCCTGCGGGTGGACGAGGGGGAGATCGTCTGCCTGCTGGGCGGCAACGCCTCGGGCAAGTCCACCACCATGAAGATCATCCTCGGCCTGCTGCAGCCCGCCTCGGGCGAAGTGTCGTGGCGCGGCCGGTCCCTGCACCGGATTCCCACCCACCGCCGCATCGGCCTGGGCATCGCCAGCGTCCCGGAGGCGCGGCGGATCTTTTCCGCCATGACCGTAGACGAGAACCTCCTGATGGGGGCCCATGTGCGCGACGACCGGAAGCGGGTAAAGCAGGACCGGGAACGTGTGCTGGAGCTGTTCCCGCGGCTGCGGGAACGGCTGGGCCAGGCCGGCGGCACCCTCTCCGGCGGGGAGCAGCAGATGCTGGCCATGGCCCGGGCGCTCATGGGCAACCCCAAGCTGGTCTGCATGGACGAGCCCACCATGGGCCTGTCGCCGCTGTGGGTCGAGCGGGTGCTGGAATTGATCCAGACCCTCCAGCGCCAGGGCACGAGCATCTTCATGGTGGAGCAGAACGCGCACCAGGCCCTGGGCATCGCCGACCGCGCCTACGTGCTCCAGAACGGCCACCTCGTCCTGGAAGGCGGGGCCAGGGAACTGGCCGGCGACCCGCGCATCCGCCATGCCTACCTGGGGGGTGAGCAGATGGCCGCAGTGCAGGTTCCCTAGCTGATCCGGATCCATCCCCACTGCCGCCCATGCCGGTCGCCGCAGCGGTAGGAGTGCAGCTGCTCCGGGTGACAGGTGGTGCACAGGGGCACCGAGCCGTCCTTGGCCGGGTCCAGGCCCAGCGCCAGCGCCTGGGCCCGGAGCAGGCCGTGCAGGTCCAAGTGCGGCCGGCCCCTGGGGCCGGGCCGGGCCAAGGCCTCGCAAAAGGCGGGATCCTGCCGGGCCGCCGCCACGACCTCCTCGCCCACCTCGAAGTGGCATTCCAGGATGGCCGGGCCCAGGGCCCAGACCAGGTCCTCCGGGCGGCCGCCCAGCTCGGCGAACAGGTTGACGCCCCGGCGCAGGATGCCCCCCACGGTGCCGCGCCAGCCGGCGTGCAGGGCGGCAGCCCAGGGCTGGCCGTGGAGCGGGCCGGCCAGCAGCACCGGCACGCAGTCGGCCACCTGCACGCCGATGGCCTGGCCCGGGGTCTGGGTCCACAGGCCGTCGGCATCCTGCACCCGGTCCTCCGCCCGCACCACCGCGCAGCCGTGCACCTGGTGCAGGCGCACGGGCGGCAGGCTGGAATCCGGATCGTCCCGGGTGGAAAAGCCCCAGGTGAGCGGGAAGGGCGGGGGCAGGCCGGGGGTCAGCATGCGCGGGGCCAGAACAGGGCCAGCAGGCTGACGTCGGTGACGGCCCAGGCGCCCAGGGCCCGGTACATCCCGGCCTGGTGCTGGGCAGGGCTCCAGCGGCGCCAGCGGGCCCACCAGGGCAGCAGCACGGCCAGCCAGGCCGCCAGGGAGATCAGCAGGGGCAGGGGCTCCCGGCCGTGCAGCCACGCGGCCCAGCCGAAACACAGATGGGCCGCCAGGGCCAGGCCGGCCGCGCCGGCCAGGCTCGGACCCTCGCCCAGGACGATGACCAGGGTGCGGTCGCCCCGGGCCCGGTCCTCGCCGGTCTGGTAGATCTGGGTGGGCGGGTACAGCGCGCCGAACAGGAAGCCGAAGCCCAGCCCCACCCAGCGCATCCAGGGCGCCAGGGGCAGGCCGGTGAGCCCCCAGCCGGCCAGCGGGGTGAGCAGGCCGAAGCCCAGGCAGTTGATCAGCAGGTCCCAGCCGGCCCGGGCCTTGAGCCGCACCGGCGGCACCGAATAGAGCACGGCCATGACCACGCAGGCCGCGTTGCTCCAGGCGAACAGCGGCGGCAGCAGGAAGCCCAGCACCAGCGCGGCCGCCAGCATCAGCCCGGAGACCGCGGCCAGGTGCCGGGGCGGTTTGGGTGGCTGGCGCAGGTAGCCGATGTCGCCTTCGTCCTGGTCGAAGGCACTGTTGAGGGCGAGGGTGCCGCCGTTGAGCAGGACGATGTAGACGAACCAGGCCAGCCAGGCCGCCCCGGGCGGCAAGCGCAAGCCCACCGCCAACAGCGCGCCCAGCAGGAAGTGGGCGGTCATGATCGGCCATTCCATGGGGCGCAGGTGCAGCAGGTAGGCCGTCAGTTCGGGGCCCAGGCAGCGTTCGCAGGCCCGGCGCGTCGCGTACACTAGGCGATCCCTTCCCGTCGCAGGGGCACGACCCGGTCCGAGGTTTCCTCCCGGCCCCTGGCTTCCACCAGGATGTTCATGGCGGCCATCAGGTGCGGCACGTTGAAGCCGGTGTCCACGCACATGCCGTGGGGCAGCGCCAGGGGGATCGCGTAGACCGGGATCTCCGGCAGCCGGGTGAGGCCCTTGAGCAGGCGGTCGGCGCAGCTCACGGCGACGATGAGATCCGGCCGGTAATCCCTGGCTTCCCGGTAGGCCTTGTGGCTGCGGTTGGTGATGCGGGTCGCCCAGCCGTGCTCCAGCTGCAGCGGCAGCAGCTCGCCCACGGAACACAGGCCGCACTCGTAGCACTTGCCCAGGTCCTGCAGGATGTCGGCCTTGCACCGGGCCATCTGGATGCAGTGCGGCAGCAGCACCAGGGCGCGCCTGGCCTTGCCGCGCTGGAACACCTGGACCACCCGGTGGTTGTTCCAGGCGCAGAAGGACAGGAGCCAGGCATCCTCGAGCTTGAGGCGCCGGGCCAGGGGCCGCAGGGCCCGGGCCCATGCGCCGTCCCAGCGCAGGATCGGCGTCCGCAGCTGCAGGTAGGACTTGCCGCTGAAGAAGGTGGGCCGCACTTCGGCCAGGAGCGCCACGGCCCCCAGCAGGTACCAGCCCCGGCCGGTCGGCTCGACGGCAGCCAGGATCACCAGCAGCAGCGCGCCCAGCAGCGGCACGCCCCGGCGCACCAGAAGGAACAGCCGGTAGTTCTCGGCGGGAAGGGTGGCAAGGTTCATGGGGTCCATGCGGGCCGTGATGGCCAGGCGGATATCATACGGTTATTTGCCCACGCTAGCGAGGCCCACCAGTTTCTTCAGATCCTCATCCTTCCAGCGCAGGCCGCCGCCCAGGAAGAAGGTGCGCAGTTGCGGGT